>NZ_BAAABU010000014.1:0-195327 GCF_039521145.1 Saccharothrix mutabilis subsp. mutabilis
TGCGGTCGGCGTTGCCGTAGGTGAACTGGTTCTGGTTCGGCTCGGTCGCGTCGATCTTCATCTCGTTCTCGGCGGTGACCATGTCGAACTCGCGGTTCAGGATGCCCACGTACGTCGAGTCGCTCAACTTGTTCGCGGCCACGGCCGTGCCGAAGTAGCGGCCCGACTGGGCCGCGGACGCGCCGAGCGTGGTCGCGGCGTTCGCGGAGGTCGCCACGAGCAGGCCGGCGCTCATGGTCACGGCGGCGAGCACCGATGACACGAGCGCGGCGCGCGACACTGACCTCGATGTCAGCTTCATGTTTGGCACCTTCTGGGGAGCACTGGGGACGTCGTCGTGTTCCAGGCCTGAAACTTTTAGCAGTATTGACCGAAACAGATAGTGCCGGCAAGGCCGTACTGAGACGCGCTTCGGTGCGCTGACCTGAGGTGTGGGGAGGTCAGCGCATTCGAAACGTTTCGAAACTATTCGACAGCGTCGAGGGCTTGGGCGACGGCGTCTCGCACCGCGCGCTCGTCCGGCGCGGTGCCGCCCGGTTTGCGCGACGAGCCCGTTCCCCGCTCACCGCACCACGTCCGCCGGTCGCACTTGTGGACGTGCGTGCCTGGCGCGGTCAGTCCACAGAGGACCGGAAAGCGGTGGCCGGCCGGCGCGTCACCGGTCGGGCGCACCTCGAAGTCGCCGGAGAACCCGGGGCGGATCTTCGCCCGGCGACCGCGCGGGGGAAGATCGCTCCGCACACGCGGGTCGCGGCGGCCGGATGGCGTAGGAACCCGCGGGGGTGTCGGGGGATCTCAGTAGGGTGGACCGATCGCGAGATGGGGGAGTGGCGGTGACCGACGAGGCCGATTTCGGGCCGTACCGGATCCTCGGCATGCTCGGCCAGGGCGGTATGGGCGTGGTGTACCGGGCGCACGACACGGTGCACGACCGGGTCGTGGCGCTGAAGAAGCTGCCCGCCTCGGTGGCCGACCCCGAGTTCCGGGCCCGGTTCCAGCGCGAGGCCCGGCTGGCGGCCTCGCTGAGCCACCCGAACATCGTGCCGGTGCACGACTTCGGCGAGATCGACGGCCAGCTGTTCCTCGACATGCAACTGGTCGACGGCACCGACCTGCGGCGCATGATGGGACAGGGCCAGGTGGACCAGGACCGGGCCTTGGCCGTGCTGCGCCAGGTCGCCCGCGCGCTGGACGCCGCCCACGAGGCCGGCCTGGTGCACCGGGACGTCAAGCCCTCCAACATCCTGGTCGACGGGGCCGGGCGCGCCTACCTCGCCGACTTCGGCATCGCCCGCGAGACCTCGCCCGACGCCACCGTGCTGACCCAGTCCGGCGACCTGATCGGCTCGTGGGACTACATGGCCCCCGAACGGCTCTCCCGCAGCGACGTCGACGGCCGCTCCGACCAGTACTCGCTGGCCTGCGTGCTGTTCGAGTGCCTGACCGGCCGCCTGCCCTACCCGGCCGCCGACATGGCCGCCAAGGTCGCGGGCCACCTGCTCCAGCCGCCGCCCGCGCCGTCGGTGTTCATCCCGACCATCACCCCCGCGCTCGACCGGGTCGTCCTGCGCGGCCTCGCCAAGGACCCCGCCCGGCGGTTCGAGTCGGCCACCGCCCTGATCACCGCCGCCGAGGCGGCCTCCTACTCCGGCGGCACCGTCCGCTCGGCCCAGCCGACCCTGCCCGGACCCTCCAAGGAACGCGACCAGGGCCGCCTGGTCCGGGCGATCATGCGGGCCCAGGAGCGCAAGCCCGGCACCCGCCGGATGCCCTACAGCAGCAAGCCCGTCTGCCCCTACCCCGGCCTGTCCGGGTTCGACCGCTCGGACGCGGCGCTGTTCCACGGGCGCGACCACGTCGTCACCGACCTGTTGGTGCGCCTGGCCGAGCAGCTCGACGGCGGCGAGCCCGTGGTGGTGGTCGGCGCGTCCGGCTCGGGCAAGTCGTCGGTGCTGCGCGCGGGCCTGCTGCCCGCGCTGGCCGGCGGCGACGGGCCCGACCTCGCGGACTGGCCGCAGATCGTGCTCACCCCCGGCCCGGACCCGGTCCGCGGCCTGGCCACCGCCATGGCCGCCCACTCCGCGCTGGACGCGGACGAGTGGGCGCGGGTCATCCGGCAGACGCCCGCGAAGTTCGGCGAGACGTGCGCCCGGTCGGTCGGCGAGACCGCGACCCGGCCGGTGATCCTGGTCGACCAGTTCGAGGAGCTGTTCACCTACGGCGCGCCCGAGGCCGACCGGATCGCCTACGCCACCGCGCTGACCTCGGCGAGCCCGGCCATCGTCGTGCTCGCCGTGCGCGCCGACCTGGTCGACCGGTGCATCGAGTTGGCACCCTTGAGACCCGCCTTGCAGGCTCCGGTCGTGCTCGGCCCGATGGACGCCACCGAGCTGCGCCAGGCCATCGTCGTGCCGGCCCGGGACGCGGGCCTGGAGGTCGAGACCGGCCTGCCCGAACGGCTCATCGCCGACCTGGGCGTGCGCGGCGAGATCGGCTACGACCCCGGCGCGCTGCCCCGGCTCGCGCACGCCCTGCGCGAGACGTGGAACCACCGCGAGGGCAACATGCTCACCCTCGCCGCCTACCGCCGCGCGGGCGGCATCGACGGCGCGGTCGCGCGCACCGCCGACGAGATCCACGACCGGCTCGACCCGCTGGGCCGGAACCTGCTGCGCACCACGTTGCTGCGCATGGTGACGGTGTTCGACGACGGCACCGCCGTGCGCCGCCGCGTGGACCCGCGCGAACTGCCCGCCCCGGTCATCCTCGACCAGCTCATCAGCGCCCGCCTGGTCACCGTGGACGGCACCGGCGCCCGCCTGAGTCACGAGGCGCTGCTGTCCGCGTGGCCCCGGCTGCGCGGCTGGATCGACGAGGACCGCGCCGGCCTGATCCAGCACCGCCGGTTCACCGACGCCGTGCGGGTGTGGCTGGAGTCCGGGCAGCACGCCGACGACCTGTACCGGGGCGTGCGGCTGGCGTCGCTGACCGCCTGGCTGGACTCCGCCCGCGACCGCGTCCGGCTGCAACCGGCCGAGCAGGAGTTCCTGGCCCGCTCCACCGCCGCCGAACAGGCCGGGCAGCTCGCGCAGCGCCGCCGCACCCGGCGGCTGCGGACCCTGGTCGCCGCGCTGAGCGTGCTGCTGCTGGTCGCCGCCGGCGCGATCGTCGTGGCCACCAACCTCCAGCAGGACGCCAAGAACCAGCGCGACCGGGCCGAGGCCTCCGGGTTCCTGAACCTGTCCCGCCAACTGGCCGCCGAGTCCTCCCTCGCGCGCGGCGTGGACCCGCGGCGCAGCGTGCTCAACGCCCTGGGCGCGTGGCAGGCGGGCCAGACCGTGGAGAGCCGCAGCGCGCTGCTGGCCAACGCGGTGGACGGCTACCGGGGCCGGATGACCGACCGCCACGACGGCGTGATCTCCTCGGTCGCGGTGTCGGGCGACGGCAAGGTGCTGGCCAGCGGCGGCAACGACGGCTCGCTGCGGCTGTGGGACGTCCCCACCCGCAAGCTGATCACCGTGCTGGACGACGGCGACGGCTGGTACCGCACGGTGTCGATCAGCCAGGACGGCAAGCTGCTCGCCACCGCCAACCCCGACAAGAAGACCGTGGCGCTGTGGGACGTGGAGAAGCGGGAGAAGATCCGGGACCTGCCCGGCGCCGGCATCGACACCGTCCTGTCCCGCGACGGCACCGAGGTCGTGTCGTTCACCGAACGCGGCCTGGTCGTCTGGAACACCAAGACCTTCGCCGAACGCGCCGTGGTGCCGGTGACCACGCCGTCGATCTTCATGGCGATGAGCCCGGACAAGAACCTCCTGGCCGTCACCGACGGCAACAACGTGCAGGTCCGGCGCATCGCCGACGGTGCGACGGTGGCGAGCCTGGTCGGCCACACCGCCGCGGTCCAGTCGATCGCGTTCGACCCGGCAGGCCCCACCGTGGCCACCGCGTCCACCGACGGCACCGTGCGGCTGTGGGACACCGGCACCTGGGCCACCCGCGCCACCCTGGAGTCGCCCGAGGGCAGCCTGACCTCGGTCGGGTTCAGCGCCAAGGGCAACGCGATCGTCGCCAGCGGCAACGGCACCAGCGTCTACTCGTGGGACCCGACCAGCCTGGTCCTGGTGGCGCGCCTGGCGACCCGGTCGGTGACCACGTTCGGCATCACCGTGACCGCCGACGGGCACACCATGATCGGCGGCGACTCGTCCGGCGAGATCACCGTGTGGCAGCTCGGGCAGACCGTGATGGGCGACCGGCACGGGTCGGCCATCGCCGTGGCGTTCCACCCCGACGACAAGCTGATGGCCACCGTGGACGGGGCCGGGTTCCTGGAGGTGTGGGACACCACCACCGGCGACCTGGTCAAGCGGGTCAAGGCGCACGAGGGCGCGGCCTACGACGTGGACTTCGCCCCCGACGGCAAGGAGCTGGCGACCTCCGGCGAGGACGGCGCGGTGGTCGTGTGGCGGGTGTCCGACGTCGCCGAGCAGCGGCGGTTCAGCCGGCCCGGCACCGTCATGGCCAGCATGCGCTACAGCCCCGACGGCAAGCAGATCGCCATCGCCGGCCGCGCCCCGGCCACCGTCACCGACGTGGACCGCGACGAGATCCTCCTGCTGCGCGCGGGCGACCTGTCCCTGTCGCCGCTGCGCCGCCCGACCCGCGCCGAGCCGCGCAACGACGACCCGAAGTCCCCGGTCGGCAACCACCCCACCGGCATCGCGTTCAGCCCGGACGGCCGGACGCTGGCCGTGCCGCTGTCCGCGGGCAAGGTCGGCCTGTGGAACCTGGTGGACCCCGGCGCGGAGCTGACCATCCTGCCCGGCCACGACGGCATCGCCATCGACGCCGACTTCAGCCCCGACGGCGCCCTGCTCGCCACCGGCGGGTCGGACCGGATCGTCAAGCTGTGGCGGGTGCGCGACGGGCAGCTCGTCGGCGAGCTGACCGGCAGCGACTCGACCATCCGGCGGGTCGCGTTCAGCCCCGACGGCAGGTCGCTGGCCACCGCGAGCCAGGACACCGTGGTGCGGCTGTGGAACGTGGAGGACCGGCGGTTCCTGGTGCGGCTGGACCGGCACGAGGACCAGTTGAACGACCTGGAGTTCGACAGCAAGGGGGAACGCGTGCTCAGCGTCGGCGCCGACGGCGTCGCGCGGCTGTGGCACCTCGACACCGCGCACGCCACCCGGGTGTTGTGCGGGCTGCTGGACCGCGACACGCTGGCCGAGGAGTGGAACGCGCTCGGCCCGGACCGGGGGAGTGCGCCGACGTGCCCGGAATGACCGGAGTGCCGGTGGGGGTGGAGGGGGTCGCCATGCCGACGGTCGTGGTGCGCGCCTCCGGGGTGGGCGCGGTCGTGCTGCGGCCCGGCGAGTCGCTGGTGTTCGGCCGCGCGCCGCACGTCGGCGAGCGGGTGCCCGGCCGGGTCGCGCTGACCCTGCCCGACTGCGCGCCGCACGTGTCCCGGCTGGTCGGGGAGCTGGTCGTCGGGACCGACACGGTGGCGCTGCACTGGCTCGGCGCGGGCGAGGCCCAGCTGTCGAGCCTGTTCGACGCGCCCGGCGGCGCGCGGCGGGTGATCCTCGCGCGGTCGATGTCGGCGCTGCTGGACCGCGGCGAGAACCAGCTCGTGCTGCTGCTGGGCCGCCAGGGCCCGCTCGGCTTCACCGACCTGGTCGTGAACATCGACGTCTCGGCGTCGGAGGGCGCGCCACCGGTGGCCCCGCCGGAGGGCGAGGCGACCGGCAAGGGCCCGAGCCTGCCGCGTGGCGGCCGGGACTGGTACGTGGCGCTGGCGCTGTGCGAGCCGTGGCTCGCGGGCAAGGACGACTACCCGCGCCCGCCGTCGAACAAGGAGATCTACGAGCGGGTCCTGCACTGGCACGGCTACGCGTGGAACCTGCACCGGCCGCAGCGCGTGGACGACGCCATCCGGGCCATCTCGGCGGTCGCGTTCGGGGTGGCCGACGACCCGTACCTGGCGCCGCACGTGGGCCGGTTGCAGAACATCCGCTTCGCGGTGGCGCGGCGCGCGGCGGAGACCCGCCTGGTGACCGCGGCGGACCTGGCGGAGGTCGAACGCGCAGCCCGGAACCGGAAACTTCCACCCCCGGCACCGGGAACGACCGGCTGACAGTCCTGCTCTGACCGGGGAACCGAGGGTTCCACTGTCGAGAGGGGACTGTCATGTCGCAACCGGTACGGGCGCGGAAGTCCGGCGCCACCGTGGCGCTGCTGGTGCTGTTGACGCTGTCGAACCTGTTCGTGCTCGTGGTCGGCCTCGTGGGCTGGGTGGACGAGGCCGACCACGGCGCGGACTGGGACGACGGCTCGTTACGGGCCCTGGTGTTCGCCTCGCTGACGAGCCTGGTCGCCGTCGTGGGGCTGGTCGGCGCCTGGCTGAGCCGCAAGTGGGGTCCCCGGCTGTACCTGGCCGCCGCCGGGATCGGCCTGCTGGTCGGGCTGGTCCTGGCGGAGGGGGCCGTGTCGCCGTTCAGCTTCCTGGGCATCGGGCTGGCCGTGGTGCTGTGGCTGACCGCCGAGAACAACTGGTAGGTCGCGGGCGGTCACCTTGTCCGTGGTGGCTTCGGAGGCGGGGACGCCGCTCGGCACTGGCTGAGCCGCGAACCCGCCTCCCGGCGTGCCGGGCTGAGCCGGCAGGCCGTCGCCGGGCGTGGGGGCGGGCGCGAAGCCGCCGCCGGGCGTGGCGGGGTGCACGGGCGCGGACAGCCCCGGCCCGGAGGCGAAACCACCGCTCGGGGTCGGCGGGTAGGGCGCGAACCCACCGGCCGGGGTCGGCGGGGTGGGCGCGAAGCCGCCGGCCGGGGTGGCAGTGCTGGGAACGGGGAAGCCGGCGCCCGGTGTCGCGAGGACCGGTGCGCTTGCCGCCGCGAGGCGCTTGCGGCGGGTCATCAGGACTGCCGTGCCGGCGGTCGCCGTCGCGATCGCGATGCCCGCGCACAGCACCGCGAACACGATCAGCAACGTCGGCGCGCCGCCCGGCTTGCCGCCCTTGTCCGCCGCCAGCTTCCGGTACTCGCTCGCCTGCTGGTGCCCCGGCGACCCGGCGAGCACGGCGTCGAAGTACTCGACCGCCGCGTCGTAGTCGCCCTCGAAGTACCTGTCCAGCCCGGTCCGGTAGTCGCGGTCGTGGTCGCCGACCGCGGCCTTGATCTCCTTGCCCTTCAACACGTCGGTCAACGTCTGCGAGGACGCGGCGAGGTTGAACGACTGCGTCTCGCCCGGCGAACCCTGGCTGACCAGGCCGACGATCCCGCCGTCCATGTCCACCACCGGCCCGCCGCTCATGCCGTGCGTGGCGGCGGCGCTGAACTCGTAGAACGGCCGGCCCTGCTGGGTGCGCCGCGCGGAGATCTGGCCGTTCTTGCTGCTGGGTTCCAGGCTCGGGTCCACGGCCGCGCTCGCCGAACCGGGGTAGCCGATCGCCAGGATCGGCGTGCCGACGGCGGTCTGCTCGTCGCGGACCTCCATGGCGGGCAGGTGTTCGCGCGGGATCTTGAGCACGGCGACGTCACCGTCCTCGGGCGCGACCAGGTCCACGACGGTGGCCGGCGCGATGTCGCGGACCTGCTCGGAACCCTTGGCCTCCATGCGTTCCACCTGGATGGAGCGGTCGACCGGGCTGTCCGGGGTCGCCCCCTCGGCTTGGCCGTGCTCGGCGAAGTCGCGGCGCGCCTTGGCCTCGTCCCGCACCCGGCCGACCTTGGCCAACTCCGCGACCGCCGCCGCGAACAGCGCCCCGCCGCCGCCGTGCGGTCCGGTGTGGACGCAGTGGCTGGCGGTGGCGACGTGCCCGTCGGGCGTGACGATCGCGCCGCTGCAGGAGGTCTTGACCTCGAAGCCCCCGGTGCCGCCGAAGACCTCGCCGGTGCGCTTGTCCCGCACCCAGCCGTGCCAGGTGACGGAGATGAACACGACGCCGGGCCGGGCGAGCGCCGCCGCCCGCTCCTCGGGGCTGGAGGGAGCCGCTGCGAGGGCGGGAGGTGCGGCGAGAGCGGCGAGGGCGAGAGCAACTGCCGGCAGGATCGTCGTTCGGCGGATCACCCGTACAGCCCCGTTCCCTCGACGCGCACCCACACCGAGCGGTAGCCGTTGGCGGCGTTCTGCTCGACGAACTGGTTGCCCTGGCAGGTGTACTCGTCCACCTCGTTCAGGTCCGCCTTGACCTCCTGCGGCGTCGTCCCGATGTGGCCGCGCTGGTCGTAGGACTCGTACACCACCGACGTCTTCGTGCGGGCCAGGTAGGTGACCTGCTTGTCGGTGGCCGTCCAGGTGAACTCGGTGCTGCCGTTGCCGACCAGCCGCAGCTCGTTGCCCTGGTAGCTGCCGGTCAGGGTCCAGTTCTCCTGGAACTCCGTCGCGGTGCCGTCGGGCCGGAACTCGTAGCGGCGGCCCGCTCCGCTGAACGGGATGCGGTCGGCGTCGGTGTAGAACTTGAGCATCAGGCTGTCCTCGACCGTCCGCCACGTGCCGACGATGCACATCGGCAGGCCGGCGGCGCGGGAGGTGGGCGTGCGCGGCGTGGGGGACGGGCGGTCGCCCACCACGACCGGGTCGCCACCGGCGGGTCCGCTGTCGGCGATGGCCACGGCCGTCAACGCGGACGCGCCCAGCAGCGCGGCGGCGGCGACGGAGAACAGGACGACGACGGCGGGTCTTCCCGGCGGCTGGGGGGAGTCGCTCACGCGCTCATCGTATTGATCGCACCGGCCGGCCGGACGCGGAACCTACCGGAAGTTTCCGCCGGTCGCACGCCCGTTGACCCGTACGGCGCAACGACATCCGCCCCTCAGGTCAGGTGCTGGAACCGTTCCGACGCGACGGTCAACGCGTCCACGCACGCGCGGATCGCGCCGCGCTCGTCGTCCTCGGACCGGGTCACCGCGTAGATCGTCCGGTTGAGCGCCGGGCGGGTGGCCAGGACGCGCACGCCGTCGGGCACCGAGTCCCGGCCCAGCCGCGGCACGACGGCCGCGCCCACGTTGCCCGCGACCAGCGCGAGCTGGGTGGGGTAGTTGCCGATGGTGCAGCTGATCCGGGATGTCACGCCGTGCCGGCGCAGCACGTGCGCCAACCAGTCGTAGCAGCCCGACCCGGCGCTCCAGCCGATCCACGGGATGTCGTCCACCTCGGCCAGGTCCACGCTCTTGCGGTGCGCCAAGCGGTGCGACGCGGGCAGCACCAGGTCCGCCACGTCGTGCAGCAGGGTGGTGCTCGTCATGGTCGCGGGCAGCGCCACCGGCCGGTGCTCCCAGCTCTCCAGCACGGCCACGTCCAACGCGCCCTCGACCACGCGCGGCAGCGTCTCCTCGGCCTCGCCCTCCTCCAGCGTCACCGCCAGGCCGGGGTGCCGGTCGCGCAGCGCCGCCAGCGCGGGCGGCAGGAGGGCGTGCACGGTGGTGGGGATCGCGCCGACCCGGACCGTGCCGGTGACGTCGTCGCGCAGCAGCTCCAGCTCCGTGCGCGCCTGCTCGACCTGGGCCAGGATGCGCTCGGCGTGCCGGGCCAGCACGTGCCCGGCGGTGGTGAGCCGGACCGTGCGGCCGTGCGGTTCGAGCAGCCGCTGCCCGGCCTCGCGCTCCAGCTTCGCCAGTTGCTGCGACACCCCGGACGGCGTGACGTGCAGCGCCACGGCCGCCGCCGCGACCGTGCCGTGCGTGGCCACGGCGTGCAGCGCACGCATCCGCTCCAAACTCAACACGGTAGCGATGCTACCGGGTTCCGCTGAAGAACAGTCGCTTGTCCTTGACAGTCGCGCGGGCGAGGCTGGGGGCCGTGACCACCACCGAAGCCCGCCCCACCGGCGCGCGCGCCACGCCGGCGCGGGTGCACCCGGCCCTGCTCGCGGCCCTGGGCAGCGTCTGCATCGCACTGTCGTCGGTGTTCATCAAGGTGTCCGGGACCACCGGCAGCACCAGCGCGTTCTGGCGCTGCCTGATCTCCCTGCCGGTGCTGGTGGCGCTGGTGTGGTTCGAACGCAGGCGCGGCACGGCCCGGCGGCGGATCGTCCTGCCGCTGCTCGCGGGCGTCGGGCTGGGCGTGGACTTCGTGCTGTGGGGCGACGCGATCGCGCTGGTCGGCGCGGGCGTGGCGACGGTCATCCTGTCCGTGCAGGTGGTAATCGTGCCCGCGGTGGCGTTCCTGGCCTACGGGGAGCGGCCGTCGGGCCGGTTCCTGGTCGCGGTGCCGGTGCTGCTGGGCGGGATCGTGCTGGCGGGCGGCCTGGCGGGCACCCCGGCGTTCGGGCCGGACCCGGTCCTGGGCGCGGTGCTGGCCCTGGGCGCCGGCGTGGGTTACGCCGCCTACCTGGTGCTGATCCGGCACAGCACCGGCCCGGGGGCCCGGGAGCACACGTTGCTGCTGGCCACCGTGTCGGCGGGCGTGGTGGCCGCCGGGATGGGCCTGCCCACCGGCCGGCTGGACCTCACCCCCGGCTGGCCCGCGCTGGGCTGGCTGGTGGCGCTGGCGGTGGTCGGCCAAGTCGTGGGCTGGATGCTGATCTCCACCGCGCTGCCCCGGATGTCCAGCTCCAAGGGGGCGACGCTGATGCTGGTCCAGCCGGTGGCGGCGATCCTGCTGGGCGTCGTGCTGCTGTCCGAACGGCCCGGCGCGCTGCAACTGGTGGGCTGCGCGGTCGTGCTGGGCTCGGTCGCGTTCGTGGGCGGGGCCCGGCGCTGAGGGCCGCCGACGAGAACCCCGCGGTCGCCGGCGGGGTTCTCGTCCGCGCCTGCTACCCGGGCAGCGGCGCGTCCGGGGCCTTCAGCGACGCGCGCAGCAACTCGCGGTACTCGTCGACCATCTCCACGATCGTGGACTCGTCGAAGTCGAGGCTGTTGAACTTCACCACGCCGACCAGGTCGCCGGACGGGTCCAGGTCGAAGTCCCACAGGTTGCCGTCCGGGATCTCCGAGGTGTCCACCGACGAGATCAACCGCCGGCGCAGCGCCGTGTACCGGATGTCGCCGATGCCCTCGGCCTCCGCGTCCGGCGGGAACTGCGAGATCTGGAACGCGGTGACCACGCTGTTGACGTTGATGGTCGTGCTGCGCATCAGCTCCGGCGCGGACTGGGCGATGATGTCGTTGAACGGCAGGTAGTGCGAGTACGCCTCCAGCAGCACCGACCGCGTCCGGTGCACCAGGTCGGCGAAGCTCGCGCACCCGGACAGATCGGTCCGGATCGGCAGGAAGTTGAACAGCGGGCCCACCGTGTCCTCGAACGCGGGTTCGGTGCGGCCGGCGGTGATGATCGGCGTGGCGATGTCGCTGACACCGGTGCGGCGGTGCAGGAACAGGTTCCAGCACGCGAAGAAGACCATGAACGACGAGCTGTTGAGCGACTCGGCCAGCGCGGTGGTCGCGCTGACCAGCTCCCGGTCGAACAGGAACCGGTGCACCGCGTACACCGGCGGCACGTCGAACCGCCGGGGCCGGTCGGTGGGGGTGGTGACCATGGTCCCGCCGGCCAGCTTCTCCCGCCAGTACTCGCGGGCGATCGCGGCGGACTCGCTGGTGCGGGCCTCCCGCTGCCACTGGACGAACTCGCCGAACTGGCGCGTCTCCGGCAGTTCGGGCGCGGGCGCGCCGCGCCGCTTGGCGTAGCGGACGGCGAAGTCGCGCATGATCACGTGCATCGACCAGCCGTCGCTGACCAGGTGGTTGGTGACCAGCACGAGCACGGCGTCCTCGTCGTCGAAGCGCCCGAGGGTGGCCTGGAGCAACGGCATCTCCTTGGCGGCGAGCCGGCCCGCCTGGTCGACGTCGTTGAGGAACTCGTGCGCCTGCTGCTCGCGGTCGGCCGCGTCGGCGGGCGGGAGGTCCACCACCGCGAGGTCGACCGGGCTCGGCGGGAAGACGCGCGCGTAGGGCGCGTCCTTGTCCCGCACCAGGGAGGTGCGCAGGACCTCGTGCCGCGCGACGACGTCGTCCAGCGCGAGCTGCACGGTCGGCAGGTCCAACCGGCCCCGCACGCGCCAGCCGGCCAGGACGATCCCGCGCGGGCCGAACACGCCGAGTTCGTCGCCCCGGTCGAAGGCGCACAGGAATTCCTCGTTGGCCGACAGCGGGCGGGTGGCTCCGGTGTCGCCGGTCCTCGGGAGCTGGTGTTCGATGGTCATCGGCGGCCGTCCGTTCCGGGCGCGACAAGGCTGGAAGTCATGGTGGGGACCCGCTTTCTCGGCGAGGTGTGCGCTGCGGGGAATCGTTCCCCACCGCCGTGGCGGGGCACATCTCCCGAAGTGCTCCCCCCGTCCGGTCCCCGGACACGCGAAACGGCGTGGCCGTTGCCCTGGAAGGACAATCGGCCACGCCGAGGGGTCACGCGCCGGACGAACGACCCGCCCCGGGACCGGGGTCAGTTGTCGTACTCGTCGTGGTACTTCAACCAGGCCCACTTGAAGGGCAGCCCCTCTTCCTGCCGGCCCAACGCGGTCAGGTCGAGGTAGTTGTAGGTGTTGTTGACCAGGTCGGTGCCGCGGAAGGCGGTCGAGTACGAGCAGTACACGTTGTCGTCGTCGTCGCGGATGAACACCGTGATGCCGGGGATCGTGGTCGCCCCGGGGACCAGGTCGAAGTTGAAGTCGTCGTAGAAGCTGGTGCCCGCGGAGGAGACCGCCTTGACCTTCCAGCCCATCCGCTCCCGGTGCGCGAGGAAGTCGGCCAGCGGGACCGGGCAGTCGACCATCAGCGTCGTGTCCCGCGCGTGCAGGTGCTCCATGTGGTACGGCATGTTGTCGATCCAGAACGAGCAGCCCACGCAGAACTGGTTGCCGGAGTCCGACGGCTTCATGAAGTGGTACACGATGAGCTGCCGCCGGCCCTCGAACAGCTCGACCAGGCTGCGTTTGCCGTCGGCCGTGTCGAAGACGTAGTTCTCGACGGGGAACATCGGCAGTGCGCGGCGCTGGGCGTGCAGCGCGTCGCGCGCCTTGCTGTGCTCCTTCTCCTTGGCGAGGAGGGGAGTACGCGCCGCCCACCACTCTTCTCGGGACACGACTTCGGGCAGTGTCATCGCGACAACTCCTGGTCTTCGGGCTCGTCCTTGGCTTCACCTCCACCTTTCCGGGCGGCCGGTCGGCGAGCATCTCCGTGGTTGCCCGCCGGACGCGACGACGGCCGGTCGACGGGGTGCGGGACACCTCGTCGACCGGCCGTCGCCGGTCGGGGTCGATCACTCACCGGGGGGCTGCTCGGCGGGCGCCTTGCGGGGCATCAGGGTGACGAACGGCAGGCTCAGGGCGGTCGCGGCGAGCACGACGATGAGGGTCACCTTCATCGCCTCCGCGAAACCGGAGTCGGCGGCCATGAAGAACACCGAGGTGACCGCGGCCGAACCGATCGCCGACGACAGCTGCTGGATCGAGGTCAGCGAGCCGCTGGCGCTGCCGGCCTCCTCGGGCTTCGCGTCGCCCAGGGCGACCGTGGGGATCGTGGTGAAGCACAGACCGGTGCCGATACCGACGATGATGAACGCCGGGACCAGCGCCCAGATGCTCAAGTCCGTCCCGTAGGCGTAGACCAGGGCCAGGACCCCGGCGCAGCCGACCAGCGAGACGCCCAGGCCGATGAACACGAGCTTGCGGCCGAGCTTGGTCACCAGGCCGCCCATGGCGGCGAAGCTCGCGGCGATCAGGCCCAGGGTCAGCGGCACCAGGCCCAGCGACGCGTCGCGCGGGTTGGCGTCCAGGCCCTCCTGCAGGAACAGCGACAGCACGAAGAACAGACCGGTGCTGGCGGCGAAGGCGATCAGGCCGACGACCATGCCGGAGGTGAAGCCCCGGTTCTTCAGCAGCGAGGGCACGATCAGCGGGTTGGCCGCCGTGCGCTGGCGGTAGCCGAACAGGACGAAGAACAGCAGGCCGACGACGAGCGCGGCCACCGGGACGGCGGACCAGCCGTTGGAGGAGCCCTCGATCAGGCCGTACAGCACGCCGAGCATGGCCACCGCGAGCAGGCCGGAACCCCAGCCGTCGACCACGGTGTCCCGGTCGCCGTCGCCGTCGCGCGGCAGGATCCGGATGGCCACGATGATGCCGATGACGCCCAGGATGATGTTGGCGAGGAAGATCGGGCGCCAGGACAGGCCGAACAGGTCGGCGTTGATGATGAAACCGGCCAGGACCGGGCCGCCGACCGCGGAGATGCCCAGCACCGGGCCGAACAGGCCGAACGCCTTGGCCAGCATGTCGGGCGTGAACGCCTTGGTCATGATCGCCATGCCCTGCGGGATGAGCAGCGCGCCGAACGCGCCCTGGGCGACGCGGGCGGTGATGAGCAGCGCCGGGTCGGGGGAGAAGCCGATGACCGCCGAGGCCAGGGTGAACCCGGCCATGCCGATGAGGAACAGCTTGCGCTGACCGTACTTGTCGCCCAGCCGCCCGCCGATCAGGAGGAGGACGCCCATGGCGAGCAAGTACGCCGGTCCCACCCACTTGATCAGGCTCTCACCGCCGTTGAGCTCACGGGCGATGGTGGGGGCGGCGATGTTGGTGACGGTCCCGTCGATCACGTCGATGGCGTCGGCGAGCAGCACCAGCCCCAGGATCGACCACATCCGGCGGGTCGTGACCGCGCCCGGCTCGGTCGTGCTAGTCATGAGGAACGTCCTTCTCGGTTCGCGTCGGGGGCACCCCTCTTGGGCGACCTCTCACCCCTTACTACGAACGCCCCACGCCCGATCCGACAGCACGTCCAAGATTTTTTGCGACCGGGTCGCGGCGGAGTGCCCCGCAGGCGTGTTTGCGCTGGTGAAGGGCCTTGCGGGGCGGTGGTGGACGACGCCCGTCCGGGGGATTACCGCCCGGTTCGTGGGACGCGGGACCCGGTCAGGCGATCTCGTCGCGGCGGCGGGTCAGGTACGCCGTCTCGGCGGTGTTGCCCGCCAGGGCGATGGCCCGGTCGTAGGCCGCGCGCGCCGGCCCGGTGTGGCCCAACCGGCGCAGCAGCTCGGCGCGGGTGGCGTGGTAGGCGTGGTAGCCGGCCAACGCCTGCTCCAGCCGGTCCACCGCCGCCAGCGCCACCGCCGGGCCGTCGATCTCGGCGACCGCGATCGCCCGGTTGAGCCGGACCATCGGTGACGGGTCCACCCGCACGAGCTGGTCGTAGAGCGCGACGACCTGCGACCAGTCGGTGTCGCGGATGTCGCGGGCGGAGGTGTGCACCGCGTTGATCGCCGCGAGGATCTGGTACCGGCCCGGGGCGACCCCGGCCGCGGCGGCGGCCAGGCGCTCGCGCACCAACCGGTGCCCCTCCTCGATCAGCGTCGCGTCCCACGCCCCGCGGTCCTGCTCGGCCAGCGGCACCAGCTCACCGGTGGCCGACACGCGGGCCGGGCGGCGCGCCTCGATGAGCAGCATCAGCGCCAGCAGCCCGGCCACCTCGCCGTCGTCGGGCAGCAGGCCGCGGATCAGCCGGGTCAACCGGATCGCCTCGGCGGTCAGGTCGTGGCGCACCGGGTCGGTGTCCGGGCCGGTGGCCAGGTAACCCTCGTTGAACACCAGGAACAGCACGGCGAGCACGCCGGTGACCCGGGCCGGGAGGTCCTCGGTGGCCGGCACGCGGTAGGGGATGCGCGCGGCCTTGATCTTGGCCTTGGCGCGGGTGATCCGCTGGCCCATCGCGCTCTCGGCCACCAGGAACGCGCGGGCGATCTCGGGCACGGTCAGCCCGCCGACCATGCGCAACGTCAGCGCCAGGCGGGCCTCCACGGCCAGCGCCGGGTGGCAGCAGGTGAAGATCAGCCGCAGCCGGTCGTCGTCGATCGCGCCGGGCGGCTCGGGCGGGCTGTCGGCCAGCACCCACCGCGCTTCCTTCTGCTTCTCGTCGCGCTTGTTCTCCCGCCGGATGCGGTCGATGGCCTTGCGGCTCGCGGTGGTGGTCAGCCAGGCGGCGGTGTTGGGCGGCACGCCGTCCACCGGCCACCGCTCGACGGCGGTCGCGAACGCCTCGGCGGTGGCCTCCTCGGCGATGTCCAGGTCGCCGAAGCGCCTGGTGAGTGCGGCGACGACCCGGGCCCACCCCTCGTGGTGGGCCCGGGTGATCGCGTCCCGGACGTCGAACCCGGTCACACGGCCACGAACGGCCGCACCTCGATCTTGCGGTTGCAGGCCTTCGCCCCTTCGGTCGCGAGCTTGAGCGCGACGTCGAGGTCGGGCGCCTCGATGATCCAGAACCCGGCCAGGTACTCCTTGGACTCCAGGAACGGGCCGTCGGTGAACACCGCTTCGCCGCCCCGGTGGTCGATCACGGTGGCGTTGTCGGGCCCGGCCAGCCCACCGGCGAAGACCCAGTGGCCACCGGCGCGCAGCCGGTCGTTGAACACGTCGATCGCAGCCTGTTCGTCCGGGTCGTCGACGCTGGCCTGGTCGTGGATCACGGAAAGCAGGTACTGCATCCGAAACGTCTCCTCTGGTGTCAGGACATGTGGTGAAGCGGTCCGGTGCTCGGTGCAGCGTAGTACTGCGGGCACCGGCCGGCCTCCGGGGAACAACCACACGGCCTGGCCGAGGATCGCCGAGTCGGCGGGCGGGGTCAGCCCGTCGGCCGGATCGTTACCGAGCGCTCACCACGCCGGCCCGTGACCAAACGCCGGCCCGCGGCCGAGCGCTCACCAGGCCGGCCTGCGGCCGAGCGTCCGCCGCGCTGGCCGCCGGCCGAGCGTTCCTCGCGTTCTTCTCGTCGTGCGTGCCGGTTCACCGGCTGTCGACCAGGTCGAGCACGTGCTTGGCCAGCTCCGGCGTCACGGCGTCGGGTCGGTCGGCGGGCGGCGGCGGCGTCACCCGGCACCGGTTCGCCGCGCCGCCGGGCAGCACGAAGCCGGGGTCGTCGCTGAGCACCTCGATTGCGACGGCGTCCGAGGGCAGTTTCACCGGCCGGTCGTTGCGGCAGGCCAGCAGGAACGCGAGCCAGGTCCGGTAGGACACCTGGAGTTCGGCGAACGCCAGTGGGGGCTTGCCCAGGCCGAGCCGCTTCGCCACCGCCGCCAGCCCGTCGGTCATGAGCTGCTCCATCCCGGTGATGGTGGCCCACGGGTCGCCGTCCAGGTCGGGGCAGGGTTCGCCGCCCACGCCCAACTTCCCCTGGAACTCGGCGAACCGCTCGGTGACGTGGTCGTCGCCGGGCCAGGACGGCTGCACCAGGACCGCCGTGACCTCCCGCTCGCCGGCCAGCAGGTCGGCGATCCGCAGCGACAGCGCGGCGGCGCTGCAGTGGCCCACCACGAACACCGGCCGGCCGGGGGGTTCGGTGGCGAGGAAGGTCGCGGCGGTCTCCTCGGCCAGGTCCGGCAGGGCGGCGTAGAGCCGGTCGCCGGACACCGCGCCGCGCGGATCGACCTGGTACACCGAGTGGCCGGCGGCGGTGTCGCTGACCAGCCGGCTCAACCGGGGCGACGCGGTCAGCGGCTGGAAGTCGGCGACCAGGACGGCCGCGCCGTCACCGGTGGAAAGCCTGCTGCACAGGGGTTGGGTGCCCACGACGGCCTGCATCGGCGTGTCCTCCCGCTCGGCACTTCCCGCCGCCCGGCACGTCCCGCGAACGACGGGGCAGCCGCGGCGCGGCCCTGCGGAAAGCTTCGCGAGCACCGGTGGCGGCGGCATCTTCCCCGTTGCGGCCGTCGGCGAACCCGGCCAGGACAGCGCGCCGTCGCGCCGGTAGCGTAGCGGCGGTCACAGCGACTGCCCTGGAGGTTGACGAATGCACTCGACGGTCGACTCGTTCCGCTTACCCGAAGGCGTCACGCTCGGGGTCGAGCACTTCGGTGACGCGGCGGCGCCCCTCGTGCTGCTGGTGGGCGGTACGACGATGCTCTCGTGGCCCGACGCGCTGTGCGAGGCCCTCGCCCGGGGCGGACGCCACGTCGTGCGCTACGACCTGCGCGACTGCGGCGCGTCGACCACCGTCGACCCCGAGGCGCCGGACTACACGCTGCGCGACCTCGCCGCCGACGCCGCCGCGCTGGCCCGCGGCCTGGACGACCGGCCGGCGCACCTGGCGGGCATCGGCGTGGGCGGCATGGTCGCCCAGGTCGCCGCGCTCGACCACCCCGACGCGTTCTCCGCGCTCACCCTCGTCGGCACGCGGTCGGTCGCGCCCGGCCCGGTCGACGACGACCTGCCCGACCACGACCAGGCCGCGATGGGCCGCCGCTTCGCCCTCCCGAAGCCGGACTGGACCGACCGCGCCTCGGTGGGCGAGTGGGCCGCCGCCGCCGCGGAGGTCTTCGGCAACGACCCGGCCGCCGCGCGCGTGACCGCCGAACGCATCTGGGACCGCACGCCGCGCAAGGACCCCGGGCACATGCTGGCCAACCACCTGGGCATGGTGTTCGCCCGGATCGACTGCGGGCCGCGGTGGCGGGAGCGCCTGCCCGAGCTGGCGCTGCCGACGCTGGTGGTGCACGGCCGGCAGGACCCGTTCTTCCCGCTGGGCTGCGGCGAGTCGCTGGCGCGGGAGATCCCGGGCGCGAAGCTGCTGGTGCTGGACAAGGCTTCGACCGCGCTCCCCGACTCGGCCGCCGACGAGGTGGCCGAAGCGATGCTCGCGCTCTGACGACGCGGCCGGTGCGCCCCGGACCTCCGGGGCGCACCGGCCGTCGCTCACGCGGCGCGCAGCGTCTGACCGTCGTCGTCGTTCTCCGCCGACCGGCCGTTGAGCCAGCGGTCGCGGGCCCGTTCCTCGTTGGTCTCCTCGATGTTGCGGGCCGCCAGGCGCAGCATCGGCGGTGCGGTCAGCGACGTGACGATCGCGACCAGGACGATGATCGTGTACATGGCCGTGGACAAGATGCCCAGTTGCAGGCCGACCATCGCGATGATCACCTCGATGGCTCCGCGGGCGTTCAGGCCGGCGCCCAGGGCGAGCGCCT
This sequence comes from Saccharothrix mutabilis subsp. mutabilis, assembly GCF_039521145.1. NCBI lineage: Bacteria > Bacillati > Actinomycetota > Actinomycetes > Pseudonocardiales > Pseudonocardiaceae > Saccharothrix > Saccharothrix mutabilis. Next base: position 18,892 of record NZ_BAAABU010000014.1, read on the forward strand.
CCCACCGGCCCAGCCGCGCGGTCCGCGCGCCGAGGTAGGCGCCCGCGAACTTGCCGACCACCGCGACCGCCAGCACGAGCCCGGTCGCGGCCAGGATCTCCGGGCGGGCCAACGCGGTCAGGTCCATGCGCAGCCCGGCGGTGGCGAAGAACAGCGGCGCGGGGACCGCCATGACGAACGTGCGCAGCGGCGTCAACCGCTCGCGGTCCAGCCACTTCGACGAGCCGATCACCATGCCGCCGAGCATCGCGCCGAGGACGGCTTCCAGGTGCAGCGCCTGGGTCCCCGCCGCGAACGCGAACACCAGCAGCACGACGGTGGCGGTCAGGACGCCCGGGTCGTCGCTGCGCCCCGCCAGCCGCAGCGCCTGCCCGACGACGGGTCGGGCGACGGTCAGGCACACCACCACGACCAGGGCGATGAACCCCAGCGGCAGCAGCACGTTCGCCGCGCGGACGCCGACCGTCGCCATCGCCGCCACCACCGACAGCAGCAACCAGCCGACCAGATCGATGACCGTGGCGCTGTTCATGGTGAGCTGACCGAAGTCGCGGTGCAGCAAACGCATGTCCAGCAACGTCTTCGCCAGCACCGGCACCGCGCTCACGCACAGCGCCACGCCGACGAACCCGGCGAACGGGACGCGGTCACCGCCCGGCCCCAGCAGGTCGGCCGGCAGCACCAGCCCCAGCGCGACCCCGGCCACCAGCGGGAGGACGAGCGCGGTCGTGCTCACCCACGCGGTGGTGCGGGCGTTGCGGTGCATCAACTTCAGGTCGATGCCGATCCCGGTGATGCCGACCAGCAGCAGCACCCCGATGTGCCCCACCGCGTCCACCAGGTGCAGCTGCCCCACCTGGTCCAGCCGCAACCACCCGAACACGCCCGGCGCCACCGCCCCGAGCACCGACGGTCCGATGAGGACACCCGCGCACAGCTCCCCGATGACCGACGGCAGTCCCAGGCGCCGCGCGAGCCTGCCCAGCAGCAGCGCGCTGCCCAGCAACAGGCCGAGCAGGGTCGTGAACACCAGCACCTGGTGACCGCCCATCGGGGCGATCGGCTCTGCGGACAGGATCATCCCAGCTCCCTCGTCAGCGCGTGCGTGAGCGACGGGTGCCGCCGCACCTCGCGGACCACGGTCGCATGAGGACTTCCCGCGCCACTTCTCGGCGAATGCGGTCCGGATCTGAGCAACGCGGGAGATCGCGGGCGCGCCGGGGACTGCGAAGGTGGTCCGGGAGACTCCCGGAGCCCGAATGGAAGGTGAGCGGCTGATGGCTGCTACTGCGATCCAGGACGTGCGCAACGTGCTGGCCGCCTACCCCGAACTCGCCGACGTCGCCGTCCTGACCCACTCCCAGGACCCGGCGGGCGAGGTCCGGGTGGCCTACGTCGTGCCCAAGGGCCCCGCCCTGGACCTGTCGGCGCTGCACAAGTACGCCCGCGAGTCGTTGCCGGGCAGCGCGGTGCCGGCCGCCGTCGTGGTCGTGGACGCCATCCCCGCGGACACCGGGGCGCTGCCCGCGCCCGACCTGCGCGGCCACGCGCCCTACCGGGCCCCGGACACCCCGCGCCAGGAACTGCTGTGCGCCATCTTCGCCGACGTGCTCGGCCGGACCCGGTGCGGCCTGGACGACAACTTCTTCATCATGGGCGGCGAGTCGATCGACGCCATGCTGATCGCGAGCCGGGTCGGCCCGGCGGTCGGCCTGGAGATCTCGATGAACGAGCTGTTCGACGCGCCCACCGTCGCGGAGCTGGACAAGCTCCTGGACGAGCTGAGCGGCACCGGGGCCTGACGGTGGTCGGGGTCGCCAACCGGATGCGCGGTCTTCAGCAGTCCGTCCTGGGCGCGATGACCGTGCGCTGCCGGCAGGTCGGTGCCGTCAACCTCGCGCAGGGGCTGAGCCAGGTCCCGCCGCCCGCCTCGGTGCTGGCCGGCGGCGCGCGGGACTTCGCGGACGTCGGCCACTCCTACACCCAGCCCGAGGGCCTGCCGGTGTTCCGCGAAGCCGTCGCCGACAAGCTCAAGCGGTCGAGCGGGCTCAGCGTCGATCCCGCGACCCAGGTCCTGGCCACGGTCGGCGCGACGGGCGCGCTCATGGCGACGCTCACCGCCCTGCTCGACGAGGGCGACGGCGTCGTCCTCTTCGAACCCTTCTACAGCTACTACCTCTCCTCGCTCCAGGTCGTCGGACTGCGCCCCCAACCGGTGCGGCTGACCGGACCGGACTTCGCGATCACCGCGGAACCGCTGCGGGCGGCGGTCACCGACCGGACCCGCGCGATGATCATCTGCACGCCGAACAACCCGACCGGGCGCCGGCTCACCGCCGCCGAACTGGAGGTCGTCGCGGCGGTCGCGCAGGAGCACGACCTGCTCGTCATCACCGACGAGGTCTACGACGAGATCTACTTCGACGCGTCCCCGCACCTGGCCGCGGCGACGGTCGCGAACCTCGCCGAGCGCACGGTGACGTTGGGGTCGCTGGGGAAGTCGTTCAGCGTCCCGGGGTGGCGGCTGGGGTACGCGTGCGGCCCGGAGCACCTGGTCGGCGCGATCCGGGTCGCGGCCGACTCGCTGGTGGTCTGCGCGCCGGCTCCCTTGCAGGAGTTCGGCGCGCGGGCGTTGAACCTGGGCGAGGACTACTACCGCGAGCTGCGCGCGATGTACGACCGCAAGCGCCGGTTCCTGGCGGAGGGGTTCACCGCCGCCGGGTTGTCGCCCAACGAACCGGACGGCGCGTACTACCTGTTCGTGGACTGCTCGCGGATGGGCGTGGCGACCGGCGCGGAGGCGGCCGAGGTGCTGCTGGAGCACAACCTCGTCGGAACGGTGCCCGGGGAGGCCTTCCACCTCGACGCGCCGGACCGGCCGTACGTCCGCGCGTGCTTCTCCCTGCCGGACGACGTGCTGGCGGAAGCTGTCGACAGGCTGGCGATCGGAGGACTGGTCCGTGGGTGAGGACGTGGGTGGGCGCGCGGTGCTGGTCACCGGCGCGGCGCGGGGCATCGGGCGGGCCGTCGCGCAGCGGTTCGCGGCGGCGGGCGACCGGGTCGCGGTCCTCGACCGGGTGGCGGGCGCGGACGTGGTGGCCGGACTGGACGGCGACGGGCACGTCGCCGTCGAGGCCGACCTGATGGACGGCGACGCCGTGCTGGCCGCGGTGGACTCGGCGGTCGCGCGGTTGGGCGGGCTGGACGTCGTGGTCAACAACGCCGGCATCTTCACCGCGCATCCCGTCACCGAGGTGGATTACGCGACCTGGCAGGAACTCTGGCGCACGACGCTGGGGATCAACCTGGTCGGCGCGGCCAACGTGACGTGGTGCGCGGTCCGGCACCTGAAGGAGCGCGGCGGGCGGATCGTCAACGTGTCCTCGCGCGGGGCGTTCCGCGGCGAGCCGGAGGTGCCGGCGTACGGGGCGAGCAAGGCGGGGCTGAACTCGCTGACCCAGTCGCTGGCCATCGCGCTCGCGCCGTACCGGATCGCGGTGTCCGCCGTGGCGCCGGGGTTCGTGGAGACGGACATGACCACGGACTGGCTCAAGCCGCCGGGCGGTGACGCGATCCGGGCGCAGAGCCCGTTCGGCCGGGTCGCCCAGCCCGAGGAGATCGCGGCGGGCGTGTTCTACCTGGCCTCCGCGCAGGCGGAGTGGGCCAGCGGCACGATCCTCGACCTGAACGGCGCTTCGTACCTGCGGTCGTGACACGGGAACCGCCGGCGGTGGGCACGCGAGACCGCCGGCGGCCGGCACGCGAGAACCCGACCGCCGGCGGTCCGCCCGCGCGAGCCGACCGCCGGCGGGGTCCGCGTTCAGACGCCGGCGGTCCGCTGTTCCATCAGGGCGACGATCTCGGCCACGGTGTCGAGTTCGAGCAGCTCGTCGTCGGTGATCTCGATGCCGTGGCGCTGGCTGAGCACCATGGACAGCTCCACGACGGCGAGGGAGTCCAGGCCCGCGTCCTCGCGGCTCGCGTCCGGGCGCACGCCGTCGACGTCCAGCAGCAGGACCTCGGTCATCAGTGACTTCAGCAGCTCGTACATCGCGTCCTCCGGTGTGGCGTTGGCCGGCGTGCCCTAGGCGCCGCGGGTCTCGATTTCGGGCCAGGTCAACGTGGTGGCGCCCCAGGTGAGGCCGCCGCCGAACGCGGCGAGCAGCACCCGGTGGCCGGGCTTGAGGGTCCCGTCCGACGCGGCCTGGGCGAGCAGGACCGGGATCGAGGCGGCGGCGGTGTTGCCGACCTCGGCGATGTTCTGCGTCACCGCGTCCCGGCGCAGGCCGAGCCGGGTGGCCAGCGCGGCGCTGACCCGCGCGTTCGCCTGGTGGGTGACCACGCGGTCCACGTCGCCCAACTCCCAGCCCGCGCCCCGGAGGGCCTCGGTCGCGGCGGCGCTCATCCGCTCGACGGAGTGCCGGAACACCTCGCGGCCCCGCATCCGGAAGTACTGCGACCCGTCGTCGGGAGCCTTGTCCCGCAGGGGGATGCGCGCGCCGCCGGCCAGCACGGTGATCAGGTCGGCGCGTTCGCCGTCGCTGCCCAGCACCAGCGGGCCGACGGCGCCGGGCTCGTCGGCGTCGCCGCGTCGCAGCACCACCGCGCCCGCCCCGTCGCCGAAGATCGGCAGGGTCGTCGGGTCGTCCGGGTCGAGCAGGGTGGAGAACGCCTCGGCGGCGACCAGCAGCACCCGCTCGGCCACGCCCGCCGCGATGAAGCCCGCCGCGGTCGCGAGGCCGTAGAGGAAACCCGTGCACACGGCCGAGACGTCGAGCGCGGCGACCCCGCCCAGGCCCAGCCGCGCGGCCACGTCCGGCGCGGTGGCCGGGCTGCGGTGGTCCGGGGTCGAGGTGGCCAGCACGACGGCGTCGACCGGCCCGCCGCCCGCCGACTCCAGCGCCGCCCGGCCGGCCCCGACCGCGAGGTCGGAGGTCGCCTCGCCCGGACCGACCCAGCGGCGGGTGGAGATCCCGGTGCGGCTGACGATCCAGTCCTCGGACACACCCAGCCGCGCGCACAGCTCCGCGTTGGTCACCACGCGCTCGGGCAGCCGGTGCCCGACACCGCAGAGGACCGCGCGACCGGTCACGACCGGTCCCCGCCGCGCAGGGCCAGCGCGACGTCCACGATGAGGTCCTCCTGGCCCGCGACCGCCTGCCGCCTGCCGAGCTCGAAGAACACGTCGCGCGGGTCCACGCCCTCGCGGGCGGAGATGTCCAGCACGCGGGGCTTGAACCCGGAGAACACCCCGGCGAGGCCGCTGACGATGGACAGCGAGTCCACCTTGGGCGGCGCGGGCATCAGCTCCCGCTCGGCGAGGTCGGCGGCGTCGAGCAGCCGGTACAGGTCGATGCCGGTGCGGTAGCCGACGCGTTCGAGCACCGGCACCAGGACTTCCAGCTGCGTGTTGCCCGCTCCCGCGCCGAAACCGCGGGCGCAGGCGTCCAGGATGGACGCTCCCGCGTCGGCCGCCGCGATGGAGTTCGCCACGGCCATGCCGAGGTTGTTGTGCCCGTGGAACATCACCGGCACGTCCACCGCGGCGCACATGGCCGTGATGCGCTCGGTGACGTCGGCCGGCAGGTAGTGGCCCGCCGAGTCCATGATGCCGACGCCGGTCGCGCCGAACTCGACCAGGCGCGCGCAGTGCTCGGCCAGCCGCTCGGGGGTCGCCATGTGGCTCATCAGCAGCACGGCGTGCGCCTCGACGCCCCGCTCGCGCAGGAAGCCCAGGTGCCGTTCGGCCAGGCTGGACTCGGTGCAGTGGGTGCCGATGCGCACCAGGTCCGCGCCGCGCGCGACGGCGTTCTCCAGGTCCCTGGTCGTGCCCCAGCCGGGCAGCATGAACACCGCGAGCTTGCTGGTGCTCAACGCTTCCCGGGTGATGGTGAGCATCTCGTCGTCGCTCAGGCGGGCCCGGCCGACCTGCAACGAGGACGCGCCCAGCCCGTTGCCGTGGCCGACCTCGACCACCGGCACGCCGGCGGCGTCGGCGGCCCGCGCGTAGGCGCGCAGCTGGTCCGCCCCGAGGCTGTGCCGGACGGCGTGGTGGCCGTCGCGCAGGCTCGGGTCGTGGATCTGGATCGGCTTGCCCGCGTCGACGCCCGGGTTCGCTGCCTCGGTCATGAGTTCACCACGCCTGCGGTCGAGAGCCGGTCCGCCGCGTAGCTCTCCGCGACCAGGAGCGCGGCGGAATTGATGATGTCGAGGTTCCCGGCGTAGCGCGGGATGCGGTCGCCGGAGGAGGTGACCTCGACGGCGACGAACCCCTTGCCGTCGTCGGCGCTGCACGCCTTGACCTCGAAGCCCCGCGCGAACGAGCGGACCTCGGCCGCCGCGCCCGCCACCACCGAGCGCAACGACTCGGTGGTGAGGTCCTCGCCCAGCAACGACATCGCGACCCGGAAGGTCGCGGGCGGCCGGGCGGGGCTGATGTTGAGGATCGCCTTGACGTCGGAGACCCCGGTGAACGTGCGGACCGCGTCCTGCGTGGTCTCCACGTACTCGTCGAGGTTCATCCGCGTGCCGTGGCCGATGCTCAGGGTGGCGGCGGTCGTCACGACCTCGATGTAGTCGATCCGGTGCACCTGCGTGATCGCCCGCAGGATCGGCACCGCCGCCTGCCCGCCGCAGCTGACCATGCTCAGGTCGCGGTGCGTGGCGATGTCGGCGCGGTTGACGGTCGGGAAGATCATGCGCCCCTGCTTGCTGGGCGTGAGGTCGATGAGCATGGTGCCCAGCGGCGCGAGCCTCGCCACGTGCTCGGCGTGGGCGGACGCGCTGGTGGCGTCGAACACGACGTCGAACGGGCGCTCGGCGGCCACGATGGACCCGATGCCGCCGGTGGCGACCGGCACGCCGAGCTGGGCCGCCTGCCGCAGGCCCGAGGTGGCCTCGTCCCGGCCCGCGACGAGCCCCAGGTCCAGGCGGTCCGAGCGCAGCACCTTGGTCATCAGGTCGATGCCGATCAGGCCCGCGCCGAGCACCGCCACGGACAGTCGGCCGGGCGCCGTCCGGTTGTCGTCGTAGGTCATGCGTGACTCCTGACGTGAGAGCGCAACGGCTTGGGTGGTCAGTCGCGGGCGCGCTTGTACGCCAGCGTGACGCCGTCGAACACCGGGAGCAGGCTCAGCTCGACCCGGTCGTCGTCGCGCAGCGCGGCGTTGAGCGCGCGCATCGAGTCCGTCTCCGGGTCGCTGACGCCCGGTCGCGCGACGTTGCCGGTCAGGAGGACGTTGTCGATGGCCATCAGCCCGCCCGGTCGGAGCAGTTCGAGGCACCGCTCGAAGTAGAGGGGGTAGCCCTCCTTGTCGGCGTCGATGAACGCGAAGTCGACGGTGCCGGCCGCGCCGTCGGCCAGCAGCCGGTCCAGGGTCCGGACCGCGGGGCGCAGTTCGAGCTGGATGCGGTCGGCGACCCCGGCCCGCTCCCAGAACGGCCGCCCGATCTCGGCCCACTCCTCGTTGAAGTCGCAGGCGATGATCCGGCCGCCGGGCGGCAGCGCCCGCGCCATCGCCAGCGTGCTGTACCCGGTGAACACGCCGACCTCGACCACGGTCTTGGCCGCCATGAGCCCGACCAGGAAGCCGAGCAGCTGCCCCTGCTCCGGCGAGACCGCCATCCGGTGCTCGAACACCTGCGCGGCGGTCGCCTCGCGCAACCCGCGGGCGATCTCGTCCTCGCGCAGCGACACGTCCTGCACGTACCGCTGGATCTCATCGTCCAGCACCAGATGAACGAGCACCGGTTCCTCCTCGCGCGGCCGACGTGGCTGCCACCCATGATGACCGGCGGGGGCGGCGGGAGGCGTCTTCCGGGTTGCGAGGCCTCCGCGGCGACGACCACGCCCGAGCAACCTTGGAGATGACCGCGGCCGGCGGGTTTTTCATGATGTCACCACGCACGTGCCGAGCTAAACGGAGAATGACATGACAGCCTTTTCCATTCCCGCCCGGTTTGCTGAGCAAGTCGCGCGGACACCGGAAGCGACCGCCGTGTCAGACGCCGCGAGCGGCACGTCGTTGACCTACCGGGAGCTGGACCGGCGCGCCAACCGCCTGGCCCACCACCTGGTCGGGCTCGGGATCGGCCGCGAGGACCGGGTCGCGGTGCTCGTGGAGCGCTCCGCCGAGCTGGTGGTGGTGCTCCTCGGGATCCTCAAGGCGGGCGGGGCGTACCTGCCGGTCCACGAGGCCGACCCGGCCGACCGGCGGCAGTCCATCGTGGACCGTTCGCGGCCCGCCGTGCTGCTCGTGGACGACGCCATGCGCGCGGCGGGCATCCCGACCGGCGTGCCGGTGGTGGCCGTGACCGACCCGGCCATCGCCGCGGAGTCCGATGACGACCCGCGCGTGCCGATCGACCCCGACCAGCTCGCGTACGTGATCCACACGTCCGGGTCCACCGGCCGGCCCAAGGGCGTCGCGGTGACCCAGGGCGAGGTCGTCAGGTTGTTCACCGATCCACAGTGGACCGTCGAACGGCACGCGCGGGTCCTGCTGGTCGCGCCGTACGCCTTCGACGTGTCCGCGTACGAGATCTGGATGCCGCTGCTGCACGGCGGCCAGGTCGTCGTCGCGCCGCCCGGACGGCTGGAGCCCAAGGCCCTGCGCGAGCTGATCACGACGCACCGCATCACCGGGCTGCACCTGACCGCGGGCCTGTTCCGCGTGCTCGCCGAGGAGGCGCCGGAGACGTTGCAAGGGGTGGACGAAGTCCTCACCGGCGGCGACGTCATCGCGCCCACGGCGGTGCGCAAGGTCCTCGACACCTGCCCCGACCTGGTGATCCGCGCCCTGTACGGCGCCACCGAGGGCACCGTCTTCTCCACCCACCACGTGCTGACCCGCGACTCGGGGCTGGGCAAGGTCGTCCCGATCGGCGAGCCGTTCACCGGGATCACCGTCCACGTCCTGGACGAGAACCTCCAGCCCGCGCCCGCCGACGCCGTCGGCGAGATCCACCTCGCCGGCGAGGGCGTCGCGCGCGGTTACCTCGGCCAGCCCGGCCTGACCGCCGAGCGGTTCGTGGCCGACCCGTTCGGCCGGCCGGGGTCGCGGATGTACCGCACCGGCGACCTGGCCCGCCGCACCGCCGACGGCGCCATCGAGTTCGTCGGCCGCGAGGACAGCCAGGTCAAGGTCCTGGGCTTCCTGGTCGACCTGGCCGAGGTGGAGGCCGCCCTGGCCGACCACCCGGGCCTGGCCCAGGTCGTCGTCCTGGCCCGCGAGCGGGAGGACGGCAACAAGCAGCTCGTCGGCTACGTCGTGCCGGAGTCCGAGGAGCTGAGCCTGGCCGCGGTGCGCGCCCACGCCAAGGCGAAGCTGCCCGGGTACATGGCCCCGGAGGTGTTCGTCCGGCTCGACGCGCTGCCGCTGACCGCGAACGGCAAGCTGGACCGCGACGCGATGCCGGAACCGGACTTCAACCAGGTCCTGGCCTCCCGCGCGCCGGAGACCCCGTTGCAGAAGGAGCTGTGCGCGCTGTTCAGCGCCCTGCTCGAGGTGCCCGAGGTGGGCATCGACGACAGCTTCTTCGAACTGGGCGGCCAGTCGTTGCAGGCCATGCGGCTGTGCAGCCGGATCGGGGCGACCATCGGCGTCGGCGTCTCGGTCAACACGCTGTTCGACACCCCCACCGTGGCCGAGCTGGCCGCCCACATCGAGGCCAAGCGCGCCGCGTACGAGAGCCGGACGGCCTGATGACCGGGCCGACCCGGCCGCTGACCGGCGCCGAGTACCTCGCGAGCATCCGCGACGACCGCGAGGTCCAGCTGCACGGCAAGCGGGTGGACGACGTCACCGAGCACCCGGCGTTCCGCAACCCGGCCCGGATGATCGCCCGGCTCTACGACGCGCTGCACGACCCCGCGCACCGGGACGTGCTCACCACGGCCACCGACGCCGGCGGCCCCGGCGGCTACACCCACCGCTTCTTCACCACGCCGCGCAGCGCCGAGGACCTGGTCGCCGACCAGCAGGCCATCGCGGCGTGGTCCCGGCTGACCTACGGCTGGATGGGCCGCAGCCCGGACTACAAGGCCTCGCTGCTGGGCACGCTCGGCGCGAACGCCGAGTTCTACAACCCGTTCGCCGACAACGCCCGCCGCTGGTACCGGGAGTCGCAGGAGAAGGTCCTGTACTGGAACCACGCCATCGTCAACCCGCCGGTGGACCGGCACCTGCCGCCCGACCGGGTGGGCGACGTGTTCGTGCACGTCGAGCGGGAGACCGACAGCGGCCTGGTGCTCAGCGGGGCCAAGGTCGTGGCCACCGGGTCGGCGCTCACGCACTACAACTTCATCGCCCACACCGGCGTGCCGATCAAGGACCGCAGGTTCGCCGTCGTGGCCACCGTGCCGATGAACGCGCCCGGCCTGAAGCTGATCTGCCGCCAGTCCTACTCCGCGGCGGCGGAGGCGACCGGCAGCCCGTTCGACTACCCGCTGTCGTCCCGGATGGACGAGAACGACGCGATCCTGGTGCTGGACAAGGTGCTCATCCCGTGGGAGAACGTGTTCATCTACGGCGACGCCGCCAAGGTGGGCATGTTCAGCGGGCAGTCCGGGTTCGTCGAGCGGGCCATGTTCCACGGCTGCACCCGGCTCGCGGTGAAGCTGGAGTTCCTCGCCGGGCTGCTGGCCAAGGCCCTGGACATCACCGGCGTCGCCGAGTTCCGCGGGGTGCAGGCCCGGCTGGGCGAGGTGCTCGCCTGGCGCAACCTGTTCTGGGGGCTGTCCGACGCCGCCGCGCGCAACCCGGTGCCCTGGCGCGACGGCGCGGTGCTGCCCAACCCGGACTACGTGATGGCCTACCGGTGGTTCTCCCAGGTCGGCTACGCCCGGGTCCGGGAGATCGTGTTACAGGACGTCGCGAGCGGGCTGATCTACCTGCCCTCCAGCGCGCGGGACTTCCACAACGACGACACCCGGCCGTACCTGGACACCTACCTGCGCGGCTCGCACGGCGTGGACGCCGTCGAGCGGGTGAAGGTGCTCAAGCTGCTCTGGGACGCGGTCGGCACCGAGTTCGGCGGCCGGCACGAGCTGTACGAGCGCAACTACACCGGGAACCACGAGAACACCAGGACCGAGCTGCTGCGCGGCCAGGTGGGCGACGGGAAGCTCGACGGGTACCGCGAGTTCGTCGACCGCTGCCTCGCCGAGTACGACCTGGACGGATGGCTAGCACCCGACCTCGCCGGATAGATCATGGAGCTGCACTGTGGACGTGTACCCGCTGAGTTCTCGGCAGAAAGACCCGTTCGGCCTGGCGCGCTCGCCCAGGCACGTCGTCGCGCTCGCGCTGCGCATCAAGGGTGAGCTGCGCCTCGACGCGCTCAAGGGCGCGCTCGACGAGGTGGTGGAACGGCAGGAGGCGCTGCGCACCCGGGTCAACTACGACGAGGCGGACGGCACCCGCGGCTTCCTGGAGGTGCTGCCGCCGCTGCCGGTCCCGCTGGCGGTGCACGACGTCCCCGAGACGCCCGGCCGGTCGCGCGACGAGATCGCCCTGGACCTGCTCGCCGCGTTGAACCAGGAGTCCATGTCCTACCTGGACACGCCGTCGCTGCGGGCCACCCTGCACCGGTTCGACGACCACGACGCCGTGCTCACCATCCTCAGCCACCACCTGTTCAACGACGGCTGGTCGGTCGGCGTGCTGCGCCGCGAGATCGCCGCCTGCTACCGGGCCAGGGTGACCGGCGTGCCGCACGCGCTGCCGCGCCCGGCCCCGTACAGCGAGTTCGCGTCCTGGGAGCAGGAGTTCCTGAGCAGCGAGCGCGCGGCGGCGGCCCGCCGGTACTGGAAGGACAAGCTGGCCGGCGCGCGGATGCACTCGATGCCGACCGACCGGCCGTTCGACCCGGAGCAGCAGGCGCCGCGCAGCGCGGTGCGCAACTTCACCATCGACCCCGACACCATGGCCCGGATCACCGCGGGCGCGGCGCAGCAGCGGTGCAGCGTGTGGCACGTGTTCCTGGCCGCCTACATGGTGCTGGTGGAGAAGGTCACCGGGCAGTCCGACATCACGATCCTGACCGTGAACAGCGGCCGGCCGGCGCGGGAGTTCTACGACACCATCGGGTTCTTCGCCAACCTGGTGCCGGTGCGGTTGCAGTTCGACGGCTGCAAGTCCTACCTCGACCTGATGCGGTGCGCGCGCAAGGCCAGTGCCGACGCGCAGCAGCACCAGCTGCCCACCGAGTCGGTCCTGGAGATGTACCCGACGCTGATGCACCCGTCCGGCGACCCGCGCGCCCTGCCGGTGGGGTTCAACTACATCAGCTCGCCGGCCGAGCACGAGGACACCGGCTTCACCACCAGCGTCGAACCGGTGACCGCGCCGGAGGAGGAGCCCGCGTCGTTCCGGCGGGGCGCGTTCATCTGGACCTTCCTCGTGGCGGGGGAGGACTTCCGGTGCGTGGTGGAGTACGAGCCCAGCGCGGTCGACGCCGAGACGGTCGAGCGCTGGGGCGCCGAGTGGCTCGACCTGGTCCTGGCGATGACCGACGACCCGAACCAGACCTGGAACCGCGGCTAGGCGCCGCGACCGCGAAGCGCCCGTGACCGACACCGGTCACGGGCGTTGTCGCATGCCCGGGGATCCCCGCCGGTGGGGTGGTGCTCGCCGCCGGGGCCGCCCGACCAAGCCATAGCCCCCGCCTCACCCCGCCCGGCCGAACCGCAGTCCCGCCTGGCCGAGCCGCAGCCCCGCCCGCCCAGCCGCAGCCCCGCCCGACCTTGCCCCAGCCCCGCCCGACCTTGCCGCGGCTGCGCTCCCGAGCGTGCGAAAGGGGCCGGTGCCGCCGTGTGGCGGCACCGGCCCCTCCCCCCACTCAGACCTGCGTCGGCACCGACCAGTGCAGCCCGTCGGGCGAGGGCACCAGGCCGCCGGAGCGGATCGGGACCTGCTCGTCCTCCGTGCTGCCCGTCGCCGCCTGCACCTGGATGCGGGCGCCGGCCTCGGCGACCTGCCAGATCATGTCGTCGATGTCGCCGTCGCGCCGGTCGAGGTAGGAGCCCGCGTCGACCAGGGCGCGCTCGTCGGACGACCCGCCGCCGACCAGGTCCACGAACGACTGGACCTCCGAGGCCGCGCTGCCGGTGACCTTCTTGGCCTTCCAGAAGTACGACTGCTCGTCGGAGTGCTTGTCGTAGAACGCCACCAGGAAGTCGTGGAACCGCGAGTACTCCTGCCGGTAGCGCAGCTCGAACTCTTCGAACAGCGTGGTCTCCTCCGCCGTGCCCACCCCGCGCAGCGCGGTGTTGATCGAGCGGGCGGCCAGCAGGGCGCTGTAGGTGGCCAGGTGCACGCCGGAGGAGAACACCGGGTCGATGAAGCAGGCCGCGTCACCGGCGAGCACCAGGCCCGGCCGCCAGAACTTCTCCTGGATGTAGGAGTAGTCCTTGCGCACCCGGATCTCGCCGTACGGGCCCTCGGTGACCCGCTTCGCGTCGGACAGGTAGTCCGCGATCATCGGGCACTCGGCGATCAGTTCCATCAGCGCGCGCTCGCGGTCGCCGCGGATGCGCTCCAGCGCGTCCGGGTGCAGCACCACGCCCACGCTGGTCAGCTCGTCGGACAGCGGGATGTACCAGAACCAGCCGTGCTCGAACGCGACCGCCAGGATGTTGCCCGAGACCGGTTCCGGCATCCGCTTGCCGCCCAGGAAGTAGCCGAACAGGGCGATGTTGCGGAAGAACTCCGAGTACTGCCGCTTGCCGCCGACCTTGACGTGGATGCGGCTGGTGTTGCCCGAGGCGTCCACCACGTACTTGGCGCGGATCTCGCGGCGCACGCCGGAGGCGTCGGTGCACGTGACGCCGCAGACCCGGCCGTCCTCCTCCAGGACGTCGTTGACGGCGTGCTCCTCGCGCACGTCCACGCCCTTGCGCCGGGCGTTGTCCAGCAGGATCTGGTCGAACTTCATCCGCTCCACCTGGTAGGCGGTGGACGCCGTCCCGGCGAACTTGGGGGAGATTCCGAAGGCGAACGTCCACGGCTCGGGGTTGACGCCCCACCGGAACGTCCCGCCGCGCTTGAGCGGGAACCCGGCCGCCTCCAGCTCGTCGGACACGCCGAGCAGCCGGCAGATGCCCTGCACGGTGGACGGCAGCAGCGACTCGCCGATCTGGTAGCGGGGGAACCGCTCCTTCTCCAGCAGGACGACGCGGTGCCCCTGCCCGGCCACCAGCGTCGCCACAGTCGAACCGCACGGTCCGCCGCCGACGACCACGACGTCGGTCTCAATGGTCTCTGTCATCAATCATCCTTCGCTCAGCGGAACTGGCACTGCTACCGGTCCATGGCCGCGACGGCGCGTTCGACCGCCGTGCGCGCGTGCCACAGGTCGTCCGGCTCCTCCGGGATGTCGAGCACGAACGTGCGGATGCCCCCGTCGAGGTAGGTCTTGACCGCCTGGGCCACCTCGTCGTAGTTGCCGACCAGGTAGGGGCAGAAGGTGTGGTGGTAGCGGAACGGGACCAGCCAGTAGGTCTGGCCCGGCGCCTCGTCGGGGATGGGCACGGCGGCGAGCTGGGGTTGCCAGGACGACACGGCGGCGGACAGCAGCAGCTTCATCCGCTCCGCGCCCTCCTGGGTGGCCGGGAACCGCTTGTGCGCGATGCGCCACGCCTCCGCGGAGTCCTCGCGCGCGATGATCCCGACGCTGATGCCCGAGCCGAACCTGTTCTTGCGGATGTCGGGGCTGACGAAATCCTCGGGCACCAGCGGGAACGACAGCTGGCTCAACCCCAGCGCCTCGCCCGCCGACAGGCTCGCCGGCGACGAGCCGGACACGTACGACAGCGGGAAAAGCTCCGGCGGGACCGGCGAGGTGAGCCGCGCGCGGCGGAACTTGTAGTACTCGCCCGCGAAGTTGACCATGCCGCCGGTGAGCAGCTCCTTGACGATCGTCGCGTACTCGGTGAGCCGGTCGTAGCGGGCGTCGTGCGCCACGGTGTCGCCCTGGACGGTCAGGTCGCGGCTGTAGCCGCCGCTGACGAAGTTGATGTCCACGCGCCGGCCGTACAGGTGCGCCAGCGACGACACCGCCCGCGCCAGCGTGAACGGGCTGCGGTCGACCGGCTGGATGGCCACCAGCGGCACGAAGGCCTCGGTCCCGGCGATGGCCGCCTGGGCGGCCATCAACGAGTCGATCGAGGTGTTGTCGCTGTAGATCAGGCCGCCGCGGTAGCCGGCCTCGTCGGCCCACCGGGCGATCTCCAGCAGCCGGCGCAGGTGCGACTGCTCGTTGTACCCGATGCTGGAGCGGCAGGTCGTGTAGACGGTGACACCGCTCGCGGCGAGGTCCATCATCGTTGCGCCTCCCTGCCGGTGATGCCGCTGACGGACGGGTCGCCCAGGAAGTCCCGCAGGCTGATCGCGATGCCGAACTGCTCCTCCAGCCGGGCGACCAGCACGGCCGAGAGCAGCGAGTGCCCGCCCAGCTCGAAGAAGCTGTCGTCCACGCCGACCCGCTCGACCCCGAGCACCTCGGCGAACAGCCCGCACAGCTGTTCCTCCAGGGGCGTGGCGGGTTCGCGCCCGGCCCCGGTGGCGAACGTCGGCGCGGGCAGGGCCTTGCGGTCGAGCTTGCCGTTGATGGACAACGGGAGCGCGTCCAGCACCATCACCGCGTTGGGCACCATGTGCGCGGGCAGGACCCGCGCGGCGGCGGCCCGCAGCCCCGCCGGGTCCGGCACGGCCCCCGCCTCCGGCTGCACGTACCCCACCAGGCGCCGGTCGCCCGGCCGGTCCTCGCGGACCACGACCACGGCGTGCTCCACGCCCGGCTGCGCGGCCAGCACCGCCTCGACCTCGCCGGGCTCGATGCGGAACCCGCGGATCTTGACCTGCTGGTCCACCCGGCCCAGGTACTCCAGCTCGCCGTCGTCGCGCCAGCGCACCAGGTCCCCGGTCCGGTACATCCGCTGCCCGGGTTCGAAGGGGCAGGCCACGAACCGCAGCGCGGTCAGCCCCGGCTGGTTGAGGTACCCGCGCGCCAGGCCCGGCCCGGCCAGGTACAGCTCGCCCGCCACGCCCGGCGGCACCGGCGTCAACCGGCTGTCCAGCACGTAGCTGCGCACGTTCCAGTTCGGCGGGCCGATGGGCGGCGCGCCGCCGGCGGTCAGCGGCCCGCTGATCGTCGTGCACACGGTCGTCTCGGTCGGGCCGTAGGCGTTGAACATCCGTCGGCCGGTCGACCACTCGGCGACCATCTCGGCCGGCAGCGCCTCGCCGCCCACGACCAGGCACTCCAGTCCGGGCAGGCGTTCGGGCGCCGCGCCGGCGAGGGCGGCCGGGGCCACCACCGCGTGGGTGATCCGCAGCTCCCGCAACGTGTCGGCCAGTTCCTCGCCGGCCAGCTGACCCGGCGGCGGCAGCACCAGCGTGGCCCCGGAGGTCAGCGCCGACAGCACCTCCAGCAGGGACATGTCGAAGCTGAGCGAGAGCAGCTGGGCCATCCTGGACTCCGGCGTGATGGCCAGGGTGTGCACCATGAACGCCGCCAGGTTGGCCAGGCCCTGGTGGCTGACCACCACGCCCTTGGGCCGCCCGGTGGACCCGGACGTGTAGATCACGTACGCCCGGTGCGCGGCCAGCAGCGGCGCGGTCCGGTCGTCGTCGGTGACCGGGTGGCCGGGCCGCTGCGCCACGGCGGCGGTCACCGCCGGGTCGTCCAGCAGCACGATCGGGCTTTCCTCGGGCAGGTTGGCACTGGCCGCGCGGTTCGTGAGCACCGCCACGGGGTTCGCGTCGGTGAGCATGTACCCGATGCGGTCCGCCGGGTAGCCGGGGTCGATCGGCAGGTGGGCGGCGCCGGCCTTGGACACCGCGAGGATCGCGGCGATCAGGTCCGGCGAGCGCGGCAGCGCCACCGCCACCACCCGCTCCGGCCCGACGCCGAGTCCGATCAGGTGCCGGGCCAACCGGTTGGACCGCGCGTCCAGCTCCGCGTAGGTCCACGCCACGCCGCCGGACTCCAGCGCGACCGCGTCCGGCGTGCGCGCCGCCTGCGCGGCGACCAGTTCCGGCAGCACCGTCATGGGGACGTCCCGCGTGGTGTCGTTCCACCGCGACACGACCAGGTCCCGCTCGGCCGCCGTCAGCAGCTCGACGTCGCCGACCCGCAGCCCGGGGTCGGCGGTGAACTGGCCCAGCAGCGCGAGCAGCCGCCCGATGAGCGCCTCGACGGTGTCGTGGTCGAACAGGTCCGCCGCGTACTCCAGGGCGATGCCGATCCCGCCGGGCGTGCCGTCCGGCTCGTGCCGCGACCGGAAGGTCAGCGACAGGTCGAACTTCGCCGAGTCCCCGGCCAGCGGCAGGCCCTGCGCCCGCAGCCCCTCGGCCGCCCACTCGCGGCTGGTGTCCTCGTCGGAGGCCAGCATCACCTGGAACAGCGGGTGGTGCGCGGTCGAGCGGACCGGGTTGAGCACCTCCACCAGCCGCTCGAACGGCACGTCCTGGTGGGCGTAGGCCGCCAGGTCGGTGTCGCGGACGCGGCGCAGCAGCTCGGTGAAGCTCGGGTCGCCCGACAGGTCCGCCCGCAGCACGAGCGTGTTGACGAAGAACCCCACCAGGTGGTGCAGCCCCTCGTCGCCGCCGCGGCCGGCCACCGGCACGCCGATCGGGATGTCGGTGCCGGCCCCGGAGCGGGACAGCAGGACCGCGAGCCCGGCCTGGAGCACCATGAACATCGTGACCTGGTGCTTGCGCGCCAGCTCCACCAGCCCGCGGTGCAGCTCGGCGTCCACCTCGACGGTGATGTGCCCGCCCCGGTAGGTGGGCAGCGCCGGGCGGGACCGGTCGAACGGCAGGTCGAGCTGCTCGGGCAGGTCGGCCAGCGCCGCCTCCCAGTACGCGACCTGCCGGGCCAGCACGCTGTCGTGGTCCTGGTCGCCGCCGAGCAGCCCGCGCTGCCAGAGCGTGTAGTCCGCGTACTGCACCGGCAGGTCCGCCCAGCCGGGGGAGCGGCCCGCCAGCCGCGCCTCGTAGGCCTGGCCCAGGTCGCGCAGCAGCACGCCGAGCGACCAGCCGTCGCTCGCGATGTGGTGCATCAGCAGCACCAGCACGGACTCGTCGGCGCCCAGCTCGAACAGCCACCCCCGCACCGGCAGCTCGCCGGCCAGGTCGAACACGTGCCGCGCCGCCCGCTCGGTCAGCTCGGGCAGGCCGGCTTCGTCGGTGCGCACCAACGTGAACTCGGGCGTCGCCTCGTCGGCCGGCACCACGCGCTGGTACGGCTGGCCGTCCACGACGGGGAACACCGTCCGCAGCGACTCGTGCCGCCCGACCACGTCACGCAGCGCCGCGGCGAGGGCGTCGGCGTTCACGGAACCGTGCAGCCGCCACGCGAACGGCACGTTGTAGGTGGTGCTCGGCCCTTCGAGCTGGTCCAGGAACCACAACCGCTGCTGGGCGAACGACAGCGGCAGCCGCTCGGGCCGGTCGGCCGGCTCCAGCGCCGGCCACGCCTTCCCGGCCGCGTCCAGCGACTTGGCCAGCAGCTCGACCGTCGGGTGGTCGAACACCGTGCGGATCTCCAGCTCCACGCCCAGCACCGACCGCACCCGGCTGATCAGCCGGGCCACCAGCAGCGAGTGGCCGCCCAGCTCGAAGAACCCGTCGTCCACGCCGACCCGGTCCACGCCCAGGACCTCGGCGAACAGCTCGCACAGGATCTCCTCGGCCGGCGTGGCCGGCCCCCGCCCGGTGCCGGCGGCGTAGGTCGGCGCGGGCAGCGCCGCGCGGTCGAGCTTCCCGTTGACCGTCAGCGGCAACGAGTCCAGCACGACGATCGCGGCGGGCACCATGTAGACCGGCAGCACCTCGGCGGCGGCGGCGCGGACCTCGGCCGGGTCCACCCGGCTGCCCGGCGCGGGCACGACGTAGCCCGCCAGGCGCTGGTCGCCCGGCCGGTCCTCGCGGGCCACCACGACGGCCTGCGCCACGCCCGGCTGCGCGGCCAGCACGGCCTCGATCTCGCCGGGCTCGATGCGGAACCCGCGCACCTGGACCTGGTGGTCCACCCGGCCCAGGTACTCCAGTTCGCCGTCCTCGCGCCACCGCGCCAGGTCGCCGGTCCGGTACATCCGCTCGCCGGAGCCGAAGGGGCAGGCCACGAACCGCTGCGCGGTCAACCCGGGCTGGTTGAGGTACCCGCGCGCCAGCCCGGGGCCGGCCAGGTACAGCTCACCCGGCACACCCGGCGGCACGGCTTCCAAGCGCTCGTCCAGCACGTAGACGCGGGCGTTGTGGATGGGTTTGCCGATCGGCGGAGCGTCCACTCCGGACAGCGGCCCGCTCATCGTCACGGCCACCGTCGCCTCGGTGGGGCCGTAGGCGTTGAACATCCGCCGACCCGGTGACCACTCGGCCGCCACCTCGCCCGGACACGCCTCGCCGCCGACCATCAGGCACTCCAGCAGCGGCAGTTGCGCCGGGGACGCGCCGGCCAGGGACGCCGGCCCCACCAGGGCGTGGCTGGCGCGCAGCCCGTGCAGCGCCTCGGCCAGCACCTCGCCGGCCAGCTGCCGCGACTCGGGCAGCACCAGCGCCGCGCCGGCCGGCAACGACATCAGCAGTTCCATGACGGCCGCGTCGAAGCTCAGCGAGGCGACCTGGGCGACCCGGGACGCGGGCCCGATCTCGAAGGTCTCGACGAGGTACGCCGACAGGCTCGCCAGGCCCTGGTGGCTGACCACCACGCCCTTGGGCCGCCCGGTGGACCCGGACGTGTAGATCACGTAAGCGGGGTGCGCGGCCAGCAACGGCCGGGTGCGTTCCCGATCGGTGACCGCCGCACCGGACCGGCCCGCCACGGCCGCGCCCACGGCGTCGTCGTCCAGGTCGAGCACGGTCGTGCCCGCGGCCTCGGGCAGTCGCGCCGAGGTGGCCCGGTCGGTGATCAGCAGGCTGGGGGTGGCGTCGGTGAGCATGAACCGGATGCGGTCCGCCGGGTACCCGGGGTCGATCGGCAGGTACGCCGCGCCGGCCTTGGACACCGCCAGGACCGCGGCCACCATGTGCAGCGACCGCGGCAGCGCCACCGCCACCAGCCGCTCCGGGCCGATGCCCAGCCCGACCAGGTGCCGCGCCAGCCGGTTGGACCGCTCGTCCAGCTCCGCGTAGGACCAGGACACGCCGCCGGATTCCACCGCGACCGCGTCCGGCGTGCGCGCCGCCTGCGCCGCGAACAACTCGGGCAGCACCGTCACCGGGACGTCGCGCGCCGTGTCGTTCCACACCGAGACGACCAGCTCCCGCTGGAGGTCCTCCATGCCGGTCACGCCCGTTCGGCCTGGACAAGGCTGGTGGGCCGCATGTCCGTCCAGTGCGCTTCGACGTAGTCCAGGCAGTTCGAGCGGGAGTCCGCGCCGTGCGCCGTGGTCCAGCCGGCCGGGACGGCGGTGCCCGCGGGCCACAGGCTGTGCTGCCCCTCGTCGTTCACCAGGACCAGGTACAGGGCGTCGGCGTCCTCGAACGGATTAGACACGGCAACCTCATTCCACTTGGGACGATCCAGCCGGCGACAAGTCGCGCACCGCCGCCCGCGCCACGGCAGGCGGCCCGCTCACCAGTCTCCTCCGGCGGATGTCCCCGGAACATCTCCACAGTTGCCGTTCGCCGGGCCCTTCGGGAAGGGGTGACCGTCCACACCGGACTCGCGCCGGGGCCCGGTCGACCTCCGCGCTACGCGCCGCGCGGCAACAAGTCCACCACCGGCGCCGCACCGACGCCGGGAACCCACCACTCCTGCGGCGCCGGCCCGCCCGCGCTCACCGGAAACCGCTCCAGCCCGGCGGTGGGCAGCTCCAATTCCGGCTCGCGGTTGAGGATGGACGCTTCCAGCCGTTGCAGGCGCATCCCCGGCTCGATGCCGAGTTCGGCGACCAGGATCGCTCGGGCGCGCCGGCACACCTTGAGCGCCTCGGCCTGCCGCCCGGAGCGGTACAGGGCGAGCATGAGGAATTCGTAGAGCCGCTCCCACAGGGGGTGTTCCTCGACCAGGACGGTCAGCTCGCCGACCACCTCCTCGTGCCGGCCCAGCGCGAGGTCGAGCTGGACGCGTTCGACGACCGCGGTCAGCCGGGTGTGTTCGAGCTGGTCGGCGAAGCGGCGCAGCAGCTCGCTGTGCAGGTCGGCCAGCGCCCGGTTGCCGCGCCACAGGTTGAGCGCCATGCGCAGCGTCGCCACCGCCGCGGAGGTGCGGGAGGCGCGGGCGTGCCGGCGCGCGGTCTCGACCAGCGAGGTGAACCGCTCGGTGTCGAGGTCGTCGGGATCGACCTCCAGCTGGTAGCCGGGTCGGCGGGTCCTGATCCGCAGCGCCACCTTCGCGTCCAGGAAGATCTTGCGCAGGGCGGAGACGCAGATCTGCACCTGTGTTCGCGCCGTCGTCGGGGGCGTGGTGTTCCACACGGCGTCGATGAGCCGCTCGACCGGGACGACCCGGTTGGCGTTGAGCGCGAGCATGGCCAGCACGACCCGCTGCCGTGGCCCGCCGAGGTCGTGTTCGCGCCCATCGCTGGTCAGGCTGATGGGGCCGAGGAGTCGCAGCACGTGGTTCCCCCAGGGGCTCAGGAATCGTTGACGCGCGAGAAGAACGCACCTTCAGTCCCCGCGGTAGCGCGTCGTTACTCGCAGTAGCTGCCTCCTTGCGCATGGTGCGGACGGTTCGACGCTAGCCCACAAAACCCCGTCGACTCAACACAATGTCCGAAGGGTGGCCGCGCACGGATGTTCACATCGGTCCGCGCGCCGGCCCGAAATCAAGATCGCGACTCGTCCGACAAGCGCCTTGAATGCCGTCCGCCACCCGGTTGGCGCATCCATCGGCCCGGCGAAAAACAGCAAGAGTGGAGAAGCGGTCACCCGTTGCCCGGCGCAAGCGCGGGAGGGACCCGGAACGCCCGCTCGCCACCCGGACCGAACCGCTCGACGCGCTGGTCCGGTCCGCGGCCGGGGCGCGAAGAATGGACTGGTTCAACCATGGCCGGCGGGCGGCGGAACGGGTCCGCCCGCCGGCACTCCGGGGCGGTCGCCGCTGCTCCGCGAGGCCCTCGACGCCGGTCCGGGCCGCCGGGTGACATCGCGTGATTGAACCTTTTCCCGCGCGTCCCGCAAGAGCCGTTCCGGTGTTGTCGGCCACAATCCCGCGAATGCCCGGCGGCTCGCGGCTGATCGGCCACGGCGGCTTGACCCGTCGAGCCGATGGCCGCGCGCCCCGCCGCCCGCGCCCTGGTCCGGTTGCGCGTTCCCGACCGACTTCCGCGACTTTTTCGCGGCGGTGATCGCCGGGTGCGCCGCGAGTGCTCGACATTCGTCACCACAAACCGGCGTTCGTGGTGTAGGGCCCGTCACGGCGAATAGCAAGAACGAAGAAGCGCGTGCGGGACGAACCGCTCTCCCGCACGCGCCCCCTGGGTTCCGCCTCACGCGACCTCGGTCAGCTCCCCGGCCCGGCGGGCCTCCTCGTCGGCGGCGATGGCGGCGAGGACGTCGGCCCACACGATCCCCGGCGCGAGGTTGGTCGTGGGGGTCGTGCGCGGGTAGGCGGGGTCTTCCTCGCGGAGGAAGCCCGTCCCGAGGTACTGGGGAGGTCCGTCGAAAAGGGCCATGGCAGTGGGTGCTCCCATCGGTGCGGGGTGCGGGTTGGCTAGTCCTCGTGCGGGCCGACCGTGACCGGCACGCCGTTGAACACCGCGTTGCCGGACGGCACGTCGATCACCAGGTCGTCGGTGAGCGCGTTGGCGTTCACCCCCGGGTTGCGGGCCGCGACCCGCTGCGGGCTGCCCTCGTGCCCCCAGCCGTGGGGGAGGCTGACCACGCCGGGCATGATCGCGTCGTTCGGCTCGACCGGGACGACGACCTCGCCCGCCGCCGACCGCACCACCGCCCGCTCGCCCAACCCCAGCCGGGCGACGTCGACCGGGTTGACGTGCAGCGTGCACCGGTTGCTGCCGCCGACCAGCGACGCGACGTTGTGCAGCCAGCTGTTGTTGGACCGCAGCTGCCGCCGGCCGATCAGCACGACGTCCGGCGTCGGGGCGGCGAGCCGGGCCCGCAGCCGGTCGAAGTCGGCGACGATCGGCGCGGGGGCCAGCTCCACCTTCCCGGACGGCGTGCGCAGCAGCTCCTTGAGCCGCGGTTCGAGCGGGCCGAGGTCGATGCCGTGCGGCTCCTGCTTGAGCCGGGCCAGCGACAGCCCGTAGGGGCCGAACTTGAGCAGCGTGTCCAGGACCTGCTCGGTGCCGTCGTCGCCCTCGATGCCGGCGCGCAGCGCGGCGACGTCCGCGCCCTCGACCGGCGAGCCGGGCATCTGGGTGGCCCCGGTGAGCAGTTGGCCGATGAACATCTCGTCCACGCCGGAGGGGTCGGCCGCCGCGCCCGCGCCCGCCGCGATCAGCGTCAGCCGGGCGAGGATCTCCGCCTCGGAGCGCTGGTCGTCGTCCAGCGGCAGGGCCGGTGGCGAGTACCGGGTGTAGTTGCGCACCATGACGATCTGCATCAGGAAGTCGTAGTGCGGCGACTGGAGGATGCGCGGCGGCGGCAGGATCACGCTGGCGTGCTTGGTGGTCTCGTTGAGGTACGGGTCGACGCAGACCATGAAGTCCAGCCCGCCGAACGCGCGGCCGAGCCGGGGTCCGTTGGGCGCGGCGACGACCTGGTTGGCCCCGATGTTGATCAGCGCGCGGACCTGGCCGTCGCCGGGGGTCTCGATCTCGTCGGCCAGGGTGGCGGTCGGCAGCTCGCCGAGCACTTCGGGCAGGCCCTTGACGCGGCTGCGCCAGCGGCCCCACTCGAAGGGCTGCCCGGTGCGGAAGACCTCCAGCGCGGCGGTCTTGGTGAACATCGTCCCGCCCGGCCGGTCCAGGTTGCCGGTCAGGACGTTGACCACGTCCACCAGCCACTGGGTGATCGTGCCGAACTCCACCACCGACCCGCCCATCCGCGAGTACACCGCGGCGGTCGGCGCGGCGGCCAGCTCGCGAGCCAGCCGCACGACGTCGTCGGCGGGCACGCCGCACACCCGTTCGGCGACCGCCGGCGGGAACTCCGCCACCAATTCGCGCAGCTCGTCCAGCCCGGCCACCTCGTGGGTGACCGCGGTGAGCCCCTCGGCGAACAGCGTGTGGACGATGCCCAGCAGCAGGAACGGGTCCGTGCCGGGCCGGACGAAGAAGTGCTCGTCGGCGGCGTCGGCGGTGCGGGTGCGGCGCGGGTCCACCACGACCAGCTTGCCGCCGCGCTTGCGCAGCGCCCGCAGGCGGGCGGGCATGTTGGGGGCGCAGAACAGCGAACCGTGCGACTCCATCGGGTTCGCGCCGATGACCAACAGGTAGTCGGTGCGGTCGACGTCCGGCACGGCGATCGCGAACGGGTCGCCGTAGAGGTGCCCGCACGCGACGTGCTTGGGCATGTGGTCGATGGTGCCGGAGGAGTAGACGTTCTTGGACGCCAACGCCTGGATCAGCGGCACGCGGTACAGGAAGCCCGCCATGGTGTGGTAGGTCGGGTTGCCGAAGAAGACGGCGACGGCGTCGCGGCCGTGCTTCTCGACCACCTCGCCCAGGCCGCGCTCGACGGCCTCGAACGCCTCCTCCCAGGAGGCCTCGCGGAACCCGTCGCCCTCGCGGATCAGCGGGTGGCGCAGGCGGTCCGGGTCCTCGTCCAGCTGGCCGAGGCCCGCGCCCTTGGGGCAGATGTAGCCGCCGGTGAACGGGTCACGCTCGTCCCCGGTCACCCTGGTGACCCGACCGGCGGCGTTCAGCTCGATCTTCAAGCCGCAGACGGAGTCGCAGATGGGGCACGTCCGGTGCGCGGTGGTCATCGGCCCTCCGGTGGCGGGGTCGGCGGCACGGGCGCCGGCCCCGGGCGTCGCGCCGGGACCGGTCGCCGGTGGGGCGGGTGGCCGGGTCATGCCGACGCGGTCAGCTCGGCGGTCTCGCGGAACGCCGGCTCCACGTCCGAGGGCACCTGGTACACGTACGGCTGCCGGCTCTCCTTGGACGGGCCGAACATCGACTTCCACAGCACGCGCAGGGCGAAACCGGGCCGCATCAACGACTCCGGCGGCGCGACCAGGCCCGCGGTCCGGAAGTACGCGGCGGTGATCGCGCCGTCGCGGGTCGCGGCGATCTGCACCCGCCTGAGGTACCAGTTGGCCATGCGCACCTTGAACGTGCGCTCGCCCTCGACGCCCGGCAGGCTCAGGTCGATGGTGTTGGTCATCTCCCACGCGGCGTCCACCGCGTCCTTGGCGATGTCGCGGAAGTAGTCCAGCGGCACCGGCGCCACACCGCTGTGCAGGTGCCGGCGCATGACCAGCGCGCACAGCGCGGCGACGCTCATGCCCTGCGCGTACACGGGGTTGAAGCAGGTGATCGCGTCACCGGTGACCAACAGGCCGTCCGGGAAGCGGCGCAGGTCCTCGTAGTGGCGGCGCAGCGTCGTCGGGAACTTGAACGGCATCGCCTTGTCCACCGGGTCCGCGTAGCGCAGCGTCTCGTAGACGTCCTTGGCGGGCAACGACTTCAGCCACTCCATCAGGCCCGCGCGGTCGGTCGGCGGGTGGTCGCCCAGGATGCCGTAGGTGGTCAGCTCGACCTTGCCGTCCTCGACCAGGAAGAAGACGTTGCCGCGCGGCGCGCCGGCGTGCGCGATCTGGTTGATGGCCACGTCCTTGCCGAACCCGTTGGCGCCGGGGCGCAGCCGGAAGTGCTGCGTGACGTAACCGAGGTCGATCTTCTTGCGCTCCTCGACCGGCTTCTCGTAGCCCAGCTGCTCCAGCCACACCGGCGTGCGCGAGCCGCGGCCGGTGGCGTCGACCACCAGGTCGCCCTCGATCACCTGGTCCACGTCGCCGTTGCGGGCCTGCACCCGCACACCGGTGACGCGGCTCTTGTCCGCGGTCGTGGTGAGGCCGAGGATGTCGTGCTCCTCCAGGAAGGTCACGTTCGGGATCTTCTGCACCCGCTCGCGGATGAAGTACTCGAACAGCGGCCGGACGACACCGAGGGTGGTCAGCCCGGCGTGCTGCTGCTTGAGCCGGAACCCCCGCGCGTACCAGCGGCACGTGCCGGAGAGGTCGCCGGTGGGGACGCCGTTGTCGATCATCTCCTGGGTGAGGCCCGGGAACAGTTCCTCCATGACCTGCACCCCGCGGGCGAGCAACCCGTTGGCCTGGTGGCTCTGCGGGCAGAACCGCCGCACCCCCTTGACGCCGACGAGCTTGTCGCGGTCCACGATCAGCACCTGGTCGTAGGCGTCCGCGAGCACCCTGGCCGCAAAGAGCCCGGCAATGCTGCCGCCCAGCACCACCGCGCGCGTACCGGCATCCTCGCTCACCGCGGTCACCTCCTTGTATTCTTTGTGGCAATTCCCGAATGGGCGCTCACGACGGGCACGAGCTACGGGAACCTTCACACGCCGCGTCCGCGCGCGGCATCTCCGCGCTTGCGGGACCGTTCTCACCGGCTCCCGCCGAACCGCGCTTGACCAGGGCGAACCGCCTGCGCACAGGGTCGGCGCAGCCGGTGTGTGGAACGTGCCGGAGTGCGCACGCGCGGATAAGACAGCGGTGGTGCCCGGTGGGATGGTCGTGCACGACATCCATTCACGCCGGAAATTCCCCAGGATGGACGATGCCGAAATCTCCCGAGAACGGCGACGTGGTGTGAACCACTCCCGGTAGGCCGTCCCACGTCGGCGCGGTCCCACGAACAGAAGGAGAGAGCACCACGATGACCGGCCCATTCAGCAACATGACCGTCGACCACGTCGAGTTCTACGTCACCGACCTCGCGTCGAAGGCGGCCTGGTGGCTCAACAGCTACGGGTTCGCCATCAGCGCGGCCTCCGACGACGAGGCACCGGCCCGGTCGATGGTGCTCAGCCACAGCCAGGTGGACCTCGTGCTCACCGAGGCCGACGACGCCGACCACCCCGCCGCCGAGTACGTCAAGAAGCACGGCGACGGGGTGGGCAACATCGGCCTGGGCGTCGCCGACGCGACGGCGGCGTTCGACGAGGCCGTCCGGCGCGGCGCCCGACCGCTGTCCCAGCCGGCCAAGGTGGACGGCGTGACCACGGCGTCGATCATCGGCTTCGGCGACGTGGCGCACACGTTCATCCAGCGCGACACCGGGACCGCGCCGCGCGCCCTGCCCCGCATGCGCCCGACCGCGACGCCCACCGGCGACGCCACGGTGCAGCTGGGGGAGGTGGACCACTTCGCCGTCTGCGTCGAGTCGGGGGAGCTGGACGGGTACATCGAGTTCTACCGCGACGTGCTGGACTTCGAGCTGATCTTCGAGGAGCGGATCGCGGTCGGGCGGCAGGCCATGACGACCCGGGTGGTGGAGAGCACGTCCGGTGCGGTGACCCTGACGCTGATCGAGCCGGACCTGACCTGCGAACCGGGCCACATCGACAGCTTCCTGCGCGACCACGGCGGCGCCGGCGTCCAGCACATGGCGTTCGCGACCGGCAGCATCGTGTCCACTTTGGACTCACTGGCGTCGCGGGGAGTCGCGTTCCTCGACGCGCCCGGCAGCTACTACCAGATGCTGGCCGGCCGGGTGGAGCCGATCAGGTACGCCATCGACGACCTGCGCCGCCGCAACATCCTGGTGGACGAGGACCACGGCGGGCAGCTGTACCAGATCTTCACGATGTCCGTGCACCCGCGCAACACGATCTTCTTCGAGCTGATCGAACGGCTGGGCGCGAAGTCGTTCGGCAGCGGCAACATCAAGGCGCTGTACGAGGCGGTGGAACTGCAACGCCACCTGGACCGGTTCGAGTAACCCCATCCGCAGTGGGGGAGGCAGGCCCATCCGGGACCCCGGATGGGCCTTTCGCTGTGGGGGTGGGCACGCCGGGCGCGTGTCGGGCGGGGCGCTGTGGCCGGCGCGGGCGGGTGCGGGTGGGGTGGTTCGGCTGGCGGCTGGGCGGCTCGGTCAGGGCGGCGCAGGCGGGGCGGCTCGGCGGCGCGGCTCGGTGGGGCGGCGCGGCTCGGCGGGGCGGGCGGGGCGGCTCGGCGGGGCGGGCGGGGCGGCTCGGCGGGGCGCTGCGGCCGGATTTGTCGGTGGTGCGTGGGATAATGGTGCCGGGGGCCGGAGGCCGCGCCGAGCGTGGGCCGGGTCCGTGGCGGTGGGGTCGCCCGGTGCCCGGCCAGCGCGGCACGCGTCGGCTCAGCGCAGGTCTCAGCGCAGGTCTCAGCGCAGGTCGAACCCGGTGTACCCGGCCTCCGCCACCGAGTCGCACTTCTGCCGGTAAGGCGCCACCCCGCCCACGTACGGCATGAACACCCGCGCCTTCCCCGGCACGTTCGCACCGAGGTAGTACGAATCCGCCTTCGGGAACAGCGTCATCTCGCTGACCTCCCGCACGTGCGCCGTCCACTCCTTCTCCGCGGTCTCGGTCGCCTCCACGACCGCGCTCCCGTGGCGGTCCATGTGCGCGACCAGGTCGCTGATCCAGTCCACGTGCTGCTCGATCGACACGACCATGTTGCTCAGCACCGACGGGCTCCCCGGACCGGTGATGGTGAACAGGTTCGGGAACCCCGACACCGCGATCCCCAGGTAGGACTGCGGGCCGTCCCGCCACTTGTCCCGCAGCGTCACGCCGTCCCGCCCCGTGATGTCCACCGCCAGCAGGGCGCCGGTCATCGCGTCGAACCCGGTCGCGAGGACCAGGCTGTCGAACTCGTACTCGCCCGCCGTCGTCCGCACCCCGGTCGCCGTGATCTCGACCAGGTCCTCCTCGCGCAGGTCCACCAGGTGCACGTGCTCGTGGTTGAACGTCTCGTAGTAACCGGTGTCCAGGCAGGGCCGCTTGGTCGAGAACGGGTAGCCGCGCGGCTCCAGCTTGCGCGCGGTCTCCGGGTCGGCGACCTTGCTGCGCACCTGCTCGCGGATGAACTCGGCGGCCGTCTCGTTGGCTTCCTCGTTGAAGATCAGGTCGGTGTAGGACTGCACGAGCCCGTTCAGGTGCCCGCGGTTCCACCGCTCCTCGTACATGGCGCGCCGCTCGTCGTCGCTCACCTCCAGCGCCGACTGCGTGGGCCACTCGACCGCGATGCCGAAGATGGAGTTGCGGTCGGCGTCGCGCACCGCCCGGTAGTCCGCCTTGATCTCGGCGACCCGCGCCGGGTCGAGGGGGCGGTTGAACGCCGCGAGGCTGTAGTTCGGCGTGCGCTGGAACACCGTCAGCTCGCGCGCCTGCTCGGCCAGCAACGGGATGGCCTGGATGCCCGACGACCCGGTGCCGATCACGCCCACCCGCTGCCCGGTGAGGTCCACGCCGCCCTCCGGCCACCGCGCGGTGTGGTACCACGGGCCGGTGAACTCGTCCAGGCCCGGCACCTCCGGGAACTTCGGCACCGACAGGCAGCCGACGGCCATCACGCAGTACCGCGCGGACAGCTCGTGGCCGCGGTCGGTGCTCACGCGCCACCGACCGGCGGCCTCGTCGTAGGCCGCCCGGGTCACCCGGGTCTCGAACACGACGTCGCGGCGCAGGTCGTAGCGGTCGGCGACGTGCCGGAGGTAGGCGAGGATCTCCGGCTGGGAGGCGTACTTCTCGGTCCACTCCCACTCTTGTTCCAGCGCGGGGTCGAACGAGTACGAGTAGTGCATGCTCTCCACGTCGCACCGGGCGCCGGGGTACTTGTTCCAGTACCACGTCCCGCCGACGTCGTCGGCCGCCTCGAAGACCTTGACCGACAGGCCCTGCGCGCGGAGCTTGTGCAGCGCGTAGAGTCCGGCGAAGCCGGCTCCGACCACCACTGCGTCGATTTCCCCGGCCACACTGTCCATGGGAATGAACCTCCCCACCGTCGGGTACGTGTTGACCGCTTGAACAGGCGGCAATGCCCATGAGGTTAACCACGCCGAAGCGTCTTCCTTCTTTTCCTGTGCGGTCGGTGCGGAACAGCGCACGAGTGGAGAAAGGCAACGCGGGAGTTGAGCCGCCGGGCGCCGCGCGCCGACGATGATCGGCGGATCGCACCGCGGAAAACCGATGCGGCATTGTCCCCTGGGAGGTCACGATGAGTGGCGACGACACCGCCGCGCCGCAGCACTTCGAACTCGGCCCCTTCGCGTTCGACAGCGGCTACACGCTGCCGGGCGCGCGACTGGCGTACCGGACGTTCGGCGAGCTGAACGCGGCCAGGGACAACGCCGTGCTCTTCCCGCACATGTACTCGGGCAACTCCTCCTCGCTGGAGGCCCTGATCGGCGAGGGCCGCGCGCTGGACCCGTCCCGCTACTTCATCATCCTGCCCGACCAGTTCGGCAACGGCCTGTCGTCCTCGCCGAGCAACACCCCGCCGCCGTTCGACCGCGGCCAGTTCCCGGTGGTGTCGATCGCCGACGACGTGCGCGCCCAGCACCGGCTGGTCACCGAGCACTTCGGCATCACCGCCCTGCACGCGGTGGTCGGCTGGTCGATGGGCGGCCAGCAGGCCTACGAGTGGGCCGTGCGCCACCCGGAGGTGGTGCCCCGGGCGGCGATCTTCGCCGCGACCGCCCGGACCCCCGCGCACAACAAGCTGTTCATCGACATGGCCGGCGAACTGCTGCGCTCGGACCCCGCGTTCGCCGACGGGTTCTACGCCGACGCCGCCGACGTCCACGTGGGCCTCAAGCGGCACGCGATGGCGTTCACCCTGACCAGCACCAGCACGCGGTTCTTCCGCGACGAGGTGTGGCGCGCGATGGGCTTCGCCTCGGCCGACGACTACGGCCACGGCTTCACCCGCGGCTACTACCAGGCGCTGGACCCGAACAACCTCCTCCGCCAGCTGGCGAAGTGGCGCGCCGGGGACGTGGGCCGCAACGCCGGCGGGGACCTGGCCGCGGCGCTGGGCCGGATCACCGGGAAGGTCGTCGCGGTGGCGTTCAGCGACGACTTCTTCATGCCGGTCGCGGACGTGGCCGCCGACGTGGCGCTGATCCCCGGCGCCGAGCTGCGCGTGATCGACAGCCCGATGGGCCACTTCGCCATGTTCGGCCTGATGCCGACCGACGCCGCCGCCATCGACGAAGTCCTGGCGGAAGTCCTGAAGTCCTGACGCCACAACCCGAAGACCGGCCCGCGACCACCGTCGCGGGCCATTTTCGTGCGCCGGGCCCACCGTGCCGGGCCCACCGTGCCGGGCCCACCGTGCCAAGCACGCGAAATGCCGCCCCGGGCGGTGAGTGCCCGGGGCGGCAGGGGACGAGCGGGGTGTCACGCCGCCGCGGTGGCCGCCTTCGTCAGGCGCACGGGGAGCGAGCGGTGGCCGTTCATGATGAAGGTCGGGTAGGGGACCAGGTCCTTGACGTCCACGGCCAGCGCCAGGTCCGGGAAGCGCTCGAACAGCGCGGACAGCGCGGCCTTGGCCAGCATGCGGGCGATGCCCGCGCCCAGGCAGTAGTGCGGGCCGTGGCCGAAGGACAGGTGCTCCTTGTCCGCGCGGGTGATGTCGAACGTGGCCGCGGACTCGCCGTGCAGCGCGGGGTCCCGGCCCAGCGCCGCGTAGTTGATCAGGATCGGGTCGCCCTTGGGGATGGTCACGCCGTCCAGCTCCACGTCCTCGACCGCGAAGCGCAGCGGCAGGCTCGCCAGCGGCGCGTGCAGCCGCAGGACCTCCTCGATGACCTCGTCCCACGACACCTGGCCGGTCTTGACCAGTTCCAGCTGCTCGGGGTGGGTGACCAGCGCGGTGACCGCGTTGTCGATGAAGTTGATCGTGGTCTCGGAGCCCGCGCCGAGGATCGCGAAGACCGTGTCGGTCATCTCCTGCTCGGACATCTGCGAGCCGTCCTCGTCACGGGCGGCGATGAGGTCGCTGGTGATGTCGGGTCCGGGCTCGCGGCGCTTCTGCGCGATGAGGTCGGCGATGGCGGTGCGCCAGCCCAGCAGGGTGTCCTGGGCCTGCTCGGGGGTCACGTCCGTGGCGACCATCAGGTCGATCATCTTCGCCGCCGCGACCCGCGCCTCGTCGGACATGCCGATCAGCTCGGCCACCAGCATGCCCGGCAGCGGGTAGGCGAACTGCGACTTCAGGTCGACGACCTCGCCCGCGGCGGCGGCGTCGGCCAGGCGGTCGAGCAGCGCGTCGATCATGGCCTGCGCCTTGGGGCGGACCTCTTCGGGCTTGCGCGCCATGAACGCCTTGGTGGTCAGCCGGCGCAGCCTGCGGTGGTCCTTGCCGTAGGTGGTGGAGATGTTGTCCATCGCCACCCAGCTGATCATCTCCCAGTCGGGCGGGACCTCGCCGTTGACGAAGGCCGGCCAGTGCAGGCGGGCGCTCTTGCTGACGTTCGGGTCGCCGAGCAGCTTCTTGCTGACCTCGTAGCTGGTGACGGACCACGCCACGACCCCGCCGGGCAGTTCCACCCGGGTGGCGGGGCCCTGGGCCCGCAGGTGGTCCGCTTCGGCGTGGATGTCCCGACCCGTGGGGTCCAAGGTGAATGGACGGCCTTCGCTCATAGCTGTCTCCCGGAAAAACCCGTCAGAGTCGGAGGAATTCACGACACGGCCACAAGGTAACCCGGCGCGGAACTGCGAGGAAGGCGTCGTGGAAACGTCCCGGCGCATTCGGCAACCCGGGAGAAACGAACTCCGCACGATGGGATAAAAGGCGTTCCGGGCGGTGGTGGGAAGCTGGTGGCCGAGCCTCTTCCCCGCGGATGGAGACGTGATGGTGGCGGACGACGAGACACCGTTGGTGGCCGTCATAGCGGGTACCCCCTACGATTCCGGCCTCGGCGCGGAACTGTTGCGCGCCAGGGGGATCAGCGCCTCCGCGCACGCCATGGCGAGCACCCCGGACGAGCAGGACGCGTTGCAGTACGAGGACCCCGCCGGGCTCGCGGCCGCCTTCCACGCCAAGCTCGACGCGCTGCGCGAGTCGGGGACCCGGTTGGCGATGCTGTTCTGCAACTCGCTGTCGGCGGTCGTGGACGGCTCCGGCGGCGCGCTGCCGGTGATCTCGCCCGTGACCGTCTACAGTGAACTGACTTCGCTGCGCTCCTCGTTGGCCGTCACCGGGAACGCGCACGCGCTCGTCGGTGTCGAGCGCGCCGTCCGGGCGGCCAACCCGGACCACCGCCTGCTGGGCGTGTCGGACCCGGCGCTGGTGCGGGGGATCGAGGCGGGCGACCCGGAAGCGGCGTTCCACGCCTCCCACCTGCCGACCACGCTGCGCCTGGCCGACCGGCTCGGGCTGGAGGCCGTCGCGTTGGCCTGCACCCACTTCACCGCCGTCCTGCCGTTCGTGACCGCCGTGTCCGCGCTGCCCGTCATCGACGTCGGCACCCGGCTGGTCGAGCTGACCGAGCAGGCGCTGGCCACGACCGCGGGACCGGTGGGCCGTGGTTGAGCTGTCCCGCGCCGACCTGCACGTCTCCGTGTGGGACCCGGTCGCCACGTCGATGAACTTCCTCAACGAGGTCGCCGGCCGGTACCCGGACGCGATCTCCCTGGCCGCGGGCCGGCCCTACGACGGGTTCTACTCCGTGGACGACGTCGAGCGGTACCTGCGGATCTACCTCGACCACCTGCGCGCGGAAGGCCGCACTGAAGAGCAGGTGCGCGGGATGCTGTTGCAGTACGGGCGCACCAACGGCCAGCTCGGCGCGCTGATCGCCCGCATGCTCGACGTCGACCACGGCGTCCAGGTGCCCGCCGAGTCGGTGATGGTCACCGCGGGCTGCCAGGAGGCGATGGTCATCGCGTTGCGCGCGCTGTGCGCCGGGCCCGACGACGTCCTGCTGGCGGTCGAGCCGTGCTACGTCGGGATGACCGGCGCGGCCCGCATCCTCGGCGTCGAGGTCGTCCCGGTGCCCGAGGGCGCGGACGGGCTCGACCCGGCGACCGTGACCGCGGTGGCGCGGCGGGTGCGTGCCGCCGGGAAGCGCCCGCGAGCGCTCTACGTCGTGCCGAACTTCGCCAACCCGTCGGGCGTGTCGATGCCGGTGCCCACGCGCCGCCGGTTGCTGGAGGTCGCCGCCGAGCAGGACCTCCTGGTGTTCGAGGACGACCCGTACGGGCTGTTCGGCCTGGACGACGAGCCACACCCGACGCTGAAATCCCTGGACGTCAACGGGTCCGTGGTCTACCTCGGCTCGTTCGCCAAGTCGTGCTTCCCAGGGGCCCGGGTCGGCTTCCTGGTGGCGGACCAGGTCGTCGTGGACGACGCCGGCCGGCGGACGCTGCTGGCCGAGGAGATGTCGGCGATCAAAAGCATGCTCACGGTGAACACCTCGCCGATCGCGCAGGCCGTGATCGGCGGCGTGCTGGTCGAGTCGGGGTGCAGCCTGCGGGCGGCGAACCGGGACAAGATCGAGTTCTACCGCCACAACCTGCGCACCCTGCTCACCGCGCTGGAGGAGCACTTCCCGCCGGCCGAGCGCGAACGGCACGGCGTGCGCTGGAACGTGCCCAGCGGCGGGTTCTTCGTGGTGGTCGAGGTGCCGTTCCCGGCGGACGAGAAGCTGCTCCAGGTCTCCGCGGAACGCCACGGGGTGTTGTGGACCCCGATGAGCTTCTTCTACCAGGACGGCGGCCACCACGCGTTGCGGCTGTCGTGCAGCTACCTCGAACCGGACCGGATCCGCGAGGGCGTGCGCCGGCTCTCCCGGCTGATCACCGAAACGGCCTGAGCGGATGGGTTCCGTCGTCGAGGACCTGCGCGCGGTGCTGCCGTCGGACCGGGTGCTGACCGACCCTGCCCTGCTGGAGTACCACCGGCGCGACAAGGCCGACCTGTGCGACGCCGGGGTGCCGTTGGTGGTGGTGCGCCCGCGCAGCGCCGCCGAGGTGTCCGCCGCGGTGAAAGTCGCCGCGGCGCACGGGGTTCCGGTGGTGCCGCAGGGCGCGCGGACGGGGTTGGCGGGCGCGGCGAACGCCGTGGACGGCGCGGTGGTCGTGTCGATGGCCGGGCTCGACCGGATCGTGGCGATCGACCCGGCCGAGCGGATCGCCGTGGTGCAGCCCGGGGTGGTCAACGCGGACCTGCGCCGGGCGGCGGCCAAGGAGGGCCTGTCCTACCCACCGGACCCGGGGTCCTGGGAGTCGGCCACGATCGGCGGGAACGTCGCCACCGACGCCGGCGGGATGTGCTGCGTCAAGTACGGCGTCACCGGCGAGTACGTGCTGGGGCTGGAGGTCGTGCTCGCCGACGGCGAGGTGCTGCGGTGCGGGCGGCGCACCGTCAAGGGCGTCGCCGGGTACGACCTGACCAGCCTGTTCGTCGGGTCCGAGGGCACGCTGGGGATCATCACCGAGATCACCGTGCGGCTGCGGCCCGAGGCGCGGGAGGCCCGGACCCTGGTGGCGGTCTACCCGACGGTCGCCGCGGCCGGCGCGGCGGTGGCGGCGGTGACCGCGGCGGGGCACGTGCCGAGCATGCTCGAATTGCTCGACCGCACCCACCTGCGGGCGATCGAGGCGTACCGGCCGATGGGCCTGGACACCGGGGCGGCGGCCATGCTGCTGGTCGCGACCGACACCGGCGACCACGCCGGGGAGGAACTGGCCGCCATCGCCGAGTGCTGCCGGCCGGGCGCGAGCGAGCTGTACGTGGCCACCGACGCCGCCGAGGCCGAGGCGCTGACCGCCGCCCGCCGACTGGCCCACCCCGCGATGGAGCACCTGGCCGTCACGCGGTACCCGAACGGGCGCGGTGGTCTGGTCGTGGACGACGTGGCCGTGCCGCGGTCGCGCATCGTGGACCTGGTCGTCGGCGTCGAGGAGATCGCGGCGCGCCACGACGTGCTGGTGGGCGTGGTCGGGCACGCCGGGGACGGGAACCTGCACCCGGTGATCGTCGTGGACCAGGCCGACCCGGCCGACGTGGCGCGCGGCCGGGCCGTGTTCGACGCGATCATGGCCCTGGGGCTGGCGTTGGGCGGCACCTGCACCGGCGAGCACGGCGTGGGGGTGCTCAAGCGCGACTGGCTGGCCCGCGAGCTGGGCCCGGTGGGCCTGCGCGTGCACCGCGCGGTCAAGGCCGCGCTCGACCCGGCGGGCATCCTCAACCCCGGCAAGGTGATCACGCTCGAACCCGCTCCCGGCGGCGGTCCGGCGGGAACGGCACGAGTGGAGATGCGGCCCGACCCCGCCGCGGTGGAGAGTCGAGCCTGAGCACGAGCCGTTCGCGGGCCCGGTGCGCCCGCTTCTTCGCTTGGAGGACATCTTGGCCACCACGGTCCCAACGCGCGACGAACTCGTGCGCAAGGCGACGGACCTGATCCCGCTGCTGCGCAAGCACGCCCCGTGGGCGGAGAAGAACCGCAGGCTGCACGACGAGGTGATCGAGGCGCTCACCGACGCCGGCGTGTTCAAGCTGCGCCGCCCCAAGCACTTCGGCGGCTACGAGGCCGACACCCGCACGCTCACCGAGGTCGCCACCGCGCTCGGCCGGGGGTGCAGCTCCACCGCGTGGGTGACCTCGGTGTACTGGATCCCGACCTGGATGGCGTGCCAGTTCCCGGACGAGGTGCAGGAGGAGGTGTTCGCCACCCCCGACGCGCGGGTGTGCGGCACGCTGAGCCCCTCCGCGATGGCCGCGCCGGTCGAGGGCGGCATCGTCGTCAACGGCAAGTGGGGCTTCATCAGCGGCGCCCACCACGCCCAGTGGCAGGAGATCATCGCGATCCTGGTGCCGCCCGGCGGCGAGCCGTACCCGGTGATGGCGCTGGTGCCCATGTCGGACCTGCTGGTCGTGGACGACTGGGACACCTCCGGCCTGCGCGGCACGGGCAGCGTCAGCACCGTGGCCAAGGACCTGTTCGTCCCGGCGGCGCGGGTGCTCCCGCTGCCGGTGCTGCTGTCCGGCCAGACCGCCTCCCAGCGCAACGGCGACACGCCGATCTACCGCGCGCCGCTGATGCCGGTCGCGGCGGCCTCCTCCACGGGCGCGATCGTCGGCATGGCGAAGGGCGCGATGGACGTCTTCCTGGAGCGCCTGCCCGACCGCAAGATCACCTACACCGGTTACGACAGCCAGCGCGAAGCGCCGATCACCCACTTCCAGGTGGCCGAGGCGGCGCTGAAGATCGACGAGGCCGAGTTCCACGCGTGGCGCACCGCGAACCTGGTGGACGGCAAGTGCGCCGAGGGCACCGAGTGGAAGCTGGAGGAGCGCGCGAAGACCCGCGCCGACGTGGGCAGCGTGATCCGCCTGGCGAAGGACGCCATCGACGTGCTCAACACCGCGAGCGGCGGGTCCTCGATCTACAGCGGCATCCCGATCCAGCGCATCAACCGCGACATCCAGGCGGTCAACCTGCACGCGCTGATGCACCCGAACACCAACCTGGAGCTCTACGGCCGCATCCTGTGCGGCCTGGAGCCCAACACGCTCTACATCTAGCACGGTCACGCCGAGACCAGGAGGAATCCCCGGTATGAGCAACCAAGCGGACCAGGCCGCGATCGCCGCCCTGACCCAGAAGGTCCTCGCGGCGTGGGCGTACCACGACGCGGACACGTTCGCGAGCGTGTTCGTGGAGGACGGCACGATGATCCTGCCCGGGTCGCTGGCCACCGGCCGGGACGAGATCCGCGAGCAGATGGCCAAGGAGTGGGCGGGCCGGTGGAAGGGCACGCAGGTGACCGGCAAGCCGATCAGCATCCGGCCG
This sequence comes from Saccharothrix mutabilis subsp. mutabilis, assembly GCF_039521145.1. Taxonomy (NCBI): domain Bacteria; kingdom Bacillati; phylum Actinomycetota; class Actinomycetes; order Pseudonocardiales; family Pseudonocardiaceae; genus Saccharothrix; species Saccharothrix mutabilis. The sequence continues at coordinate 56,540 of NZ_BAAABU010000014.1, forward strand.
CTGGGCCCGGACGTGATCCTGCTGCTGAGCCTGGGCGGCGTCCTGCACCCCGGTGAGACCGAGGTGACCGAGGCGAACGCCATCCGCGCCTCGTGGCTCGCCGTCCGCCGCGACGGCGAGTGGAAGCTGGCCGCCTACCAGAACTCGCCGCGCTACCTCACGGACGCCGACGCGGCCTGAGCCGAAATTCTTCGTGGACCCGAAGGGGCCGTTGCCGCCGGCAACGGCCCCTTCCCGTACTGGGAGGTTGCCTTGCTGGTCAGCATCACCGGCGGCACCGGTTACGTCGGCTCGCACACCGTCGACGCGGTGCTGCGGGCCGGGCACCGCGTCCGACTGCTGGTTAGGGATGAGTCCACCGTGGAGCGCGCGTTGCGGCCGCTGGGCGTGGACGTGGGCGCGGTGGAGGTGGTGCGGGGGGACGTGCTGGACCGCGCCGGCGTGGAGGGTCTGGTGCGCGGCGCGGACGCGGTCGTGCACGCCGCCGCCGTCTTCTCGTTCGACAGCCGGAACCACCGCGGGATGGCCCGGACCGCGGTGGAGGGCACCGAGCTGGTGCTGGACGCCGCCCGTCGCGCCGGGGTGGGGCGGACCGTGTACGTGTCCACGTTCGGCGCCCTGCTGCCGTCCCGGGGGCGGGCGCTCGGCGTGGACTCCCCGGTCGGTCGGCCGCGGGAGACCTACCTGGCGGCCAAGGCCGCGGCGGAGTCGGTGGCGCGGGAGCACCAGGCGGCGGGCGCGCCGGTGACCATCTCGTACCCGCCCGCGCTGCTGGGGCCGCACGACCCCAAGCTGGGGGACCAGGTGACGCGGGTGCGCAACGCGTTGCGGGGGTTGATGCCGATCTGGCCGACCGGAGGGCTGCCGGTGGGCGATGTCCGGGACACCGCGGCGTTGCACGCGCGATTGCTGGGTGGGGGGTTGGTGGGGGACCGGCACTTCGGGCCGGGGGAGTACTTGAGCATGCGGCGGTTCGTGGGGGTGCTGCGGGAGGTGACCGGGCGGGCGCTGCCCGCGGTGCACCTGCCGGCGCGGGCGATGCTGCCGTTGGGGGCGCTGGTGGGGGTGGTGCAGCGGGTGTGGCCCTGGCACATCCCGGCCGAGTACGGGGCGATCTACACGTGTGCCCACGCGGCGTGGGTGGGGGAGGGCGTGGCCGGCGGCCGGGCGGGGCGGCCGGTGGGGGAGACGTTCGCCGACACCGTGCGGTGGCTGCACCGGGAGGGGCTGCTGTCGGACCGGGCGGCGGGGATCGCGGCCGGGTTGCGGGTGGTGTGACCGGGCCACGAACGAAGCGGGCGGGGTGCCCGCGGAACCCGCGGACACCCCGCCCGACCGAACCGACCAACCGCTAGACCACCTGCGCGCTGCTGAACGGCGCCAACGCCTCCCGCAACTCAGCGGGCACCCGAGTGGGCACGGTGGCGTTGTTCGGCCCCCGCATGCAGGCGATCCGCTGCGACCCGCGAGCCACCAGCGTCTCCACCCCGTCCCGCACCTTCACGTAGTCGAACGCGAAGGCGATCTGCGTCTGCGTCAACTCCTCCAACCGCATCCGCACGCTCAACTCGTCGAACGCCGCCAACTCGGCGTAGAACTCGCAGTCCACCTTCAGCGTGAACAGCTTCAGGTCGTCGTGCATGATCTCGTCCAGCACCCCGGGCGCCTGCTCCAGCAGGAACTTCTCCCGCAGGTGCCCCTGCCAGCGCAGGTAGTGCGCGTAGTACACGTTCCCGACGAAGTTCGTCTCCTCGAACCCCACCCGGTGGCGCAACTCGTAGTACCCGGCGGACATCACTCACCACCTCCCGCGAGCACCGCGAACACGACCGGCTCGGACACGTCGTTCAGCGTGGTCACCCACGTCGCCACCCGGGCGTCGCCCGAGGCCAGGACGACCCAGCCGCCCGGCAGGACCCGGTCCACCACGAGGTCCCGGCTCGTCGTGCCCGTCTTGCGCAGGCACTCCAGCGCCGACCACAACCGGGTGGACACCGCGTCGCGGCCCTCCCCGGTCTCGGCCACCAGCAGGTCGCCGACCTGGAACAGCTCCTTGCCCAGCAGCCCGGCCCACTCCCACTCGGTGCGCGCCACGACCGCCTCGACGTCACAGCCCAGCGTGCCGTCACCGGCCACCACCAGGCTCACGCCGGCGCCGTGGGACGCCGAGATCGACGCGCCGTCCACCTCGGGCTTGCCGTCGGGCCGGTACCGGACGGCCACCGACCGGCCGAGGGCTCGGCTCGCGGCCAGGCGGGTCTGGGCGCGGCGGTCGGCCGGTTCGCCGGTGCGCGGGTCCGGTTCCACGACGACCGCGCGGCTGCCGCCGAGCACCCGTTCCAACGCCCGCTCCAGGTAGCCGCTGAGCATCGCCGACACCCACGGGCCCGAGCTGTCCTTCTGCCGCACCGCCCGCAGCATCAGCCCCTCCCACCGCTCGACCACCCGGCCGGACGGTTCGAGGACGTCCACGTCGTAGACGTAGCTGTCGCCGTCCTGCGACCGCTCCCGCGCGTCCAGCACGACGTACTCCACCTGCTGGTCGGCGGGCTCGGCCAGGTACAGCCGCTCGATGCCCTGCGGCAGCAGGGTCGCGTCGGGCACGCAGCACTGCAACGCGTGCATCACCGCGTCCCGGGTGCCCGGGTCGGCCAGCACCTGCTCCTGCGGCAGGTAGGCGGCGAACCACGGCGCGGGCGAGGTGGTGGACAGGTCCGCCACCGCGTGCCGCGCACTGGCCCGCCGGTAGGCCAGCACCCGCTGGAACCGCTTGCCCTGGAACATCACGCCGCCGTACAGCTCGGTGATCGGGTCCAGCGGAACCGGCGTCAGCTCGACGGCCGCCCGCTGGGCGCCGGACTCCGGCGGCGTGGGCCGCGGGAACCGCAGGGTCGCGCGGAAGTGGTCGGCGCTGAACCCGGTGTCCTTGGCGCGGATCGCCACGGTCACCGTCTCGGTGTCGCGGACCAGCGCCGCCAGCCGCACGGTCGTGGTCGAGCCGGGCCGGACCACGACGGGCCGCAGGAACTCGACCTCCTCCAGCAGCGGCGTGCCGGTGCGGCCGAGCACGGCGGTGGCCACCTGGGCCATCGCCTCCATGCCGACCACCGCGGGAAACAGCAGGTCGCCGTCCAGCGCGTGGTCGGACAGGTACGGGTCGCTGCCCGCGGACAGCTCCACCTCGGTGACCAGCTCGACGTCCGGGTAGTGCAGCAGCACCCGGTCCACGAACCGCGACAGCGGCAGCTCACCGCTGGTGTCCAGCGGCAGCGTGGGCAGGCCGCCCATCCGGCCGGTGATGGTCAGCACCGGACCGGCCGACGGGTCGGCCAGCACCTGCCGCAGCACCCGCAGGCCCTCCTCGACCGACACCGGCGTGATGCCGTTGCGGGTGAGCGCCTCGACCACGCCCAGCCGCTCACCCATGCCGGCGCCCGACCAGACCGACCACTCCATCGCCAACGCCCGCGCGCCGGGGTGCGCGCGCTGGAAGTCGACGGTCAGCTCGCTCATCCAGTCGTTCGCGGTCGAGTAGTGCGCCTCGCCGCGCAGGCCGGCCCGGCCGATGATGCTGCCGAACGTGACCAGCAGCTTGATCTTGTCCTCGTCCACGGCGTCGAGCACCGCGCGCAGGCCGGCGACCTTGACGTCCAGCGTCTGCCGGAACCGCTCCGCGGTCAGGGTGCCCAGCCCGGTCGGCTCGTTGCGGCCCGCGCCGTGCATGACGGCGGTGACCGGGCCCAGCGCGGCCTCGAACCGGGCGACCGCCGCGGCGACCTGCGCGGCGTCGGTCACGTCGGCCCGCTCGTAGCGGACCTCCACGCCCGCCGCGGTCATGCGGGCGAGGTTGGCGGCGATCTCCTCGTCGGCCTCGGGGGCGTCCCGGCCCACCAGCGCGAGCTTCGCGCCGGAGTCCTTGGCCATGACCAGCGCGCACTCGGCGGTGATGCCCTTGGCGCCACCGGTGACCAGCAGGACGTCCGTGCCGTCCAACGGGGTGCCGGTGCGCGGTTCGGCCGGCGACTGCAACACCGTCAGCACCGGCGTGGTCCGCGTGCCGTCCGCTTCGTAGCGGACCTCGCTGAACGTCGTGGTCGCGGCGGCCTCCACGACGACCTTGCGGACGGTCTCGTCGATCTCGGCGGCGGTCGACGGCGCGAGGTCGGCCAGCGACACGATCGTCGTGGCCACGCCCTCCGCCTCCAGGAACGCGGTCCGGGCCAGGCCGGACGCGCCGTAGCGGCCCTGCACCACGACGAACCGGGTGCCCGGCCGCGCCGAGGTGGCCGCCTGCCCGGCGGCGAGCATCAGCTCGACGTGCTCCTCGCCGTTGTCCGGCAGGCACAGCAGCACGCCGTCGCCGATCCCGGCCTCGTCCAGCGCGACCCGCAGCCGCTCGGCCAGCGGGTGACCCGCCGGCGCGAAGGACCGCCAGGTGCCCGCGGGCCCGGTGCCGACCCGCACCCGCGGCGCCCGCGCCGGCACGTAGTCGACCGAGAACGGCCGCACCCACTGCCCGACGCCGGCCACCTCGTCGGCGCCGCCGGTCGCCCCGTCCTGCGCCGACTCGGCCAGCTCGTCGATCAGCTCGGCCAGCTCGCCCAGCGTCACGGTCGCGAAGCTGGTCGTGGCCTCCAGCGTGGGCAGGCCCAGCCGGCCGGTCACGTCGTTGACCAGCTGCCCCACGGTGATGGAACTCAGGTGCAGGTCGTCGAGCGGGTGGGTCGCCGCGGTCACGGTCTCCAGCGGCAGCTCCACGCGCTCGGCGGCCAGCTCGCGCAGCAGGTCGAGCGTGTTGGGGCCGTCGCCGCCGACCGCCTCCCCGGCCACCGCGGCGCTCCGCTCGGCCGGCGCGACCTCCGCCGCGGCGTCGGCGAGCCCGAGCGCCACGTCCGGCGCGGTCTCGCACGGGTTGGTCAGGAAGGTGAACGCGCCGTCCAACGGCAGCGGGCGGACCACCCGGCCGGCGAACAACGCGCGGGTGTCCACCTCGGCGCCCAGCGCGAAGGCCGCGCCGACGATGGACAGCAGCGGGACCAGCGAGGTGCTGTCGGTGTCGACGGACAGCACCGGCGTGCCGGGCGCGATGTCGTGCAGCAGGCCCGCCAGCACCCGCCCGGGGCCGATCTCGACCGCGAGGTCGGCGTCGCCGGCGGCCTTCGCGGCGGCCTCGTGGAAGCGCACCGGGAACAGCACCTGGTCGCGCAGCAGCTCGCGCAGGTCGGTGGCCGGGTCGAGCAGGTCGCCGGTCACCGTGGACACCACCGCGCGGGTGGGCGCGGCGAAGGTGAACTCGGCCAGCCGCGTGGTGAACGCCCGCGCGGCGGGCTCGACCAGCGGCGAGTGGAAGGCGTGCGAGACGTTGATCCGGTTCGCCGTGATGCCGGCGGCCTTGGCCCGCTCGGACACCCGGCCCACGGCGTCCGCGTCACCCGCGACGACCGTCTGGTGGGGACCGTTGTACCCGGCGATGACCACCGGGTCGTCGCCGAACAGCTCGGCGGCCCGTTCCGGCGTGGTGGCCAGGCCGGCCATCGCGCCGCCGCCCTTGCTGGCGTTGGCCATGACCTCGCCGCGCGCCTTGGCCAGCCGCAGCACGTCGTCGTCGGACAGCGCGCCCGCCCACGACAGCGCCGTCAGCTCGCCGAGGCTGTGGCCGACCGCCACGTCCGCCTCGACGCCCAGCCCGCGCAGCACCCGCAGGGCCGCCAGCGAGCCGGCGACGATGCGCGGCTGGGCGACCTGGGTGGCGACCTGGTCGCCCCCGGTCGGCAGGCCCGCGGCGGCGAATACGGCCTCCGCCTCGGCGAAGCGGCGGCGGATCGCGCCGATCGCGCCGCGGCCCGAACCCTGGCCCGGGAACAGGTAGGCGATCTTGGGCGCGGCGGTCCGGTTGTCCAGGTACACCCCGTCCGCGGTGGCCAGGCGCTGCTCGCCCGCGTCGATCGCGGCGACCAGGCGCTCCAGCTTGGCCACGGCGTCCTCGGGGTTGCCGGTCACGATCGCGGCGCGGACCCGCCGGCCGGACAGGCGGCCGGCCAGCTCGGCGGCCAGGTCGGTGATCTCGGCGAAGGACAGCTTGGCCACCACCTCGACCAGGCCGGTCAGCCGCTCGCGCAGCTCGGCGTGGTCGGCGGCGTCGAACAGCAGCAGCTCGGCGTCCTGGCGGCTGCGGGTCAGCGTCGCGGTCTCGCCGCGCAGCTCGGCGCGCCGCTTGGTGCCGGGCGCCTGCTCCAGGGCGATGTGGGTGTTGATGCCGCCGAAGCCCATCGCCGACACGCCGGCGCGGATCGGCCGGTCCGCGGGCCACAGCTCGGGCGCGTGCGGCACGTACAGCGCCGCGTCCTCGCCGGCGAGCTTCGGGTGCGTCTCGTAGTTGCCGGTCGCGGGCGGGATCACCTGGTGGTGCACGGCGAGCGCCGCCTTGATCACCCCGCCGACGCCCGCCGCGGCCTTGGTGTGGCCGATGTTGGCCTTGAGGGAGCTGATCGCCGCCGGCTTCGCGTCCGGGTCGGACTCGCGCCGCGCCGCGCCGATCGCCTCCAGCTCGGTCGCGTCGCCCAGGGCGGTGCCGGTGCCGTGGCCCTCGAAGTAGGCGACGGTCTCCACGCCGTACCCGGCGCGGCCGTACGCGCGGCTGATGGCCAGGCGGTGGCCGGAGGCCTCGGGCCGGGTGATGCCGCCCTTGCCGTCCGAGGAGATGCCCCAGCCGGTGATCGACGCGTAGATCCGCGCGCCCCGCGCGATGGCGTCCTCCTCGCGCATCAGCACCAGCACGCCGGAACCCTCGCCCGGCCAGAAGCCGTTGGAGTCGGCGTCGTAGACCTTCATCTCGCCGGTGGACAGCGCGCCGGTCTTGGCGAACCCGATCACCTCGAACGGGTCGATCGACAGGTCCACGCCGCCGGCGAGGCAGACGTCCATCTCGCCGTCGCTGAGCGCCTTGGCGCCGGTCGCGATCGACAGCAGCGACGACGAGCAGGCGCCGTCGACGGTGAAACCGCCGCCGCGCAGGTCGAAGTAGTTGCAGATGCGGCCCGCGATGGTGTTGGCCAGCCCGCCCGCGAGGGTGTCCTCGTCGATCGGCGGGAACGGCGCCTTGTAGACCGGTTCCAGGTCGCGCAGGAACGCGGCCGTCTCCTCGTCGTCCCAGCCCTTCGCGGCCAGCGCGGCGGCCATCGTGCGCCGCACGTACGGCCAGCGCAGCCGCATGAGGTTGGCCCGCGAGAACTCGCCGGTGAGGCTGTTGCCCAGCACCACGCCGGTGGTCTGCTTCGGCAGGCCCTCCGCGTCGGGGAAGCCGGCGTCGGCCAGCGCGTTGGCGGCCACGTCCAGCGCCAGCCAGTGCGTGAGGTCGGTGGACCGGTAGGTGCTGCCCGCCACCTTGTACTTCAGCCGGTCGAACTCGAAATCGCGCAACACCGCCGCTTTCGAGGCGTAGAAGCGGTCCGGCGCGTTCCGGTCCGGCGAGTAGTAGTCCGCTTGGTTCATCCGCTGGTCGGGCAGCCTGCGGAAGGCACGGCGCCCGGCCAGGACGTTCTCCCAGAGGTCTTGGGTGCTGGAGGCGTCGGGATAACGAAGCCCGATGCCCACGATCGCGATCCGCTCGGTGCTCAACCTGTACCGCCCATCCTCGACGACCACTCGGCCGGAAATCGGCGCGCGGAATTGCGCCGCGCCGCACACGCGGCAAGAAGCCGGGTCAGACGACAGTCCTCGACGCGCGTTCTGCCCCGTCGAGTGTGCCCAGCGGCGGGTGGCCTGCCATCTTCCCGTTTGCCCTCCACCTGCGCCGGAGCACCCGGACGGCCCCGGGATGCAGCACGGCGAGAGACGAAGTCGCCCCGTGGGCGTGTGACGATCGACGGCGGAATCGCACGCCGTTCTCACGAAGATGTTGGGGGAAAGACTTGACCAGTTCCTGGCGGGCGCTGCGGCGACGCCTCCTGACCCCGAAGACCGCCGAGACGAGTCTTGAGAAGCGTGGATTCCACAAAAAGAGTCCGGCTGCCCAAGAACGGCTCGAAACGGTCGGCAAGACATTCCTGACCGGTTACGCCCACGCCGTCGAGGCGCGCACGCCCGCCGAGGCGGAGGAGCACATCGAGCAGTTGCCCGACTGGCTGCGCGGCTTCGCCTACGAAGGCGCGGGCATGGGCCTGGCGATGCTCGACGGGCTGCCGTTCGGCCGCTCCGACCACGTCCACCGGTTCCTGGCCACGCCGACCGGGCGGAAGTACCAGTACCTCGCCTACGTCGGGATCGGCTGGGCGATGGCGCGGCTGCCGCGCTTCCGCTGGCCCGCGGCGTCGTCGCTGGACCCGGTGCTCGCGCCGCTGGTCCTCGACGGCTACGGCTTCCACCAGGCCTACTTCCACACCGCGCGCTACGTCGACGGCCAGTACCAGGACCCGGCGTTCCCGTGGCCGGGCGGACCGCACGGCGGCTACGCCAACCACGCGATCGACCAGGGCATCGGCCGCGCCGCGTGGTTCGTCCGCGGCACCGACCCCGACCTGGTCGCCGACCTGGTCGACGCGTTCCCGGCACGCCGGCGTGCCGACCTGTGGAGCGGCGTCGGGCTCGCGGCCACCTACGCCGCGGGCGGCGGCGACCCGGTCGAGGCCGAGCGGGAGCTGCGCACCCTCCTCGCCCGCGCGGGCCAGTACCGCGGCAACCTCGCGCAGGGCAGCGCGTTCGCCGCGCACGCGCGGGTGCGGGCGGACATCATCCCCGCGCACTCGGCGCTGGCCACCTGGGTGCTGTGCGGCCGGACGCCGCAGGAGGCGGCGGCCCTCACCGACCAGTGCCGCCCCGACCACCAGCCCGCCGGCGCCGAGCCGGCCTACGAGCTGTGGCGGCAGCGGCTCGCCGACGCACTCGTCCCCACGGAGGTGTGAACAGATGTTTGGCATGCTGCGCAGGCAGTTGACCGGTGTCATCGCGCTGGTCGTCGTCGTCGTTTCCTACTTCGTGGTCAGCCTGCCGCAGAGCTCGGCGGAGACCCGGAACGCGATGGCGGGCAAGTACTCCTTCGCCGAGCACGGCGTCGCGTTGCCCGCGTCGGACAAGCAGCAGTCGATCCGGCCGGTGAACCAGGCCTACAAGCACATCGACGCCTGGATCTCCTCGGTCGGCGCCGCGGTCGCCATGAACGACCTGGACGGCGACGGCCTGCCCAACGACCTGTGCGTGGTCGACCCGCGCACCGACCAGGTGATCGTCACCCCGGTCCCCGACGCGCGCGGCGACCGCTACGCGCCGTTCGAGCTCAAGCCCGACCCGTTGCCGGTCAACGACGTCATGGCCCCGATGGGCTGCGTGCCCGCCGACCTCAACGAGGACGGCCGGCTGGACCTGCTGATCTACATGTGGGGCCGCACGCCGGTCATCCACCTGCAGGAGGCCGACCACACCGGGCTCTCGGCGTCCGCGTTCACCGCGGTCGAGGCGGTGGCGGGCGACAACAAGGGTTCCGACGGGCGTTACGACGGCCCGCAGTGGAACTCCAACGCCGCCACGGTCGCCGACTTCGACGGCGACGGCCACGACGACGTGTTCGTCGGCAACTACTTCCCCGACAGCCCGGTCATCGACCCGAGCAAGAACGGCGGGGTGGTGATGAACCACTCGCTGTCGCACGCGCAGAACGGCGGCGGCAAGCACATCCTGCTGGGCAAGGGCGGCACGGCGGGCGCGAACCCGACCGCGCGGTTCGAGGCGCTGCCGGCCGACGCGCTGCCCGAGGAGGCCCGCAACGGCTGGACGCTCGCGGTCAGCGCCAACGACCTCGACGGCGACCTGCTGCCCGAGCTCTACATCGCCAACGACTTCGGCCAGGACCGCCTGCTGCACAACAGGTCCGAGCCGGGCAAGGTCAGCTTCGCCACCGTCCGGACCGACCGCACCCCGGGCACGCCGAAGTCCAAGCGGATCGGTGACGACTCGTTCAAGGGCATGGGCGTCGACTTCGGCGACACCAACCACGACGGCCTGTACGACATGTTCGTGTCGAACCTGACCGTCGGGTGGGGCATCGTCGAGAGCAACTTCCACTACGTCAACACCGCCAAGGACAAGGCCGACCTCCAGACGCGGCTGCGCGACGGTGAGGCGCCGTTCGAGGACGTCAGCGGCGGCAACGGCACCGCCTGGTCGGGCTGGTCGTGGGACAACAAGCTCGCCGACTTCACCAACCGCGGCGAGCTGGACATCACCGTGACCAACGGCTTCATCCGGGGCGCGACCAACCGCTGGCCGCAGCTGCAAGAGCTGGCGATGGCCAACGACGCCGTGGTGGCCAACCCGTTCTACTGGCCCAACGCCAACGCCGGCGACGACCTGGCGGGCAGCGAGACGTTGCACTTCTTCGTCAAGGGCGACGACGGCCGCTACACCGACCTGGCCCCCGAGCTGGGCCTGGCGGTGCCGATCCCGACCCGCGGCATCGCCACCGGCGACGCGGACGGCGACGGCCTGCTCGACTTCGCGGTCGCCCGCCAGTACGGCGAGCCGGTGTACTACCACAACGAGGCCCCCGACCCCGGCGGCTTCCTCAACCTCAAGCTGACCCGCGAGCAGGCGCGGACCACCGGCTCGGCCAAGGCCGCCGGGTCCCCGGCCACCGGCGCGCAGGTCACGGTCACCACCTCCGACGGCCGCAAGTACGTCCAGCGGGTGGACGGCGGCAGCGGGCACGGCGGCAAGCGCAGCACCGAGGTCCACATCGGGCTCGGCGACGCGAAGGGCGCGGTGGCGGTGACCCTGGAGTGGCGCGACCGCCAGGGCGAGGTCCACAAGCAGGAGCTCAAGCTCGACCAGGGCAGGCACGAGTTCGTGCTCGGCGACACGGCCGAGGAGAAGTGAGGACGGAAATGGTTGTCCAGGAAGCAAAGGCCGACGGGAAGCCGCCCGCGGGGGGACCTCCGCCGCACCACGCCAAGGTGATCAAGGCGCTCAAGCGGTTCGCCATCTCGATCACGATCTTCAACATCGCCGGGTACATCTTCCTCGGGTTCGAGCAGCCGTGGACCTGGCCGCTGGTGGCCATCGGCACCGGCTACTTCGTCGAACTGGTGCTGGAGACCATCGGCGCCCGGGTCGAGGGGCGCGCGCCCCGCTACGCGGGCAACGGGTTCCGCGGCCTCGCGGAGTTCCTGCTGCCCACGCACATCACCTCGATCGCGCTGAACATGCTGATCTACGTCAACGACCGGATCTGGGTGATGATGTTCGCGGTCACCCTGGCGGTGGCGGCGAAGTGGATCCTGCGCGCCCCGGTGCGCGGCAACCTGCGGCACTACATGAACCCGTCGAACTTCGGGATCCTGATGGTGCTCGTCCTGTTCCCGTGGGGCAGCATCGCGCCGCCGTACCACTTCACCGAGGGCCTCAACGACTGGGGGAGCTGGATCCTGCCGGGGATCATCATCATCACCGGCACCATGCTCAACGCGAAGCTGACCGACCGGATGTGGCTGATCTTCGGCTGGTTGACCTTCTTCGCGCTCCAGGCGATCGTGCGCGGCATCCTGTTCGACACCTCGATCCCCGGCGGGCTCGCGGTCATGACCGGCGTCGCGTTCATCCTCTACACCAACTACATGGTGACCGACCCCGGCACGACGCCGTCGCGGCCGGGAGCGCAGTTCGCGTTCGGCGCCGGCGTGGCCCTGGCGTACGGTCTGTTCATGGTCATGCACATCGCCTACGGCCTGTTCATCGCCACCGCGCTGGTCTGCCTGATCCGCGGCATGTTCCTGTGGGGCCTGCACTTCGTCAACAAGGCCGCGGCGGAGCGAGCCCGGCTGGAGCGGGAGAAGGACGAGGCCGCGCTCGCGATCTCGGTCAACCACAACGGCGAGGCGGCGGGCAAGCACGCCGCCCGCACGGCAGTGGCATGACCACCAGCGGTGGCCGAGTGCCTCCAGGGCCGCCCCGGCGGGCGGCCCTGGGGATCCTGCGCCAGCTGCGCGCGGACCGCCTCGGCCTGATGAGCGAGGCGGTCCGCGAGTACGGGGACGCGGTGCGGGTGGCCATCGGCCCGATGAAGCTCTACATCTTCAACCACCCCGACCACGCCAAGCACGTGCTCGCCGACAACGCCGCCAACTACCACAAGGGCATCGGCTACACCGAGGCCAAGCGCGCCCTGGGCGACGGGTTGCTGACCAGCGAGGGCGACCTGTGGAAGGAGCAGCGGCGCACCATCCAGCCGGTGTTCCAGCACAAGCGGATCGCCGCGCAGGCCGACGTCATCGTGGAGGAGGCGCTCGGGCTGGTCGACCGGCTGCGCCCGCACCTGGGCGCGGAGCAGCCGGTCGACGTGCTCTCCGAGGTCACCGCGCTCACGCTGGGCGTGCTGGGCCGAACCCTGCTCGACGCCGACCTGGGCGAGTTCGACTCGGTGGGCCACTCGTTCGAGGCCGTGCAGGACCAGGCCATGTTCGAGATGGAGACCATGGGCATGGTCCCGCGGTGGCTGCCGCTGAAGGGCCAGCGGGCCTTCCGCCACGCGCGCGCCGACCTCCAGCGGATCGTCGGCCTGCTGGTGGCGCAGCGCAAGGCCAACCCGGTCGCCTCCGGCGACGACGTGCTGACCCGGCTCATCGCGTCCACCGCCAAGGAGAGCGACCGCCGGGTTGCCGACCGCCGCATGCAGGACGAGCTGGTGACGCTGCTGCTGGCCGGGCACGAGACCACGGCCAGCACGGTCGGCTGGACGCTGGACCTGGTGGCCAAGCACCCCGAGGTCCGGCGGAAGCTGCACGAGGAGGCGGTGGCGGTCTACGGCGACCGCCGCCCGGCCTACGAGGACCTGATCAAGCTGCGGTACACCAACATGGTGTTGCAGGAGGCGATGCGCCTGCACCCGCCGGTGTGGATCCTGCCGCGGCGCGCGCTGGCCGAGGACGAGGTGGGCGGCTGGCACGTCCCGGCCGGCGCGGAGGTGCTGATCTGCCCGTACACCCTGCACCGGCACCCGCGGTACTGGCCGGAGCCCGACCGGTTCCTCCCCGAGCGGTTCGATCCGGAGACCCCGTCGGACCGGCCGCGCTACGCGCACATCCCGTTCGGCGCGGGCCCCCGGTTCTGCGTCGGCAACCACCTGGGCACGATGGAGGCCACCTTCATCATCTCCACGCTGATGCGCGACCTGAAGCTCGTCGCGGTGCCCGGGTTCCGGGTCAAGCCGGAGCCGATGATGTCGCTGCGCCTCGGCGGTGGCCTGCCCATGACCGTCCGCGACTGGTCCGAGCCCGCCAACCGGGCGGCCTGAGCGCGTCGACCTCCCGGAAGGGGCGGTGAACACCATGACCAACCCCGAGCACCCGAAGGCGGCGGAGTTCGCGAAGCTCCGCGCCGCCATCGCCGACGAGCGCGTCCGCGACCTGTTCACGTTCCGGTTCCTCGCGGCGAACGAGGCGTTCTCGCGCCTGGTCGACGCGACCGCGCACCGCATCCTCGGCTCGATCGACGCGTTGCCGCGGCCGTCGGGGATCACGGTCGGGCAGGCGAAGAAGGACCTGTCGATCCCGTGGCGGCGGACCGTCCCGCTGGCGTTCCTGTACGAGAAGCTCACGTCCTCGGGCGTGTTCGAGCAGGAGGACGGGCGCTACTACGCGGGCCCGGCGGCGGCCCCGGACTTCGACACCGTCGCGGCCGAGCTGTCCGAGCGCGAGCCGGGCGCGGCCGTGGCGGTGGAGATCCTGCGGACGCTGGTGGACGAGGCCAAGCGGTTCTTCGCCGGCGAGGCGGCGGGCGACGAGATCCTGTTCGCGCCCGACAAGCTCCCGTTGTGGCTGAAGTACTTCTCCAACGACAACCTGCTCTACGCCATCAACAACGCGGTCGGCACCGAGGCGCTGTCGCGGCTGGTGCCGGCCGACGGCGGCCCGTTCGAGGTGCTGGAGATCGGCGGCGGCTGCGGCAGCGCGGCCGAGCACGCGCTGCGCACCCTCGGGCCCGCGATCACCCGTTACCGCTTCACCGAGGTGGCGGAGACCTTCGCGCGGCACGGTGAACGGGCGGCGAAGGCGGCGGCGTCGCCGACCACGGTCGTGGAGCCAGACCGGGTGGACATGACGCTGCCGTGGGAGCCGCAGGGCATCGAGCCGGGCACCTACGACGTGGTCTACGCGGTCAACTGCTTCCACGTGGCGCACGACATGGACTTCGTCGTCAAGGAGGCCGCGAAGGCGCTCAAGCCGGGCGGCACGGTCGTGGTGTCGGAGTGCGTGCGCCCGACGAAGGCCGCGCGCCCGATCCACGCCGAGATCATCTTCGACTTCCTGGACAGCTTCACCGACGTCGCCACCGACCCGGTGCGGCGGCCGACGCACGGCTTCCTCACGCCCGCCGCCTGGCGGGCCACGTTCGAGGCCGCCGGGCTCGGCGACGTGACGATCCTGCCCGACGTCGACGCGGTCGCCGAGGAGTACCCGGACTTCGTCGTCGGCGCGGTGCTGGCCCGCGCCTCGGGGTGAGGGGAGGGCGTCGATGGTTGCCAAGCTGGTCCGCTTCGCCGTGCGCCGGTCGCTCAACGACACCCGCCACGTGCGGGTGGTCAAGCGGCGGCACGCCACGGGCCTGGTCGCCCGGGTGTACCGGCAGGTGGAGCGGGACTTCAAGATGCTCGCGCCGCCGGTCGCGCTGCACTCGGCGGCCCCGGAGACCCTGGCCGCCGCGTGGATGGTGCTGCGGGAGACGCTGCTGGCGCGGGGGTCCGCCGAGCGGGTGGCCAAGGAGGCGGTGGCGACCGGGGTGTCGCTGGCCAACTCCTGCCCGTACTGCGCGGACGTGCACGGCATGACGCTGGACGCCGTGCCGCACGCGAGCGCGGACCGGGACGTGCTCATCGAGTGGGCGCGGGCGACCGCGTCGGCCGGGACGCCGGTGGCCGCGCCGTTCCCGCCGGAGCAGGCGGCCGAGCTGGTCGGGGTCGCCGTCGCGTTCCACTACTACAACCGCGTCGTGAACGTGTTCCTCAGCGAGTCGCCGTTCCCGTCGCACGTCCCCGAGTCGGCCAAGCCACAGGCCCGCAAGGTGCTCGGCGGGGTGCTGCGGCCCGACGCGCACGGCCCGGCCGCGGGGGAGTCGCTGGATCTGCTGCCCGCCGCGCCGGTGACCGACGACCTGGTCTGGGCGGTCTCGAACCCGGTGGTCGCCGACGCGTTCGCCCGGGCCTACGCGGCCGTCGAGGCGGCGGGTGCGCGGTCCGTGCCGGACAGCGTCCGCGCGCTGGTGACGGCGCGGCTGGCCGAGTGGGACGGCGCCGCGCCCGGGATCAGCCGGGCGTGGCTGGACGAGCCGGTGGCGACGCTGCCGCCGCAGGACCGGGCGGCGGGCCGGCTGGCGCTGCTGGTGGCCCTGGCCTCCTACCAGGTCGACGACGCCGTGGTGGAGGACTTCCGCCGCACCGCGCCCGGTGACGCCACGCTCGTGGAGCTCACGGCGTGGGCGGGCCTGGCGGCGGCGCGCCGGGTCAGCTCGTGGCTCGCGGAGGGAGGTCCGGCCCGCGGGGCCGCGTTGCGCCCGGAAAGGTGATCGTTCAACCAGATTTCACGAAAACAGCCGGCCGGCGCCTCGTGCGCCGGCCGGCTTGCTGCTGCGCGGCTTCGGGAAATCGGCGGAACTCGCCCGATCGGGCCAGCTCGGAATGGATGGTTTCGTACTTCGCGTTTTCTATTGGCGGGCGATAGCGGACCGATGGGAAGTCAGTAGCGGATTCCGGAAGATTTGTGATCGTCGGGTCTGCGATGGGGGGCGAGCGTGGTGGTCGGCGCGGTCGGGTGGCTCGGCGCGGGGGACGGCAGCGCAGCGCTGCGCGCCGAGGGTGCACACCTGCCGCGAACCGACCGCCGGGACCGCGCCGGAGGCCCGCTGGGGGGCCGCCGGGGTGGTGAGGGCCCGCTGGGGGGCCGCCGGGGTGGTGGGGGCGACGAGCCGTGGACAGGCGATCCCCGACCCGCTCAGCCGGCGCGCAGCCGGGCAACGGCCGACACGCCCTGGGGGGCTGGGTCGCCGCACGGCCGGGCAACGGCCGGCACGTCCTGGGGGATTGAGTGGCCGCAGGGCCGGGCAACGGCCGGCACGTCCCGGGGGGTTGAGTGGCCGCAGGGCCGGGCGGGGGTGCGCCCGAGCCGCGGGATGCGGGTGGGGGAGCGGGCAGCGCCGCCGCGAGGCCCGGCCGTGGCGGGCGAGGCCCGCGCGTCCTGGGGGGCCGGGCCGCCGCAGGGCCCGGCGGCGGCCGGCGTGGGCCGCGATCCGCGCCCGGTCCGGTCGTCGTGGAGCGGGGCCGGGGCGCGTCCGGCTCGCTCGTGACCTCCGGCTTACCCGGGCACCACGCATTCCTTCGCGCCCGCCGCGCGAAGGGTTCTTCATGTCGACGGAGATCCGTCCGCAAGACAAAACTGGGGAGAGAAAGCTCATGCGCATCGAAATCGTCGTGCTAGGTCCGCTCATGGTCGATCTGGGCGGTGTCTCGATCGTGCCGAACGCGAGCAAACCGAGCCAGCTGCTCGCGCTCCTGGCGCTCAACGCGGGCCGGGTCGTGCCCGCGCACACCCTGATCAAGGAGATCTGGGCCGCCCGCCCGCCGCGCACCGCGGTGTCCACCCTGCGCACCTACATCCTGAAGCTGCGCCGGAACCTGGACATGGCGCTGGCCGACAGCGGCGACAAGACCTCCAAGGACATCCTGATCACCCGCCGCACCGGCTACCTGCTCGACGTCGAACCGACCGCCGTGGACGCGGTCCGCTACGAGGAGCTGTCGGCGGCCGGCCGCCAGGCGGTCAACGAAGGCGACCACGAGCGGGCGTCCCGCACGCTCAGCGAGGCGCTGCGGCTGTGGCGGGGCCGGGCGCTGGCGGACGTGCCGCTGGGGCCGCAGCTGGCGATCGAGGCGATGCGGCTGGACGAGAACCGGCTCGGGGACCTGTACCTGCGCATCGAGGCGGACCTGGCGCTGGGCCGCCACCACCAGCTGCTGGGCGAGCTGGCGACGGTGTGCGCGCGGTACCCGATGCAGGAGAACTTCCACGTGCAGCACATGATCGCGCTGTGCCGCAGCGGCCGGCAGAGCCAGGCGCTGGCGGTCTACCGCAGGCTGCGCGACCAGATGGTGGAGCACTCGGGCGTCGAACCGTCGCCGTGGGTGCGCCAGCTCCACCACGCCATCCTCACCGGCCAGGCGTCGGTCGAGGACCGGTCGGTGCTCTTCCGCGCCTGACCCACCGCGCAGGAGCCGGCCGCGGGGCCGGCTCCTGCGGGCGCGGGGGTCCCCCGGCCGAACTGTTCACCGGGTCGAACTGTTGACCCGGCCGAACTGTTGACCTGGCCGAACCGGTCACCCGGCCGAACCGGTCACGCGGCCGAACCGGTAACCGGGCGGGAGGCCGCCCCGTTGGGCAGCGGGGCCCCGTAGGTCACCTCGACGCCGCGGTCCCGGGCCGCCTGCACGATGCCGGGCACCGCGCGTTCGGCGAGCGCGGCGATCGTCAGCGCCGGGTTCACCGTCAGCGCGGTCGGCACGGACGAGCCGTCGGTGACGAAGATGCCGGGGTGGCCGCGCAGCTCGTGCCGGTCGTCCAGCGCGGAGGTCGCCGGGTCGTCGCCGATCCGGCAGGACGACAACGGGTGCACCGTGTACGCGCCCACCAGGTCGTTGGTCCACGGCGCGACGGTGGCCAGGCCGTCCTTCTCCAGGATCTGCTTGGCCGCCGCGTCGGCCTCCGCCCAGCCGCGCAACGTGTTGGGCGTCGGGTCGTAGCGCAGCGGGCCCTTGCCCAGCATCTGCTGGGAGATGCGGTAGGCGTTGCCGGTGGGCGGCGGCGGGCCGAAGACGCCCTCGTTGTCGTCCTCGGTCATCAGGAAGATCGTCAGCCACGACTTCCAGCGCTTGAGCATCTCCTTCTTCTCCTTGCCGAACCAGGTCGCCCCGGTCTTGCCCGGCACCTGGGCGAGGATCGTGCCCAGCCCCGGCGGGAAGTAGAGCTGCTCCATGCTGAACCGGGAGTACTCCGGCTTGTTCCCGTCCACGTGGTCCCAGCACGCGACGACGGGACCCTTGCCGATCTGGTTGGCCTCGTACACCGCCCCGTTGGGCCGGCGCAGGCCGAGCACCTCGCCGACGCGCTCCTCGTTGATGATCGCGGTGTTGAGGCGCTCGCCGTTGCCGGAGAAGTAACGCCCGACGCCGTGCGGCATCGCGCCCAGCTCCGCCTCGGAGCGCTGGAGGATCACCGGCGTGGCGCCCGCGCCGGCCGCGAGCACGACGATCTTCGCGTCGATGGCGCCGCTGCCGGTGCTGATCCGGTAGTCGACCTCGTCGATGGTGTTGAAGTGCACGCGGTAACTTCCGTCGTCGTTGCGCGTGATCTTCTGCACCTCGTGCAGCGGCCGGATCTGCGTGCCGTGGGCGAGCGCCGCGGGCAGGTAGTTGAACAGCATGGACTTCTTGGCGTCGAACCGGCAGCCGGCCATCATCCAGTTGCAGTTGGTGCACTTGGCGGTGTCGATGCCGACCGGCACCGGGTTCGCCGTGTGCCCGGAGTGGTGGCACGCCGCCGCCCACAGCCCGCCCGCGTAGGAGATGTCGTTCCAGCTCTGCTGGCTCACCGGCAGCACGTCGGACACCCGGTCGTACCAGGGTTCCAGCGTGTCGCGGCTGATCGCCTCCGGCCAGATGCGGCGGCCGATCGAGCCCTGCTTCTCGAAGACGTACCGGGGCGCGCGCGGCAGGGCGGCGAAGTAGACGACGCTGCCGCCGCCGACGCAGTTGCCGCCCAGGACGCTCATCCCCTCCCCGGCCACGAAGTCGAACACCCGCGTGTAGGACTTGCCGAGCAGGTAGTCGTGGTCGAAGTCCTTGCCCTCCAACCAGGGGCCGCGTTCCAGCACGACGACCTTCGCGCCGCCGGCGGCGAGGTGGTAGGCCGTGATCGACCCGCCGAACCCGCTGCCGACGACCAGGACGTCGGTACTCTCCACCGCGCTCATGCCGGACTCCCGGATTCCGTCGTTTCGGGGTGCCGCTTGGCCAGTTCGCGGCCGTAGCTGAAGTCGGGGAAGCGCCACAGCCCGTCGCTGTCCGGCTTGGCGAACCCCATCTGGAGCAGGCCGGGGTGGCCCTGGGCGAGGGCTTCGCCGGTGCTCATGTGCGCGGCGGTGTCGAAGGCCATGTTGCTGAACATCGCCAGCAGCACCCAGCCGCTCTGCTCCGGGTGCCCGGGCGCCGTCAGCCGGTCGACCAGCGCCACGCGGTCCTCGTAGTCCAGCGCCACGAACGGCGGCACGTCGGCGTCCAGCCGCAGCCCGCGCTCCTCGGCGTACGCGACCGCGTGCGCGTTGAGCGCCTGCGACAGGGGGCCGAGCCCGGCGGCGACGCCCGTCGCGGGGTCGTTGAGCAGGTCGAGGGCGCCGGCCTCCACCGCGCCGGGGTCGTCGCAGACACCGGCGATCGCCCGGTCGTCCGGACTGCGCTTGACGCCCGGGAGAATCGTGTCCGCAAAGGCTTCCAAGGTGCTTGTCTGGATCTGGTCGTCGGATTTCCCGACCGCTTCCACGGCTCCTCCTGTCTGTGCCGCGAACCAATTCCGCAATTCTGGGTGCGGAATTCCTTCGGGTGCATCTCCTCCCGTGCGACCTTCCCCGTGAGGAGCCCTCTACCTGCGAAGACGAGCAGGGGTAGAGCGGAAGTAGACCGGCGCTCAAGCGGCGGTGGTCCGGCTGTCGAGCCGCCGCGGAACGTCCTTGCCGCCGATTTCGCGTCAACTTACGTTCGATCGGCCCGAACGTTTGAGTCGAAACCTTCCGAGTGATCGGCGGCAGCATGGACGAGGCCATCGTGGAATCGGTCGAGCGCGTGATCCGCGTGATGCAGGGCAACCTGGGGGAACCGATCACGATCGACGACATGGCGCGCACCGCCATGTTCAGCAAGTTCCACTTCTCGCGGATGTTCCTGCGGGTGACCGGGGTGTCGCCGCGCCGCTTCCTGTCCGCACTGCGGTTGCAGGAGGCCAAGCGGCTGTTGCTGACCAGTTCGCTGACCGTGGCCGACATCAGCCACGTGGTCGGCTACAACAGCATCGGCACGTTCAGCTCCCGGTTCAGCCTGAGCGTGGGCGTCTCGCCGACGACCTACCGCAAGCACTGCGGCTACGTGCCGCCGCTGGAGGAGCACCCGCGCACCGACCGACCGGCCCGCGACCGGCACCCGGTGCTGCGCGGCAGCGTGCAGCACCCGCCGGAGTTCCGGCCGCGCCGCGTCGTGCTGGGGCTGTTCCCCGAGCGGATCGCCCGCGGTCTCCCGGTCCGGCACACCACGCTCGACGGCGCCGGCGGGTTCGGCGTCGCCGACGTGCCGGACGGCACCTGGTACCTCATCGCGCGGGCGGTGGGCCTGGGCGTGGACGCGGAGCACGACACGTACGTGGCGGTGTCCGGTCCGATCAAGGTGACCGAGGGCCGGCCGGTGCGCCCGGTGGACGTGCGGCTGCGCCGGAAGTCGATCTTCGACCCGCCCGCGCTGCTGGCGCACCTGGACGAGGCGATGCTGGCCATCAGCGCGGGGTCCTACGGCCGGACCCTGGAAACCGCCTCGACGGTCGCCTGACCCCGCACCGCAACCGCCCCCGCCCGTCACATCACCCAACGAAACGCCCCGCCCGGCAAGTCGCCGGGCGGGGCGTTCCGCTTCGCGCGAAGGGCGGTCACGCGGCCTTGGACGCGCCCTTCCGGAAGTGCTCCCTGATCCGCTCGCGCCACAGCTCGTAGGCCGGGCTGTCGCCGGGACCCACGTCCTCCGGCTCGACGGCGACCGTGGCGGCCAGCATGACCGCGTCCTGCACCGAACCGCCGGTGAACACCCGCACCCCCAGCTCGCTGTGCTCGGGCACGTGCCCGGCCGCCGTGCGCGCGGTGCCGGCGAACACCGCGCCCAGCGCCACCTCGTCGGCGTGGTCGCCGGCCAGCGCGACCAGGCGGGTCAACCCCTCCTCCGGGCACCCGCCCGCGAACGTCGCCGCGAGGCCCACCCCGCTCCACAGGTCGGCGCGCCGCGCCGGCGGGAACGCGTTGACCGCCGCGGCGACCTCCTCGGGCCGCGCGCCCTCGATGAACCACAGCGCGCGCCCCACCCCCTGGTCGGCGGCCCGCGGGAAGTAGTCGGCGCGACCGGTCCACGGGTAGGGCTTGAACGGCTCCTGCGCGCCGACGAACCGCTTGGTCTTGAAGTACGCCTCGTCGAACCCGTAGCCGTCCACGGCCAGCCAGCTCATCGTCGGGAAGAACGGCACGCCCTCCAGGTCCGGCATGATGTTGCGCCACAACG
Organism: Saccharothrix mutabilis subsp. mutabilis; assembly: GCF_039521145.1. Classification (NCBI taxonomy): domain Bacteria; kingdom Bacillati; phylum Actinomycetota; class Actinomycetes; order Pseudonocardiales; family Pseudonocardiaceae; genus Saccharothrix; species Saccharothrix mutabilis. Next base: position 77,877 of record NZ_BAAABU010000014.1, read on the forward strand.
CCCTCGGCAGCCGCGCCATGGCGAAGCCGATGCCGATGTAGGTCAGGAACAGGTGCGGCAGACCCGGACCCTCCAACAACTCCTTGGTCCTGGTGCCCTTCCCACCCGCCATCGCGTCGCGCACCGCGAACGCCATCGCCGCGCCCTCGTAGGCGAACCCGCGCAGCTCGGGCGACACGGTCGCCAGCCGCCGCTCCACGTCCCACAGCGTCGGTTGCTCGATGCCCCACTCGAAACCGCACACCACCGACTGCGGGATCGACTCCAGGTGTTCGGCGGCGGGCGTGCCCGCGGCCGGGAACCCGCGCTCGGCGAACGTCACCGAGCGCAGCTTCGGCGTCAGCGCGAACCTGCGCAGCGCTCCCAGGATCGGTGGCATGTCGGTCCTCCCCGCTCGTCTCGACCTCCCGCGGCACGCGGCGGCGGGCCTGCCCCCGAGGGTAGGGCCGGCCGCGGTCGCCGGGGATATCCCGGAGTGCGCCGACGATTTCGCCCACCGCACAGGGAGAGTGGCCGGGTGCCCGCGGGCTGCCGCACGCTGGGGTGCGTCAGTCGGGCGGTGCGGGAGCACCGGGGCCGCGCCTGCTCGCGGTCGGCGGATTGCGCCGACGCCGGTGGGGCCCACCCCGACTGCGTGCGGAGGAGTCGACCGGCGGGAGGGCCTGGTGGCCAGGACCAAGCAGCGGAACGCGTGCACGCGCGCGACCACGACCGACGCGGTGCTCCCGAGCGCCGCCGCGGGCCCGCGGGACGCCCGGTGAGCGCCGGGCAGCCCGAGCGGCACCAGGGCGGCGACCCGGTGGCCGTGCTGCACACCGCTGCCGACAAGGAGGCGGCCAAGCGCGAGCTGCGCGACGTGATGGCCCGGTTCGCCACCGGCATCACCGTGCTCACCGCGCACGGCGCGGACGCGCACGGCATGACGGCGAACTCGTTCACGTCCGTCTCGCTCGACCCGCCGATGGTGCTGTGCTGCGTGGCCCGCACCGCGCGCATGCACCAGACGATCCTCGACGCGCGCGCGTTCGGCGTCTCGGTGCTCGGCGGCGAGCAGGAGGGGCTGGCGCGGTACTTCGCGACCCGCGGTCGCCCGACCGGCATGGCGCAGTTCGACCAGGTCGACTGGTTCCCGGGCCGGCACACCGGCGTGCCGCTGCTCACCGGCTCCCTGGCGTGGCTGGAGTGCGACCTGGAGGCGGTCTACGACGGCGGCGACCACTCGATCTTCCTGGGCCTGGTGCGCGAGGCGAGCTGCGGCACGGGCCAGGCGCTGCTGTTCCTCGGTGGCGGCATGCACCGGTACGACCCGCCGTCCGCGGCCAAGTCGGCCTGAGACAGGGCACCCACCGAGAAGACAGCGCGTTCCACCGCCGACCATCCTGGGTGGACGCACGGGCGAAAGGACAAGGCGTGTGACTCAGCGAGACGTGATCTCCGACCTGACCGACGACGCCGCGGAGTTCGAGGGACTCATCACCGGCGTCGACGAGGCGGCGTGGCAGCGCGCGACCCCGGCTCCCGGGTGGACGGTGGCCGACCAGGTCGCCCACCTGGCGTTCATCTTCCGCCTCGCGGGCACCGCCGCCTCCGACCCGGAGCTGTTCGGGCAGCTGGCGGCGAAGGCCGCGGCGAACTTCGACGGCGCGGTCAACGCCGCGCTGGCCGAGTACGCCGGCTACACGCCCGACGCGCTGCGGGCGCGCTGGCGCGCCGAGACCGACACCGCGATCAAGGCGCTGGCCGCGGTCCCGGCCGACCAGGTGGTGCCCTGGCTGGTCCGGCCGCTGCCGCCGATGGTGCTCGCCTCCGCGGGCATGATGGAGATGTTCGCCCACGGCCAGGACGTCGCCGACGCGCTCGGCGTGGTCCGCGAGCGCACCGACCGCCTGTTCTGGGTGACCCAGTTCGTCTCCCTGACCTGGGACTTCGCCTACCAGTCGCGGCGGCTGAACCCGCCCGCCGCGCCGTTCCGGTTCGAGGTCACCGCGCCGTCGGGGGCCACGTGGGCGTTCGGCCCGGCCGACGCCGAGCAGAAGATCACCGGCCCGGCCGCGGACCTGTGCCTGCTCGCCACCCGCCGCCGCCACCGCGACGACCTCGCGCTGACGGCGACCGGCCCGGACGCGGACGCCTGGCTGGACATCGCCCAGGCCTACCGCGGCCCCGCCGGCGAGGGCCGGAAACCGGGCCAGTTCACGTCCTGACCGGCCGCACACCCCGGTCCACGCCGGTCGGGACCACCCGGCCGGCGCCCGACCCGGACCACGACGGGCCGCTTCCCCCCTGGCGGCCCGTCGTCCCGGGACGCCTTCGACCACCGCTGCGCGCTCACCACGGGCCCTGTCGCGCGCAGCGGTGGTCGAAGCGCGTCCAGACCGTCCACAGCAGACGGTCCGCAGAGGACCGTCTACAGCGGACCGTGCTCCGCGAACGGCTGCCAGGTCGCCCGGTCGGCCGCCGGGACCGCCCCGGGCAGCAGGACCGACGCGCACGGACCGGCTCCCAGCCGGCGCGCGTCGAAGACCAGCACCTCGCTGCCGCGCCGGCCGAGGTTCTCCGCGAACACCAGCAGCCACTCGCCGGTCGTGCCGCCGACGAACACCGGCTGTCCGCCGCGCCGGCCCGCGCCGAGGTCGTAAGCGTCCGAAGTGGACGTGTGGAGGTCGTGGTGGAACAGCAGGCGACCGGTCGTCCCGAACACGTGCCGGTGCTCACGGCCGCACGCCGCCGGGTCGGTGGTCGCGGAGTCCACCGCCGCGATCACCCGCCGTTCGGTCACCGCGCCCGTGCCCAGGTCGAGCGTCCAGCGCCCCAGGTACGGCCTGGGGGCCTGCTCGGCGTCGAGCGGGCCGTCGTGGCGCAGGGCGTCCACGACGACGGTTCCGCCGTCCTGGAAGGCGTTCAGTGCGCGGAAAGTGGCGCCGGGCCGGACCGGGAACCACCGCAGCTCGCCGCTCCCGGGCGTGCGCGGCAGCAGGCCGAGGCGAGCGGGCTTGTCCGCCCGCCAGGTGTGGGCGTGGCGCAGGCCGCGCAGCTCGGCCGCGTGGTCGTGCACCAGCGACAGGTCGAACACCACGACGTGGTCGCGGGTGAGGGCGAGCGTGGTCACCAGCGTCGGCGCGCCGAGCGCGAACGAGCGTCCCCGGCTCACCGCGCCCGACGTGGCCATCACGAGGTGCTCGGCCTCCGTCGAACCCGGTGTGGTGGCGATGGTGTGCCACTCGCGCGTCGTCGGGTCCTGCACGGGGTGGGCGAGCAGCTTCGTGCCCGAAGCGGCCGGACGGACGCGCGGGGCCAGCGCGGGCACCGGCCCGGCGGGCAGGCACCCCTCCGGGTCCTGGGTCCGGTACCACCGCGCCACGCCGTCGCCGATCCGCACGCCGGTGATCACCTCGCCGGCGGGCGGTCGCGGGCCGGATTGCAGGAAGCAGCCCCGGAGTTCGTCGGGCAGCTCGCCCCGGACGGGCAGTTCGTCGGCGGGGCCGAGCCGGTCGAGCGCGAGTGGTGCGACCGCGGCGAGGTTCCTGGTCCTGGGCGACACGGTGGTACCTCCAGCCGGGTGCTGAAACCGGGAGGGCATGACGATGCCGTTGATCAAAATATCGGTGTTATGTAACCTTGTCAAGGTGAGCCCACGCCGATCGGACCCGACCGCCCGCACCGCACTCATCGACATCGCCGCCCGTCTGCTGGCCGCCGAGGGGCCGCAAGCGCTGTCGACGCGGCGGATCGCCGCCGACGCCGGGAGTTCGACCATGGCGGTCTACACCCACTTCGGCGGGATGTCCGGGCTCGTGCGGGAGATGGTGCACGAGGGTTTCGCGCGGCTCCAGCGCTACCTGACGGCGGTGCGGGAGACCGCGGACCCGGTGTCGGACATGGCTTTGCTGGGCCGGGCGTACCGGATCAACGCGCTGGAGAACTCCCACCTGTACGGGGTGATGTTCGGCGGCGCGTCGCTGGCGGGCTTCTCGCTGACCGAGGACGACCGCCAGCACGGCCGCTACACCCTGTCCAACGTCGTCACGTGCGCGGCCCGGTGCGTCCAGGCCGGCCGCTTCGGCACCGCCGACGCGGAACTGGTGGCCTACCAGATGTGGATCGCCACGCACGGCCTGGTCACGTTGGAGCTCGGCGACTACTTCACCGCGGACCTCGACGTGGCGGGGCTGTTCGAGTCGCAGCTCGTCGCGCTGATGGTCGGCGTGGGCGACGCGCCGGGCGCGGCGGCGAAGTCGGTGCGCTCGTCGCGGCGGCGCGTCGCGGGCGAGTTGGGCGGTCTGGCGGGCGTCGGCGACCCCGTCGCGGCCAAGCGGAAGCCGCCCGCGGGGCGGTCGAGCGCGCTCGGGTAGGCGGCCCGCGGGTGCGACCGCCCCGCTACAGCGGGACGTTGCCGTGCTTGCGCGCCGGCACACCGCGTCGCTTGGTCGCCATCATCTGGAGTCCACGTGCGACAGCGGCCCGGGTCTGGACCGGGTCGATCACGTCGTCCACCAGTCCGCGCTCGGCGGCGTAGCGCGGGTGCATGAGCTGCTCGGTGTACTCGGCGATGAGTTCGGCGCGCAGCGCGGCCGGGTCCGCCGCGGCGGCCAGTTCCCGGCGGAACAGGACGTTCACCGCGCCCTCCGCGCCCATGACCGCGATCTCGTTGGTGGGCCACGCCAGGGAGAGGTCGGTGCCGATGGAGCGGGAGTCCATCACGATGTACGCGCCGCCGTAGGCCTTGCGGATGATCACCTGGATGCGCGGCACGGTCGCCTCGCAGTACGCGTAGAGCAGCTTGGCCCCGTGCCGGATCGCGCCGCCGTGCTCCTGCTCGCTGCCCGGCAGGAACCCGGGCACGTCCACCAGGGTCACCAGCGGGATGCCGAACGCGTCGCAGAACCGCACGAAGCGAGCGGCTTTCTGGGCCGCCGTGGAGTCCAGCACGCCCGCGAGCGCCATCGGCTGGTTGCCGACCACGCCGACCACGCGGCCGTCGATCCGGGCCAGCGCGCAGATGATGTTGCGCGCCCAGTTCTCGTGCACCTCCAGGAACTCGCCGTCGTCCACGAGTTCGCCGAGGACCGCGCGCATGTCGTAGGGCTTGTTCGGCTCGGTGGGGACGATGTCGGCCAGCGCGGGCCGCGCGTCCGACGTAGCGCCCACGGGCTCGCTCACCGGCGGTCCGTCCAGGTTGTTGCTCGGCAGCAGGGAGACCAGGAAGCGCACGTCCTCCAGGCAGGACTCCTCGTCGTCGTGGACGAACGTCGCCACGCCCGACAGGCTGCCGTGGACCTCCGCGCCGCCGAGTTCCTCGTGCGTGACCCGCTCGCCGTTGACCGCTTCGACCACGTCCGGACCGGTCAGGTACATCTTCGCGGTGTCGCGCACCATGAACGTGAAGTCGGTGAGCGCGGGGGAGTACGCCGCGCCGCCCGCGCACGGGCCGATCACGACGCTGATCTGCGGCACGACGCCGGACGCCTCGACGTTGCGCCGGAAGATGCCCCCGTAGCCGTCGAGGGCCATGACGCCCTCCTGGATGCGGGCGCCGCCGCTGTCGTTGAGCCCGATGATCGGGCAGCCGGTCGCGATGGCCAGGTCCATCACCTTGTGGATCTTCGCCGCGTGCGCCGCGCCGAGCGAGCCGCCGAAGACGGAGAAGTCCTGCGAGTACACGAAGACGCGGCGCCCGTGGATCGTGCCGGAGCCCGCCACGACGCCGTCGGAGTGCGGTCGGTTCTCCGAGATCTTCATGCCCCGGGCCTGGTGCTGCCGGTACAGGTCGATCTCGACGAAGGAGTCCTCGTCCAGCAGCAGGTCCAGCCGTTCGCGCGCGGTCTTCTTGCCCAGCGAGTGCTGCCGCTCGACGCCCGCGGGGTCCCCGGCCAGCACGCGCTGCCGCAGTTCGTCGAGCCTCTTGCGGACCGACGCCATCGTGCGCCGGGCGGTCCTGGGAGCGGCCGGGGGGACGGGGCGCAGCGGCACCGGCTCGGGCACGAAGTCGAGCGACTCCACCTCGGGCGAGGTGTTCTGCCGCAGGATCCGGAAATCCGACAGGTCAGTCATCCGTGTCTCCCAGGAGGTGCGCGTCGCCGGGGGAACCCGCTCGCCGCCCCGCGCGGTGCGGCCGGCGCGCGGCGGCGGACGTGGTCTCGGCCGGCGGGCGGGGTCCGAGCGGCCGGACGCGTCCCCGGGTGGCGCGGCCGAACCCGCCCGCACCGGTCACGCTCCGCAGCATCCGACCACATCCCCGCTCACGCCGACCGTTCCGTCCCAGCCTGCACGGGCCCTTGCCCGGTGTCTTCTCCGAGAGCGCCGTGCCGCCGCCCCGTGCCGCCGCCGCCCCGCCCCGTGCCGCCGCCCCGCGCCGCCCCGTGCCGCCGCCGCCCCGTGCCGCCGCGCCGCGCCGCCGCCCCGCCCCGCCCCGCGCCGCGCCGCCGCCCCGCCCCGCGCCGCCGCCCCGCCCCGCGCCGCCGCCCCGCCCCGCGCCGCCGGCCGCGCGGAGGTGTGGTGCGCGTCACATCGGGCGGTTGTCGATCCTGTGCGGCAGTGTTCGACGCACTGCACGAGAGCAACACGGAACAACCGAGGAGCACCCCATGCGCACCCTGATCACCACCGCCTTCGTCTCCCTCGACGGCGTCGTCGAAGCGCCCGGTGGGGAGCCCGGCTACCGCAACACCGGCTGGACGTTCAACGGCATCGAGTTCCTCCCGGAGGCCTACGAGATCAAGGCGCGCGAGCAGGACGAAGCCGCCGCGATGATGATGGGCCGGGTCAGCTACGAGGCGTTCTCGCCGGTGTGGCCGACGATGACCGAGGAGTTCGCCGGTTACAACGCGATGCCCAAGTACGTCGTGTCCACCACGCTGCGCGAGGACGACCTGGTGTCGAACTGGGGCGAGACGACGATCCTGCGCTCCCTGGACGACGTGGCGGCGCTGAAGGAGGGCGACGGCGGCCCGATCATCGTGCACGGCAGCGCGGCGCTGAACCGGTCGCTGTCGGACGCGGGTTTGATCGACCGGTACCACCTGTTGGTGTTCCCGGTGTTGTTGGGTGCGGGGAAGCGGCTGTTCAGTGCGGCGGACAAGGACAAGCAGGGGCTGGGGCTCGTGGAGTCGCAGGCTTACGGCAACGGCATCCAGAAGTTGGTCTACGAGGTGACCAGGTGATCAGGTCTGGGGTACGCGGATCACGTCGCCCGGGTGGATGACGTTCGGGTTGGTGATCGTGTGCGGGTTGGCGGCGACCAGGCGGTGGTAGAGGTTGCCGGAGCCGTAGTAGCGGGTCGCGATGGCCCACAGGGTCTCGCCGGCCTGCACCACGTGCTCCAGGTACACCCGGTAGCCGGGCAGGATGCGCGGCCCGTGGACCACCGGCACGACCACCTTGTCCAGCTCCGCGCCGTCCTTCGGCGAGACGTGGAAGACCTCCACGAAGAGCCGTTCGAGCGTGAACGCCGCTCCGCTCACGTCCACGGTGAGCTGGAACTGGCCGTGCCCGCCGGTCCCGTCACCGGCCATGAAGGACCCGGTCACCTCGTCGTGCCCCTCGTGCACCCGGTAGTTGAAGTTCGCCTCGAACGCGCCGCCGGCCACGCCGCCGATGCGGATCAGGTTGCCGACCAGGTCGTGGGGCCTCGGTTGCTGCACATCGATCGTCATGGCCGGCAGGGTAAGCCCGGAGTGACCCGCGTCACTCCGTAGTGAGGTGGATTCACGGGGTGATTCACCCGTTCGGTGTGAGCGGGGTGGCTAACCGGAGCCGGGCGGCGAGCGACTCCACGGGCATCCCGGCAACCGACAGGGGTGGGTGCGCCATGAGCGGCTTCCTCGTCCAAGGACGGCACGGCACCAAGGGCAACTTCGAAGCGGTCGTGCCGTCCTCGCACGGTGGCGGGCTGGTCCACCTCTGGCGCAACAACGACGCCGGGATGACGTGGAGCGGCCCGACGTGCTTCGGCGGATCACGGCGGTACCTCGCGACCACGCTGATCCAGTCGAACTACGGCACCACCGGCAACCTGGAGGTGCTGGCCACCAGCGACGCCGGCGAGCTGGACTTCTTCTGGCGGCTGGACCGCGCCCCCTGGACGTGGTCGGGCCCGTTCCGCGTCGCCACCGGCGTCCGGGGCGCACCCGCGCTGATCCAGGGCAGGCACGGCACCAAGGGCAACTTCGAGGTGGTCGTCCCGCACCGCGACGGCGGTCTGGCGCACCTGTGGCGCAACAACGACGCCGGGATGACGTGGAGCGCGCCGGGCCGGTTCGGCGGCGGCGCGCGGTACGCGGGCGCGACCCTGATCCAGTCCAACTACGGCACGGTCGGCAACCTGGAGGTGCTGGCCACCACCGACGCGGGCGAGCTGGACTTCTTCTGGCGGCTGGACCGCGCTCCCTGGACGTGGTCCGGCCCGTTCCGCGTCGCGAGCGGACTGCGCGGGACGCCGTCGCTGGTGCAGGGCAGGCACGGCACGAAGGGCAACTTCGAGGTCGTGGTACCGCACCGCGACGGCGGTCTGGCGCACCTGTGGCGCAACAACGACGCCGGGATGACGTGGAGCGCGCCGGGCCGGTTCGGCGGCGGCGCGCGGTACGTGAACGCGGCCCTGATCCAGTCCAACTACGGCACGGTCGGCAATCTGGAGGTCCTGGCCACCACGGAAGCCGGTGACGTGGACTTCTTCTGGCGCCTGGATCGCGCCCCGTGGACGTGGTCGGGCCCGTTCCGGGTCGGCGCGGAGATCGGGTTCAACGTCAGCGAGTGCACGTTCGGCTGGCGCGCGGCCTACCACCAGGCCGACACGCACGTCACCATCCGCATCCAGCTCAACCCCGACAGCGGCATCAGCGACGCCACCATGAACACCCTGCGCACCACCTGGCGCAACGGGATCATCGGCAAGTGGTCCAACCGGTTCGACTGCGTCGGCAACGGGCAGCGCAAGCGGTTCACCTTCGACGTCCAGTGGGTCACCAGCGGCGCCCACCACGTGGTCCGCGTGCGGCCGGGCCCGGAACGGTCCAACATGACCACGTGGGACACCAGCGACACCGGTGACGTGGCGTCGCACGAGTTCGGGCACATGCTGGGCCACCCCGACGAGTACGCGACGTCGGCGTGCCCGGCCCGCAACCCGGTGGGCACGGGCACGGTGATGGACGACAACACCGAGACCGTCGCCCGCCTCTACAACCGGCTGGCGTCCTCCCACTGCGGCCACACCCCGGCCGCGGCGCCCGGCGAAGGACCGTCCGAAGTGGAGGGTGTGGCGGTGGAACTGCGTTCCCTGGACCGGATGGCGACCGCGCGCCGGGCCGAGGTGCTGCAACGGCTGCGGTCGGCCGACGAGGGGGCCGAGGTGTCGTTCGAGGTGACCGGCGGCGCGCCGGGGGAGCGCTACGAGTACCGGCTGGCGGTGTCCGGCTCCGGCGCGGCCCGACGCGTGCTGGTGGACGAGTTCTCCGCCGAACCGGACGCGGACTCGACCGGCACCGTGCCGCCGGAGACCGCCCGACGGGTGTTCGACGCCGCCCGCGACGCCGGCCTCCTGGACGACGCGCCACCCGAGCTGCCGCCCGCCGACCTGGTGCCGGACTCACTGGTGGCCACGGTGACCGTCCGCTACGGGGACGCGGTGCGGCGCGTCAGCGTGCCGGCCGTCGAGCCCGGTCACGGGGAACCGCCGGGCGAGGCGCGGGACGTGCCGGTGTCCACGCACGTCCGGCTCGCGCCCGACACCGCCGACCTGCTGACGCCGGTCCTGGCCGCGCTGAGCGCGGTGGAGGAGCAGCTCTGACCCGCGTTGAGCGCGGTGGAAGCGCAGCTCCGACCCACTTACGGCGAAAGACGGCCAATGGTCGGTGTCTGATAGTTGACTTTTGATTGACCTGCTCCAAAAGTGCGTCCTACCTTGCTGTGACCTGGGCAACACCCCTGCCGGCTCGCTCAAGGAGGCGCGACACCGCCATGCCCAAAACCCCACGCATCTGCGGCACCCTGCTGCTCGCCGCCGGATTGCTCTTAGTCGGGCCGCCGGCTCGCGCGCACCACGACCCCGCCGACTTCCAGCAGGTCGAACTGGCCCGCGGGGTCGCCGAGATGGGCGAGCCGATCTCCCTGGCCGTCCTGCCCGACACGTCGGTCCTGCACACGGCCCGGGACGGCGTGCTGCGCCGCACCGACGCCGCCGGCGCCACCAAGGTCGTCGGCACCCTGCCCGTCTACAGCCACGACGAGGAAGGCCTGCAAGGCGTCGGCGTGGACCCCGGCTTCGCCACCAACCGCGCGATCTACCTCTACTACGCGCCCAAGCTCTCCACGCCCACCGGCGACGCGCCGGCGACCGGCACCGCGAGCACGTGGGAGACCTGGCGCGGCGTCAACCGGCTCTCCCGGTTCACCCTCAACGCCGACTGGACGCTGAACACCGCGAGCGAACGCACCGTGCTCGACGTCCCCGCCGATCGCGGCATGTGCTGCCACGTCGGCGGCGACATCGACTTCGACGCCGCCGGCAACCTCTACCTGTCCACCGGCGACGACACCAACCCGTTCCAGTCCAGCGGCTACAGCCCGATCGACGAGCGCGCCGACCGCAACCCCGCCTTCGACGCCCAGCGCACCTCCGCCAACACCAACGACCTGCGCGGCAAGGTGCTGCGGATCAAGGTCAACGCCGACGGCACCTACACCGTGCCCAGCGGCAACCTGTTCGCCCCCGGCACCCCGAACACCCGTCCCGAGATCTACGCGATGGGCTTCCGCAACCCGTTCCGGATGACCGTCGACAAGGCGACGGGTGCGGTCTACCTGGGCGACTACGGCCCCGACGCGGCGACCACGGACGCCAACCGCGGCCCGTCCGGGCAGGTCGAGTTCAACCGGATCACCTCGCCCGGCAACTACGGCTGGCCGTACTGCACCGGCACGAACACCAGCGCCGAGACCTACAACGAGTGGAACTTCGCCACCGGCGCCACCGGGCCCAAGTACAACTGCGGCAGCCCGACCAACAACTCCTTCCGCAACACCGGCCGGTCCACCCTCCCGGCCGCGCGCCCGAGCTGGATCCGCTACGGCGGCGACGCCGGCTCGCCCCCGGAGTTCGGCTCGGGCTCGGAGTCGCCGATGGGCGGCCCGGTCTACCGCTACGACCCGGCCTCCACCTCGACGGTCAAGTTCCCGCAGTCGTTCGACGGGCACTTCATGGCCGCCGAGTACGGCCGCCGCTGGATCAAGGACATCGCGGTCGACTCCGACGGGTCCGCCGGCACGATCGAGGCGATGCCGTGGTCGGGCACCCAGATCATCGACCTGGCGTTCGGCCCGGACGGCGCGCTGTACGTGCTGGACTACGGCACCGGCTACTTCAACGGCGACCACAACTCCGCGCTCTACCGCATCGAGTACATCGCCGGCACCAACCGCGGCCCCACCGCCCGCGCCGCGGCGAACGTCACCTCGGGGCACGCGCCGCTGGCCGTCGCGTTCTCCTCCGCCGGGTCCAGCGACCCCGAGGGCACGCCGCTGACCTACCGCTGGGACTTCGGTGACGGCACCTCCAGCACGGCGGCCGACCCGTCGCACACCTACACCGCCAACGGCACCTACACCGCGACCCTGACCGTCACCGACGCCGGCGGCGCGACCGGGTCGGCCAGCGTCTACGTCACCGTCGGCAACACCGCGCCCGAGGTGACGATCGAGCTGCCCGTCAACGGCGTGCCGTTCTCCTACGGCGACACGATCCCCTTCCGCATCACCGTCACCGACCCCGAGGACGGCGCGATCGACTGCAACCGGGTCAAAATGACCTACGGCATCGGGCACGACAACCACGGCCACGTCATCACCACCCGCACCGGCTGCACGGGCTCGATCACCGTGGCCGCCGACGGCGAGCACGACGAGGCCGCGAACGTGTTCGGCGTGTGGGACGCCGAGTACGCCGACCTGGGCGCCAACGGCCAGCCCGCGCTGACCACGCACGCCAAGAGCGTCACCCAGCCCCGGCACCGCCAGGCCGAGCACTTCACCACGTCCTCGGGCATCGCCCGGATCGCCAAGTCGCAGGCCGAGGGCGGCTACACGGTCGGCGACGTCCACAACGGCGACTGGGTGTCGTTCACCCCGTACGCGCTGGGCGACGTCCGCGGGTTCGCCGCACGCGTCTCCTCCGGCGGGGTCGGCGGCACGCTCCAGGTCCGCGCCGGTTCGCCCACGGGCACGGTCCTCGGGTCGGTGGCGGTGCCGGTGACCGGCGGGTGGGAGACGTTCACGACGGTCAGCGGGAGCGTCACGAGCCCCCCGACCGGCACCACCGCGCTGTACCTGACGTTCAGCGGCGGCGCGGGCGCGTTGTTCGACGTGGACTCCTTCACGCTCAACGGCCCCACCGGTCCGATCGTCGGGCCCGGCGGCAAGTGCGTGGACGTCTCCGGCGCGGCCACCGCGGACGGCACGAAGGTCCAGCTGTGGACGTGCAACGGCACGGGCGCGCAGCGCTGGCAGCGGGCCGGGCAGACGTGGCAGGCGCTGGGCAAGTGCCTGGACGTGTCCGGCGCGGGCACGGCCGACGGCACGAAGGCGCAGCTGTGGACGTGCAACGGGACCGGGGCCCAGAACTGGGTGGCCGGCGCGAACGGCGCGCTGGTGAACCCGAACTCCGGCAAGTGCCTGGACGCGTCCGGCGGCGGCACCGCCGACGGCACCCAACTGATCATCTGGACCTGCCACGGCGGCACCAACCAGAGGTGGACGACCCCGTGAAAACGCACGCTGTGAAAGCGCTCCTGACAGCCGCGCTCCTGGCGCCGGCCGTGCCCGTGCCCGCGTCGGCCGCGACCTACGACGTCCTGGTGTTCTCCAAGACGGCCGGGTTCCGGCACGACTCCATCCCCGCCGGCGTCCAGGCGATCAAGGACCTGGGGGCCGCCAACGGGTTCACCGTCACCGCCACCGAGGACGCCGCGGTGTTCACCAACGGGACGCTGGGCCAGTACGAGGCCGTGGTGTTCCTCAACACGACCGGGGACGTGCTCAACGCGTCCCAGCAGACCGGGTTCGAGAACCACGTCAAGTCCGGGCGGGGTTTCGTCGGCGTGCACGCTGCGGCGGACACCGAGTACGACTGGCCGTTCTACGGCGAGCTGGTCGGCGCGTACTTCCACTCCCACCCGGCGATCCAGCAGGCCCCGGTGAAGGTGGAGAACCGCGCCACCGCCGCCACCGCCCACCTGCCGGCGACCTGGACGCGCACCGACGAGTGGTACAACTACCGCGCCAACCCCAGGTCGGGCGCCCGCGTCCTGGCCACGCTCGACGAAAGCGGCTACACGGGCGGCAACATGGGCGCCGACCACCCGCACGTCTGGTGCAAGACCTACCAGGGCGGCCGGAGCTTCTACGTGGGCGGCGGGCACACGGCGTCCTCCTACGCCGAACCGGCGTTCAAGGGCCTGTTGCTGGGCGGTATCCGGTACGCCGCCGGTCAGACGCGGATGGACTGCCGTCCGGAAAGCGGCTACACCCGGCTGTTCGCCGGGTCGGTCGACGGGTGGTCGCAGGCCGGTCCGGGCGGGTTCACCACCACCGACGCGACGTTGACCAGCTTCGGCGGGCTGGGCCTGTTCTGGCACAGCGGGCGGCAGTTCACGTCGTACTCGCTCAAGCTGGACTGGCGGATGGCCGGCGACGACAACTCCGGCGTGTTCATCGGCTTCCCGCCCTCGACCGACCCGTGGTCGGCGGTGGACAACGGCTACGAGGTCCAGATCGACGCCACCGACAGCCCCGACCGGACCACCGGCGCGGTCTACGGCTTCAAGTCCCCGGACGTGGCGGCGCGGGACGCGGCGCTGAACCCGCCCGGCGAGTGGAACGCCTTCGAGTTGCTCGTGGAGGGCGAACGGCTCCGCGTGTACCTGAACGGCGTGCTGGTCAACGACTTCACCAACACCGACCCGAACCGGTCCTTGGCCGGTCACATCGGCCTGCAGAACCACGGCGACGGCGACGAGGTGTCGTTCCGCGACGTCCGGGTGCGCGAGCTGGACCGGACCGTGCAGGCGGAATCGTTCAGCCAGGCGAGCGGCGTGCAGGCGTTCGCGAAGGCGGGCGCGCACAACGGCCAGACGCTGGGGTTCGTCGACCCGGGCGACTGGGCCGCCTACGACGACGTGGACCTGACCGGCGCGGGCGTCTTCCAGGCCCGGGTCGTGTCCGGCGGGCCGGGCGGGACGATCGAGGTCCGCACGGGTTCGGCCACCGGTCCGGTGCTGGGCCGGGTGGCCGTGCCGAACACGGGGGGTTGGACCACGTTCGCGGACGTGCGGACCGCGTTGAGCGGGGCGCCGTCCGGCCGGCACCGGCTGTACCTGGCCTTCACCGGGAGCGGCACGGGCCTGTTCGACGTGGACGACTTCGCGGTGGCGCCGGGAACGGCCGGGTCGGGCCCGATCGTCGGGGCCGGCGGCAAGTGCGTGGACGTCTCCGGCGGCGCGACCGCCGACGGCACCAAGGTGCAGTTGTGGACGTGCAACGGGTCCGCGGCGCAGACGTGGACGCGGTCCGGTGAGACCTGGCGAGCGCTGGGCAAGTGCCTGGACGTGTCCGGCGCGGGCACGGCCGACGGCACGAAGGTGCAGCTGTGGTCGTGCAACGGGTCGGGCGCGCAGAACTGGACCGCCGGGGCCGGTGGTTCGCTGGTGAACCCGAACTCGGGCAAGTGCCTGGACGCTTCGGGCGGGTCGACGGCCGACGGCACGCAGTTGCTCGTCTGGACCTGCCACGGCGGCGCCAACCAGAGGTGGACGGTCCCGGCGTGAGCGCAGGCCCTTCCCCGGGTCCGGCGGCCCGGGGAAGGGCCTGGCGCCGGTCGCCGCCTCCCCCTCGCGTCCGGCGACCTGGCACCACTGTGCCCGCTGACGCCTGAAGTCCCGCTGTAGCGACCTGAAGGAGGTTTCAGGTGCCGTGACCGCGTTTGCGGCAAGGTGTGGCGGGTGCGGGTCTTGGTGGTCGAAGACGATCGGCGGTTGGCCGAGTTGCTGGTGCGCGGGCTGGCGGCCGAGGGGTTCGTCGTGGAGGTCGAGCGCGACGGGCGCGGCGGGTTGTGGCGGGCGCGCGAGCGGTCCTACGACGTGATCGTCCTGGACATCATGCTGCCCGGGTTGAACGGCTACCGCGTGTGCGCGGAGCTGCGCGCGGCCGGGGTGTGGACGCCGATCCTCATGCTCACGGCCAAGGACGGCGAGTGGGACGAGGCCGAGGGGCTCGACACCGGCGCCGATGACTACCTGACCAAGCCGTTCTCCTACCTCGTCCTGGTCGCGCGGCTGCGGGCGCTGGTCCGGCGCGGCGCGCCCGCGCGGCCGGCCGTGCTGACCACCGGGGACCTCGAACTCGACCCGGCCACGCGGACGTGCCGCCGGCGCGGGGAGGTGGTCTCGTTGACCGCCAAGCAGTTCGCGGTGCTGGAGTTCCTGATGCGGCGCGCCGGCCAGGTGGTGACCAAGGCGGAGGTGCTGCACGGGGTGTGGGACGAGGTGCGCGAACCCGACCCCAACCTGGTCGAGGTCTACATCAGCGCCCTGCGGCGCAAGATCGGCCCGGACGCCATCACGACCGTGCGCGGCGTCGGCTACCAGGTGTCCGCGAAGGGCGGCGACCGGTGACGCGCGGGAGGTTGCGGGTCTGGGTGACCGTCGTGGCCACGGCCGTGGTCGCGGTGCCGCTGGCGACGATGGCGGTGTTCGCGGCGGTGTTCCTGCGCGCCGAGGCGATGCGGTTCGACAGCTCGCCGGCCAAGTTCAGCGTCGTCTGCGTGGCCGGGCGGCTGACGGCCGACGTGGTCGGGGACATCGCGTTCGGCGAGCGGTGCGAGGGCGACGGGCACGACACCGCGATACCGGCCACCCGGATCGGTGACGTGGTGGTGCCGGGGGTGGCCGACGCCGACAAGGTCGTGCGCTGCGAGGCCCACTACAGCTCCTCCGCCGAGATCCCGGAACTGTCGCTGTGGCCGTTCACCGACCCCGACAGCGTCGCGTTCACCCACGTCACCGACACCGGGGACCGCTACCCGGCGACCGCGACCACCCCGCTGGGCCGCCTCCAGCGGGCGAACCTCGCCCGCGCCCAGACCACCCTGAACGAACGGGTGCTGCTGCTGGTGGGCGGCGCGGCGGCGTTGACCGGCCTGTTCGGCGCGGTCGTCTGGTCGGCCACCGGCCGGGTGCTGCGCCCGGTCGAGGCGATCCGCCGCGAGGTCGCCCACATCACCGAGCACGACCTGACCCGCCGGGTGCCGGTGCCGCGCGCCCGCACCGAGTTCGCCCGCCTGGCCACCACCCTGAACGCGACCCTGGACCGCCTCCAGGCCGCGATCGAGGACAACCGCCGGTTCGTCGCCGACGCGTCCCACGAGCTGCGCAGCCCCATCGCGGCGCTGCGCGCGGAGCTGGAGATCGCCACCGCCCACCCCGACCTGGCCGACTGGCGGCGGGTCGTGGACAGCGCGCTGGAGGACACCTACCGGCTGCAACAGCTGTCCACCGACCTGCTGCTGCTGGCCCGCCTCGACGCGCCGCCCCCGGTGCCGGCCGAGCCCGTCGACCTCACGGCCGTGGTGCGCTCCGCGTTGCCCCGCTCGGAGCGCGTCCGGGTCGTCGCGGACCTGCCCGACGACCCGCTCCCGGTGGCCGGCCGCCCGGCCCTGCTCGCCCGGCTGCTGGGCAACCTGCTCGACAACGCCGTCCGCCACGCGGCCACCACCGTCACCGTGCGCCTGGCCCGGGAGGGCGACCGGGCCCGCCTCGACGTGCTGGACGACGGCCCCGGCATCCCCGCCGACCAGCGCGAGCACGTCTTCCGCCGGTTCACCCGCCTGGACGAGGCCCGCGCCCGCGACGACGGCGGCACCGGCCTGGGCCTGCCCATCGCCCGCCGCATCGCCGCCGCCCACCACGGGACGCTCGTCGCCCAGCAGCACGACCAGGGGGCCTGGTTCACCGCCCACCTGCCTTTGCGGCGGTGAAAACCGCTGTGCCCCGGCTGGGCGTTGTTCGACCTGGTCCAGCACCGGGGGCGTGGGCCGGCGCGCATGGGCCGCGACGATCGCCGCGGGTCCCGCCGACGCCAAGGCCGTGCCGCAGGGCGCGCCGCCCGCACCCCGGGAGGTCCCGGCGCTGCTCGACTGGATGGCGCACGAGCCGCGCGCCTGGCCGCCGACTCCGCGCCGGACGCCTCCGCCCGTGGCTCGGCCCACGAGTTGATCATGACCCGAACCGGTCAGGTTTCGAGAAGCCCCGCGCGGCGGCCGGCGCTTAGCGTTCAAGCCATGACGAACATCGCCTCCCTCACCCTGGACGTGGCCGACACCGAGGCCGCCGAACGCTTCTACACCGCCGCGTTCGGCCTGGACGTCCTGGACTTCCGTGCCTCCGACGCGGTCGGGACCGGTTTCCGCGGCTTCGTTTTGGCCCTGACGGTGTCCCAGCCGTCTGTTGTGGACAGTTATGTGGACTCCGCCGTGGCCGCGGGCGCAACGGTGCTCAAGCCGGCCGCGAAGTCGCTGTGGGGCTACGGCGGTGTCGTGCAGGCGCCGGACGGGGCGATCTGGAAGGTGGCGACGTCGGCGAAGAAGGACACCGGGCCGGTCGCGCGAGAGGTGGACGAGGTCGTGCTGCTGCTCGGGGTCGCGGACGTGGTGGCGGCGAAGAAGTTCTACGCGGGCCGGGGGCTGGCGGTCGGCAAGAGCTTCGGCCGGATGTACGTGGAGTTCGCCACGGGCCCGGTCAAGCTCGCCCTGTACCGGCGCCGCGCCCTGGCCAAGGACGTCGGTGTCGCTCCCGAGGGCGACGGCTCGCACGGTGTGACGATCGGCGGCGACTCGACCGCCTTCACCGACCTCGACGGGTTCACCTGGACGACCTCCACCCGCGCCGCCGCGGCCTAGACGCGCCGCGGCCGGCCCCTCCCGCCGCGGCCGGCCCCTCGCACCGCGGCCGGTCCCTCCCACTGCGGCCGGTCCCTCCCACTGCCGTCGGCCCCTTCCACCGAGCCGAGCGGGCCCCGTCGGCGCGACGGCCGTTTCCCGCCGGCCGCGGGTCTCCGCGGCCGGCGAAACTGGTGCCCGTGACCTCGGAAACCCCCCTCCACCAGCCGATCGAGCCGGGCATCCTGTACTTCGGCACGCCCGTCGTCCTGGTCTCCACCGACAACGAGGACAGCACGCCCAACCTCGCCCCCATCTCCTCCGCCTTCTGGCTCGGTTGGCGGGCGGTCCTGGGCATCGGGGCCAGGGCGCACACCGCGCGCAACCTCCTGCGCACCGGGGAAGCCGTGCTCAACCTGCCCTGCGACCGGCTGGCGGCCAACGTGGACCGGCTCGCCCTGACCACCGGGGCCGACCCGGTGCCGCCGGGCAAGGCCGAGCGCGGGTACTTCCACGTCGCCGACAAGTTCGCGCGGGCCGGGTTCACGGCGGTGGCGTCGGAGACCGTCGGGCCGCCGCGGGTGGCGGAGTGCCCGGTGGCCATGGAGGTCGTGGTCGAGGCGGTGCACCCGGTGGCCGACCGCGACGAGCGGCAGCGCGGGTCGATCCTCGCCGTCGAGGTGCGGGTGCAGCGGGTGTTCGTGCACGAGGACGTCAGGGTGCCGGGGTCGGAGGACCACATCGACCCCGACCGCTGGCGCCCGCTGATCATGAGCTTCCAGAAGTTCTACGGGCTCGGCCCGCAGGTGCACCCGTCCACGCTGGCCCGCATCCCGGAACGCCTCTACCGGGGACCGGACATCGAGCGCGCCCGGAGCGTGCCGGCCCGCGCGTGAGGCTCAGCAGGCGCAGTCGGCCGCGGTGTCGTTGCGGCGTTCCAGCAGGACGGTGTCGCGCCACACGCCGTGGTGCTGGGCGATGCGTTCCCGCACGCCCACCGTGCGGAAGCCGGCCGCGTGGTGCAGGGCGATGCTGGCCCGGTTCTCCGGGAAGATCGCCGTCTGCAACGTCCACAGCCCCGCCTGGTCGGCGGCGGTGACCTGCTTGTGCAGCAACGACTTCCCGACACCCCGGCCGCGCACCCCGTCGCCCACGTAGACCGACGTCTCCGCGACGCCCGCGTAGCACTCCCGGGCGGAGACCGGGGTGGCCGCCGCCCAGCCGACCACCTCGCCGTCGATCTCGGCGACCCAGCGGTGGTCGGGGAGCCACTTGGCGTCCAGGGTGCGGCGGCTCGGGGTCTCGGTCTCGAACGTGGCGTTGCGGGTGGCGATGCCCTCGCCGTAGATGCGGCGGACGTCGGTCCAGTCGTCCTCGGTCATCGCGCGGACGGTCACGTCGGCGGGCAGGTCGCTCGGGCAGCACGGCCGGGTGACGACGGTGCCCATGACGGCGTCGGCGGCGTGCGGCAGGCCCGTGCAGCACGCCTGGTTGACCGACACGAGGGTCTGGGTGCCCTCCTTGCGCAGGCGCACGAACCCGGTCTCGGCGAGCTTGCGCAGGTGGTGGGAGCAGGTGGGCTGGCTGACGCCGATCGCCTCCGCCAGGGTGCCGACGGCGATCTCGCCGGGCGACACCGCGACGGTGTGCAGCAGGCGGACCCGGGTCGGGTCGGCCAGGCAGGCGAACCACTGGGCGTAGGTCGTCGCGTCCTCGACCGGCAGGGTGGTGGGCGTCAGCGTGGTCGTCATGGCGTCGACTATAGAGGGCCGGAGAGGTTGCGCCCATAGATGCCTGCCTATAGAGTCGCCCCACGTTGATAGAAGAACGTCGATGGAAGGGGTAGTGGCGTGAGCGAGCTTCCGGTGGTCGTGGTCGGTGCGGGTCCGGCGGGGTTGGCCGCCGCGGCGCACCTGCTGGAGCGGGGTCTGCGGCCGTTGGTGCTGGAGGCCGGTCCCCGGGCGGGCGCGGCGGTGGCGCAGTGGAAGTACGTGCGGCTGTTCTCGCGGTGGTCGGAGCTGGTGGACCCGGCCGCGCGCCGGCTGCTGGAGCCGACCGGGTGGCGGGCGCCCGAGGGGTACCCGACCGGCGGCGAGTGGGTCGCGGACTACCTGGAGCCCCTGGCCAAGGAGCTGGACCGGTACGTCCGCTACGACTCGCGCGTGATCGGGGTGGCCCGGCGGGGCCGGGACCGGGTGGTGGACGCGGGCCGCGAGACCGAGCCGCTGACCGTGCACCTGGCGGGCGAGCGGATCACGGCGCGGGCGGTCATCGACGCCTCCGGCACGTGGGGCGACCCCAACCCGCTGGGCGGTGACGGGCTGCCGGCGCTGGGGGAGCGGGAGGCCGCGGACCGGATCGCCTACCGGGTGCCGGACCTGGCGGTGGAGCGGGAGCGGTACGCGGGCAAGCGGATCGCGGTGGCCGGCAGCGGGCACTCGGCGTTGACCGCCCTGGTCGTGCTCGCCGAACTGGCCGAGCAGCACCCCGGCACGCACGTCACGTGGCTGCTGCGCCGGGGCGCGGTGGGCAACGTCTTCGGCGGCGGCGAGGCCGACCAGCTCCCGGCGCGCGGCGCGTTGGGGCTGCGGGCCAAGGCGGCGGCGCGGGCGGGCAACGTCGAGGTGGTCACCGGGTTCCGCACGGCCGCGGTCGAGCGGCACGGCGAGCGGTTGGTGCTGGAGTCGCAGGACGGGCACCGACTGGACCCGGTGGACGAGGTCGTGGTGCTGACCGGGTTCCGGCCGGACCTGTCGTGGCTGTCGGAGGTGCGGCTGGAGCTGGACCCGGTGTTGCAGGCCCCGGTCCGGCTCGCGCCGCTGATCGACCCGAACGTCCACTCGTGCGGCACGGTCTACCCGCACGGCGCGAACGAGCTGCGCCAGCCGGAGCCGGGGGTGTACCTGGTGGGCATGAAGAGCTACGGGCGCGCGCCGACGTTCCTGACCATGACCGGGTACGAGCAGGTCCGCAGCGTGGTCGCGGAGATCGCCGGCGACCACGAGTCCGCCGGGCGGGTGGAGTTGACGCTGCCCGAGACGGGGGTGTGCGGCGGGTCCGGGGTGTTCGACGCCGAGCCGGAGGCCGCGTCGGGCGGCTGCTGCGGCACCCCGCAGGTCCTGACGCTGTCCGCGCCCGGCGCGCGCTGCTGAGGACGCGGCGGGGTGTGCGCTGCTGAGGACGCGGCGCGTGCGTGCTGCTGAGGATGCGGCGCGGTGTGCGCGGCTGAGGGGGCGTGACGTGCGGGTGGCTGAAGGCGGGTGGCGTGCGCGCGGTTGAGGAAGCGCGGCCCGGCGCGGTGGTGGGGCCGCGCCGGGTCCTGGCGGTGCTGTGCCTGACCCAGATCACCGCCTGGGGCGTGTTGTTCTACGCCTTCCCCGTGCTGGCGCCCGGCATCGCCGCGAACACCGGCTGGTCGCTCACCGCCGTGATCGGGGCGTTCTCGGTGGCGCAACTGGTGTCGGCGGCGGCCGGGGTGCCGGTCGGCCGCCTGCTCGACCGGGTCGGCCCGCGGCCGGTGATGACGGTCGGGTCGCTGGCCGCGGTCGGCGCGCTGGCCGGGATGGCGTCCGCGCCGTCGCCGCCGTGGTTCTTCGCCTGGTGGGCGCTGGTCGGGGCGAGCATGTCGGCGACCCTCTACCAGCCCGCGTTCGCCGCGCTGACCCGCTGGCACGGCGACCGGCGGGTGGCGGCGCTGACCGTGTTGACCCTGGTCGGCGGCCTGGCCAGCACGGTGTTCGCGCCGCTGACCGCGGTGCTCGCCGAACACCTCGACTGGCGGCAGACCTACCTGGTGCTGGCCGGTGTCCTCGCCGTCCTCACCGTGCCGTCGCACCTGTTCGGCCTGCGCCGGCCGTGGCCCGCGCCGCCGGTCGTGGCGCACCGGTCCGACGACCCGACCGTGATCGCGCGCAGCCGCCCGTTCGCGGTGCTGGTCGTGGCGATGAGCCTGGGCGGGGTCGCGGTGTACGCGGTGGTGGTGGCGATGGTGCCGTTGTTCGCCGAACGCGGGATGCCGACAACCGTCGCGGCGTGGGCGCTGGGCCTGGCCGGCGTCGGGCAGGTGCTGGGACGCCTGGGGTACGGGCGGCTGGTGGCGCGTACCTCGGTGCGGGCGCGCACGGTCGCGGTCCTGCTCGCCGCCTCCGCCACCGCCCTGCTGCTGGGCCTGGTCCCCGGTCCGGCGGTCGCGCTGGTCGCCGCCTCCGTCCTGGCCGGCGCGGCGCGCGGCACCTTCACACTCCTGCACGCCACCGCCGTCACCGACCGGTGGGGCACCCGGCACTACGGCCGGCTCGGCGGCCTGCTCCACGCGCCGCTGGCGGTGACGGCGGCGGTGTCGCCGTGGATCGCGACCGCGGTGGCCGAACGGCTCGGCGGCTACCCGGTCGTGTTCGTGCTGCTGGCGGCGGCCGGCGCGGTGGCGGCGGTGCTGGCGCTCGGCTCCGTGCCGCCCGACGCCCAGCCCGGCCCGCGGGCGCGGTAAGCGCCCGGCGTGACCCCGGTCCACCGCCGGAACGCCCGGGTGAACGTCGAAGCGTCGGTGTACCCCAGCCGCAGGGCGATCGGCTCCACGCCCAACCGGGTCGTGGTCAGCAGCTCGACCGCCGCCGCGTGCCGCGCCTCCGCCGCCACCCGGTGGTACGACGTGCCCTCGGCGGCCAGCCGCCGCCGCAGGGTGCGCGAGGACAGGTGCAACCGGGCGGCTGTCGACTCCATGTCCAGGACGCCGGCCGCCCGGAACACCTCGCGCACCCGTGTCGCCACCACCCCGTCGAGCCGGCCGAGCATGAGCAGGTCGCACTCCCGGGCGCACACGCGCATGGTGTGCGGGTCGGCCTGCGGCAGCGCCCGGTCCAGCAGGGCGGTCGGGGCCACCAGGGCGTCGCGCGGCGCGCCGAAGGACACCGGGACGTCGCGGAACAGCCCCGGCGTCGGCGCGCGGCGCAGGTCGATCCGCAGCAGCGGCACCGGTTCGCCGAGCAGCCCGCCGATGATGCCGCGGATCGACTCCAGTTCCCGCTCCACCACGAAGTCCCGCACGGCCGGGGGCACGCCGGCGTCGTCCACCTGCACGCGCACCTCCGGCCCGGCCACCCGCACCGACACCCCGGCGGTGGCGTAGGTCAGCGGCAACCGGCGCAGCCCGACCTCGGCGGCCACCCGCAGCGTCGGGCTGGCCAGCAGCGCGAACCCCCACACGCCGTAGTGCCGCAGCCGCAGGCGCGACCCCACGTCGATGCCCAGCCCCGGCCGCGGGCACGCGCGGACCAGGTTCTGCGCCACCACCAGCTCCTGCGCCGCGCGGACCACGGCCGCCGGGTCCTCGACCTGCTCGGGCGTGACCCCGCTGCCGGTGAGCAGCGTCCGGACGTCCACCCCGTGCTCGCGCCCCACCGCGACCATGCCGCGAATGCCCGCCGTGCCGCGCCGGCCGGAAATGCCAACCGGCCGTCCCGTGATGTCTACGGCGTGCACGGCCGTCCTCCCTAATGTCCATTGCAGGGGGCGCCGGTGCCCATCACCGGAACCAACCGTACAAGCCGATTCCGGGGCACATCTGTGAATGCTCCGGAAATCATTCGACCGGCCTAGGAAAAGGAGCGGCACATGAGCCGAACGGTGTTGGTCACCGGCGGCAACCGCGGTATCGGGTTGGCCACCGCACGGGCGTTCGCGGAACGGGGTGACCGGGTGGCCGTCACCCACCGCGGCGCGGTCGTGCCGGACTACCTGTTCGGCGTGCGGTGCGACGTCACCGACCCGGAGGCGGTGGAGGTGGCCTTCGGGGAGGTGGAGGAGAAGCTGGGCCCGGTGGAGGTCCTGGTGGCCAACGCCGGCATCACCGACAGCACGCTGATCACCCGCATGACCGAGGACCGCTTCACCCGCGTCCTGGACACCAACCTGACCGGCGCGTGGCGCTGCGCGCGGCGGGCGGTGGGGCCGATGGTCCGCAACCGCTCCGGCCGGTTGATCTTCATCTCCTCGGTCGCCGCGACCTACGGCAGCGCGGGCATGACCAACTACGCGGCCGGCAAGGCGGGCCTGATCGGCCTGGCGCGGTCGCTGGCCCGGGAGCTGGGCAGCCGGCAGGTCACGGCGAACGTCGTGGCGCCCGGGTACGTCGTGACCGACATGACCGCGGACCTGCCGCAGCAGTACGGCGCGGCCTACCGCGACGCGATCCCGCTGCGCCGGTTCGCCGAGCCGGAGGAGGTGGCGTCGGTGGTCGAGTGGCTCGCGGGACCGGGCGCCGGCTACATCACCGGCGCGGTCATCCCGGTGGACGGCGGCATGGGGATGGGGCACTGATGGACGTCCTCCTGGTAGCCGACCCGCTGCGCCGGCCGCCCGCCCTGCCCGGCACCGTCCCGGGCCCGGACACGCTCTCGGCGGCGCTGCGCAGACGCCCGGACGTGGTGCTGGCGGACACCGCCGACGAGGAGCCGGTCCGGCGGCTCGCCGACGCCGGCCTGCGGGTCGTCGCCCTGGTCTTCCCGCACGAACTGGCCCGCTACCTGCACACCGGCGCACGCGGGTTCGCCTGCCGGGACGGGCGCGACGCCGAGGCGGCGGCACGGGCGGTGGCCGCCGGCGGCACCTACCTGGCCGCCGGGCTGGTGGACCGGCTGCGCGCCGCGCCGCCGCTGCGGCACCTGACCGAACGCGAACGCCAGGTGCTGCGGCTGGTCGCCCAGGGCCGGTCCAACCGCGAGATCGCCCGGGAGATCCACGTGACGGCGGCGACGGTGAAGACCCACGTCTCCCACATCCTCACCAAGCTGGCCCTGCCCAACCGGATGCACGCCGCCCTGCTGGCGCAACGGGAAGGCCTGCGCTGCTGACCCGCCCTACGGGCCGGTGAAGGCGAGCACCACGTTGTGGCCGCCGAAGCCGAAGGAGTGGGACAGCGCCGCGGTCACGCGGGTGCGGCGGGGGCCGTCCGCGACGACCTCCAGCGGCACGTCCGGCTCGGTCAGGTTCACCGTCGCCGGGATCAGGCCGTGGTGCACGGTGAGCACGGTGAAGGCGGCCTCGATCGCCCCGGCCCCGCCGATGCAGTGCCCGGTCACCGACTTGGTCGCGGTGACCAGCGGGTGCGACCCCAGGGCGGCCAGGATCGCCGAGGCCTCCACCCGGTCGCCGACCCGCGTGCCGGGGGCGTGGGCGTTGACGTGACCGACGTCGTGCGGGTCCAGGCCGGCGGTGCGCAGGGCCTCGCCGATCGCCCGCACCTGGCCGCCCGGCGCGGGGGCGGTCATGTCGTGCGCGTCCGCGCTCATGCCCGCCCCGGCCAGCACCGCGTACGGGCGGGCGCCCCGGGCGCGGGCGTGGGAGGCCTTCTCCAGCACCAGGGCGCCCGCGCCCTCGGCCATCAGGAACCCGTCGCGGTCCCGGTCGAACGGTCGGGACGCCGCGGTCGGGGTGTCGTTGCGCCGCGACAGCGCGCCCATCCGGGCGAACGTCGAGAGGGACAGCTCGCCCAGGCAGGCCTCCGCGCCACCGGCCAGCACGACGTCCGCCCGGCCCGACCGCAGCAACGACCAGCCCCACGCGACGGCCTCCGCGCCCGACGCGCACGCGCTGGTGGGGGCGTGGGCCCCGGCGCGCGCCCCCAGGGCCAGGCTCACCGCCGCCGCCGGGCCGTTGGGCATCAGCATGGTCACGGCGAACGGCGACACGCGGTCGGGGCCCAGCTCCCGCATCCGGTCGTGCTGGGCGACCAGGGTCCCGCCGCCGCCCAGCCCGGTGCCGACGACCACGGCGAACCGTTCCGGCGGCACGTCCGGCCGCCCCGCGTCGGCCCACGCCTCCCGGGCCGCGACCACCGCCACCTGCTGGCAGCGGTCCCACCGGCGGGCCTCCACGCGGTCGAGCACGGCGGTCGGGTCGGCGCGCAGCGGCGCCCCGATCCGCACCGGCAGGGACCCCGCCCACGGCAGGGTGACGGCCCCGGACTCCCCGGCCAGCAACGCCGCCCACGACGTCGGCACGTCACCGCCCTGCGGCGTGGTCAGGCCCAGCCCGGTCACCACCACCGGGTCGTCGGGCGGCGGGGGCAGGGTGGGGTGCAGGGCGTACTCGATCCGCGGCCGGCGCGCTGCCATCGTCGTTCCCCTTTCGTCGGTGGGTGCAGGCAAGCACGGTCGTGCGCCGCGCCGGATCGGCCGCGCGGCCGATTCGCCGTGCCGCGCGCCCGGCTTACGTTTCCGGTCCACCTGAGGAAAGGAGGCGTCATGCCGGCCCTGGCCGAACCGACGGACGTCGTGGAATTGTGCCGACACCGGGCGGAACGCTTTCCCGATCGGCGCTCCCACGTTTTCCTGGACCACGCCGGGAACGAGAGCGCCGCGCTCACCTTCGGCGAACTGGACCTGCGGGCGCGGGCGATCGCCGCCCGGCTGCGCGACCTCGCGCCACCGGGCGGGTGCGCGGTGCTCAGCCACGCGCGGGGCGTGGACTTCGTGCCCGCGTTCCTCGGCTGCCTGTACGCCGGGATCGTCGCGGTGCCCGCCCCGGCGACGCGGCGCACCCACGGCGACCCCCGGTTCGAGCGGTTGGCCGACATCGTCGCCGACGCCCGGCCCGACCTGCTGCTGTGCGGCTCGGACCGGCTCGCCGGCCGGGGCCTGGTGGACCGCGCGCTGCCCACGGACCTGGTGGACCCGGGCCACGCGCGGCGGTTCGAGCCGGTCCCGGTCGGACCGGACGCCGTGTCGCACGTCCAGTACACCTCCGGCGCGACCGGCCGGCCCAAGGGCGTGGTGATCACCCACGGCAACGTGCTGGCCAACGTCCGGCTGATCACCGGGTCCGCGCCGGACGCGCCCGACCGGCCGCCGACGGTGACCTGGCTGCCGCTGTTCCACGACATGGGCCTGGTCGGCGGCGTCCTGCACCCCCTCTACGCCGGGCACACCTCGGTGGTCATGGCCCCGCAGGACTTCGCCCGCTCCCCGGTCACGTGGCTGGCCGCGCTGGACCGCTACGGCGCGCGGTTCGCCGCCGCGCCCGCCCTCGGCTACGACCTGTGCGCCCGGCGGGTCACCGACGAGCAGCGCGACGCGCTCGACCTGAGCCGCCTGCGGGTCGCGGTGATCAGCGACGAACCCCTGCGCGCGGACACCGTGGACGCGTTCGCCGACCGGTTCGCCCCCAGCGGGTTCCGGCGGGAGGCGTTCTTCCCCGGCTACGGCCTGGCCGAGTCGACCGTGCTGGTCAGCGGGGGACCGCCCGGCCCGGTGGTCACCGCGTTCGACCCCGACGAGCTGGCCCGCGGCCGGGTGCGGCCCAGCGCGGACGGGTGCCGGCTGGTCGCCTCGGGCGTCCCGGACCCCGCGGCCGCGGTCGTGATCACCGACCCGGGCACCGGCGAACCGCTGCCGCCCGACCGGGTCGGCGAGATCCGCGTCGCCGGCCCCAGCGTCGGCGCGGGCTACTGGCGGCGGCCCGGCGACCCCGCGTTCGACACCACCGTGCCCGGCCACGGCGGCGGGTTCCTGCGCACCGGCAACCTCGGCTTCCTGCACGACGGGCGGCTGCACGTGCGCTGCCGGCTCGCCGACGCGATCACCGTGGGCGACCGCGTCCTGATGCCCTACGACCTGGAGGACGCGGTCGTGGCGGCCCGCCCGTCGATCCGCGCCGCGTGCGCGTTCCAGGACCCCGCCGGCCGGGTCGTCGTGCTGGCCGAGACCCGCGAACCGGTGGCGGTCGAGGTGCCCGACGTGGACCTCGTCGTCCCGGTCCGCCCCCGCACGTTGCGCTACACCACCAGCGGCAAGCTGCGCCGCGCCGACACCCGGGCGGCGTGGCTGCTGTCCGGCCGCGACGGGAGGAACGGCTGATGCGCATCCTCGACCCCCGGGTCCACCTGCCCGGCGACGGCACCCCGCTGGCCACCCTGGTGGACCTGTGCCGCGCGCGAGCGGCGGCCGAACCGCGCCGCCGGGTCTTCCGGCACCGCTCGCCCGACGCGGCGCTGACCCTGGCCGAGTTCGACACCCGCGCCCGCGCGCTCGCGGTGCGGCTGCTCGACGTCGTCCCCGCCGGGTCCCGCGCGCTGCTGGGCTTCGCGCCCGGCCTGGACTTCGCCGTGGCCCTCGCGGGTTGCCTCTACGCGGGCGTGGTCGCGGTGCCGGTGCCACCGCTGGGCGGTCCGGGCGCACGCGTCGAGTCCGTCGTGCGCAGCGCCCGCCCCGGCGTGCTGCTGTCCACCGAGCGGGAACTGGCCGAGCCGCAAGGGGAAGCGTCGTGGGGCGACCTGGTCCCGATCGCCGTGGACGCGCTCGACCACGAGCGGGCCGACCGCTGGCAGCGTCCCGACACGGGCCCGGACAGCGTGGCCTACCTCCAGTACTCGTCCGGGTCGACCGGCGAGCCCAAGGGCGTGACCCTGACCCACGCCAACGTCCTGCACAACCTGGCCATGATCCACCAGGCCACCGCCCGGCCCGCCGACGCGGAAGGCGAACCCCGGCCCCCGTCGGTGCTGTGGCTGCCGCAGCACTACAACATGGGCCTGATCGGCAGCGTGCTGGAACCGCTGTACTCCGGGCACGACGTGGTCACCATGGCCGCGTCCGCGTTCGTGCGCAGCCCGTACACGTGGCTGCGCACGCTGTCCGACGTCGGCCGGGTGGACACGTGCGCGCCGAACTTCGCGCTGGACCTGTGCACGCGCCGGATCACCTCGGCGCAGTTGGCCACCCTCGACCTCAGCGGTGTCGAGATGCTGCTCATCGGCGGCGAACCCGTGCGCGCGGCCACGCTCGACCGGTTCCACGAGACCTTCGCCGGCGCGGGGCTGCGCCGGGACGCGCTCGTGCCCGCCTACGGCCTGGCCGAGTCGACCGTGCTGGTCACGGCGGGCCAGATCGGGCAGGGACCGGTGCTGCTGCGCGTGGACCGCACGGCGTTGACCGCGGGCGTCGCGCGCCCGGTCGAACCGGCGGCGGGTGGGCGCCTGCTGGTCAGCTCGGGCTCGGTGCCGGCGGCCACGACCGTGGTGCCGGTCGACGCGGTCACCGGGCGGCCGTGCGACGACGGCCGGGTGGGGGAGATCCACGTGGCCGGGCCCAGCGTCGGCCTGGGGTACTGGAACGCCGAGTCGGACGTGTTCGACGCGGTGGTGCCCGACCACCCCGGCCGGCGGTTCCTGCGCACCGGCGACCTCGGGTTCCGCTACGACGGCGAGCTGTTCGTCACCGGCCGCGCCAAGGACGTGATCATCATCGCGGGCGCGAACCACTACCCGCACGACATCGAGGCGACCGTGGAACGCGCGCACCCGGCGGTGCGCGAGCGGGGCGTGTGCGCGCTGGGCGTGGACGACGGCGAGCGGGAACGGCTCGTGGTGCTGGTCGAGGTCGTGCCGGAGTCCGCAGCGGACCCGGCGGAGCTGGTGCAGGCGGTCCGGCGCGCGGTGCACGTGGCGCACGGGTTGCAGGCGCACGGCGTGGAGCTGCTCGCGGCGGGGGCGTTGCCCTACACCGTGAACGGCAAGCTGCGCCGCGCCGACTGCCTGCGCGGCCACCTCGCCGGCGCCCTGCCGCGCTGGGCGCCGTGACGTGGGTCACGAGTTGTCACGGGGGCCTCCGGGGCCGGTGTCTCCGGGTCGATCGGGCATTCGTTGCCGCGGCAGGAGAAGGGGAGTCCCATGAGCAAGGTCTGGTTCGTCACCGGTTCGTCGCGCGGCCTGGGCCGCTGCTTCGTCGAGGCGGCGCTGTCGCGCGGCGACCGCGTGGCGGCGACCGCCCGCGACACCGCGAGCCTCGACGACCTGGTGGCCGGGCACGGCGACGCGGTGCTGCCGCTGGCGGTGGACGTGACCGACCGGGCGGCCGTGGCGGAGGGCGTCGAGCGGGCGGTGGCGCACTTCGGCCGGCTCGACGTGGTCGTGAACAACGCCGGGTACGCGCAGATCGGCGCGATCGAGGAGCTGACCGAGCGGGAGGTGCGCGACCAGTTGGAGACCAACGTGTTCGGCGCGCTGTGGGTGGTGCAGGCCGTGCTGCCGCACCTGCGCGCGCAGGGCTCGGGCCACATCGTGCAGCTGTCGTCGGCGGCCGGCCTCATCGCGATGCCGTTGGGCGGGGCGTACCACATCTCCAAGTGGGCCGTGGAGGCGATGAACGAGTCGCTGGCCGCCGAGGTCGCCGACCTGGGCGTCAAGGTGACGGTGGTCGAGCCGGGCGGCTTCGCCACCAGGAACGGCAAGAACCCCGACCCGCTGGCCAACGGCCACCTGTCCACGGCCCACCCGGCCTACGCGGGCCTGCGCGAGCGCCTGGCGGCGGTGGCGGGCGAGCAGCCGGCCGGCGACCCGGTGGCGGCGGCCCGGGCCCTGCTGAAGCTGGTGGACGCGGAGAACCCGCCCCTGCGCGTCCTCTTCGGCCAGGGCTTCTACCCGATGGTGAAACAGGCCTACGCCGACCGCCTCCGGACCTGGGAGGCCTGGCAGGACCTGTCGGCCGAAGCCCACGGCGACCTGGCGCGAGCAGGACGCTGAGGCGGGTGGCGGTGTCCCGCGCCGTTCGAGGTGGCGCGGGACACCGGCCGTGGCGGGTTCGTCTACAGCCGTTGCCACAGGGACGGCACGTTGGGCGGCTCCCAACCGCTCAAGGAGGTGTGCGCCTGGATGCAGCGGTAGGTCGCGCCGCCGTAGGTGGCTTGTGCGCCGGTCGGGTAGGCGACGCCCGCGGTCCACGGGCCCGTCACCGGCGGGGTGGTCGTGGTCGTGGTCGTCGTGGTGGTTGTCGTGGGGGTTGTGGTGCTGGTCGGGGTCGGGTCGCCGCCGGGGCCCACCTGGAGGTCGACGCAGTTGTAGAACGCCATGGCCGTGTCGGCGATGTTCCAGATGGCCAGCAACTTGATGCGGCCCGTGCGTCCGCCCAGGCTCACGTCGTGCTTGACGGTGCGGCCCGGTTGGCGGCCGTGGTCGTTGAACTCGGCGATCTTGCTGCCGCCCACGAAGTACTGCCACGTGGTGGTGGCGTGGTTGGCCGTGATGAGCCAGTTGAACGACACCGTGTCACCGACCGACGCGGCCGGCCAGGCCTTGCTGTCGTCGTTGAGGGGCGCCCAGCGGGCGTCGCCGCCGTGGCAGTTCTGCTGCCCCTTCAACCCTTCCACGCTCGCCGGCTCGTAGATGATGTCACCGCACTTGGACACCTTGCCGGCGGCGCAGTTGGCCTGCCGGCTGGGCGGTGAGGTGATGTAGCCGTGCGCGCTGGCCGGTGCGGCGGTCGCCACCACCAGGAGGGGTGCGACGGCGACGCCGGCGAGCGCCGCCGCGAGCTTGCGCTTGAGTCCCATTCTCGAAGCTCCATCCGGAGGAACCCCAGGGGGTGTCCCTGGGCAGGGGGTCCGCGGCGGCCGGATCGTGCTCCGGACGCGGCCCGCCCTCGTGAGCGCGGGCCGGTTCCGGCAAGTGGTCTAGACCATATTCGCGCCCGGTGATCGCGTCAACCGCCGTGCGGTCGGATGCCGTTGAGCCACTTCCATCGAACCGCCGTAGCCGCCGCGCGACCCGTGCCGAGCACCCCGGCGCGCTCGACCACGCGGGAAGGCCGCGCCGCCGGGCTTCCGCGTCACCCGGCGGCGCGGCGGGCCCGGATGGTCTCCCGGACGACCGCGAAGGCGTCCGCCACCGGCCCCAGGTGGGCGAGCTTGTCCGGGTTGAGCACCGCCCGGACGGTCTGCACGCGGCCCCCGGAAACGTCGAGCACCAGGGTGTTGACGATCCCGCCCGCGCGGTCGCGGAAGATCGCCCCCGGCTGCCCGTTGACCTCGTGCGGCTGAACGGTCCCGCCGATCCGCGTGAACGGCGCCATGAACGCCCCCAACAGCCGCGCCACCGCGTCCGCCCCGAACACGCCGTCGCTCCACAGCGGTGCCTTGCCGCCGCTGTCGCCGACCATCGCCACGTCGGCGGCGAGCAGGACGCGCAACGCGGCCACGTCACCCTCGCGGAAGGCGGCGAAGAACCGCCCGGCCAACTCCTCCCGCTCCCGCCGGTCGGCCGCGAAACGCGCGCGACCCGCGTCCACGTGGCGGCGGGCGCGCACCGCGAGCTGCCGGCACGCCGCCTCCGAACGGCCGACCGCCGATGCCACCTCGGGGAAGCCGAACCCGAACACCTCCCGCAGCACGAACACCGCGCGCTCCAACGGGCTGAGCCGCTCCAGCAGCACCAGCGCCGCCATCGACACCGAGTCGGCCAGCTCCGCCGACCGCTCCGGGTCCTCGTACGGGTCGGTCAGCAGCGGCTCGGGGAACCACTCGCCGACGTAGGCCTCCCGCCGCACCCGCGCCGAGCGCAGCACGTCGATCGCGATCCGGGACACCGTCGCGGACAGGTACGCCTTCACCGACTCCGGCTCCACACCGGCGGACTCGTAGCGCAACCACGTCTCCTGCACGGCGTCCTCGGCCTCGCCGACGCTGCCCAGCATCCGGTAGGCGATCGAGAACAGCAACGGCCGCAGCCGCTCGAACTCGCCAGCCCGACTCCCCACCCGCATGAACCGCACCCTCCCCGACGCCGACAGGTCCACCACCCAGGACGAGACAGCCGCCCGCCCTGTGACATCCGGCCGCGATGTCACAGAACGCCGGCGCCACCTCGTCCCCAGGGGCGTAGGACGAACGATCGAGCGAGGAGCTTGCACCATGCGGGAACACCGGACCACGGCGTTGATCACCGGCGCGAACAAGGGCATCGGCCGCGCGACCGCCGAACTGCTGGCGGCGGCGGGCGCGACCGTCCTGATCGGAGCCCGGGACCGGCGGCGCGGCGAGGAGGCCGCCGCCGCCATCCGCGCCGACGGCGGCGACGCGCACGCGGTCACCCTGGACGTCACCGACCCGACCACCGCCACGACCGCCGCCGCGTGGGTCGAGCAGCGCTTCGGCCGCCTCGACGTGCTGGTCAACAACGCGGGCGTCACCGGCTCCGGCCGGGTCGCGCCGCTCGACGCCGTGGACCAGGTGCCCAGCACCGTGGACCTGGGCATGGTCCGGTCGGTGTTCGAGACCAACGTGTTCGGGGTGATCGCCGTGACCAACGCCCTGCTGCCCCTCCTGCGGCGCTCCCCGGCGGCGCGCGTGGTCAACGTCAGCAGCGCGGCGGGTTCGCTGTCCCTCAACGCCGACCCGAACGGCCCGCTCGCCGCGCTCCTGCCGTCGGCGGCGTACTCCCCGTCCAAGGCGGCGCTGAACGCGCTGACCGTCCAGTACGCCAACGAACTGCGCGAAGACGGCATCCTGGTCAACGCCGCCGACCCCGGTTACGTGGACACCGACATCAACGACCACACCGGCTTCCTGACCCCGGCCCAGGGCGCGGCCGTGGTGCTCCGCCTGGCCACCCTCGCCGCCGACGGCCCGACCGGCGGGTTCTTCGGCGCCGACGGCCCGGTGCCCTGGTAGTCGACGGGTTCTCGGAAAGCGGCTGCTCGGCGCATGTGGTCTAGTACGCTCGGCTGATCCACGGCGCGTGGGAGGTGCACAGTGGATGCTGCTGGACCCAGCCCTGAGCAGCGGCTGAACGAGTACCGGCGGGCCCTGGACGACGAGGACGCTGGACTGGGGGAACTGCCCGCCGACACCGGCGAGCACGTCGGCGAATCCCCGGACGGCCTGGTCACCGTGACCGTCGCGCGGGGCCGCGTGACGGCCGTGGCGCTGCGGGTCGCGCCGGCCGAGGTCGCCGCGCCCGAGTTGGGGCGGCACCTGGCGACCGCGACCAACGCGGCCCTGGCCGCCGCGCGCGCCGTCGCGCCGACCGCCGAGGACCCGATGCCCGACCTGAACGCCCTGATCGGCAAGCTCGCCGAGATCGGCGAGCGGAGCAGCCGGTTCCTCGGCCAGGTCGGCACGGCGATGGACCAGGTCATCGCCAAGGTCGGACCCCGCACCGGCATGCACGGCGACCCGTCGCCCGCCGGCGTGGACGCGTTGTTCTCCGAGGCCACGGCCGTGCTGCGGGCGGCACGCGACACGCTCGGCGGGTTGGCGGGCGCGCAGGTCACCGGTTCGGGGGCCGACGAGGACCACGACGTGTGGGTGCGGGTCGGCACCGACGGGACCGTGTCCAAGGTGGAGCTGTCGGCGGCCGTGCCGGAGCTGAGCGCCCGCCAGTTCACCGACCGCGCCCGGCAGGCGCTCGACGCCGCGCTGGCCGACTGGACCGCGCAGCGCCGCGCCCAGCCGCCGGACGCGTCCACTGTGGACTTCGGTCGGCTGTCCGGCCGGGCGGAGGCGCTGCGCACGCAGAGCTTCGAGCAGTTGCGGGGCTACACGGCCAGGATGAAGTCGATCATGGGCAGCATCGGCGAGCCGTAGGACTGGGGGAGAAGTGTCCGGACACCTGAACCTGTCGGGTGAGGCCATCGGCCGGTCGGGGGACCAGCTCACCGGCACGGCCGAGCGCCTGGCCGGGGAGATCGCCGCGTTCCGCGCGAGCCTGGCCTCCTACGGCAACCCGTTCGGCGGGGACGACCTGGGTTCCGCCATGCAGATGATCTACGACGTCATCTCCGAGGCGGCGATGGAGAGCTTCGAGGACAACGCGGGCGTGCTGACCGAGACCGGCGGCAAGCTCGTGGAGATGGGCGCCGAGTACGTCAACGTCGAGCAGGCCAACCACGGCCTGTTCACCGGGCTGGGAGGGGACGGCCGGTGACCACGGGCCTCATGCTGCCCGCGGAACTGGCGGGCCTGCTCAACACGCTGGGCTTCTCGTGGCCGGAGGGCGACGAGGGCAAGATCTTCGACATGGCGGGGGAGTGGATCGCCTTCGGCGACCGCCTGAGCGGGTCGGTCGGCGAGGCGCACGGCCAGGCCGAGGCCGTGTGGACGCAGAACGCCGCCGAGGCGGTGGAGCGGTTCAAGGCCTTCTGGGACGGCGCGGACGCGCCGAAGAAGAACCTGGAGGACGGCGCCACGGCGGCGGCCATGGTCGGCGCGGGCCTGTACGTGTGCGCGGCGGCGCTGATCGCGTTGAAGGTCGCGGTGATCGCGCAGCTGGTGGTGCTGGCCATCCAGATCGCGCAGGCGATCGCGACGGCGGTGGTGACCTTCGGCGCGTCGCTGCTGGAGATCCCCATCTTCCGGCAGATCACCAAGCTGCTGCTGGACATGGCGCTGGACGTGGCGATCAACGCGGTGCTCGGTGGCTAGGCGCGGCGGCGGGGCCGGGATCTTCAAGCCGATCCTGAACTGGCTGCGCAAGGGCCGGCGCTCCGGCGGCGGCGGTGGCCCCGGCGTCCCGGGGCGCGGTCCCGGCACGCCCGGCCCGCACACCACGCCCCGGTACCCGCGGCAGAAACCCATGCTGGACAAGTACAAGCACGAGACGGACCCGAACCACCCGGCGAACCCGTTCCCGGGCCGGTCGGTGCGCCGCCTCGACGATGCCGAGCGCGAGGCGCACCGCGTGTTCATCGACGGGCAGGGCAACCTGCGCCGGGCGCGGGACGGTTCGCTCTACGACACGCAACAGGGCACGTCGGCGTGGGGCGGCGGGCGCGCGATCTTCGTGATGGACGGCCGTGGCAACATCTACGCGTCCAACCACCACGCGCCCGGCCAGTTCCACCACTCGTCGCTGGCCGGCGGGCACCCCGTCGCGGCGGCGGGCGAACTGTCGGTCACCAACGGCCGCGTCAACTACGCCACCGCCGCGAGCGGCCACTACCAGCCGGGACCGGAGCACATGTCCAACCTGGCCCAGGAGTTCGGCCGCAACGGCATCCGCCCGCCGATCTGGGACTTCCGGGGCCCGCACCCCGGTGGCCGCCCCCTGTTCGCCTGACCCGTGAGGACCCCCGCCATGGCCATCGAGCACCGAGCCGAGCTGAACGCCGTCGTCTACGGCCTCTTCCGCGCCCCGAGCCTGGACCGCGAGGTCGCGGCGAGCATGGTCGAGGCCATGATCGCCCGCGAGTACTTCGTCGACGGCCCGGAGGCCTACGAGAAGGCCCTCGCCCAGGCCCTGAGCCAGCCCGACCCGGTGACGGCCGACCTGGAGCCGCCGTACGGGGAGGCGGAGGTCCGGGCGTTCCTCAAGCTCGTGCACGAGGAGCTGGTGAAGCAGAAGCCGTGGCGCTAGGCCTACCGCGGTCGCGGTAGGCGGCGCGTTCCTGCGGCGGGTGTGGCAGTCGGGATTGTCCGCTCGTGCGGGACGATCTCGCGGGGACTGGTCGGCATGATCGGCGTCAACGCAGGAATCGTTGAGCTGGGAGGACATCATGTCGCAGGTCGTCGCCGCCGCGTCCGCGCTGAGCGAGTGGTCCGGGGTGGTTCTGGCGCAGTCCGCCGACCCCTACGACCTCACCCCCGGGCGCGCCTGGTCGTTGGTGGGTGCGGTGGTCGGGCTGGTCGGCGTGGTCGCCGGGATCGTGGGTCTCGTGCGGGCCGGGCGGGGTGCCCCGGTCGCCGTGGGGTCCGGGGTGGTCGCCGTGGGCGTGGGGATCTGGGTCGTCTCGGCTGCCCAGGGCGGGCCCGGCACCGGGTACGGGATCGTGGGCGGGTACCTCGACCTCGTGGTCGGGGTCGCGGCCGTCGCGTTGGGCGGGCTGGCGGTGGCGCGGGGGCGGCGGGTGGCGGCGGGTCGGTGACGGCTCAGGTGCAGTGCCGGCCGACCATCTCGATCAGTGCGGTGACGTCGGCGTCGACCATCGGCGCACCGGTCATGCCCATCCGGTGCAACAGGGCCACGCACGCGTTTTCCTGATCATGCCGGGCGTCGCGCCGCGGGCGAAGGTGGCGCGGGGCCGGTGAGCCCCCGTCGGCGCGACCGCGCACGGCCGCGCCGACGGGCGTCCACAGTGGACTACCGCTCGGTCACACGCACTCGTGCCCGATGACCTGCGGCTGCTCGAACGGGTTGGTCGGGTCCACGTAGCTGACGATGTGGACGCACAGGTGGTCGATGGCCGGGTTGGTCTGCGGGTAGACGTTCAGGTCCTGCCAGGTGTCCCCGGCGTCGACCCAACGCGCCTCCCACGGGTTGCTGTCCGCCACGCCGCCCGCGAACACGGTCACGTCGACGTGGATGTAGCGGCGGTCGGTGCACTCGACGGTCCACCCGGCCTCTCTGGCCGCCGGGTTGGTGTGGATGTCCGTCGTGACGCAGCCGGCGGCGCTCGCGCCGGTGGTCGCGACCGCCGGTCCCGCGCCGGTCGCGAGCGCGCCGGCGGCCAGGGCCACGGCGGCCAGCGTCCGGGTGGTGTGCTTGCGGGCGTTGAACTTCCGCACTGGGCCTCCCCTTCCAGTATTGGTCTGGACCTCTCCGAGTCTGCCCAGCCCGCCGCCGGCCCACCTACCGCCGATCGGGCGCGTCCACCGTCACACGCGGACGGCCTTGAAAATCACCGCCACATGTGGCATGAGCCACTGAATGGTCCACAGTGGACTGACGTGGCCGCCCGGCCGGGAGCGCCGCCGGGTTGTGCGACCCCCGGTCGAGCGGAGGGCATCTCCTTGGCGCTGCGGCCGGGGGCCGGGTCGGGGCCCGCGAGCGCCCGGTGGGCGAGGCGGTCGGGCACCGGACCGGGCCCGCGAGCGCCCGGGGGGCGAGGCGGTCGGGCACGTCCTGGTCGCGCTCCCAGGAATCCGGTCCTTCGCCGTCGCGGCCCGTGCGAAGTGCGCCGACGCCGGCCTGGGCTCCCCGCCGACGCCGGCCTGGGCTCCCCGCCGGCGGTGGCCCTGGCCCGGCGGTTGCGGGGCTGCCCGGGTGGCCCCTTTACCAATCCTTTAAAGAGTGTGCGACACTGGTGTCGAGGGGAGTACTTCCCAAGCGTCTGACCGGTCAATACGGACACCCGTGCGTGTCCCCGGCAGGCCGCCCGCCGCGCGGGTGAAGGAGACCTCGGAGCACGCCGTGCCCGAGGAGGTCCTGTGTCAACGTCCCCCGCGTCCACGCTCGTCCTGGCGGAGTCCGCCGCCCCGGTCGGCACCCCGGCGCTGTGGGCGATCAGCATCGTCGCGCTCATCGCGCTGCTGGTCGTCGACTTCGTGGTCACCCGCCGCCCGCACGAGGTGTCGATGCGGGAAGCCGTCGGGTGGTCGGTGTTCTACCTGACGCTGCCGGTGGCGTTCGGCGTGTGGCTGTGGTTCGACGCCGGCACCGACCGCGCGCTGGAGTTCATGACCGGCTTCGTGGTCGAGAAGTCCCTGTCGGTGGACAACCTGTTCGTGTTCATGCTCCTGCTGGCCGCCTTCGCCGTCCCGGCGGCGGTGCAGCAGCGCGTCCTGCTCTACGGCATCGTCGGCGCGTTGGTGCTGCGCGGCGTGTTCATCGCGGCCGGCGCGGCGATGCTGGCGGCCGGGACGTGGGCGTTCCTGGTGTTCGGCGTGGTCCTGTTCGCCTCGGCGGTCAAGGTCGTCCGGCAGGGCGAGGCCGAGCCGGACATCTCGCGCATGCGTTCGGTGCGGCTTCTGCGTCGGTTCATGCCGGTCACCGACGACTACCGCGGGGCCAAGATGGTCGTGCGCGAGAACGGGCGGCGCGCCCTCACGCCGCTGGCGGTCGTGGTGGTGGCGGTGTTCGCCACCGACGTCGTGTTCGCCGTCGACTCGGTGCCGGCGGTGTACGGGATCACCGAGGACCCGTACCTGGTGTTCGCCACCAACGCCTTCGCGCTGATGGGCCTGCGCGCGCTGTACTTCGTGCTGCACGCGGCCCTGGCCAAGCTGGTCCACCTCAACCACGGCCTGGCGGTCATCCTCGCTTTCATCGGCGTGAAGCTGGTGCTGCACTGGGCGCACGGCATCTGGCCCGCAGTCCCGGAGATCCCGACGCCGCTCTCCCTGGCGGTGATCATCGGCACGCTCGCGGTGGTGACCTTCACCAGCCTGCGCGCCCGCCGCGGAGTCGACGCGTGACCTACTGGAAACCCCGGCCCGTCATCGGCACCAGGGCCAGCGGTTGGACGTCGGCGGCGAACGCGGTCGCCGACGTCGTGGGTTCCGGCAGCGGGATGTCGGGGTGGGTGAAGGCCCCCTCCGCGAACAGGTCCTCCATGAACAGGTCGATCTTCTCCTCGGTCAGCGACGGCATGGCGAAGACGTGGGCGAAGTGGCGCACCTCGCCCGTGCCGGTGGGCATCGGCTGGCAGGACAGGGACCACTTCGCGATGATCTCGTCGTTGGGCCTGCGGAACCGCACGGTCAACGCCATCGGGCTGCGGTCCACGTGGAGGCCG
Source organism: Saccharothrix mutabilis subsp. mutabilis (assembly GCF_039521145.1). Lineage (NCBI taxonomy): Bacteria > Bacillati > Actinomycetota > Actinomycetes > Pseudonocardiales > Pseudonocardiaceae > Saccharothrix > Saccharothrix mutabilis. The sequence goes on from NZ_BAAABU010000014.1 coordinate 117,015, forward strand.
CCCTCGGGCAGCCGGTCCTCGCGGTCGAGGCGGTCCTCCAGTTCGCGCAGGGCGCTTTCCAGGTAGCGGGTCCGGCGCAGCGCGGCCACCGCCTCGGCCGCGTGCCCGCGCACGGACCTGGACGCCAGGTGGTTCCACAGCACCAAGGGCGACAGGCCGTTGCGGGAACCGGCGAAGGTCGTGTCCGGGGAGCCGGTGTAGGCCGGAGTGGCGGCCGGCTCCACCCGGAACTTGTTCTTGGTCATGAAGATCCCGCACGGGAACGGCGCGCCCGCCCACTTGTGCCCGCTCATGACCAGGGAGCCGACCACGTCCACGCCGTCCACCCGCAGGCCGAAGTCGAACTCGGGGACCTTGCCCTTGAGCTCCCGGCGCAGCGCCACGGCCAGTTCGCTGTGCTCGTCCTCCTCGGCCGCGTGGCGCAGGAACGGCATGATGCCCGCGCCCAGCGCGCCGTCCACGTGCACCCAGAAGCCGCGCCGGCGGTCGGTGCGGCCGGGTTCGAACTCAATCTCGCGTTCCAGCAGGCCGTGCCGGCGGAACAGCGGGACCAGGCGGGTGGCGACCTTCTCGATGTTGTCGTAGGCGCCCTTGAAGGTGGTGCCGAAGTTGAGCAGGAGCAGGATCGGGTGGCCGCGTTCGGCGAAGAACGCGACCAGCCGCTCCAGCTTGTCCACGTCGATCTCGCCACTGCCGTCCGGGCCGCCCTTGGACGGCACCTCCAACGGCCACCGGCCGCCCAGCGGGCACTGGTCGGGGTACTCGGCGGTGCCGATCGCGCCGAACGTGTCGATCGCCAGCGTCCGCACGGCCTTGATCACCGAGTAGTGGGTGTCCTCGGAGTAGAACGCCACCGGGCGGTAGGCGTTGCGCGGGTCGGCGGCGGGTGAGCCGCCCACCCGGGCCGCCGGCGCCGACCGCGCCGGCGGTGCGGCCTGCACGTAGACCATCTGCGGGTTGGACCCGCCCGGGTCGCCGATCAGCTTGCGGCCCGACAGGTAGTCCCGGGCGGAGGCCAGGGCGTAGAGGTTGCCCTCGGTCGAGCCCATGGTGAGCACGTAACCCCAGTAGCTCTCGGGGTTCTTGCCGTCGTAGGGCCACTCCGCGCGCCACAGCTCGGCGTAGCGGTCGAGCACGGCGCGTTCCACGGCCTTCGTGTTGGGCTTGTAGTTGCCCTGCTGGAACGGGTCGCCGACGTTGTTGAGGTGGAAGTCGAGGAACCGGCCCAGGTCCTGCTGCGCGTGGCCGAGGTCCTGGTTGCCCTGGAAGCCCACCATGTGCTCGTGCTTGCCGACCAGGTAGGTCTCCAGCTTGGTCAGCGCGTGCTTGCGCTGCTGCGCGGTCAACCCCTCGGCGGGGATGAGGAAGTCGCGCTCGGTCGGTTCGTCCGAAGTGGACTGCTCGGCCGGCGTGGGGGCGCGGCGCTCCGGCCGGCGCGGCGCGGGTCGCGGGGTGGCGCGCGCTGGGGTGTCGGACACCGGTTTGGCCGGTGTCGTGACGACGGCGTCGAACTCCGGTGGGGCCGGTGTCGTGGCGACGGCGTCGAACTCCGGTGTCACGGTGGCGTACTCCGGTGCCGTGCGGGCTTGTTCGGGTGCCGTGCGGGCTTGTTCCGGTGCCGTGGTGACCGGTTCCGGTGTGGCGTACTCCGGCGGCGGGGCCGGTGTCGTGGTGCGTTCGGCGGGGGTGGGGGCCGGGATCGGGGGCGTCGTCCCCCACAGGCCCGTGTGTCGTTCCTCGCCGATGTGTCGGCTCATTGCGCTCTCCCGACCTCGATCCATCCGCCGCCCGACACTGCCACGGACCGTTCGGGGGCACCGCGCCGCGCCCGGCGGATTCGCCGGACCGTGTCGTGCCGTCACCCGGCTGCCGCAGCCGGCCGTCGCAGGACGTGAGCACCGGGGTGTGGACAGCCTGGTGAGGGTGCGGCTGAACACCAGCCCGGTGAACCGCCCGCCGGCGGCCGTGGACGACGCGTTCACCCGGCGGGTGTGGTCGTCCGCGCTGCGGGTGCCCGCGCCGGGCGTGCTGGGCAACGACACGGACCCGGACGGCGGGCCGCTCACCGCGCGGCTGGTCGACGGGCCCCGGCACGGGACGCTGACGCCGGCGGCCGACGGGTCGTTCCACTACCGGGCGCGGTCGGTGGTGGCGGGGGAGGACTCGTTCACCTACGAGGTGGTCGACGCGGCGGGCGCGGTCTCGGCACCGGCGAAGGTGACCATCCGAGTGGGTTTTTGACGGCTGCGGGCCGGGCCGCGACGGCCCGGCCCCTTCCATCCGCGTGACTGGACCGTTACAGTCGGTGTCTGGGAACGCTCCCAGACACGACGACGAAGGGGTTGTTGTGCGCGCTGCACTGGCGGCGATCGCCGCGCTACTCACGACGGCCGGACTGGTGGTGCTGGGCGGGCAGGCGGTGCGCGCCGCGCCCGCGTGCGCCGTGGACTACGTGCCCAACCAGTGGTCCACCGGCTTCACCGCCAACGTCAAGGTCGCCAACCACGCCGCGCCGGTCAGCACGTGGACGCTCACCTGGACCTTCGCCGGCAACCAGGCTGTGACCAGCGCCTGGAACTCGACGGTGACCCAGACCGGCAACAAAGTCACCGCCCGCAACGCCCAGTGGAACGGCGCACTCGGGACGGGCGCGAGCACCCAGTTCGGCTTCCAGGCCACCTACTCCGGCACGAACCCGACGCCGACCGACTTCGCGCTCAACGGCGTGCGGTGCAACGACGCAACCACAACCACAACCACAACCACAACCACAACCACCACCACGACCACGACTTCGTCGCCACCTCCCACGTGCTCGGGCGCTGTTGTCTGCGACGACTTCGAGGGTCACGCCGGCACGCCCGGTGCCCCGTGGACGGTCGGCGCGGCCAACTGCACGGGCCAGAGCACGGTCACCATCGACAGCACGGTGGCGCACGGCGGGTCCAAGTCGGTCCGCGTGGACGGGAAAGCGGGCTACTGCAACCACATCTTCCTCGGCACCGCGCTCCCCGGCGGCAACACGCACGGCCGTTTCTACGTCCGCCACACCACGCCGCTGCCCGCCGCGCACGTGACGTTCATGGCGCTCAAGGACACCGCCGACAACGGCAAGGACTTGCGGATGGGTGGCCAGAACCAGGCCCTTCAGTGGAACCGCGAGTCCGACGACGCCACGCTGCCCGCGCAGAGCCCGCAGGGAGTGGCGCTGAGCAAGCCGCTGCCGACGGGGACGTGGACGTGCGTGCAGTTCACCGTCGACCCGACCGGCAAGCTGCGCACGGCGCTGGACGGCCAGGACGTCACGGGCTTGCAGGTGGACGGCACCCCGACGCCGGACGTGGACCAGCAGTGGTTGGCTCGGGCCGGTTGGCGGCCGAACGTCGTGGACGTCCGGCTGGGCTGGGAGAGCTACGGCGACGGCGCGGACACGCTGTGGTTCGACGACGTGGCCTTCGGACCCCAGCCGATCGCCTGCTGACTCGACAAGCGGTGGCGGAGCCAACTCCCAGGCTCCGCCACCGCTCACCGGCCAGACCACACAAACCCCGCCGCCCCCGCCGAGCCGCAGTCGCCGCCCGCGCCCGCCGCCGCGCCGCCCCCCGAGCCGCCCCCCCGCCCAGCCTCAGCCGCCGAGCGCAGCCGCCGAGCCGCAGCCGCCGCGCCACCAAGCCGGGTCAGTCGCGGGTCCAGGCCTGGTCCGCCCACGCCGGGTCGAGCGGGGTGTGGGCGATGTGGTTGGTGTAGTTGGACAGCGTCTTCATGCCCACCCCCAGCACCACGTCCAGCACGTGCCGCCGCGTGTAGCCCGCCGCCAGGAAGCGCTCGACCTGCTCGTCGGACACCCACCCGCGGTCGGCGACCATCGACTCCGTCAGCGCCCGCACCGCCTCCAACGCCCCGTCCGCCAACGGCTTGCCGGCCCGCAGCGCCTCCACCGCCGCCGCGTCCACACCGTTCTTCAGCGCGACCGTGGAGTGCGCCGCCACGCAGTACTCGCAGCCGTTGACGACACTCGCCGTGATCCACACGACGTGCTTCGCCGGCCCCGGCAGGGACGACTTGCCGAACTGCTCGGCCAGCGCGTTGTACCCGGCGAGCAGTTCCGGCGACTCGGCCATCACCGCGTTCAACGTCGTCACGAAACCCATGCGCTTCTTGCCCGCCGCCAAGTGCGGGCGGGACTCCTCGGGGGCCGTGGTCTCGTCGTGCAGGGTGAACTCCGCCATCTCGGGCGACCTCCTGAGGCTAACTTGGAACGACCATTTCAAGATAGCGAGGCCACGATCATCCGCGCAACGCCCTCACCGGAGAACGGCACGCGGTCGAAGGCGAAGGGCCGGTCGGGGTGACCGGCCCTTCGTGGGGGATCAGACGAGCTGCGCGTAGAACCGGCGGATGTCGGCGACCAGGGTGTCCGTGGCCTCGTGCGCCGCGTAGTGGCCGCCCGCGCCGTCGTAGGAGTTCCAGCTGACGATGTTCTTGTGGTCGCGGTCGGCGAAGCGGCGGATGGACTGGAAGTCGCCCGCGAACATGGCCAGGCCGAGCGGGGTCGTGGTCGGCCCGGTCGGGTGCTCGGTGGCGTGGGCGTCCTCGTAGTAGAAGCGGATCGCGGACCCGGCCGTGCCGGTCAGCCAGTACAGGGCCACGTTCGCGACCACGAACTCCGCGTCGAGGTTCTCGTCGAACAGCTGCGCGTTCCAGGCGAGCAGGCCGATGGGGGAGTCGGTGATGGCGTAGGCCAGGGTCTGCGGCTGCTGGCTGTGCAGCTGGTTGAACGAGAACTTGTTGTCCATGAACCACTGGAGGTGCTGGAGCGCGGCCAGGTCCGCCTCGCTCAGGTCGGCGAACTCGGCCGGGTCGCCCGACGGGAACGAGAACACCTGGGTGACGTGCACGCCGATCACGCCGTCCGGGTCGAGGCGGCCCATCTCGGGGGAGACCATCGAGCCGCCGTCGTTGCCGACCGCGCCGTAGCGCTCGTAACCCAGGCGGTGCATCAGCTCGACCCACGCCGCCGCGGTGCGGTACCGGTTCCACCCGGTGCTGCGGGTCGGGCCGGAGAAGCCGAAGCCCGGCAGCGACGGGACGACCACGTGGAACGCGGGCTGGTCGGCCGCGGGCTCGGTGAGCGGTGCGATGACGTCCAGGTACTCGACCACCGAACCGGGCCACCCGTGGGTCATGACCAGCGGCGTCGCGTCCGGGCGGGACGAGCGGACGTGCAGGAAGTGGATGTCCTCGCCGTCGATCTCGGTGACGAACTGCGGGAAGGCGTTCAGCTTCGCCTCGAAGGCCCGCCAGTCGAACTCCTCCAGCCAGTGCTGCGCCAGCGAGCGGACGCGGTCGCCGGGCACGCCGTACGCGTCGCCGACCCCGGGCAGCTCCGACGGCCACAGCGCCCGGCGCAGGCGGTCGGCCAGGTCGTCGAGCTTCGCCTGGGCGACCTCGACGCGGAAGGGGCGGATCGCGGTGTTCGTCATGGCCTGTCTCCTTCGGAACGGAACGCTTTGTTCCGTTTCACTGTAGCAGAGCGGAACGATCCGTTCCAAGTGTTATTCTCGTGACCATGTCGTCACCCGCCGAAACCGGCCTCGCCGGTCGCCGCCGCCAGGCCGCGCAGAACGACCAGGTCATCCTCGACGCGGCGCGCGAGGTCTTCATGGCCGACCCCAAGGCCCCCGTCGCCGCCGTGGCCAAGCGCGCCGGCGTGGGCATCAGCGCCCTCTACCGCCGCTACCCGGGCAAGGAGCACATGCTGCGCAAGCTGTGCCACGACGGCCTGCGCCGCTACATCGCCGAGGCCGAGGCCGCGCTGGAGCAGCCCGACGCGTGGACCGCGTTCGCCGGGTTCCTCGACCGCGTGGTCGAGGCGGACGTGCATTCCCTGACCGTGCACCTGGCCGGCACGTTCACCCCGACCCCGGAGATGTTCGAGGACTCCCAGCGCGCCGCCCGGCTGGCGCGGGCCGTGGTCGACCGCGCGCGGGAGGCGGGCCGGCTGCGCCCCGACGCCGTCGTGGAGGACCTGGGCCTGGTGCTGGAGAGCTGCGCCGCGATCCGCGTCCCGGACGTCGAGCGGACTCGTGAGCTGCGCCGGCGGGTGCTGGCGATGATGGTCGAGAGCCTGGGCCACGACGGCGGCGTGGAACTGCCCGGCCCGCCGCCGCACTCCGGCGACTTCGCGTGGCGCTGGCAGCCGCGGGGGTCCGCGGAGGACTGATCGTCACACGGAAGGGTCGAGCTTCCGGACTCGGGTCGCGGGCCCGGTGGGGTCGGGCCAGCATCCACGGTTGTCCGGGAACGCAACCACGGTTCGGAGTACTTGATGCGCACTCTTGGCAAGCTCGTCGCCGCGACGGCCGCCGCCCTCGTCCTCACCGCGCCGGTCGCCACCGCGGCCCCCGCGGGCGGCCTCGCCGGCCCCGGCGGCCCGGCCGGCCTGCTCAGCCCGGTCACCGCCCTGGTGGGCCCGCTGCTCGGCGGCATCGGCGGCTGACGCGCCGCGCGGGAGGCTCTCGGTCCGAGGCCTCCCGCGGGACCCCGCCTAGTGCCAGTAATCCGCGCGCCGCCACAGCATGGCGACGAGCATCAGCGGGAACATGATCACGTGCGCGGCGACCATCAGCGCGTCGCCGGACATCAGATCCATCCAGTACGGCACGAACAGCGCCACGAACGGCAAGTACATCGCGGCGGACATCTCCAGGACGCGCGGCCACGAGTGCTTGCGGATGCGCATCCACAGCGCCATCGCCACGGTCATGTCGGTGGCCATCAGCAGCGCCCCGACCTCGACCCGCGCGGTCCACGACGCCGGCCACAGCATGCCGAGCACCATCATGCCGACCAGCATGGCGACGACCATCTCCAGGTAGTGCCCCACGAACCGGGCCAACTTGCGGCCGGTGCTCCTGGGGGGCGAGGTCGTCGTCATGGGCGCAGCCTTCCGGTCAGGGGGTCTCGCTGATCCATCATGGTGGCAGTCGGCGGGCAAGTGGTGCGGAATTGGTCGGTAACCGCTTCGGTCCGGCTCAGCCCGGTACGCGATCGGCCTCGGCCCCACCCCACCGGACCGCGCCGAACTGCGCGAACTCACCCGGCACCGGACCGCGTCGGGCGTGACCGTCGAGTGGGCCGACACCGTGCCGGCGTCCTGAACCGGTTGGCATCTGTGAACGCTGGTAGGAGGGTTTTGTGGTCGGCGCGGGAGGGGTTCAATCGCGCTCTTACGCCGCACGCAGCAAGGGAGTGCCCATGCGCACAGCAACCGTGGCCGCAGCCGTGGTCGCGTTCGCCGCAGTGACCGCCACACCCGCCTCCGCGATCAACACCTACAACGCCACCCCCGCGCCGGAGCGCACCGAGGTCGGCGCGCTGGTCGCCACCTGGGACAACGACGGCGACCCGGCCACGCCGGACCGCGTGGACTGGGTGTGCAGCGGGACGATGGTCGACCGCGACACCTTCCTCACCGCCGCCCACTGCACCACCGACTGGCCGGCGAACGTGAAGTTCTACGTGTCCCTGCTCCAGGACGTGCAGTCCGCCCTCGACGCCGCCCCCGGCACGCCCGCGCAGAAGGCGGCGGCGGTCGGCGTCCCCGGTGTGGCGCACAACGACCCCGCCTACCCGGGCAACTCCGCCGACTCGCACGACATCGCCGTGGTCGAGGTGTCGGCCAGGCAGCTCGCGGCGCGCTGGTCGTTCACCCCGGCCACCCTGCCCACGGCGGGCAAGCTCGACGCCCTCGGACCGCAGGGCCTGAACGCCGCCGAGTACTCCGTCGTCGGCTACGGCACCGAGGAAGCCGCCCGCGGCCCCGGCGGCCACACCCACCCCGGCGGCGGCGTGCGCATGAAGGCCCCGCTGGGCTTCAACGCGCTGAACAGCACGTGGCTGCGCCTGTCGATGATCGAGTCCCAGGGCTACGGCGGCGCCTGCTACGGCGACTCGGGCGGCCCGAACTTCGCCACCCTCGACGGCACCCGCACCCTGGTGGCGACCACCATCACCGGCGACGCGCCGTGCTACGCCACCAACGTCGTCTACCGCCTCGACACCCCGTCGGCCCGTTCGTTCCTGAAGCCGTTCGTCACCCTGCCCTGACCCCACCGACCGCCGTCCGGCCCGTTGTGGCCCGGACGGCGGTCGCACTTGCACCCGGTACCCGGGGTACCGGGTTACCGTCGGAACATGGACGTGGAAGCACCTTCCTGGACACCGCTCCCCGCCGACGCCTGCACCCTGCCCACCGCCGAGCAGCCGCTGCGCGAGCGCGAGTTCGACGACCTGTTCGCCGCCGCGCTGCGCTCGGTGACCAGGGTCAGCCCGACCACCGTGCGCATGAGCCTGACCCCCGAACCGCAGATCGCCGCGCGAGCGGCCGACCTGGCCGTGCGGGAGACGGGCTGTTGTTCGTTCTTCACCTTCACCCTCGAAGTGACCGGTGACGAACTGAACCTCGACATCACGGTTCCCCCGGGTCGGCAAGCGGTGTTGGCGGCGTTGGCGGCCAGGGCGGAGGCCGTGGCGTGACCATGCGGAGCGGGCAGCCCCGCTGCCCGCTGCCGTTCAACGAACCGGCCAACCCGGCACTACCGTCACCCCGGTGACCGTCCTGCGCTCGATAGTCCTGTTCGTCCTGGCGGCCGTGGCCGAGATCGGTGGCGCGTGGCTGGTGTGGCAGGGACTCCGGGAGCACCGCGGGCTGCTGTGGATCGCCGCGGGCGTGCTGTCGCTGGGCGCGTACGGCTTCGTGGCCACCTTCCAGCCCGACGCCCACTTCGGCCGCATCCTCGCCGCCTACGGAGGCGTGTTCGTCGCCGGCTCGCTGGCGTGGGGCGTGCTGGTGGACAAGTTCCGCCCGGACCGCTGGGACTACCTCGGCGCGGCGATCTGCCTGGTCGGCGTCGCGGTGATCATGTACGCCCCGCGGACCTAGCCGCACGCGGAACGACGGGAGCGGAGATGCCCTGGGTCATCGACGCAGGAGACGAGTCGTCACTCCCAGGTCCAGCCGATGCCGTACTGGCCCGGCTCGGGGTCCAGCGCCACGAACTGGTAGGTCCGGGTCGGCCCGTCGAACTCCACCCGCCGTTGGACCGGCAGGCCGCTGCGGGGTTGGAAGTAGCCGTGGCAGGCGCGGGGCAGGCGGTCGCCGGCGAAGGTCACGTGGATCGCGATCTCCCGGCCGGGGCGGACGATGGCCAGTTGGGTGTGGCGGGCCGCGTGGTCGGGTGGCAGGCGCAGGCCGAATTCGACGTAGGCCAGTTCGCCCGCGTTCAGCGGCTGGTCCAGCAGGAACTCGAACGCGCACGTCGCGGACGGCACGTCGGCCCGGAACCGGCCCGGCCGGCAGCCGACGGCGTGCGTGACCGCGGGCGGGTGCGACATGCTGGAACCCCGGGACACGAACAGGAACCGGGTCGTGCCGTCGTGGTCGGCGCGCACGATCCGGCGCACCCGCATCGACTCCTCGCGCCCGGTCGCGTCCACCCGGTGGGACAGGTACTGCGAGAGCCGGTGCGGGCTGTCGAGGTCGTCCGGGGTCGCGTCCAGCTTGGCCAGCGCGCGGGCCACCGTCTCCGGGCGGCGCATCACCAGGTCGTGGGCGACGCGTGGCCCGGGGCGGGTCGGGCGCGGGCGGGGGAGCAGCAGGCCGGTCAGCGGCTCGCCGAGGATCTCCTCCAACGCCGCCACGGCCGGCAGCGACGCGGCCCGCGGCCTGCTGTCGCCGTTCTGCCAGTAGCTCAGCGAGCTGACGCTGATCGGCGTCCCGCGCTCGCGCAACCGCCGGCTGACCTCGTCCAACGTGAGCCCGCTGCGCCCGATGGCGGCCCGCAACGCCGCCCCGAACCCCGCTGTCCCAGCCTCGACGCCCACGGTCTCCTCCCGCGGGGAGCGTAACCGAGCCGTCGCGGTGCGGAACCGAGCCGTCGCGCCGCGGAACCGGTCAAGCCGGGCCGAGCAGGTCCCACTTGTTCCCGGCGATGTCCCGGAAGACGACGATCCGCCCGTAGTCCTCGGTGCGCGGCTCGGTCAGGAACTCGACCCCGGCCGCGACCATCTGCGCGTGGGCGGCGTCGAAGTCGTCCACCCGCAGGAAGAACCCGACCCGCCCGGCGACCTGGTCCCCGACGACCTCCGCCTGCCGCGGCCCGTCGGCCCGCGCGAGCAGGATGCCGGTCTCGGCGCCGGGCGGCCGGACCACCACCCACCGCTTGGGCCGGCCGTCGTTGGTCAGAGAGGGCGAGTCGTCCACCAACTCGAACCCGAGGACCCACGTGAAGAACTCGATGGCGGGGTCGTAGTCGGCCACGACGACGGTGATCAGATCGACTCGCACCCGCGGAGCCTAGGCCACGCCCCCCTCGACGGCCCGCGTGGAATTGGCATGATGTCCCGACGGTGCCGGCGCACGCCGTCGGCCCGGAGTCCTGGGGCAAGCGCGCAAGGGGGAGCTTCGTGACCTATTCGGCCGAGATCAGTCGGGCCAACCCGTCCTGCTTCGTGTTCCTGGTCGACCAGTCGGCGTCGATGAACGACCCGATCGGCGGCGGGTCGCGGCAGCGGAAGGCCGAGGTCGTGGCCGACGCCATCAACCGGTTGCTCGCCGAGCTGAGCGTGAAGTGCGCCAAGGAGGAAGGCGTCCGCGACTACTTCCACGTCGCCGTCCTCGGGTACGGCTACACCGTCGGCTCCGCGTTCACCGGGCCGCTGGCCGGGCGCGACCTCGTGCCGCTCAGCCAGGTCGCCGACCAGCCCGCGCGGGTGGAGAAGCGGGTCAAGAAGGTGCCCGACGGCGCGGGCGGGCTGGTGGAGACCACCACCAGCTTCCCCGTCTGGGTGGACCCGGTCGCCAACGGCGGCACGCCGATGTGCCGCGCCCTGGGCCTGGCCGAGAAGCTGGTCGCCGACTGGGTGGCCCGCCACCCGGACTGCTTCCCGCCCATCGTGCTCAACCTGACCGACGGCGAGTCCACCGACGGCGACCCCGCCAGCGCCGCCTGGGCTGTCCAGACCCACGTCACCGCCGACGGCGCGGCCCTGCTGTTCAACCTGCACGTCTCGGCCGCGAACGCCGTCCCGGTGACCTTCCCCGACACCGACGTCGCCCTGCCCGACCCCTACGCGCGCACCCTGTTCGGCATGTCGAGCCTGCTGCCGCAGCACATGCGCTTCTACGCGCTCCAGCAAGGCCTGCCGGCCGGCGACATGGCCCGCGGGTTCGTCTACAACGCCGACATCACCTCGGTCGTGCAGTTCCTCGACATCGGCACCCGGGCGACGGAACTGCGTTGACCGCGTTCACCCTCCGCGCCCCCAAGCGCGGCAACACCGAGCGCGAGTGCGAGGACGCCGGCCGCGTGACCGCCGCCGGAGCCGTCCTCGCGGCGGTGGCGGACGGCGCGTCGGAGAGCCTGCTCGCGGGGGAGTGGGCCGACCTGCTCACCGCCTCGCTCCTCGACCACGCCGGCGAGGACGCGGAAGTGCTCCAGGGCCCCGACCGCTTCGCCGCCGCCCTCGCCGCCGCCGGCCGCGCCTGGGAGGCCTGGCTGGCCGACTACGTCGCCGCGCGCGAGGCGGACGGCCGCCCGATCGCCTGGTACGAGCAACCCAAGCTCGACCGCGGCCCGCACGCCACCGTCCTGGCCGCCCGGTTCGCCGCCGACCGGTGGCACGCCGCCGCGCTGGGCGACAGCTGCCTGTTCCAGGTCCGCGACGACCGCCTGGAACGCGCGTTCCCGCTCGACCGGCCGGAGGACTTCGACAACACGCCGCCGCTGGTCAACGCGTTCAACCGGGACACCGGCCTGCTCGCCCGGCACGTGCGCACCGCCTCGGGCCGCACCCGCCCGGGTGACGCGTTCTTCCTCTGCACGGACGCCGTCGCCGAGTGGTTCCTGCGCGAGACCGGGCGCGGCGGGCGGCCCTGGCGGGTGCTGCGGGGGTTCGCGGCCGACCACGACGGGTTCGCCGCCTGGCTGGACCGGGTGCGCGGGGAGGGGTTGATGCGCAATGACGACGTCACCGTCGTTCACGTGGACCCCGGATGACGAGCCGGGCCGCGCGTTCCCGTCCGGCGCCACCTACGTGGACGCGTTGCAGAACACCGACCTGTGCTTCCGCGACACCGACCTGGCCGGCGCGGAGGTCCAGGTGGACGCGCTGGGCCGGCCCCGCGTCATCTCCGGCAACTTCGCGGGCGTCTTCTCGCTGACCGTCGCCGACGGCACCCGGTACGCGGTCAAGTGCTTCACCCGCGAGGTGCGCGAGCAGGCCGCCCGGTACCGCGCGATCGGCGAGCACCTGGCCGGCCTGGACGACGACTGGATCGTCGGCTTCGAGTACGTCGACCGGGGCGTGCTCGTGGAGGGCTCCTGGTACCCGGTGCTGCGGATGGAGTGGGTCGAGGGCATCGGCCTGATCCGGTGGATCGAGCGCAACCTGGACGACCCCGCCGCCCTCGCCGCCCTCGCGCGGCGGTTCGCCGACCTGGTGGACGCCCTGCGCGCGGCGGGCGTCGGGCACGGCGACCTCCAGCACGGCAACATCCTGGTCACCGACGACGGCGTGGTGAAGCTGGTCGACTACGACGGCATGTACGTGCCCGCGCTGGCCGGGATGACCGCCACCGAGACCGGGCACCGCAACTACCAGTCGCCCGACCGCACGGCCGCCGACTTCGGCCCCGAGATCGACCGGTTCTCCGCGTGGGTGGTGTACCTGTCGCTGGTGGCGCTGGCGGTCGATCCGGCGCTGTGGCGGCAGCTGCGCGACCAGGACGCCGAACACCTGCTGCTGGCCGAACCCGACTTCACCGACCCGGCGGGCTCCTTCCCGCTGGCCACCCTGACCGCCCACCCCGACCCCGGCCTGCGCGCGCTGGCCCGGCGGTTCGAGGACGTCCTGCTGCGCGAACGCGCCGCCCCGCCGCCGCTGCGAGCGCTGGACACCGTCACCACCGGCGCTCCGGCGGGCACCGCCCTGCCGACGTGGATGGCCGAGCGGTTCGAACCGCACGTGCCCGCCCCGCTGCCGCCGGTGCGGTTCGCCGAACGGCCGAAGGCGTGGACGCTGGCGTCGTGGTCGCTGATGGCGTTGCTGCCGTTGGGCGTGCCCCTGGGGGTGCTGCCCGAGGCCGTCGCCGCCGTGGACGCCGTCGCCCTGATGTCGTGGACGTCGCGGGCCTACGACCGGACCGCCGAGCGGCGCGGTGCCCTGACCGCGCGCGAGGAACGCCGACGCCTGCGTGCCGCGCGCGAACCGGCCGCCCTGCGGGTCGCGCAGCTGGAGGAGGAGGGCCGCCGGCTGGCCGAGCTGGCCGAGAACCTCAAGCGCGAGCAGGACGACAAGCGCCACGGCCTGCAGCAATGGCACAACTCCCGGCTGGCCGCGCACCGGCAGGAGGTCAAGAACCGGCTCGACCGGATCGAACGCGACCGCCGGGCCGCCCTGGCGCGGGCGCACGCCGAGGAGCAACGGCTGCTCGCCTTGCGGCAGAAGCAGCACGTGCGGACGGAGCTGGCGAAGGCGACGCTGGTGGCCGACGCGGTCGAGGGGCTGATCCCGGCGCAGGTGGCCAACCTGCACGCGGTCGGCATCCGGTCCGCCGCGGACTTCGTCGGCCTGCACCACGACCTGGACGGGCCGCGCCCGGTGGCGATGTTCGTGCTGGCCAACGGCAGCCGCGTGCGCGTCGGCGGGGTCGGCGCGGCGGAGGCGACCCGGCTCGACCAGTGGCGCGAGCGGCTGACGGCGGAAGCCGACCGCAGCCGCCCCACCGCCCTGACCGCCGCCGACCGCCGACCGTTCCGCGAGCGCTACGAGTCCGAGAGCGCGGCGCTGGACGACCACCGCTCCCGGGTGCTGGAGGAGGCGAAGACCGCCGAACGCGACCTGCTGGAAACCCTGCGCGTGGAGCAGAGCCTGCTGGCCGACGAACGCAAGTCCGCCAACACCGCCCTCACCCGGACCCGGGCGACCCACGACCGCGAGCTGGCCGAAGCCGCCCGGGCCCTGGACGAGGCGGACCGGGCCGCCGCCGAGGCCACCGCGCGGGCCGACGCCTTCCGCCCGGTGAACTACCTGCGCTTCCTGCGCTTCACCATCACCGGCCGGGGCTGAGGCGGGCGGTGCCGGCTTCGGGAGTGGGGGTGTTCAGGCGCGGCGGTGGTCGGTGGGGCGGGTGCCGCGCATGCGCTTGAAGGCCACGCTGAGGGCGTAAGCGTTGGCGTAGCCCACTTTCCGGGCGATGGCGGCCACCGTGTCGTCGGTTTCGCGCAGCAGGTTCGCGGCCAGGGTGATCCGCCACTCCGCGAGGTAGGCCATGGGTGGTTCGCCCACCAGCGCGGTGAATCGGCGGGCCAGGGCCGCGCGGGACAGGCCCGCCTTCGCCGCCAGCTCCGCCACGGTCCACGGGTGCGCCGGGTTGTCGTGCAGCAGGCGCAGGGCGGCGCCCACTACGGGCTCGTCCAGCGCCCGGCACCACGCCGGGGCGTCCGCGGCCGGGTCGGCGAACCAGTGGCGCAGTGCGGTGACCAGCAGGAAGTCCAGCAGGCGGTCCAGGACCAGTTGCTGCCCCGGGCGGTCGTGGGCGAGTTCCTCCGCCAGCAGGTCCGCCGGCGGGCCGGCCGGGACCACCAGCACGGCGGGCAGGGCGTGCAGGAGCCGTGCGCTGAGGTCGCCCCGCCGCTCGAACGCCCCGCTGAGCAGCACGGGCGCCCCGTCGACCGGGGTGCCGCAGGTCCGGCCCGAGGTCGGCCCGGGGCAGTAGTCGGCGCTGGTCACCACGGTGGACGGCGGCGTCGTGGGCGCGTCGGCGACGGTGTGCGGCACGTCCCCGCGCACCAGCGCGACGACGCCGGGCTCGATGGGCACCGGCTGGTGGCCGTCGGGGACGATCCACGCCCGGCCGCGCAGCATCGTGGCCAGGGTCAGCGGCGCGCCGGTGGCCATGCGCAGCGCCCACGGCGGGCGCATGATCGTCTGCCGGAATACCGCGCCGCGCGCCCGCACGTCCGCCAGCAGTTCCGACACCGCGTCCATGATCCCCACAGTAGACGCTCAGACATCCAAGAGCGCTTCCCGAACATTTTCCGTCTCACCGCGGCCCGGTTGACTGCACTCCATGAGCGAAATCCTCGTCACCGGCGCGACCGGCAAGTCCGGCCGTCGCGTCGTCACCGCCCTGCGCGCCCGCGGCGTCGCGGTGCGCGCGGCGGCCCGCAGCGCGGAGCACGTCTTCGACTGGACCGACCCGAGCACGTGGGACCACGCGTTGGAAGGGACGCGGGCCGTCTACATCGTGCAACTGGACGGCACCAAGCTGGTTCGCCCGTTCGTGGCACGGGCGGTGCGGCACGGGGTGCGGCGGCTCGTGCTGGCGTCCGGCCGTGGCATCGACAACCCGTTGTACGCCAAGGACAGCGGCGGCGTGCTCGACGGCCTGGTGGACAGCGAGGCGGCCGTGCGGGAGAGCGGACTGGAGTGGACGATCACCCGGCCGGGCTGGTTCGCGCAGAACTTCAGCGAGGGCTTCTTCGCCGACGCCGTCCGCGCGGGTGAGTTGCGGCTGCCCGCCGGCGACGGCGCGGCGAGCTTCGTCGACGCCGAGGACATCGCCGCCGTCGTGGCGGCGGCCCTGACCGAGGACGGCCACAACGGCGAGGTCTACGAACTGTCCGGCCCGAAGGCCCTGACCCTGCGCGAAGCCGCCGACACGATCTCCCGGGCCACCGGCCGCACGGTCCGCTACGTCCCGCTGACCGTGGACCAGTACGTGGCGGAGTTGGTCGCCCAAGGCCTGCCGCCCGCCGACGCGCGGGCCTTCGCCGACGTCATCGAACCCCTGCGCGAAGGCCGCGACGAACACCTCTCCGACGGCGTGCAGCGAGCCCTGGGTCGTCCGCCCCGCTCCTTCGCGGACTTCGCCGCCGCGACGACGGCCGCCGGCGGCTGGCCCCGGTGACCAGGTGAGCCCGGCTCGGGCGCTGAATCGACATCGGGTGCGCGGCGAGGGTGTCGATCGGGTGACTTCGACGATCACGGTAGGCCCGCCACCCGCCACCCGCCACCCGCCACCCGACCCGCGATCTCGGAGGTTTCAGAGTGGAAGTTCCGCGTGTTCGGAACTAGGCTCGCCAGTCATGCCGAATCTGCGGATCAGTGAGGCGGCGGCCCTGCTCGGGGTCAGCGATGACACGATCCGGCGCTGGATCGATCAAGGGCGGCTGGCGGCCGTGCTGGACAACGGGCGCAAGGCGATCGCCGGCGCCGAGCTGGCGGCGTTCGCGCAGCAGCTGTCCGAGGCCGCCGAGCCCGGGGTCACGGTGGCCGCGTCGGCGCGCAACCGGATGCGCGGCATCGTCACGCGGGTGGTCAAGGACGGCGTGATGGCGCAGATCGACATGCAGGCGGGGCCGTTCCGGATCGTGTCGCTGATGAGCCGCGAGTCCGCCGACGAACTCGGCCTGGAGGTCGGCAGCGTCGCGGTCGCCTCCATCAAGTCCACGCACGTCGTCGTCGAGATCCCGGAGGCGTGAGCCCGATGCGGAAGCTGGTCGCGGCGGCCGTGGCCCTGGTGGTGGCGGGGTGCGGCACGCCGGGCGCGTCCGGGACCGGCGGCGCGTCGGGGCGGATCGCCGTGTTCGCCGCCGCGTCGCTGACCGAGGCGTTCACCAGGCTGGGCGAGGAGTTCGAGGCGGCGCACCCCGGCGGGGAGGTCACGTTCAACTTCGCCGGCAGTTCCGCGCTGGCCCAACAGCTCAACCAGGGCGCGCCCGCCGACGTGTTCGCCTCCGCCGCGCCGGCGAACATGAAGCAGGTCACCGACACCGGGACGGTCAAGGCGACACCGGTGACGTTCGCCCGCAACACGCTGCAGATCGTCGTGCCCGGGGGCAACCCGGGCGGGGTCACCGGGCTGGCCGACTTCGCCAAGGCGGACCTGAAGATCGCGCTGTGCGCCGAACAGGTGCCGTGCGGCGCGGCGGCGAAGAAGGTGTTCGAGGCCGCCGGGGTCACCGCCCGGCCGGACACGCTGGAGCAGGACGTCAAAGCCGCGCTGACCAAGGTGTCGCTGGGCGAGGTGGACGCGGCGCTGGTGTACCGGACGGACGTCCGCGCGGCGGGGGAGAGGGTCGAGGGCAGGGACTTCCCCGAGGCGGGCGAGGCCGTCAACGACTACCCGATCGCGCCGCTGGCCGCTGCGCCCAACTCGGTGGGGGCGCGGGCGTTCATCGACTTCGTCCGGTCCGACCGGGGCCGCGCGGTGCTGGCCGAGGCCGGGTTCGCCGCGCCGTGAGGCCGGTCCGCGGGCGGTTGCCGCTGGTCCTGGTGGTGCCGGCGGTGCTGGGGCTGGCGTTCCTGCTGCTGCCGTTGGCCGGGCTGCTGGTCCGGGCGCCGTGGAGCACCCTCCCCGGCCGGTTGGTCGGCGCCGAGGTCGGGGACGCGCTGCGGCTGTCGCTGGTGTGCGCGAGCCTGGCGACGGTGGTGTGCCTGGTGCTCGGGGTGCCGCTGGCGTGGTTGCTGGCGCGCGCCGACCTGCCGGGGCGCGGTGTGCTGCGGGCGTTGGTGACCGTGCCGCTGGTGCTGCCGCCGGTGGTCGGCGGCGTGGCGCTGCTGCTGGTGCTGGGGCGGCGCGGGCTGGTCGGGCAGTACCTGGACGCGTGGTTCGGGATCTCGCTGCCGTTCACCACCGCCGGGGTCGTGCTGGCGGAGGCGTTCGTGGCGATGCCGTTCCTGGTCGTGTCGGTGGAGGGCGCGCTGCGGGCGGCCGACCCCCGGTACGAGGAGGCGGCGGCGACGTTGGGCGCGTCCCGGTGGCTGACGTTCCGGCGGGTGACGCTGCCCTCGGTGCTGCCCGGTCTCGTGGCGGGGACGGTGCTGTGCTGGGCGCGGGCGCTGGGGGAGTTCGGGGCGACCATCACGTTCGCGGGCAACTTCCCCGGCGAGACCACCACCATGCCGCTGGCGGTGTACCTGGCGCTGGAGAGCGACCCGGACGCGGCGATCGTGCTCAGCATCGTGCTGCTGGTGGTGTCGGTGGGGGTGCTGGCCGGACTGCGGGACCGGTGGATCAGGGGTGCGACGTGACGCTGGAGGCCGCGATCCGGGTGCGTCGGGAGGGGTTCGACCTGGACCTGGACCTCGCCATCGCGCCCGGCGAGGTCGTCGCCCTGCTCGGCCCCAACGGCGCGGGCAAGACGACGGCGCTGCGCGCGTTGGCCGGTCTGGTGCCCGGCGCCCGCGTGCGCGTCGGCGAGTCCACTTGGGACGGTCTGCCGGCCGAGCGGCGGCCGATCGGGGTGGTGTTCCAGGACTACCTGCTGTTCGTGCACCTGACCGCGCTGGACAACGTCGCCTTCGGCCTGCGCGCCCGTGGCACGGCGAAGCCCGCTGCCAACGCGACCGCCCGGGAGTGGCTGGACAAGGTCGGCCTGGCCGGGTTCGAACGCGCCAAACCGCGCACCCTCTCCGGTGGCCAGGCCCAACGCGTGGCCCTGGCCCGTGCCCTGGCGACCTCGCCGCTGTTGCTGCTGCTCGACGAACCGCTGGCCGCGTTGGACGCGAGCACCCGCCTGCGCGTCCGCGCCGACCTGGGTCGGCACCTGCGCGACTACCCCGGCCACACCCTGCTGGTCACCCACGACCCGTTGGACGCGATGGTGCTGGCCGACCGGATCGTCATCCTGGAGGAGGGCCGGGTGGTGCAACAGGGGACACCGGCGGAGGTCGTCCGCCGGCCGCGCACCGACTACGTGGCGAACCTCGTCGGCCTGAACCTGTACCGCGGCAGGGCGAACGGCACCGAAGTGTCCCTCGTGGACGGTGGACGGCTGGCCGTGGCCGAACCGGCGACCGGGGACGTGCACGTGGTGTTCCCGCCGACCGCGGTGGGCCTGTACCCGGAGAAACCGGCGGGCAGCCCGCGCAACACCTGGCCGGTCACGGTCTCCGGCGTCGAGCACCACGCGCACACCACCCGCGTCCACCTGGACGGCACACCCCCGGTGCTCGCCGACGTCACCACCGCCACGGTGGCGGACCTGCGCCTCGCGCCGGGCGACACGCTGTGGGCGGTCCTCAAGGCGACCGAGGTCCACACCTACCCGAGCTGACGTGATCCGGGTCACGGCGTGTCACGGCCGCGGATCCCGTGGTGTCCTCTGTTCGAACGCCGGGAACCGAGGAGGCAGCGATGGGCATCGATGACGTGGTCGTCGGCGGGTGCGCGGCGGCATGAGCGAGCACGCCGGCGATCCGGCCACCGAAGCCTTCGTCACCTACCGCAACCTGCTGTTCACCGTGGCCTACGAGATGCTCGGGTCGGCGGCGGACGCGGAGGACGTGTTGCAGGAGACGTGGCTGCGGTGGGTCGAGGTGGACCTGGACCACGTGCGCGACCCGCGCGCCTACCTGGTCCGCACCACCACCCGGCAGGCGCTCAACCGGCTGCGCTCGCTCAAGCGCCGCAAGGAGGACTACGTCGGCCCGTGGCTGCCCGAGCCGTTGCTGACCACGCCGGACGTGGCGGAGGACGTGGCGCTGGCGGAGAGCGTGTCGATGGCGATGATGCTCGTCCTGGAGACGCTGTCGCCGACCGAGCGCGCGGTGTTCGTGCTGCACGAGGCGTTCGGGCTGGGCTACGACGAGATCGCCGAGGCCGTCGGCAAGTCCCGCGACACCGTCCGCCAGGTCGCGCACCGGGCCCGCAAGCACGTGGACGCCCGCCGGCCGCGCAAGGCCGTCGCGCCCAGCGAGGTGCGGGCGGTGCTGGCGTCGTTCCAGCGGGCCCTGGAGACCCGGGACTTCCAGGGCCTGGTGAACGTGCTCGCGCCGGACGTGGTGCTGATCAGCGACGGCGGCGGCGTGAAGCAGGCGGCGGTGCGCCCGATCGTCGGCGCGGAGAAGTTCGTGCGGTACGTGCTGGGCGGCATCGAGAAGTTCGGGGCGGACCTGGCCGCCGAACCGACCACGCTCAACGGCGGCCCGGCCCTGGTCATGCGGGTCAACGGCGAGATGGACGGCATCCTGGCCTGCCACGTCGCCGACGGCCGGATCACGGGCCTGTACTTCGTGCGCAACCCGGAGAAGCTCACGCGGGTCGCCGAGGAGACGGTGTTGACGCTGGGCTGAAGCACCGCGGCGCGTGGGTCGCGCCGCGGTGCGGCCGGGGGTCAGCCGGTGACCGGCGCGTCGAGCAGGATCACCTCCGGCGACGGCGTGGCGCAGCGGACCGGCGTGGGCGGTTGGCCGTTGAGCGACAGCTCGGCGGCGGCGGTCGCGAGGCTGATCTTGACGTGCCCGGAACCCGGGTCGGGGGTCCACGGGCCGGCGGTCAGGGTGCCGTCGTCGGGCGGCAGTTCGACCACGACGTCACGACCCCGGGTCAGCGTGGTCTCGGGGATCGCGAAGCCCTCGCCGAGCACGTTGGTGGCGCCGGGCGAGCCGCCCGCGGCGGCCAGGGTCAGCTCCGTGACGCGGCCGGACGCGCGGGTGATGCCGGCGTCGAGGAGGCGGTCCACGGTCGCGGCGGGGATGATCAGCGCGCCCGACGACTCGGTGAACCGGATCGCGCCGCTGCGCGCCACCGACAGCGGGGTGAACGCGCCGACCGCGATGCCCACGTCGAAGGGCTGACCGAGGACCGTGCAGCGGTAGGGCGCGTTGATGATGCCGACCTGGTGGTTGACCGGGATGCGCGGGAAGTCCAGCGGCACGCCGTGGAAGGCGAGCGGGGGTTGCCCCGCCGGCCCGCCCACGGCCATCGACAGCAACGCGTTGCCGGCCACCGGCAGGCAGTCGGCCTTGAGCTTGAGCACCAGGCCCCAGGCGGCCTTGAGCGTGATCAGCACGACCGCGCGGTCGAACTGGAGCGTCACCACGCCGGCGTCGGGCGCGGTGAACGGGCCGATGTCGGGGAACGTCGCGGCGGGGTCCACGGGCAGGCGCACGGTGAGTTCCTGGCCGGCGGTCAGCGCGATGTCGTTGACGTGGATGCCGTCGCCGGCGATGTTGTAATGCGTCGGAGTGGCATTGCGCGCGCCGATGCTCATGTTCGTGACAATGGCGTCCACGCGGTTGACGCCGAACGTCGCGCCGAAATCGGTGAGCCAGCGCGGGAATGTCATGCTGCCCGAGCCCTGGGTGAGGAAGAACTGCTGGCCGGGGCCGAGTTGGGTGGGCGCGACGCCCTGGATGTCGACGTTGAGCGGCAGGTCCAACACCTTGAGCCCGCCCAGCTCCGGCAGGGTGATCGCGCAGGTGATGGGCAGGTTGAAGCGGCCCGCGTCCGCGCCGATCGGCGGCAGGTCCTCGGCGTCGAGGGCGTTCGCGGGGGTGGCGGGGGCCGCGACGAGGAGGGTGAGGATGGCGGCGAACACCGCTGCCGCGCGCCTGCGCAACGGTAATGGCGACATGGTTCCTCCGGGATGTGGTACCGAGCAGTACCCGAGGAACGCTACGGTACCCGGGTCTTTCGGGGCATATCTCGGCGCGTATTCCGCGAATCCAACGGAAAAGCGTTCCGCGGATTTGTCGACGCGCTCGGTATCCTGGCCGGCGTGGACGTCACCGACAAGCGCCTGCCCGCCGGGCGCCGCGGCCTGACCCGCGCGGAGGTGGCGTCGTCGCAACGCGGCCGGATCATCGCCGCCCTGTTCGACACCGTGGCCGCGAAGGGCTACCCGGCCACCACGATCGGCGACATCGTGGGCCGGGCCGAGGTGTCGCGGCGGACGTTCTACGAGCACTTCGCCGGCAAGCAGGAGTGCTTCCTGACCGCGTTCGACCAGGCCGTGGCCGACATCGGGGTGCGCCTGGCCGCCGCGCTGGCCGACGTGCCCAAGGACGACTGGCGCACGCGGCTGCGGCGGTCGTGGCACACGTTCCTCACCGCGCTGGCCGAGCACCCGACGGCCGCGTGGTCACTCTACGTGGAGACCTTCTCCGCCGGACCGGCCCTGATCGAGCGGACCAGCGCGGTCAACGCCGGTTTCGCCGAGCTGTTCCGCAAGCTCCACCACCGGGCCCGCCACGCCGACCCGACCGTCCCCGCCGTGCCGGCCGCCGTCTTCGACCTCTACATCGGCGGCACGGCCGAACGCATCCGCCACTGCCTGCACACCGGGGGAGCCGCCGCGCTGCCCGGTCTGACCGACCTGTTCGAGGCCACGATGCTGGCGCTGATGGGACAAGTCGATCAGGTTTCGAGAAGCGGCGACTGACCGGCCGCACCTAGCGTCGTGCCCATGACCGCCCACGCCCCCGTCGCGGAGGTGCACCGCTGATGTGCCTGTACCGCTTCCCCGGCGCAGCCGCCGCCATCGCACAGGACAAACCCGCCGACACCCCGCCCGACCTCCCCGAACAGGCCGCCGCGCGCGAGCCGGAAGCGCGGGAACCCGCGAACACGGGCTTGTCCTGACGTCGGCGTCAAGGCCCGGCGACGGTCGACGTGCTCTCGCGCGGTCGGATGCGGTCGCTCACCGTGGGGCTCGGGCTCGGGCTCGGGCTCGGGGTCGGGCTCGGGCCGGGCGAGGCGCCGGCGGTCGGCGTGGACTCCGCGTCCCCGCGGTCGGCGGGCGGACGAGGCGATCGGCGCGCCGGCGCCGCAGGAGCGGGCGGCCCAGTGGGCGCTCGTCCGGTCCGGTTCGCGCTCCGGGTGCCACCCCGCCCCGCTGCTAGCTCAGCGTGATTGCGCTGAACGGGCTAGTGCTTTACTTCGATCCAACAGGCATCGTTCTCCGCTGATCGCATCGACGTGGCGGCGGACTGTCGCCTGTGTACGGGGGGCTCCAACCAAGTGGTGTCTGTCTTTGGCGTGCGCGGAATCAGACGGGTGGCCGCGTTCGCGGCTCTGGTGGTCGGGTTCGGGGTGGTGCAGCCGGTTGTCGCGGTGGCGGCGCCCGAGCCGGTGCCGGTGGTGGACGAGGCGCCGGACGAGGTCCGCGCGCAGGCGTTGGCCAAGCAGCTCGGGCGGTCGGTGCGGATCACCGGCCGGACGACCGAGACCGACGAGGTGTGGGCCACGCCGGACGGGTCGTTCACCTGGCGGCAGCACCAGCGGCCGGTCCGGGTCCGGCGCGACGGCGGGTGGGCCGCCGTGGACACCACGCTGGTCAAGCGCGCCGACGGCAGCATCGCGCCCAAGACGACGATGGTGGACCTCGCCTTCTCCGGCGGCGGGCGCGCCACGCCCCTGGCGAGGATGGCGCACGAGGGTTCGGAGATCGGCCTGACCTGGGCCGCCGACCTGCCCGAGCCGGTGCTGGACGGCCCCAGCGCGACCTACCCCGAGGTGCTGCCGGGCGTGGACCTGAAGGTCACGGCGGACGTGATCGGGTTCTCCGAGGTCCTGGTGGTCAAGACGCCGGAAGCCGCGCGCGACCCCCGGTTGCGCAAGGTGACGTTCGGCTCCCACACCAAGAACGCCAAGGTCCGCCCGGCGGCCAAGAAGGCGGCGTCCGACCCCGGCCTGGAGGTCGTGGACGCGGCCGGTTCCGTGCGGTTCACCGGTGACGCCACGCGGATGTGGGACTCCAGCGGCGACGGCGAGGTCGGCAGGCGCACCGCGGTGATGACCGCCGAGGTGACCCCCGAGAGCGTCAGCATCATCCCGGACCAGGAGTTCCTGCGGCACGAGGACACCAAGTACCCGGTCTACCTCGACCCGGACTACTCCTGCGGCAACTGCGGCAAGGCCCACCACGTCGTCGTGCAGTCCGGCTACCCGACCGCGAAGAACTTCGACGCCTGGCAGGGCGACCTGGGCGACCTCAAGGCCGGCTACCAGAACTCCGACTCCTCCGGCGTCTCGCGCTCCTACGTGCAGATGAACACCAACCCGGTGCGGTGGAAGAACATCCACTGGGCGACCCTCAACACCACCTTGAACTACTCGTGGTGGGGTTCGGGCAGCGCCAAGCCGACCGAGGTCTACCTGTCCGGCTGGATCGACGGCAACACCACCTGGAACACCCAGCCCGGCGCGGGCACTTTCCAGTCCTCCAGCAACGTCACCAACCAGTCCAAGGCCGCGAACGTCTCGATGCAGTTCGACGTGACCGGCGCGGTGCGCACCGCCGCGGCCAACGGCTGGGACCTCACCACGTTCCTGCTCAAGGGCGAGCAGGAGGGCAACACCTACTCCTGGCGGCGCTTCGGGCTCAACCCGTACCTGGAGACCCACTACAACTCCACGCCGAACAACCCGTGGAGCCACTCGATGCAGAACGGCACCCTGCCGTGCGTCAAGGGCGAGAACCGGCCGTGGGTGGCGACCCGGACGCCGCAGTTGCAGGCGTGGGTGTCCGACCCGGACGGTGGCGGCCTGGAGGTCATGATCGCCACCAGCGGCGGGCCGTACGGCGCGGACGTGCCCGGCACCTACTACGACAACGCCGGCTCCCGGCCGTACGTCGGCACGCCGGGCGCGAACCAGGGCGCGTTGGCCCAGGTCGCCGTCCCCAGCGGGTGGATCGGCTCCGACGGCGTCTACAAGTGGGCCATGAAGGTCTACGACGGCGAGGCCTGGTCGCCGCGCTGGGACTGGGACTGCGAGTTCTTCGTGGACGCCACCCCGCCGCTCGCGCCGGTCACCAAGCCGACCAACACCCCGGTCAACCAGGGTGACATCGCGACCTTCGACATCAGCGTCGACATGGCGACGGCGAACCTCTACGACATCGACCGGTTCGTCTACACCCTCGACGGCAGCGAGCCGTCCACCCAGGGCTCCCCGTCGGTGCCCGCCACCCGCAAGGACGAGGGCGGCAAGATCACCGCGACCGCCCAGCTGTCCACCACGGCCCGCAACGCCAACCAGAACCTGCTCAAGGTCCGCGCGGTGAACAAGGCCGGCACGCCCGGCCCGAACGCGTCGTGCGTCGCGCCGCTGACCACCGCGGGCACCGCGCCCAACACCGCGTGCGCCTACGTGGTGCAGCCGTTGACCTCCGCCAAGTACCTCAAGGGCGCGTGGGCGCTGGACGACCAGTTCGGCGCCACGGCGGCCGACAACGTCGCCACCCTCAACCCCGGCCAGACCGCGCACCCGGCCACGCTGGGCGGCGGCGCCGGCTGGAACGTCGGCCACAACCGCGGCAACTCCTGGACCCAGGCCGACGCGTTCGGCGCCAAGGACGGCGTGAAGGGCGGCCTGCAACTGGCCGCCGACGGCCACGCGGCCACCGCGCAGCCGGTCGTGGACACCACGCAGTCGTTCAGCGTCTCCGCGTGGGCCATGCTGAACCGGAACGACGGCTACTACAGCGTCGCCTCGCAGGACGCCGGCACGGTCAGCGGCTTCTACCTCCAGTTCTCCCAGGACCTCGGCAAGTGGTCGTTCTCGACCACCGACAGCGACGCGGTCAGCGACACCGCCAACCGCGCCACCTCCGCCGACGGCGCGGCGGTGCCCGCGCTGGGCGTCTGGACCCACCTGGTGGGCACCTACGACGCCCCGGCCAAGCAGCTCTCGCTGTACGTGGACGGCAAGCTCGCGGGCACGAAGGTGATGGCCAACCCGCTGTTCGCGGCGACCGGACCGTTCGTGATCGGCGGCGCGAAGTGGTCGGGCACCCGGGTGGACCTCTTCCCGGGCAAGATCGACGACGTCCAGGCGTGGCAGCGGGTGCTGTCGGCGCAGGACGTGCGCGACCTCGCGGGCGTCTCGACCTCGCGCGCCGGGCTGGGCCTCGCCGAGGGCGCGGCGGAGAAGCTGGCCACCGGCGCGACCGGTGACGAGTACTCCGGCGACTACGTGCCCGCGCCGGTGAAGTCGTTGCAGGGCTACTGGAAGTTCGACGAGGGCTCGGGCACCACGGCCGCCGACTCCAGCAACAACGGCGCCGGCTACGACAACAACCTGATCACCACCGGCGCGTCCTGGGTGCCCGGCAAGTCCGGCAGCGCCCTGCGGTACAGCGGCACGTCGGGCAGCTCCAGCCGCTCCACCGGGCCGGCGGTGAACACCTCGCAGTCGTTCACCGTGTCCGCGTGGGTCAAGCCGGACGACCTGAACGGCTACTACGGCGTGGTCGGCCAGTCCGGGACCGACGTCCCCGGCTTCGCGATCCGGTACTCGGCCGACGTGAAGACGTGGATCTTCGGCCTCAACACCGAGGACCGCGCGGGCGCGGAGACCCAGTGGACCTACGCGCCGGGCCTGCCCGCGACCACCGACTGGACGCTGGTCACCGGCGTCTACAACAACGAGTCCAAGCGCATGCAGCTCTACCTCGACGGCCGGCTGGTGGCCGCGCGGACCTTCACCGGCACGCCGTGGAACGCGGCCGGCAAGGTCACCGTGGGCTCGTACGACTTCTCCGCGCCGGTCCACTTCTTCAAGGGCGCCATCGACTCGGTGCAGCTGTGGCAGCAGGCGCTGACCGCGAGCCAGGTCGCCGCGCTGGCGGGCCTGCCGTACGTGGACTCGGCGTGGCACGTCAACGGCCACTGGTCGGCCACCGCGACCGGCGCCGTGTCCCTGGTGACCGAGGGCGACGCGGCGTACGCGAAGTTCATCCCGAACGCCGGCACCGGGCTGACCCTGCCCAAGGCGCAGGACTTCCGCACCGACCGGTCCTACACGGTGTCGGCGTGGGTCCGGCACGACTCGCCCACCACCGACACCAGGGCGGCGGTCAGCGTGGGCGACACCACCAACGGCGCGTTCATGCTCGGCTACCGCAAGGACAACATGCCCGAGGGCCGCTGGTCGCTGGCCATGCCGTGCCACCGGGACCAGGCGAACTGCCTGCTCTACGCGTGGAGCGACGCCAAGGCCGAGAGCGGCCGGTGGACGCACCTGGCGATGACCTACGACCGGGCCACCGGCGCGGCGTGCCTCTACGTCAACGGGCAGAAGCAGTCCCAGTGCATCGCCAACGCGCCGGTCTACGACGGCAACGGGTCGCTGTCCGTGGGCAACTACAAGTGGGGCGGCAACGTGGTGGACCTGTGGAGCGGCGGCATCGCCGGCGTGCGGGTGCACAGCGGCGTGCGGACGTCCGCGCAGATCCAGGACGACCGCACCGCCGACGACCCGGGCACCCTGTTCGGCTCCGTCCACTGACCCCCGCCGCGACCACACCACAGGTGAAGCACATGAGACGCAGCACCGTTGTGACCTCTGTCGTGACGGCGGCCCTGATGCTGACGGCCACCGTCACCGCGAGCGCCGCCCCGGCCGAGAAGGGCTGGCACGGCCTGGGCTGGGACCTGCCCGCCGTCCAGCAGACCGAATCCGTGCCCGGGACGGCCGACCAGCCGCGCCCGGCGCCGGAGAGCGAGACCCGCACGCCCGCGCCGACGCCGGACGTGCGGCTGCCCGAGACCGGCAAGGTCGAGGTGGACCTCGCGCCGGCCGGGGCGGGCACCAGCACCGCCGCCGTGGCCGCCGGGGGGTCCGGGTTGGCGCTGGGCCGCGGCCAGGGCCGGGCGGGCCGCGCGCCGGACGGCCGCGGCCCCGCGAGCCGCGCGGCGGGCAAGGTGGAGGTCGAGTCGCTCGGCCTGCGCGACGGGCGGGCGCTCTACCGCGTCAGCCCGAAGTCCGGCGACACCTCCGGCCCGATCACCGTCCGGCTGGACTACTCCGGGTTCGCCGAGGCGTTCGGCGGCGACTACGGCCGCCGCCTGCGCCTGGTGTCCTACCCGGACTGCCACCTGTCCACGCCGGAGCGGCCGGAGTGCAACGTCGCCACCCCGGTCGAGCACACCAACCGGGACAAGGCGCTGGTCGGCGAGACCACGCTGGCCACGGCCACCGTGCTCGCCGCCACCGCCGAGGGCGACAGCGGCTCCGGCGACTACACCGCCACCCCGCTCTCCCCGTCGGGCACGTGGACCGCGGGCGGCTCGTCGGGCGCGTTCACCTACAGCTACCCGATCAAGCTGCCCGCGGCGCTGGGCGGCAACACCCCGGCGCTGTCGCTGTCCTACTCGTCGGCCACCGTGGACGGCGCGACCTCGGCCACCAACAACCAGCCCTCCTGGATCGGCGACGGCTGGACGCTGGGCGCTGGCGGGTTCGTCGAGCGCGCCTACAAGCCGTGCGCCAAGGACCTGGGCGGCAACAACGGCCAGACCAAGACCGGCGACCTGTGCTGGGCGAGCGACAACGCGACCATCTCCTATGCCGGCCGCAGCACCGTGCTGGTCAAGGACACCGCGACCGGCGCGTGGCGGCCCCGCAACGAGGACGGCTCGCGCGTCGAGCGGCTGACCGGCGCGGTCAACGGCGCGCGCGAGGGCGAGCACTGGAAGGTCACCACGCCCGACGGCACGCAGTACTTCTTCGGCCTCAACCGGGTGCCGGGCTGGTCGGCGGGCAAGCCGGAGACGCAGTCGACGTTCACCGCGCCGGTCTACGGCAACAACAGCGGCGAGCCGTGCCACCAGGCGACGTTCGCGGCGTCGGCGTGCACCCAGGCGTGGCGCTGGAACCTCGACCACGTGATCGACACCCACGGCAACGCGGTCGTGTACTACTACCAGCCGGAGGTCAACGCCTACGGCCAGAACATGAACGTCACCACCGCGGGCACCTCCTACGTGCGCGGCGGCCACCTGCTGCGCATGGAGTACGGCCTGAACGCGGCGGCCGGCGGCAACTTCGCCCAGGCCCCGGCCCGGGTGCTGTTCGACACCGCCGAGCGGTGCGTCCCGGGCGGCGCGGTGACCTGCGACCCGGGTCAGCTCAACACCGGCACGGCGAGTTCGTGGCCGGACGTGCCCGCCGACCGCCTGTGCGCGCCCGGCGCGGTGTGCAAGGTGGTCTCGCCGTCGTTCTTCACCCGCCGCAAGCTCACGACGATCACCACCCAGGTGGCCAACGGGTCCGGCGGCTGGCTGGACGCCGACCGGTGGGCGCTGGCCCACTCGTTCCCGGCCACCGGCAGCGGCGACAGCCCGTCGCTGTGGCTGGACGGCGTGACCCGCACCGGCCTGGTGGGCGGCAGCGCCACGCTCCCGGCGACCACGTTCGGCGGCACGGCCAAGTCGAACCGGACGCTGGCCTCGCAGAACCACACCAGCCTGTCCCGCCACCGGATCACCGCGATCACCGGTGAGCTGGGCGGCACCACCACGGTCACCTACTCCGAGCCGGACTGCCAGTCCGGCACCCCGGACCCGGCGACCAACACCACGCGCTGCTACCCGGTGCACTGGACGCCCGGCGGCGCGAACGACCCGGTGCTGGACTGGTTCAACAAGTACGTCGTGACCGACGTCAACACCGACGGCCGCACCACGCTGGGCAAGCAGGTCCGCGTGCACTACGACTACCTCGACGGCGGCGCCTGGCACTTCGACGAGAACTTCTTCCAGGAGGACAAGTACCGCACGTGGTCGCAGTGGCGCGGCTACGGCGTGGTCAAGACGACCACGGGCAACCCGGGTGACGAGGCCGGGCCGCGGACGGTCACCCAGACCAGGTACCTGCGCGGCATGGACGGCGACAAGGCCGCCTCCGGCACCAGGTCCGTCGCGGTCGCCAACTCCCTCGGCGAGAACACCGCCGACAGCGACCAGTACTCGGGCTTCGCGCTGGAGACGCTGTCCTACCTGGACGGCAACGTCATCGCGGCCACGCTGAACGACCCGTGGTCCTCCGGCGCGACCGCGACCGACGCCAACGGCGTCAAGGCCCACCACGTCGGCACCGGCGCGTCCCGCAAGCGGGTGTGGCTCGCGGCGTCGAACAAGTGGCGCACGTCCCGCACCGCGACCACGTTCAACGGCCACGGCCTGCCGACCGCGGTGCAGACCGAGGGTGACGTGGACGACCAGGCGCAGACCTCGTGCACCCGCACGACCTACGCGGAGAACACGGGCGCGTGGCTGCTCACCCTGCCCAAGTCGGTGCAGAAGGTGTCCGGCCCGTGCACCGAGGCCAACGCGGCGAGCAGCGCGAACATCATCTCCGAGGCGCGCACCCTGTTCGACGGCCAGGCCTACGGGGTCGCCCCGACCCGGGGTGACGCGACCGAGGTGCACACGCTGTCCGACTGGCCGTCCGGCGGGACGGCGGTGTTCCAGACGCCGACGGTGAAGACCGGCTACGACACCGTCTACGGCCGGGTCGTGTCGGTGACCGACGCGCTCAACCGCACCACGAACACCACCTACACGCCGGCGACCGGCAGCCCGGTCACCAGGATCGAGACCAGCGCGCCGCCGGTGACCATCGCGGGCGTGTCGACGCGCCTGACCACCGTGGACGAGCTCAACCCCGCCAGCGGCGTGGTCACCGGCAAGGTGGACCGGTCGGGGCTGCGCACGGACCTGGCCCACGACCCGCTGGGCCGGCTCACCGCGGTCTGGCGGCCCGGGCACACCAAGGGCTCCTCGCCCGCCGACGCGACCTTCGCCTACGCGGTGAACACGACCACGCCGAGCGTGGTCACGGCGAACCGGTTGCTGGCCTCCGGCCAGTACGCCACCAGCTACGTGCTCGTCGACGGCCTGGGCCGGACCGTGCAGACGCAGTCGCCGACCCCGTACGCCCAGGGCGGCCGGGTCGTCGAGGACACCCTGCACGACTCGCAGGGCCGGGCGTGGAAGGCGCACGCCCAGTACTGGAACAGCACCGCGCCGCAGCCGTCGCTGCTGGTCGTGCAGGACAACGCGGTCCCGATGACCACGGTGACCCAGCACGACTCGGCCGGGCGGCCCACCGCCGTGATCACCCTGAACGACGGCACGGAGCTCAAGCGGACCACGACCACCTACGACGGTGACCGGGTCACCACGGTCCCGCCGCCCGGCGGCACCGCGTCGGCCGTGATCACCAACGGGCTGGGCCAGAAGGTCAAGACCCAGCAGTTCAAGGACCGCGCGCACACCGGGCCCAACGACCCGGCCGACACCACGGCGCACACGTACCTGCCGTCGGGCCTTCAGCACACGGTCACCGACAGCACGGGCGCGAACAAGTGGACGTTCGGCTACGACCTGCTGGGCCGCAAGGTCACGCAGACCGACCCGGACGCGGGCACCACCACCACGGAGTACGACGCCGCCGGGCAGGTCGTGCGGACCACCGACGGCCGGGGCAAGGTGCTGGCGTACACCTACGACGCGCTGGGCCGCAAGACCGGCATGTTCGAGGGCACGACCTCGGGCCTCAAGCGCGCGAGCTGGGCCTACGACACCAAGCTCAAGGGCAAGGAGACCAACGCCGTCCGGTTCGACGGCGGCAAGGCCTACGTGCGCGCGGTGTCCGGGTACGACGAGGCGGGCCGGCCCACCGGCACCACCGTGGTGATCCCGACCAGCGAGGCCGGGATCGGCGGCACCCACTCGTTCCCGATCACCTACGACCCGAACACCGGGGCGGTCGCCACGGTCAGCTCGCCCGGCGTGGGCGGCCTGCCGGCCGAGACGATCTACCGGACCTACGACGCGCTGGGCAACCCGACCGAGTCGTTCGCGGCCGACGGCAACGGCGGCACCAAGCTGGTGTCGCTGACCGAGTACAACCCGTTCGGGCAGGTGCTGCGGCTGAACCTGGCCGACGCGAACAACCCCAAGCAGGTCTCGGCGACCCACACCTACGAGTCCGCCACCAACCTGCCGGCGTCGGCGCTCGTGGTGCGGTCCACGGCCACCGACCAGACCGTCACCAACCGGGCGTACACGTACAACAAGGCCGGTGACATCACCCGGATCGGGGACGTCGGCGACACCCAGTGCTTCGGCTACGACCACCTGCGCCGCCTGACCTCGGCGTGGACGCCGGCGTCGGGGGAGTGCTCGGTCGCGGCGACGGTCGCCGGGCTCGGCGGCGTGGCCCCGTACTGGACCGACTGGTCCTACGACCCCACCGGCAACCGGGTGGAGCAGGTCAAGCACACCGCGGCGGGCGACACGAAGACCAAGCTCGACTACCCCGCGCCGGGCTCGCCCCGGCCGCACGCGGCGACGACGGCCACCACCACCGGCCCCGGCGGCACGACCACGGCGACCTACGGCTACGACGCGGCGGGCAACACCACCGCCCGCCCGGGCCACTCGCTGGACCACGACGTCGAGGGCCACCTGGCCGTCGACACCGACACGGCCACCGGCAAGCCGACCCGCTACCTGTACGACGCCGACGGCAACCGCCTCATCACGCGCGAACCGTCCGGCACCACCCTGTACGCGGGCGACGTGGAGCTGTTCGTCCCGACCGGTTCCACCACGGCCACCGGCACCCGGTTCTACACGCACGGCGGCAAGAACGTCGCCCGCCGGACCACGGCCGGCCTGACGTGGACGATCGAGGACCACCAGGGCACCGGCACGGCGTCGGTCGACGCGGGCACCCTCGCCGTCACCCGCCGCCACCAGGACCCGTTCGGCGTCGGCCGGGGCACCCCGCCGGCGTCGTGGCCGGACCGCCACGGCTTCATCGGCGGCGTGCAGGACGCGTCGGGCACGGTCCACCTCGGGGCGCGCGAGTACGACCCGACCCTGGGCCGGTTCACCGCGGTGGACCCGTTGCTGGACCAGAACAGCCCGCAGCAGTGGAACGGGTACTCCTACGCCAACAACAACCCGGTCAACCTGACCGACCCGGACGGCACCGAACCCCGCGGCGGCCCCTGCTACAACGTGCCCGGCCACGGCTGGATGCGCGGCGACGGCTCGGCCTGCGCCGGCGCGGGCGACGACAAGCCGTGGCAGAGTTGCAGCGCCTGCGGCAACGCGCCGCACACGGTCAAGCACCCGCAGGGCAAGCCGGAGTACGGCTCCGACCAGGCCAAGCACAAGCCGTACCGCAAGCTGTCGGTGCTGGAGGCCGGCATGGCGGCGCACGACATCAACGCCCGCCTGGAGCACATGGGCCTGGTCGGGTCCGCGGTGTGCGCCCTGTACGAGCTGACCTGCGAGCTGTTCGGGCACTGGGCGGGCAAGTCGGGCAGCGACTACATCCTGCGGCCGGACCAGATGTCCCAGGTGTTCGAGGACGCGAACTGGAAGAACGAGCGCGAGGAGCCGATCAACACGTTGAGCGCCATGGCGGCGGAGAAGTGCGCGGGGACGGCGACGTGCACGGTCAACATCGACAGCGGCTGGCTGAAGGGCGTCGCGAACTCCAGCACGGACAACACGCTCGCCTTGCAGAGCATCGAGTACCGGATCTCCGGCCAGGTCACCGTCACCCGGGAGAACGGTGGCGGCACGCGGGTGCGGGGCGCGGTCACGGTGGACCTGATCAAGGACTACAACTTCGACGAGGGCAAGCTCGTCAAGGGCGTCTACGATCTGACCTACCTGTCCCAGATGCCGGATGCCGGGCTGGCCCAGGACTTCGTGGTCCGGGGCAGCCAGACGCTGACCATCGACCGGAGCCGTTAGTGCCGTTGAAGGCCTCCTGGACCATCGCCGCCGCGCTCACGGGCGCGGCGGCGGTGGTCGCCGCCGTTGTGCTGTTGCCCGGCGACGACCCGCACGCCTACCCGGGCAGCAAGTCGGGTTTCTCGCTGGAGGAGGCGCAGGAGCAGTCCTCGGTGCCGCTTCCGGGGTGCGCGCGGGAGACGGCGA
Source organism: Saccharothrix mutabilis subsp. mutabilis (assembly GCF_039521145.1). Classification (NCBI taxonomy): domain Bacteria; kingdom Bacillati; phylum Actinomycetota; class Actinomycetes; order Pseudonocardiales; family Pseudonocardiaceae; genus Saccharothrix; species Saccharothrix mutabilis. Next base: position 150,555 of record NZ_BAAABU010000014.1, read on the forward strand.
GGTTCTACCTGGGGCCGCGGTTCGCCGACAGCACGATCGTCATGGACTTCACGGCTCCGGAGGACTGCGTGGCGAGCTTCCTGACCGGGGTCGGCATCGACGGCGCGACCCCGGTCGTCCAGTGGACGCCGATCTTCACCGAGAGCGGGCCGCCGATCCATCCGCCTCCCGGATCGGGCATCACCTGGGACTTCCCGCGCACCGACCGGGTGGAGTACTGGACCGTCGAGCGGACCGACGGGGTGAACGACCACTCCGTCCTGGTCGTGGTCAACCGCTCCGCCCAACCGCAGCACGTCTACATCCGCGCCTTCCCGGCCGGCTGACGCGCCCCTGTCGCTGCCCCCGCGGACGTTGCGCCCGGCCGCCGGGGCGCGACAGTGGTGGGATGGAGCGGGAGCGGAGTGGGTCCGAGCGGCGCGGTCACCGGGCCGCCGCGCCCCGGCCGGTGGTCGAGCACCCGGTCGAGGCGCTCCAGCGGCTCGCGGGCAACCGGGTCGCGGCGGCGTTGCTGTCGGTCCAGCGGGACGGGCCGCGGGCCGCGACCGGTTCCGAGCAGCGCACGTTCGTCGAACTGCTCGTTCGGTTCTTCGACGGGGCCGCCGACTTCTACCGCACGCGCGAGATGGTGCAGGCCGTTCCCGCCCTGCCCGCCATGCCGCACCCGACGCCCGAGGCGAACCTCGCCGAGATCGCCCGGGTGCTGGCCGCGTGGAAGCCGACCTACGACAACGGCCGGCGCATGATCACCGACTCCCTGCAAGGCGACGCCGCCCTCACCGAACAGTTGCGCGGCAGCTACGAACGCGCGTTGTCGGCGCTGCACGGCCTGGCCCGCAACGGCCCACGCGTCAACGTCGTCCTGGTGGCCGCGCCCGGCCGTGACGACGACCAGTTCATCCGCAACGCCGCCGCCTACGCGCGGACCTACTTCGGGCGACCCGCCGTGCCCGGTGACACGGTCGTCGTGGTCGAGGGCGTCGACTCGCTCGACGGGCTTCTGTCGGCCGTCGAGAGCGCGCAGACCGAGCGGATGGTGCGCCGGGTGGACGTCTTCGCGCACGGGACCATCGAGCCGTCCAACCAGTTGAAGCTGGCCGGCCGCTGGCACTCCGCCGCGCAACTGGAGGCCGCGTTGTCGGCTCGCCGGCTGACCAGCGAGCACCTGCAGAGCGCCACCCGGTTCGACACCGGCTCGACGCTGGAGTTCCACGGGTGCCGGCTCGGCGCTGGGGAGGGGGAGCGGTTCCTGCGGGCCGCCGGGCAGGCCGTCGGCGGCGACCGGGGGCAGCAGGCCGTGGGGTACCGGCAGCGGTGGTTCCCGCGGCGCTACCAGCTCGACTGGCGGGGGCACCCGGTCACCGACACCGGTCGGGACGTCTACGGCGACAGCGCGCTGCCGATTCGGTTCACCCGCGGGTCGGAGCGGCAGCGGGTGGCCAACCGGAACCGGTTCGTCGCCGACTTCGAGCGGCACGCGGTGCGGCTGTTCGACGAGGTGGTCGCGGGCAGCGCGGAGCTGCGGTCCTTCGCCACGGCCCGGGAGGTCGCCGACGGCACCTTCTCCCGAGCCCGCAAGATCGAGATCATGCGGGCGATGTACGACGCGAACGGCGCGTGGCTGCTCGGGTTCCTGCACCCGGCGCACCAGGTGCCGGACATGGACCCGACGCAGGCGCTGCCCCTGGACGACTACACGTTCACCCGCGAGCACGCCGCGTGGGAGAGCCAGACCCTGCGGATCCGCGTGGGGCCTTGACGGTGGAGGAGAGCTGGGGAACTAGGAAGTGGAGTAGAAGGAAGCTCCCCAATAGCCTCGCAGCCGCAAGGTACCACGTCGGTGTTCAGTTCGGGACGAGAGTGCGCAAGGTGGCCCGTGTGATGACCGTGGACCCGTCCGGCAACCCGTCGGGCCGCTCGACCCCGATGTAGGTCACGGGCTCGGTGAACGTCGATCCGGGCGTCCAGGTGGTGTACGAACCGGCTTTCGCGCGCAGCAGGTCCACGACATCGCCGACCGTCGTGGCCCGTCGTTCCACAATGGACCGCGCGAGCACGGACGCCGTCACGTGGTTGGTCTCCACGCGGTTGCCCCAGTCCGCGCCGCGCAGGTAGAGGTGCAGCCACTTCGCCGACCAGGAGCCGTCGTCGTGGCGCCGGAACAGCACGGGCGCCGCCACCCGGCCGCTGCCGCGCAGGTCCGAGCGCATCCGGACGGTGGCGGGTTCGAACGGGCGGCCGAGCTGGTCGCGGTCGCGGGTCATGTAGCCGAAGACGGACTCGGCGACGTCCGGGAAGCCCTCGCCGGAGAACACCTGCACCTGCGGGACGACGTACCGGGCGGTCACGGTGTCCAGCGGCACGTCGATGAACTCCGTCGCGCCGTCCCGCGCGTCGGTGACGTCACCGGAGTGGTAGGCCCCGCCGGACTTCAGGTTGGTCCACGACACCTGCCCGGCGAGGGCGAAGTCGTCGTCCAGCAGCAGCACGGACAGGTCGAAGTCGGTGCTGCGCCGGGTCTGCCGCCAGTGGGTGAAGAACCGGAGCAGGTCACCGTCCAGGCGGGACTCGGAGCCGCGCGGCAGCACGCCGAGGCCGTCCGCGGTGGCCTTGTCGGACAGCGGGACCGCCAGGCCGAGCACCTCCGGGTCCACCACGAGGCGGTCGTGGGCGGGCAGGCGGCGGGTCAGTTCGGCGTCCAGCGCGGCGGTGATCCGGTCGACCAGGGCGGTGTCCAGGGGCGCTCGTTCGTCGGCGGTGGTCCAGCCGCGTCCTTCGCGGTTGATGAACACCCGGGCGGTGTCCGGCGTGGTCCGGTTGGCCAGGTGTTCGCGGACGGAGACCAGCACCCGTCCCGACACCCGGTCAACCGCCGACTCGACCGCCCGTACGACATCCTCGCCGCCGCCGGCCCGCAACACGCGGTCCACCGACCGGAACAACACCCCGGGCGCACCGGCCAACAACCGAACCGCCCCGGGAACGTCCCCTTCGCCGAACCTCTCCTCCACCCGCCCCGCGAAGGACCGGACGACCTTGTCCTTGCGCGCCACCGCGAACACGTCCTGCGCATGCGGAAACGCATCGTGCTCGTGCGGGTGCAACCGCTCACCCAGCCGCTTCCACCGCTCCCGGTGGAGTCCGACGTCACCCAGCTTGCCCGGACCGGCGGCCACCAGGTCGTCCAACGCCCTCATCAACACCCGCCGCTCCGACCGCCGGAACGACCGGAACCGGGTCGGCCGCAGGAGGGTCGGGTCCCCTCCGGACGCCGCACAAGCCAGCCGCAGCACGTCCGTGACGGTGTCCACACCCATCAGCGGCAGCCCGGCCGCCAACCGGGCCGCGTTGACCACGGCCCGGTTCTCCCGCACGGGAACGCCGGCCGGCACCTCCGGGCACCGCTGGGCCAACTCCCGCAACAGCCCGAGGTCCGCCTCGCTCAAGGGCACCGGACTGCCGGCCATCTCCAGGAACAGCGCCCGGGTCTCCTCCTCGACGGTCCCACCGAGGTGCAGCACGGTGAGCCGGTCCTTGACCGAGGGGATCAACTCGTCGTGGGCGGCCAGCATCTCCTCGTACGAGTGCTGGACGCGCCCGTAGGTGGGCAGCGCCAACAGGTTGACCACGGGCGGCGGCGGGGCGTCCCCGATCGCCTTGCGCAAGCAGTCCAACCAGAACTCCAGGGTGTCCGGCACGCCGTGCGGGAAGTCCCGGAAGTAGGGGTTGTGCACGACATGCCCACCCACCACCTCCCGCAACGCCGCGACAACCCGAACCGTCAACGCCGTCGCGGCTGCCGGCTCCAGCCCGGAGACGTGCCGCAACAACTCCCCGGAGGCCTTGAACCCGACCTGCACCAACACGGCGTCGAACCGCCGAGCGACCGCCCGCCCGTCCCCGGCCCCACCGGGCGACCGCGGCACCCGCAACGTCTTCGAAACCAGCACTCTGTCGTCCATCGCCCGCAATTAGAACAGCCACCCCCACACCCCCGCCCCGAATTCCGTGAGGCGAAGCCCAACCGCGCCCGCCCGGCTGGTCCGGTGATACCCCGGTAGCACGCTCAAGACGGCACCCCGGTACGACGACGTGCGCCGCGTCCGCGCCTAGTTTGCTTCGTCATGAGCACACTCCTCACCCGCCTCGGTGTCCGCCCGCGACCGGGCGTCGGCCGCGCGGTGGCCGCCGCGCCGTTCGTGCTGCTCGCGCTGTACCTGGTGGCCCGGGGCTGGTGCTACCCGCTGTGGCCGGACACCATCGGCGCCCTCGGCCACCCGTTCACGCCCGACCCGCTGCTCGGGCAGGCGTGGGGCGGCCCGACCCTGGTGGGAGCGTGGGCCGTGCACGCGGCGCTGGCGCTCGCGATGCAGGCGGTGTGCGTCGGCGCGCTGCGCCTGATCTACCCGCGCCGCCCCTGAGCGCTACCGGACCAGCACCGCCGCCACGGCCAGCGCGAGCACCGAGCACACGGTGACCACGGGCGTGAGGTGGGGAAGCGGACGGGTGGTCGTGCGGCCCCGCGTGTAAGCGGTGCCACAAAAGGCCAGCCACGCCACGGCGATCAGGACGAGCGCGGCGGGGTGGTCGGCGGCGTGGCGGGCGGCCAGGATCGCCACCACGGTGAACGTCAGCGCGGTGCGCCGCCACGCCAGGTGCGTGCGCTCGGGCTGCAAACCGGGGTCGGTCACGGCCCGCTCACCACGATGGTCACGATGACCGCGCACGACAGGCCGAACAACAGCAGCGCCAGCACCGCCGGGAACCGGGTCACCGGCAGCGGTTCGCCGCGGCGCATGGCGCGTTCGCAACGGACCCAGTGGTGGACCGCCCGCAGCGCGCACACCGTGCCCAGCCCCACGGCGGTCAGCGCGACCGCCGTGCGCAGCCCGGGGTGCAGGTCCGGCAGGAACTGGTCCACCGCGAGGCCCGCGCCGACCAGGGCGAGCGCGGTGCGGATCCAGGCCAGGAACGTCCGCTCGTTGGCCAGGGAGAACCGGTAGTCCGGCGTCTTGCCCTCGGCGAGCAGCCGGGCGGGGGAGAACCACAGCCGCAAGTCGCGCATGGGTCCATTGTGGCAGTTCGCGCGTCTCGAACCTGACACCTCGGGCGGCCGTGTGCGGCGAAGGTGCGGCGGGCCCCAGCGCACCGGACGCGGTGGTCCGGTGGCCGGTCCCGGTGCGTTCGACCAGCCCGAGGGCCACGGAGACCCCCTTCGCCGGGTCCCGGCGTCAGCCGAGACGCTTGATCTCACCTCGTGTGCGGTAGAAGGAGCCGCTGGCCGATGTCAGGATCTCCGACACCAGGTAGCGCGCGCCCGGGACGCGGATGTTCTTCGGGAACTGCACGCCCCACGTCCGGTCGTAGCCGTCGGAGATCACGTGGACGCGCAGGCGACCGCCCTCCTGCACGCACTCCACGACGACGCCCTCGCCCGCGGCCGCCGGCGAGACGACCTCGACCTCCGCTGTCGCCTCCACGCGGGCGATGGCGCCGGCCTTGATGTCCTGGCGGGGCGGGAGCTGGCCCTGTTCGGCGGCGTGCACGGCGGCCGGGCTCGCGTCCAGGCAGGCCAGGGAGCCGTCCGTGGTCACCAGGTACAGCCGTTCGTCCCGGTACTGCATGGAGAACGCCGAACCGCAGCCCGTCGCCAGCTTCCACAGCCGTGTCCCGTCGGCGGCGAAGCAGTACACCGAGGACTGGTTGTCGCCGGCGAACACGAACTCCCCGTCGGGCGACGTCGCGCACGAGAACACCGGGGCGTCACAACGGTAGTCGCCCGTCTTGCGCCCGTCGGCCTTCGCGAACCGGTGCACCCACGCCCGGCTCGTGCCGGCGAAGACCTCGGTGCGCTCCTGCCACCCGAACAGCACCTCGCCGACCGTGTCGGCGTGCCACGCCCGGCGCCCGCGCCCGGTGTAGTGGGTGACGCCCCGCGAGTGGCCGTGGAAGACGCCCTCGTCCGAGCACCGCACCATCCACGCGCTGTCGCCGCTGGCCGGCATCGACCACTGGAACTCGTCCTCGTGGTCCACCACCGTCACCCGGCCCTGCCGGTCGGACACGCCCAGCACGCCGTCGTGGATGTCCAGCCAGTAGATGTCCACGTCGTCGGCGATCTCGTAGGCCACCCGCGGCACCTTCGCCCCCAGGTCGTAGACCCGGCCGTCGTCGCAGCCCGCGTAGATCCAGAAGTCGTCGGCCACGATGCACTTGACCGAGTCGGGCAGCCCGAACCGCCCGGTGACCCGGCCGTCGTGGGTGAGCGTGTAGACGTCGCCGTTCTCGTTGCCGACCCAGGCGTGGTCCTCGCCGATGAAGATGCCGAACGCGGGCGCGCCCGAGGCGAACCGCCACAGCACCGGCGCCTGGTGGGCGGTGGAGCGTGTGCTGACGATCTGCCGCCGGCTCACCGGACGGCGTTGCCGCTCGCCCTTCACGGCCGGCGCGTAGCCCTTGCGGACCTTCTCGCCGATCTTCTTCTCCGCCGCCTTCAGCGCCTTCGCGTGGTCGGCGAAGCTCGCCGTGCGGACCTGCCCCTGCTCACCGATGCGCCCGAAGGTGATCGTGACCTCGGTGTTCTCGACGCGCACCTCGTAGAACTTGTGCGCGCCACCACCCGACTCGGACAGCTCCAGGTACGTCGTGCCGGACATCGCCTTCCCCCTTCTGATCAGCTCGTGATCAAGGTAGCGAGGGGGTACGACAATCCCCGGCGTCCGGCCGCGGGAGGACCTGCCGGCAGCCGCCGCCGACCGGGTGGCACCGGCCCCCACGTCGGCCGGTGAGCCGCCCTACCGAGCGCAGGTCGGCGCGAAAACCGTGAACCTGGTTATTCGTCAATCCCGTTGTGCGGGCCGACGAGACGGGGCGGGTCCGTCGAGCAGCGTCGGAATGGTGCCAACGGCCTATCAACCCGCTCTGACCAGGTCGGTCACCCGTGCGCCGGAATTGGCAAGAACCGCTTTTGTCATTTCTTGAATTGCGAGATCAACCGCTACTAACGTTCTCCTTCTGGGCGTGCCGCCGCATCACGGGCGGTTGCGCGCCGAATCTTCCAAATCGAGGAGGAAATGATGAGGGCAATTCCCGTCCTCGCTCTGACCGCCGCCGCCCTGGTCGCGTCGGCGCTGCCCGCCGGCGCGGACACCGCGCTGGAGGACCGGGCCGTCGCCGCCCTGTCCGTCGAGTCGTCCGCGCGCCTGGAAGCGCGGGGCGCGGCGGTCGTCGTGCCGACCACCATCGTGTGCGCCGCCGACGGGCAGGGCTCGCTGTGGGTCCAGGTCACCCAGAACGTGCGCGGGGACATCGCCACGGGCGACCGCTACGTCTCGATCACCGAGTGCACCGGGACGTTCCAGCAGGTCGACGTCACGGTGGTGTCGCGGACCAAGGCGTTCCGCCCCGGCACGGCGTACGCGACGGCGTCGCTGAGCGTCTGGACCCCGACCGACTGGGGCACCGCCGAGCAGGAACGGACCATCACGATCACCCGGTGACGTCCGCCCGGTCCGGGTCGGTGCCCGTGGATCCCTCCGCGGCCCGGCCCGGCCCCGTGTCCCGCACCTTCGAGAAACGCGAGGTCAGCAAGTGTCCACGTGGTTGGTACGTGTGCTGGCGGCGGTCGTCCTGGGCTTGGGTGTCGCCGTGGTGCCCACGGCCCACGCGCTCGCCGCGCCGCCCGGTGACACGGCCGTCGCCCGACCGCCCATCGCGCCGCCGTTGCCGCCCGGCGTCTCCCACCTTGAGTGGTCGGTGCCCGACTACATCGCGGCGTGGGAGGAGCAGCACGGCCGTCCGATGACCGACGACGAGCGCGCTACGCTCGCGCGGGGGTGCATCGGCGTGACCGTGGTGAACCTGGAACGCGACGACGTGGTCAACCCGCCGTTGGGGCTGTCGTTCGACACCTTCAAGCGGGCGCGGGCGGTGCAAGCCGCGTTGAACGAGATCCTGGCGTCACGGCCGACCGCGCGCGAGTACGCGGCCCAGGTCCGGCGGCACCCGCTGTTGAGCGGCTTGCGCAACGTGCTGTCGGCCTACCCGTCGTGGATCGACTCCAGCGAGCTGACCGCGGCGCTGTTCTCCAAGCGGTTCTGGAGGAAGCAGGACCCGTCTTGGACAGACGAGCAGGCCGCCGCGGTGTTCCGGCCCGACCCGACCACCGGGCAGGTGGACATGGGCAAGTACCGGTACGTCGCCCGTCCGGGGTACGTGAACTTCGACTACGGCTGGTACGACGAGGACAACCGCAACTGGTGGCACGCCAACCACGCCGAACCCGGCATGGTCGTCTACCAGAGCACGAGCCGGTTCTACTCGCGCCCACTGCTCGACTTCGACGCGCAGGTCTACACGGTCGCGTTCGCCAGGGTGCCGTGATGGACCTCAACGTCCACGTGGGACAGCGGATCACCCTGCACGGCACCGCGCACAACGCGCACGCGGGAGCCGTGGTGGTGCCCGAAGGCGGCGAACTTCCCGTCTACGTGCAGCACTTGGCCGCATGGGGCGGAAGAGCCGGTCAGGACGTGCGTGTAACGGGTGTCCTGCGGCTTGTGCCGCCGACAGTGCGCCCGGGCGGGCCGGTGTCCCACGGTCTGACGGACCCGGTCTACGTGCTGACCGAGCCCGTCGTGGAGAGCTAGTCCGCCAAGGGGATCATCAAGTGGGTGACCAGGTCGTCGGGCGAGGCGGTGGCGGGGTCGGAGACGTAGACCTCGCGCAGCGGGCCCCGCAGCGGGTGCCCGTGCTCGACGCACCAGGTCAGCAGGGCGTGGGCGGTGAGCGGGACCTGGTCGTAGGGACCGACGTGGGTGGCGCGGGCGAACGTCCCGCCCGGCAGCACCTCGTCGCCGTCGTCGGCCACCAGCGCGACGCGGACCTCGAACGCGTCGACCATCCCCACCGGGAACAGCCCGATCAGTTGCGGCACAACGGCTCTCGGCAGCAGTCGGGCCACGGCGGCCGACGTCGCCCGAGCCACGTCGGTCGGGTCGGCCGCCCGTTCCGAAGCCACCACCACCCGTCGCGCGGGCTCGAAGACCACCTGAACGGGTGTCGCGGGCAACCCGTCGGACATCACGCGCTGCAACGCCGCCAGGGTGCGCCGCCGCCGCGCCAACTCCTCCTCCTGCGCCCGACGCACGTCCTCCAGCGCCTCCGCCGACCCCGCCAACACGGCGGCGACGACCGGCAGTGGAACGTCCAACGACCGCAACAGGCCGATCGACAACGCCTGTCGCGCCTGGTCGCGCCGGTAGTACCGGTAACCGGTGGCGACGTCCACGTGCGCCGGCACCAGCAGGCCGAGTTCGGCGTAGTGCCGCAACTGCTTGACACTCAACCGGCTCAACCTGGCGAACTGCCCGATCGGCAGCAACTCCGCGTCCACGGGCACCAGCATGGACCGAGGCCGAAGTGCCGCCGTCCGGGGACTGGGTCCGACCACCCCCACCGCGCGACAATGTCCGCCGAGCCGGGGGAGGCGCGGTGTTGAGTGATCGGGTTCGGGCACGGGTCGCGGCGGCGCACTTCTGGCACCTCGCCACGGTCAACCCCGACGGATCGCCGCACGTGTCACCCATGTGGGTGGACATCGAGGATGACCACATCGTGTTCAACACGGCCGTGGGGCGGGTGAAGGAGGAGAACCTGCGCCGCGACCCGCGGCTGTCGCTGTCGTGCGTCGATCCGGCCGACCCCTACGACCGGGTGGTGATCCGGGGCCGGGCGGTGGAGTTCGTTCTCGGTGAGGAGGCGGACCGGTCCATCGACGCGTTGGCGCGCAAGTACCTGGGCGTGGAGCACTTCGCGTGGCGGGTGCCCGGTGAGCAGCGGGTCAAGGTCGTGGTGCAGCCGACGCACGCCCGGCACGTGGTCGGCGTGGAGCCGTTCAGACCCGGCTCGGGGCCATCGCGTCCACCGGAACGGTGACACCGCGGTTCCGGCGGTCGAGCGCCGCCGCCAGCAGCGCGAGCAGCAGCGCGGTGCCGGACAGGAGCGCGCCGACCCAGTTCGGCGAGGTGTAGCCCAGACCCGCGCTGATCACGAGACCGCCCAGCCACGCGGCCAGGGCGTTGCCCAGGTTGAACGCGCCGATGTTCGCCGCCGACGCCAGGGTGGGCGCGGCGGAGGCCTGGTCGAGGACCCACTTTTGCAGCGGCGGCACGGTGGCGAAGCCCAGTGCGCCCACGAGCGTCAACGTGATCGCCGCAAGGACGCGGTCGTGCGCCGTGAAGGTGAACATGAGCAGGGCAAGCGCCAGACCACCCAATGAGGTGAACAACATCGGCATCAGGGCGCGGTCCGCGAAGTGGCCGCCGACCAGGTTCCCGACGAACATGCCGACCCCGAACAGCACCAGCAGCCACGTGACCGCGCCGGCGGAGTACCCGGTGACCTCGGTCATCATCGGCGCGATGTAGGTCACGGCGGCGAACACACCGCCGAAGCCGAGCACGGTCATCGCCATGGCCAGCCACACCTGGACGTTCCGGAACGCCGCGAACTCCGTCCGCACGGTCACCCCCTCGGGACGGCCGCCCTCGGGCACCAGCTTCGCCACGCCCAGCAACCCCACGACTCCCAGCGCCGTGACCACGGCGAACGTGGCCCGCCAGCCCACCTCCTGGCCGATGAACGTCCCGCCCGGCACACCCACCACGTTGGCCAGCGTCAACCCCATGAACATCAGGGAGATCGCCGACGCCTTCTTCTCCGGGGCGACCAACCCCGCCGCGACCACGGACCCGACGCCGAAGAACGCCCCGTGCGCCAGTGAGGCGACAACGCGACCGGTGAGCATCACGGCGAACACGGGTGCCACGGCGGACAGGGCGTTGCCCACGATGAACAGACCCATCAAGAACATGAGCATCTTCTTGCGCGACACCCTGGTGCCCAACACGGTCAGCAGAGGGGCACCCAGGACGACACCCAGCGCGTAGCCGGTCACCAGCCAGCCCGCGGTGGGGATGGTGACGCCGAAGTCGGCGGCGACCTGGGGCAACACGCCCATGATGACGAACTCGGTGGTGCCGATCCCGAATGCACCGATGGCCAGCGCCACGAGCGCGAAAGGCATGAGAGGACCTTCCCGATGACTTGCAACAGGCTTGTACAGGCGTCCGACGGTAATTGCAGACGCTGGATACTTGCAAGCGCGGGTTGTGCTAACGTGACGGATGTCCCTCCGGACGAGTGAAAGGCCAGGACGATGACCGCCACCACCCCCTCCATGACGGCGCTCGCTGCCGGTTGGTGCGCGCTGTCGGTCCTGCACGACCGCATCGAGGGCCGCGTCGAGCGGGCCTTGCAGGCTGGGCACGACCTGAGCGTGCGGGAGTTCTCGCTGCTCGAAGTGCTCAGCCGGCAGCACAACGGCGAGGGTGGCCACCTCCAGATGCACCAGGTCGCCAACGCGGTCGTGCTCAGCCAGAGCGCCACTACGCGCCTGGTGACGCGCCTTGAGGAGCGCGGCCTGCTGTCGCGCTACCTGTGCCCGACCGACCGGCGTGGCATCTACACCGACGTGACCGAGGCCGGTCTGACGCTTCTGGACGAGGCTCGCCCCACGCACGGTGCCGCGCTGCGGGAAGCCCTCGATGAAGCCCGCAAGGACGCGGCGCTCTTGCCGTTGGTCGAGGCCGTGGAGGCGTTGGGGACCGAGCGCGCTTCGTAGCCGCTCCGGCCGGCGCCGGCGGTGCCCTGGTGCGACAGTGCCGGGCGTGGTGGATCGGTCGGTCGTCGCGTGGATGCTGGGCGCTTTCGTGGTCGCCTTCGTCGTCACGCGCGTGGTGACGCGGCTCATCCGTGCCGGGCGTGGGCCGTTCCGGGACATCTCGGTGGGCGGGGTCCACGTGCACCACCAGGTGTTCGGGATCTTCTTGCTGTTGGGGACGGGCGCGACCGCGCTGGTGTTCCGGCCCGCCGACGGGTGGGCGGACGCCACGGCCGTCGGGTTCGGCATCGGGGCGGCGTTGACGTTGGACGAGTTCGCGCTGTGGTTGCGGCTGGACGACGTCTACTGGGGTCCGGAGGGGCGGCGGTCGGTGGACGCCGTGCTGGTCGCGGTCGTGGTCGGACTGCTGTTGCTGGCGGGGTTCTCGCCGTTCGACGACGACCCGGACGACGGCAGCCTGGCCGCGGTGCTGGTGGTGGCGGTGAACCTCGTGTTCGCCGTGGCGGCGATCCTCAAAGGACGGACGCTGCTGGGCATCTGCGGACTTTTCGTGCCGCTGCTGGCTTTGTACGCCACGTGCCGGGTCGCGCGACCGGGCTCGCCGTGGGCGCGTCGCTGGTACCGGCCGGGGTCGCGGCGGCTCGCCAAGTCGCTGCGGCGGTTCCCGCCGGACCGGCGCAACCGGTGGGACCCGGTGGTGGACCTGTTCGCCGGACCGCGCTGAATTGTCGTACCCCGGTGCGACACTCACCCCATGACTCAAGATCGCGAAGTTCTGGTGGCAGCGGTGGCCCGGATCGCCGAGCGGGAGTTGGCCCCCGGCCGCCCCGGTGTGTGGCAGGTCGTGATGACCGGCGGGTCCTGGTCGTTCAAGATGTTCCCCGACAGGGGGCCGATGGGTGGTGACGCCTCCTTCGAGCGGTTCGACCTGATCCGCGAGTTGGAGGCGGCCCTGCGACCACCCGGCGAGACCCGGACGCTCGTGGTCGAGGTGGCGCTGGACGGGCGCGGCGGTGCGGAGTTCGCGCACGCCTTCGCGCCGGGCGGTGCCTCGGCCGACACGGTGGTGCTCGACCCGGAGTACCGCCACCCGCACCACCCGCGGCCCGGCATGCCGCGTCCGGCTGGGGTGGAACCCACCGGTGCGCCGACCGATCCCGAGGCGGTGCGGCGGGTCGGGGAGTTGCTGGAGGAGTTCGTCGGGCACCACCGAAGACTGACCGGACGCGACCCGGAGTTCGGCGAGGTGCGCACCGAGGAGGAGTTGGCCGCCGCGGAGCGGGAGATGGGGTTGCGGCTGCCCGAGGAGGTGCGGGCGCTGTACCTGTTGATCGGCGACGACATGCGGGAGACCGGTGTGCTGGGCCGGTACAAGCTCATGCCGTTGCGCGAGGTGGTGTCGGAGTACCTGGAGGGCGAGCCGGGGGCGTGGGGCTGGAACGACGGCGTGTTCGCGCTCGACCGGGTGGTCCTGGAGGCAGACCCGCCGGGCGTGGTGCGGCGCGTGTCCCGCAGCGACTGGTGGGTGGTCGCCTTCACGGACCTGGCCGGCAACTACTGCGCCGTGGACCTCGACCCGGGTCCGGCGGGCACACCGGGTCAGCTGATCGCTTACGGCCGCGACTTCTTCGGCCCGGTCGGGTACGTGGCCGAGTCGGTCACGGCGCGGATGAGCGCGGTGCTGGAGAAGCTGCGGCGCGACGACGTCGAGCCGGCCGAGGGCTCGGGCCGCCTGATCGTGCCGCTGTACGACGAGGACGTGGACTACGACGCCTCGGAGTCGGTCGGGTCGCGGGACCTGGCGGAAGTCCTGGCAGACGTCCAGAACCGCGAGCAGGTCCAGCAGCTGTACCTGAACGACGCCGAGACCCTCGACCTGCGCGCGCTGACCGCCACACCGAGGCTGCGCAACCTGAGCATCAACCGCGCGGGCCGGGTCCACCTGCGCCTGCCGGACACCGTGGAGGCGTTGAGCCTGGAGGCGCGGGAGGCCGACCTGTCGGAGCTGGCCGGCCACCCGGCCCTGTGGGACCTGACGGTGAAGGGTGGGAAGGTGCGAACAGCGGACCTGGCCAAGCTGCCGGCACTGTCCTGTGTGGACCTGTCGGGGGCGGAGGTGGACGACGTGGCGGGCTTGGCGGACCTGGACGTGCGAGCGCTGACCCTGTCCGGCGACCAGTGGGCGGTCCTGCGCGCCTCGGGCCGCCTGCCCGCCCACCTCGCGGGTGCGCGACGGGCGGGCAATTCGCGGGTGCTGGAGGTGGTCGACTGGTCCCACTGGCTCCTCGCCACCCACTGACCCATCCGCGCCGACCCACTCGCGCCGGCCCGGCCCGGCCTGCGTCGACCCCGCCGCCGTGACCGGCCTGGCTGGGTTGGGCGCGCCGACCGGACCGCGCTGACCCGCCCTGCGCTAACCCCGCCACCCCGGCCCGGCCGCGCTACCCCAGTCGCGCTGGCTCGGGTGCGCTGACCCGGCCGCGCCAACTTGGGCGCGCTGGTTGGGCGGCGCTGGCGGGCCAGCGGGGTAGGGCGGCGCTGGTTGGGCGGCGAGGTCGGCGCGGGCGGCGCTGGTGGGGCGGCGTTGGTGGGGCGGCGTTGGTGGGGCGGCGTTGGTGGGGCGGCGTTGGTGGGGCGGCGGGGTTGGTTGGCGTGTGTTCAGAGGCCGTGGCGGCGGGTGCCTGCCACTCGGTCCGCGTTGTGGGCCTCGGAGGCGTGGGCGAAGGGGGAGCGGTGCGTGTCCACCGCCCACCTCGCCGACTCGGCGACCAGGTCCGCGTTGATCTGCGCGCCGGCGGCTGCGCCCGCGGCCGACGACGCGCCGACCTGGGCGGAGGGCTCGGTGACGTTGCCGGCCACCCACACGCCCGGCACCTCGGTGCGACCAGCCGCGTCCGCCGGCACGTGCACGCCCGCGCCCGAAGGGTGCTCCACGGCGTGCAGGCCCAGTCCCGCGAGGAAGTCGGCGCGGGCGACCATCCGGGTCGCCACGGCCACCACCTCGCGGGCGACCACCGTGCCGTCGGACAGGCGGACGCCGGCCACGCGGTCGTCGGCGACCTCCACGGCCTTCACCTCGCCGGCCACGACCGGCACCCCCAGGGCGGCGAGCTTCTCGGCGTCCTCATCGGACAGGGGGCGATTGTTCGCGAAGTAGGTCACGTCGTCGCTCAACTGCCGGAACAGCAACGCCTGGTGCACCGACATCGGCCCGGAGGCCAGCACGCCGATCGCCCGGTCCCGCACCTCCCACCCGTGGCAGTACGGGCAGTGCACGACGTCGTGCCCCCACCGCTCGCGCAGGCCGTCCACCGGCGGCAACTCGTCCACCAGACCACTGGCGACCAGCAACCGTCGGGCGTGCACGGACCGGCCGTCGGCCAACGACACCGTGAAACCGGCGTCCGCCCGCACCACCCCGGCCACCTCGCCGTGCACCACCTGCCCGCCGTACCGGCGTACCTCCGCGCGTCCTCGCTCCACCAGGTCCGCGGGCTTCACGCCGTCGTGCCCGAGCAGGCCGTGCACACCCTCGGCGGGCGCGTTGCGCGGCGCGCCCGAGTCGACCACCAGCACCGACCGCCGCGACCGGGCCAGCATCAGCGCACCGCTCAGCCCGGCCGCACCGCCGCCGACCACCACCACGTCGTACCTGCTCGACAGCTCCCGCGCCGCCACCGACCGCGCCGCCACCTTCTGCTTCGCCACCGACTGCTTCGCCGCCGACTGCTTCACCACTGACCGGGTCATCGTGACCACCTCCGCGGACCACACTGCGCCCGCCCTGGCCGATTGGGCAAACTTCGTTGCCGATTTGGCAACCACGACCGCCCGTCTCCCTTGGTCGCCGATTCCTTGACGATCTCAATTCGAGCGCTCAAGCTTGCCGAAACTGTCGATAACTCGACCGAAACTTTTGCGCTTTGGAGGACGATGATGTCCAAGAACGACGCCGACCGGCGCACACCGCGCCGGATAGCGGCCGTCACCGGCGCCCTCGGGCTGCTGAGCGCGGCGGCCCTGGCCCTGCCGCTGGTCGCCAGCGCCGGCACCACGCTGGCCTCCGCCGCCGCCGAGAGCGGCCGGTACTTCGGCACCGCCGTGGCCGCGAACAAGTTGAGCGACTCGACCTACGTGGGCATCCTCAACCGCGAGTTCGACATGGTCACGGCCGAGAACGAGATGAAGATGGACGCGACCGAGCCCAACCGCGGCCAGTTCACCTACACCAACGCCGACCGGATCGTGAACCACGCCCGCAACCAGGGCAAACGCGTCCGCGGCCACGCCCTGGCCTGGCACTCCCAGCAACCCGGCTGGATGCAGAGCATGGAAGGCAGCGCCCTGCGCCAGGCCATGCTCAACCACGTCACCCAGGTCGCCACCTACTACCGCGGCAAGATCTACGCCTGGGACGTCGTCAACGAAGCTTTCGCCGACGGCAGCACCGGCGCCCGCCGCGACTCCAACCTCCAGCGCACCGGCAACGACTGGATCGAGGCCGCCTTCCGCGCCGCCCGCGCCGCCGATCCCGACGCCAAGCTCTGCTACAACGACTACAACACCGACAACTGGTCGCACGCCAAGACCCAGGCCGTCTACCGGATGGTCCAGGACTTCAAGTCCCGCGGCGTCCCGATCGACTGCGTCGGCTTCCAGGCGCACTTCAACAGCGGCAACCCCGTCCCCTCGAACTACCACACCACGTTGCAGAACTTCGCCAACCTCGGCGTGGACGTGCAGATCACCGAGCTGGACATCGAGGGTTCCGGCAGCACGCAGGCGCAGCAGTACCAGGGCGTCGTGCAGGCGTGCCTGGCCGTGTCGCGCTGCACCGGCATCACCGTCTGGGGCATCCGTGACAGCGACTCGTGGCGCGCGTCCGGCACCCCGCTCCTGTTCGACTCCTCCGGCAACAAGAAGGCCGCCTACACCTCGGTCCTCAACGCCCTGAACGCCGCCGGCACGCCGAGCACCACCACGACGACCACGTCCGCGCCGCCGGCGGACTGCCGTTCCGGGTACGTGGCGCTGACCTTCGACGACGGCCCCAACGCGAGCACCACCAGCCAGGTGATCGGCGCGCTGCGCTCCGCCGGCGCCCGGGCCACGTTCTTCAACCAGGGCAACAAGGTCTCCGCGAACCCGTCGCTGACCCGCTCCCAGAAGGACGCCGGCCACTGGATCGGCAACCACTCGTGGAGCCACCCGCACATGACCCAGCTCAGCCAGGCGCAGATGACCTCCGAGATCAGCCAGACCCAGCAGGCGATCCAGCAGGCCACCGGCGAGGCGCCCAAGCTGTTCCGCCCGCCCTACGGCGAGACCAACAGCACGCTCAAGGCGGTCGAGGCGCAGTTCGGCCTCACCGAGGTGCTGTGGAGCGTCGACTCGCAGGACTGGAACGGCGCGAGCACCGCGCAGATCGTGCAGGCCGCGTCGAACCTGCAGGCCGGCGGCGTGATCCTCATGCACGACGGCTACCAGACGACGATCAACGCCATCCCGCAGATCGTCGCGAACCTGAAGTCCCGCGGCCTGTGCACCGGCATGATCTCGCCGAGCACCGGCCGCGCCGTCGCGCCCACCGACACCCCGCCGGGCACGACGACCACCACCACGCCGCCGCCCGCCGGCTCCTGCACCGCCACCTACCGCACCACCCAGCAGTGGGGCGACCGCTTCAACGGCGAGGTCACCATCACCGCCGGCTCCTCGGCGATCACGAGCTGGACCGCGGCCGTCACCGTCACCGCGCCGCAGCGGGTGTCGGCCACGTGGAACGGCACGCCGAGCTGGGACTCCAGCGGCAACGTGATGACCATGAAGCCCAACGGCAACGGCAACCTCGCCGCGGGCGCCAGCACCACGTTCGGCTTCACCGTCATGGCCAACGGCCAGTGGGCGAACCCGACCGTGTCCTGCCGGACGCCCTGACGTGCCAGGATCTCCGCCATGACCGAGCAGACCACGACCGGCGGGTCCACGGCGGACGAACGCCGTGCGCACGACCAGCGGGTGATCGAGGACTTCCGCGCCAACGGAGGTGTTACGGAGGGACGCACCCTGCTCCTGTTGCACCACGTCGGTGTGAAGTCCGGTATCGAACGGGTGACCCCGCTGCGCTACCTGTCCGCCGGTGACCGGTGGGTCGTGGCGGCGGGCAACGGCGGTCTGCCCAACAACCCCGGCTGGTACCACAACGTGCTCGCCCGGCCGGACGTCACGGTGGAGATCGGCACGCGGACCCTCAAGGCCACCGCGCGCATCGCCCGGGGTGAGGAGCGGGAGGAGCTGGCCGACCTGTTCCGCGCCGCCAAGTCCCGGTTCGCGGTGTTCGAGAAGGCCTTGGCGCGGGAGATCCCGATCGTGGTGTTCGAACGCGCCTGACGGCTCGCGCCGCCCCCGATCCCGTGGGGGCGGCGCGAGCCCGTCCTCACAGGCGGTAGAAGTCGCCGTAGTGGTTGGGCGAGAAGTAGACCGCGCCCGTGGTCCGGTCCACCACGATCCGGTAGGCGTCGCGCGACGCGCCGCACGCGCGCGGGTAGACGTCGAACTCCAGGTAGGACCGGCCGCTGGGCAGCTGGCCCTCGCGGTTGTAGAACGTGCCGCCGGCGAAGTTGCACTGACCGTTGGGCCAGCTGTACCACCCGCGCGAGCCGGGGTAGCCCTTCGCCGACCACGTCGAGTTGGCCGACCGGGCGTCGGCGCAGCGGGTCATGGTGCAGGAGCTGTAGACGGTCGCGTCGGCGGCCGGGCCGGCCACCGCGGTGACGCCGAGCACGGACGCCAGCGCGCTCAGCGCGACGAGCAGGCGCTTGGTCCAGGAGAGCCGGGTGCGGTCCAGGGTCTGCACGGAACCTCCTTGGCAGGGTTGCGGAGAGGTGAACGCTCACGATCGTGGCGGATATCGCCCGTTTGAGCTACGAAATGGATCACCAAGAGTCGGTGAACGTCCCGTGTTACATCGATCGGGTGACTATTTTTGGTGCGCTTTCCCGTATCGGGTGGAATGTTCTTCTTCCTGTTCCTTTCTCGTCACGTGCTGGTACGTTCGTGGTGGGGATGGCCCCTCGGGGCCTGCGGTAACAGGGGGAGCGGCAGTGGGGGAAAACCGTGCCCCGGGCGGTGACGCACGCCCGGGAGAAGTGTTGGTGCGCACGTCCGGCTGGGAGCTGGAACCGTACGCGGATTTGTCCGCCGCATTCGTGTTCGTGCGCGAACCATTCTCGGTCAGCGTGCTCGACCGCCTCACGTGGTACGTGCTCGAATTGTGCGACGGCAGCCCGCGCGACGCGGTCGTGCAGCGCCTGGCCGACGTCATGGGCGCGGGTCCGGAGCGCGCCGGGCAGGTCGTGGACAGCCAGGTCGCGATGCTGCGCCGCCACGGCCTGGTGGAGCGTGCCGCGTGACCGCCGGGACGCTGCCGGGCGGCCTGGCCACCGCCCAGGAGCGCAAGCTCGCGTCGGGGGTGTTCGGCCACGCCGACGACATCCGCCGCACCGCGACGGCCTACTACCGGGGGCTGGGCCGGCTGTGCGCGCACCGGTGCGGGGTCACCGGCCTCGACGCCGCCGCCGCGCCGCAGCTGGAGAGCCTGCGCCGGGGCACGCTGGACTCCGCGCTGCGCGCCTTCCTCGCCGGTGACGACGACGAGGGCCGCCGGGTCGTCGCGGAGTACCTCGACCTGCCCCGCACCCACCTCGGCGCCGACACCCGGTCCGCCGACCTGCCGCACGCCCTGCGCGGGTGGCGCGGCGACCCGGTCGGCGAGGAGGTCGTGGCCCGCTTCAACGCCTCCATGGCCTCCGCGAGCGACGCGGCGGTGGTCACGGCGGTCGCGCCCACACCGGAGCACGACGCGGCGCTGGGCCGGACGCTGTCCACCCTCGACCGCGCACTTCCCTTGCTGGGCGCGGAGACCGTGCGCTCGGTCGCGGGCGTGGGCCTGTTCGAGGGCGCGATGGGCAGCGGCTACTACGCCGGCACCCCGTTGCTGATCTTCGTCAACGCGGGCGTGTTCGCCGACGAGGCCGAGGCCGCCGAGATCGTCCTGCACGAGTCCCTGCACCAGAAGCTCGCCGACATCGGGGTGGCGCGCGAGATCCTGCGCCGCGGGTACGTGGACGAGCAGAGCCACCGCATCCCCGTGCCGTGGGGCGGCGACCGGGAGTTCAGCGTCGACCGCGCGCTGGCCGCCTACCACGTCTACACCCACCAGACCGTGCTCTACCTCTCCCTGCTGGGCCACGGCGACCTGGTCCCGCAGGGGCCGGCCGTCCTCGCCCGTCGGCTCGCCACCTCCTGGGCCCGCGCCCGCCACTTCGCCGCGGGCACGGCGACACCCGGGGCGCGCGCCGAGCTGGGCCTGGACGGTCGGCGATTCACGTCGTGGCTGGCGGAGGTCGTGGAGGAGCTGGGCGGCGCGGTGCTCCCGGACGGTTCGCCGTTGCGGGCGCACGCCGACGCCGTCCACGGCTGACCCTCCGCGGCACCGCCGCCACGCGTTCGCACAGCCGAGCACAAGGGGGAGGTGAATGCGCCATGGAATCCATTGCCGCACTGGAGAAGTCGCTCGCCGAGATGTTCACGTCGTCGGGTGACCTGTCGATCGACGAGCTGGGTGTCGCCGACGACACCGAGGTCATCGCGGGCGACGTCCGCGAGATCCGCACGGACCTGTCCATCCTCGCGATGAACCGGCCGAAGACGAAGAGCTGATCCACCGTGCCGGGCGTGGCGCCGCGCCCGGCACGCCGATCGAGGAGGTCCGCCGTGCCGATGTCCGGTGTCGTCCGCCGGGTCGCGCCGCTGGTCCGGCCGCCCGCCGCGCAGCTGTTCCGCGCCGCCCTGGCGCTGCCGACACCCGCGCTGGTCTACGACCTGGACGGGTTGCGGCGGTCCGTGGCCACCCTGGTCGAGGACGTCGGCGGGATCGGCGCGCTCAACCTGGCGGTCAAGGCCTGCCACACCCCGTCCGTGCTCGCCGAACTGGCGGCGCTCGGCCTGGGCGCGGACGTCGCCTCGATCGGCGAGTACCGGCTGGCGCGGGCGGCGGGGTTCGACCGGATCACCGCCACCGGGCCGTCCTTCACCACCGCCGACGCGGTGGAGCTGCGCGCGGGCGGGGTGGTGCTCGACGCGTCGTCGGTCGAGCAGTTGGAGCGGCTGTGCCGGTCGTTCCCCGGGTCCCCGGTGGGGGTGCGGCTGCGGGTGCCGCTGCCCGACGACATCGAGCGCGAAGCGTCCACGTTCGGCCGGGTGAGCCGGTTCGGGGTGGAGGCGACCGACCCGCGCTGGCACGCGGTGCTGGCGCGGTGGGGCTGTCCGCTGGTGCGCCTGCACATGCACACCGGCCAGATGACACCCGAACACCTGCTGCACAAGACCCGCTACGCGCTGGCCGTCGCCGAGGCGTTCCCGACGGTGGACACCCTCGACCTCGGCGGCGGGTTCTTCAGCCTCTACGCCAGTCGCGGCCGGGCCCTCGCGGGCCTGCGCACGGTCGGCCGGGAGGTCGAGGCGTGGCGCGCGCGGACCGGGCGGCCGATGGCGCTGCAGTTCGAACCCGGCGGCGGGATCCTGGGACCGCACGGGTTCCTGTTCGTGTCGGTGCTGTCGGTCGAACGCGACCACCCGGCGTTCGGGGCGGACGTGGTGACCGTCGACGCGTCGGCGTGGAACCTCGCGCCGTGGCACCGGCCGGAGGTCCTGCTCGCCGACCCGGACGTGGCCGGCGTCGCAGAGCGGCGGACGCTGGTCGCCGGGAACACGTTGTACGAGAACGACTTCTTCGGCACGGACGTGCGCGGGGCGGTCACGGCGTTCGACCTGCCGACGTGCGCGGCGGGCGACCGGCTGGTGCTCACCGCCGCCGGCGCGTACACGATGACCAACTCCCGGCGGTTCAACCGGATCGACCCGCCGGTCGAGCACGCGTGGTCCGCCGGGTCGTTGCGGAGCCTGGCATGAGCCTCGAACTGGACCTGCTGACCGGACTGATCGACTCCGCCGCCGGTCAGGGCGCGGAGGACGAGCCGGAGTGGAAGGCGTGCCGCGCGTGGCTGCACGACACCGACCTCGACGGCGTGGACCTGGAGCACCACCTGGAGGACGCGGCCCAACGCATCCGCGCCTTGTTGCTGCGGCGCGGGCACGCGTTGGACGAGCGGCACTTCCGTTCCCCGGACTCGCAGGGCGCGCGGTTCCTGCCCTCGGGCGTGGCGTTCGACCACAGCTACGAGCGCAGCCTGCCGGTGGCGGACCTGGAGTCGCGGCTGGGTGCCGGGGACCCGCCGCCGGGGTGGGAGCACACGTGTGTCGTGTTCCGGTCGTGCATGGCGGCGCTCGGTCACCTGTTCGGGTCGTTGACGCACATGCTGCGGCCGACCGAACGGCGTCCGCTGACGGTCGGGTTCTGGGGGGACTACTTCGAGACGGACCTGTTGCTGGAGTACCAGTCGTCGAGCGTGTTCTCGTGGCGGCGGATCGCTCCCGGGGACGTGGCGGGGACGTTGTCGTGCGAAGTGCTGTTGCTGGAACCCGTGCGCTACAACTGGTCGCTGGACGCGGTGGACGTCGGGGCGTGGGTGCGGGCGTGGCGGGAGTCGCCGGTCCGGCCGCGGATCGTGGTGGTGGACACGACGCTGGTGTCGCCGGTGTGGCCCACCGACCGGGTCCTGCGCGCGTTGAGCGGGGACGTGCTGGTGGTGGAGGTGCGTTCCGGGCTGAAGCTGGACCAGCAGGGGTTGGAGCTGGCGAACCTCGGGATCGTGGACGTGTACTCGCGGGGTGGGCGCGGGGTGCCGACGGCGGAGCAGTTGGGCGTGGTGCTGCGGTTGGCGCGCTCGACCACGGGGGCCGGGCCGTCGGTGGCGGACGCGGCGGCGCTGGACGTGCCGTTCGTGGGTGATCCGGCTTGGCAGCTGCGGCACGCGGGGGCGGTGCTGGCGAACAACGCGCGGGTGGCGGCGGAGATCGCGGACGTGCAGGGGGTGTTCGCGGAGGTCGTGCACCCGTCGCTGCTGGGTGTGGGGCACTGCCCGTTCGTGATCGTGCGGCTGGCGGAGGACACGCTGGTCGGGCACGGCTTGGTGCTGGCGGCGGTGCGGCGGGAGGCGGTGCGGCGGCGGATCCGGTTCACGCACGGGTCGAGCTTCGGCTTCCGGTCGCACCGGTTCGAGACGATCGTGCCGCGGGTGGCGGAGGGGCGGGGGCTGTTCAAGGTGGCGGCGGGGGCGCGGGAGGGGCCGTTCCTGGACGGGGTGGTGGAGGTGCTGCGCGAGATCGGCGGCCTCCCCGACCTGGCGGCGTTGCAGGCGAAGTACCCGAACCTGGAGCCGGTACCACTGACATGACACCTTCAGACCACACCACCGAGCCCCGAGCCGCCGAGCTGCCAGCCGCCGGGGGGATGCTTGGTGGGCCGCCGCCGGCCGGATCACCGACTGCCGGGTCGCCGCCGGGTGGGCCGCCGCCGGTTGCCGAGTCGCCGGTTGCCGAGTCGCCAAGTGCCGAGCCGCCAGGTGCCGGGCCGTTCAGCGCCGGGTCTGCGTCCGCCGTTCCGCGCGGGGCGCGGCCTCCGGCCCCCGAGTCCATCCTCTCACGGGGGACCGACAGGAGTGGGCGGGCGTTGCTCCGAGGGGTTGTTCGGGAGCGGCGGGGGTTGGTGGGGGTTGTTCTCGGGTTGGGGTTGGTGGAGGGGGTTGCCGAGGCGTTGCTGCCTTGGGCCATCGGGCGGGTGCTGGATGCTGCTGTCGTCGGTGTCGGCGTGGTGGCGGCTGTGGGGGTGTTGGTCGGGCTGGTCGTGGTTGCCGTTGTGGGGAGTGTGGGGCGGTATGCGTTGGCGGCTCGGTTGCGGATTCGGGTGGCTTGCTCGTTGAAGTTGCGGGTCGGGCTCGGCGCGACCGGTGGGCGGGTTTCGGCCGGGGACTTGGCTACGTCCGTCACCACCGACACCGATGACATCGGGGACTATCCGAACGCGTTGGCGCGGGTGGTCGCCGCCGGCGTGTCTTTGGTGGTGGTTGCCGTTTACCTGCTGGCCGGGTCGCCGCTGCTGGGTGTGGTGGTGTTGGTCGGCGTGCCGGTGGTGATGTGGGTCACCACCAAGGTGGCTGAGCCGTTGGAGGACCGCCAGCGGGAGCACCGGGGGTTGCTCGGGCGGCTGGGGGATCTTGGGTCCGACATCGCGCTCGGGTTGCGGGTGCTGCGGGGGATCGGGGCGGAGCGGGCGTTTCGGGATCGGTACCGGGACGTCTCTCGGCGGACGCGTGCGGCGGGGGTCGCGGTTGCGCACACCCAGGCGGCCCTGGAGGCGGCCAAGTTGCTGTTGCCGGGGGTGTTCCTGGTCGTGGTGACCTGGTTGGGGGCTCGGTTGGCGGTGGGCGGGGCGATCACGGCCGGCGAACTGGTCGCGTTCTTCGCCGCTGCGGCGTTCCTGGTGGAGCCGTTGTCGTCGGTGGCCGGGTTCGTCTCCACCCGGAGTGAGGCCGTGGTGGCGGCGGACAACGTTGTGCGTGCTTTGGATGTTCCGCAACAGGTGGAGGGCGGACGCGCTCCAGTGGGAGGGGACCTGGTCGATGGGGAACTTGTTGCGCCGCAAGGGGTGTTCACGGCGGTGGTGACGGGGGACGCGGCCGGGTGTGCTGCTCGGTTGGCCGGGGTGGTGCCCGGGGAGGCCACGTTGGGAGGTGCTCCGCTTCATGAGTTGGACGCACGACTGCTGCGGCGCGTGGTTGCGCTGCACGACGATCCGGCACTGTTCTCGGGCACTGTCCGGGAAGCTGTGGACCCGTGGCTGACCAGTCCGGATGACGCGGTCGCCGCCGCGTTGCGGACCGCTGTCGCCGATGACGTCGTGGCGGCGCTGCCCGAAGGCCTCGACACGGAGGTCGGGGCGGACGCCCGCACGCTCTCCGGCGGTCAGCGGCAGCGGTTGGCGTTGGCTCGTGCGGTCCTGGGCAATCCCGAGCACCTGTTGCTGGTGGACCCGACCGGCGCCCTGGACACGGCCACCGAGATCGAGGTCGCCCGTCGGCTGAAGGAGGCCCGGCGCGGCCGGTCGACCGTCGTCTTCACCACCAGTCCGGCGTTCCTGGAGGTCGCCGACCGGGTCGTGCTCCTCACGGACGGCACCGCGGTCAGCGGTTCCCACGACACGCTTGTGGCTGCCAATGACGCCTACCGCCTCCTGGTCACCCGGGGGACGGCATGAACACCCTTCCCCTCGCCGACCGCCGCACGGTCGCCCGCGAGATCACCACCCTCCTCACCACGCACCGGACCCGCCTCGCCCGCCTGCTCGTCGTGCACCTGCTGGCGGTCGCGGTCGGGCTGGCGCCACCGGTGCTGCTGGGCGTGCTGGTCGACGGCGTGACCACCGGGTTCGAGGGCACCGAGGTGGACGTGGTCGCGTTGCTCATCGGCGTCGCCCTGCTCGCCCAGGCCGGGCTGGCGTTCGTCGCCACGCGCCTGTCGTTCACGCTCGGCGAGGTCGTGTTCGCCGACCTGCGGGAGGACTTCACCGAACGGGTCCTCGCCCTGCCGCTGTCCACCGTGGAACGGGTCGGCCCCGGCGAGGTGCTGTCCCGGTCCACGACCGACCTGGAGTCCATTCGGGACATCGTCCGCACCGGCCTGCCCGAGACGGTCGTGGGCGTCCTGACCGCTGTGCTGACGGTCGGGGCGGCGTTCCTGGTCAACCCGCTGGTCGCGGGCGCGTGCGTGGTCGGCCTGCCGCTGATCGCCCTGTCCACGCGGTGGTTCACCCGACGCGCGCCCGCCGCGTTCGCCGACGAACTGGCCGCGCAGGCCGCGTTGACCACGGCCGTCGCGGAGACCGCGCGTGGCGCGGCCACGGTCGAGGCGTTGGGCCTCGGGGAACGGCGGCGGCAGTTGGTCGCCGAACGGGTCGCGCGGGCGGAGGAAGCGTCGAAGCGCCCGGTGCGGTTGCAGGTGCGGTGGTTCCCGGTCGTCCAAGCCGGCTACCACCTGGCGCTGGTGGTGGTGCTGGCGTGGGGCGCGTGGCTCGTCGTGCTCGGTCGGGCGGACATCGGCGAGGTGGCCACGATCGCGTTGTTCGTCCGGGCCATGGTCACCCCGCTGGACGACCTGGCGTACTGGTTCGGCGAGGTGCAGTCGGCGTCCGCCGCGTTCGCCCGCATCTTCGGCGTCGCGCCCGCGCCCGGGACCGGGGAAGGACCGCTGCCGGCGGACGCGGGCCTGGAGATCGCGGGCCTCCGCTTCGGCTACCGCCCGGACCGGCCGGTGCTGCACGGCATCGACCTGACCGTCGCGCCCGGCGAACGGGTCGCGGTGGTCGGCCCGTCCGGCGCGGGCAAGTCGACGCTGGCCATGCTCGTCGCGGGGGTGCTGCGGCCGGACGCGGGCCGGGTGGCCGTCGGCGGCGTGCCGGTCACCGACCTCGCCGCGCCCCGCGACCACGTCGCCCTGGTGACCCAGGAGGACCACGTCTTCCACGGCACGGTCGCCGACAACCTGCGCCTGGCCCGCCCCGACGCCCCCGACGCGGACCTGACCGCCGCGCTCGGCGCGGTCGGCGCGCACCTCGCCCTGGACACCGAGCTGGGCCCGGACGCCTACCGGCCCACGCCCGCGCAGTGCCGGCAGCTCGCCCTGGCCCGGGTGGTGCTCAAGGACGCGCCGGTGGTCGTGCTGGACGAGGCGTTGTCGGACGGCGTGGACGTCCTGCTGGCGGGCCGGACGGTCGTGCAGATCGTGCACCGGCTGGACACCGCCGTGCGGGCGGACCGGGTCGTGGTGCTGGCCGACGGGCGGGTGGTCGAGCACGGCCCGCACGCCGCGTTGCTGGCGGCCGGCGGCGGGTACGCGGACATGTGGGCCGCGTGGTCCGGGCGGCCGGTCGTGGGCGCGGCGGAGTAGTGCCGTGGCGGGCCTGGAGGACGTCCTGGTGATCGCGCCCGACGTGGTGCGCCGCTCGGCCGACGCCGACGGCGCGGTGTTCTGGTGGCCCGGCACCGGCCGCGAGGTGCGGGTGGGCCGGACGTCCGCGCGGCTGCTGGCGCTGTTCGCGCTGCCCACGGCGGTGAGCGCGGTCGCGGCCGAGGTCGGCGCCGACCGGGACCGCTCGGACGTGCTGCTCGGCGCGGTGGACAGCCTGCGCGAACTGGGCCTGCTGCGCCCCTACGGCGAGCCGTCGGTGTCCGTGCGCACGGGGTTGTTCGGCCTGCCCGTGACCGACCTCGCGGGCGCGCTGCGCGGGTCGGCGCGCGGTGTCGTCGTCGGCGTCCCCTACGACGCGGGCGTCACCTACCGGGCCGGCGCGCGGTTCGGGCCGGAGTACCTGCGGCGGGTCAGCACCGGCCTGTTCCGGGCCGGTTTCCGCGACGGCCGCCCGGTCGGGATGCTCGACCCGGTCACCGGCCGGCGCGTGCTCGACGGCGTGGCGCTGGTGGACATCGGCGACCTGACCGGCGTCGCGCCCGCCCGCAACGGCCCGATGCTCACCGACCTCGCCGACACCGTCGAGGCGGTCGCGGCGGCCGACCGGGTGCCGGTCGTGCTGGGCGGCGACCACTCCATCACCCTGCCCGTCGTGACCGGCCTCGCCCGGACCCACGACCGGCTCGGCGTGCTGCACCTGGACGCCCACCACGACTACGGCCAGGTCCGCACCGGCGACCGCGCGGACGCCCACCACGGCAACTTCCTGGACTGGGTGGTCGGCCTGGACGCGGTGGCGTGCGTGGCGCAGTTCGGCATCCGCCAGCTCACCGCCGAACCGCCGCAGCACAGCCCGAAACTGCTCGGCTGGCCCGGCCGCGGCGCCCTGGACGTGCCGGTGGACGACATCGTGGCCGCTCTGCCGCCCGGGTTGCGCTGGCACGTGACGATCGACGTGGACGTGCTCGACCCGTCGGTCCTGTCCAGCACCGGCACGCTGCTGCCCGGCGGGTTCGGCCACGCCGAGGCGGTCGCGCTGGTCGACGGGTTGTGCCGGCGGCTGGACGTCGTGGGCCTGGACGTGGTGGAGCTGATCGGGTCGGCGTCGGACGCGCCCGGCATCGTCGTGGCGGACCTGCTGCTGCGCGCGCTGGACGCCGTGTTCACCAGGGGGCGGTCGTGATCGCGGACTTCGCCGACCGGGACATCGCGCCGGTCGCGGCGGCGTTGTGCGCCGAGGACACCGGGCGGCCGTGCCCGTGGGACGCCGGGTGCCGCGAACGCCACCCCGTGCTGCTCGGGCCCGTGCTGGCCGCCGCCGACGTGGGCAACGCCGCCGTGGCCCGCGTGGGCGGTCGGCTGGCGGGGTACGCGCGGGTCGTCGTCAGCGCCCACCGCGGCTCGCTGTTCGTGGAGTGCGCCGGCGGGGTGGTGCCCGGGTGGCGCGGGCGCGGCGTGGGCCGGGCGCTGCTGGAGTGGTCGCGGGACCGGTCGCTGGCGCTGGCCGGCGGTCGGCACGTGGAGCTGCTGGTGGACGTCCTCGACGGCCAGGACGACCTGCGCGGCCTGGCGCAACGCCTCGGGTTCGGCTACAAGTCCGGGTTCGCGGAGCTGAGCCGCCCGCTGCTCCCCGCGATCCCCGGCCCGCCCGGACCCGATCCGCGACCGCTGGACCCCGACGGTGACCGGGACGCCGTCACCGACCTCTACACGACCGTGTTCGAGGCCGAACCCACCTCCGGGCGCGGCCGGGCGCGGATCGCGGCGGCGTTGGAGCACCCCGGCCTGCGGCCCGAGCTGTCGCGGGTGCTCGTCGGACCGGCCGGGCTCCTGGGGTTCCTCCTGGTGGTGACCTGGCCGGACGACCCGACCGACCTGTGGGTGGAGACGGTGTGCGTGCGGCCGGCCGAGCGGGGGACCGGCGCGGTGCGGCGGATGCTGGCCGACGTGACCCGGTGCGCGCCCCGGGCGTTCACGACGCTGAGCATCGGCGTGCCGCGCGGGACGGACGGCACCTGGGCGTTGGCGGGGTACGCGGACCTGGGGTTCGTGCGGGTGGGCGGCTGGGACCGGTACTCACTGCTGCTGGCGTGACCGGCGCGCGGCGAGCAGCCGCCGCGCGCCCCGGTGCTGGTCGGCCGGTTCGACGGCCAGCCGGTTGAGGTGCATGTGCAGCAAGCTCGTGAAGACCTCCTCGGGCAGCTCGACCGGCGGGTACTCGTACCGGGGCCCGCCGGAGCCGAGGAGCAGGCGCAGGAGCCTGCGCTGCTCGTGCTCCTGCCGCCGCTCGGCCCGGGACGCCGGATCGGCGGCTTGGCGGGACAGTGCCGCCAGCGCCAGGTCACCGGGAGTCCCCAGCGCGGTCAGGAACGCGTCCGCCGAGAGCGCGGCGAACGTCGCGTCGTCCACCCCGTCCGGCCGCGGCTCGGCCAAGCACCGCACCACGTTCGTCGTGTCCACGCAGAACAGCTCCTCGCACACCGCGAGGTTCGACGGGCCGCCGTACCGCTGGACCTCCGGCACGTACGGCTCGACGGAGAACTCCGCCACCAACCCGCGCCCGTGCAGCAACCGGGCCGCCGCGCACAGCTCGTCGATCCCGGCCGCGTCGGCGCGCACCCGCACCCGCAGGTGGTCGCGCGGCACGTCGTAGCGGACGAAGAACCACCGCCCCGCCGGGAGGAACCCGCTCAGCGCGGCCAGCACCGCGTCCTCAGACCGGCGGTCGCACCGCAGGTGCAGCGCCCACCACCCGTCACCCGGCAGTCGCGGCACGGGCGCGGCGACCTCGGTGCGCGTCGGCAGGTCGAGCACCTCGGGCCGGTAGCCGTCGTCCACGGCCGTCACCACGATCTCCGTGGCGTGACCGGCCTGGTCCGGCCGCAGGAACGACTCCTCCACCCACTCGTGCCCGCGCAGCAACCCGCGGTGCACCGGGTGGTCGAGGTCCAGCAGCAGCCGGGTGTCGCCGTCGCCGACGTGCACGAACCTCGGCACGTCCGCCCGCCACCGCTCCACGTCGTCGTGGTCCACCCGCCACCGCGCCGGCGACACCACCACGCCGGCGACCTCGATCCGGGGCAGGCGCAGCGCCGCGTCCGCGAAGGACCCCCAACTCCACCCGGGCACGGCGAAGTGCTCGTTCGACACCCGGTGCACGAAGTCCGGCAGGGGCGGCGCGGTGGACGTGCCGACCAGGTGGTGGGTCCGCACGAGCACCCGCCGCCCGTCCCGCCGCGACCGCAGGTGCAGGCGGCCGTCCCGGTGCCCGACCACGATGTCCGCCGGCCGCAGGGCGTCCGGGGCCACCGACGACCACGCCAGCACCGTCTCGTACGGCGAGGACCCGCCCGCGTGGTTGACCGTGGTGTCGTGCCAGTAGTCCAAGGCCGCGAAACAGGTCCCCGGCTCGCGCTCGTTGCGGACGGCGTCGCGCAGGTGCCCGTCCACGCGCGGGTCGAACGGCGCGAACCGGCTGAACGCCCGACCGCCCGGCGCGACCACCCCGCGCGGTGCGAGCACCAGCCGACCGTCCGCCACCTGCACGAACACATCGCACGACGGCACCGGCCGCAAGCCGTGCGACGGCAGCCCCGCCACGTCGGCCAGGCTCAACTCGACCACCGGGTCCCGTTCGGCCCGCCGCAACACCAAGCGCCGCAACGGGTCCAGGTCGCGGTCGTCGTCGGGTCCACGGGCGGGCAGCCCGCCCAGGTCGTCCAGCACGTCCTCGACCGGCACCTCCTCGTGCCCGTACCGCTCGGCGAACACGTGCGCGTACCGGGTCAGCTCGGCGGGCGGCCGGCGGGCCAGGGCGATGCGCTGCAACACCTCCAACGCCGTGGCGAGCGGGTCGCGCCATCGGCCGTCCACGGTGTCGCCCACGTCCAGCGCGAGATCGACCAACGTGGGCTCGGGCAGGTCGAGACCGGTCACGTCGAACCCGAACGGCGCCGTCGGCCGCCGAACGTCCACCAGGAACCCCTCGCGGACAAGGGTGTCCACGAACGCGACCGCCTTGTCCTCGGGCACGTGCGGTGACGACTCCCGCACCAGCCCGACGACCTCCGCCCACGGCCGGGGCGAAGCGGTGAACGCCAGCACGGCGTCCACCACGTCCGACCGCCGCACCGACCGCGGCCGTCCCGCGACCCCCGGCGGCTGCGCCACGACCCGCGTGCCGGACACGCGCGCGGTCGGGTTGCGCCCCACCACGTCCGGCCGCGTCCCGCGCACCAGGGCGCCCACCGCCACCGCGTCCACCCGCTCGTGCCGCCGCACGGCCCGGGGCGCGCGCAACGGCCCGTCCGCGCCCCACGACGCGAACCCGGTGCCCGCGAACAGCCCGAACGGCGTCGGCCGGGTCACCATCCGGTTGGCGTAGCGGAACAACGCCAGCGCCGCCCGCCGGTCCGGCGCGCCCCGCCGGTCCAGTTCGCGGGCGAACCCCGGGTTGGCCACCCGCACCGCGTCGCGCAGCCCGGCGTCGGCCCACAACCGGCCCGCCGCGTCGAGCGAGTCCGGTTGCAGGTCCCGGAACCGCTCCAGCGGCAGCACCGGCATCCGCACCATGACCAGCGGCAGGAACCTCACACCAGGCTCGACCAGTAGTCCCAGAACGCGAACAGCACCAGCACCACGATCACCGCGTACCACAACGCGAGCACCGCGCTGTGCACCCGGCGCAGCGGCGCGAGCGCGGGCCACGTGTCCAGCGTCGTATACCAGAAGATCGGCAGCACCACGACCCACACGACCATGCAGTACGGGCACAGCGCGCGGATGTCGTACAGGCTCGCGAAGATCAGCCAGTGCACGAACACGACCCCGAACGCGGTGCCGACGTTCATCGCCACCCGGTACCAGCGGGGCGGCTCGAACCCCGCCAGCACCGCGACCCCGGTGGTGACCACGACGGCGAACGCCGCGATGCCCAGCAACGGGTTCGGGAAGCCGAACGCCTCCGCCTGCGGGCTGTCCATCACCGACCCGCACGACACCACGGGGTTGAGCGAGCACGTCGGCACGTACGCGGGGTCGCGCAGCTTGGCGATCTTCTCCAGCGCGAGCGCGGCGGCGGCGCCCAGGCCGAGCCCGCCGCCGATCACGTAGAGCCAGGCCAGCCGGGCGTTCATCCGCCCAGCGCCGCGTCGATCTTCGCGCGCAGCTCGCGGTCCAGGTCCGGGTAGGTCTTCGCGGTCGGGGTGAACCTCTCGCCGTTGAGGAAGAACGTCGGCGTGCTGCTCACGCCCAGCGCCTGCCCGTCGGCCAGGTCCCGGTCGATCACGGCCTGGACGTCGGCCGAGGCCATGTCCGCGCGGAACTTCTCGACGTCGAGTCCGAGGGACTTGGCGTACTCCTCGAACCTGGCCGTCGCGGCGGCGGTGTCGCTGCTGGTGGTCTTGCCGCTCACGGCCCAGTCCTGGAAGCCGTCGTAGAGGGCGTGGTACATCTCCTTGTACTTGCCCTGCTTCGCGGCGGCCTCGGCGGCCTTCGCGGAGGGCAGCGCCAACGGGTGCATCTGCAGCGGGTAGTTGCGGGTCACGATGGTGATGCGGCCCTGGTAGTCCTGCTCCAGCTTCTTGGTCACGTTGGCGTAGTAGGACGCGCACGCCGGGCACTGGTAGTCCAGGAACTCCACGAGCGTGACCTTGCCGCCCTCCACTGTGGACAGCGTGTGGGCGTTGGCCGGCACCAGCCGCTCGTCCGGCACGCCGCCGCCACCGCCGCCCGCGCCCGACGAGCGGTTGGCCAGGACGATGCCGCCGATCACGGCCGCGGCGACCACGACCACGACGGCGGTGAGGATGAGGTTGAGCGACGGGCCGCGGCGCGCGGTCACCGGGTTCTTCGTGCCTGACATCGAGGAGTTCGCCCCTGTTCGAGAGTGCCTGTGGCCTGGTGGTCGGATCGCGACGCCGGAAGTTCCCGGTATCACCCGAACGTGGGGTGTCGGGCGGCTACCGACCCGTGCCTACCAGGACCGGTGTGAGGTCGGGGTGGGGCAGGTCGGGGTCGAGCGGGCGGACCAAGCGGTCGTGGTGGGCGCTGAGCGGGCTCGATTCGGCGCCGATGCCGTAGATCGCTGTGCGTTCCATCAGGTCACGGCGATCGTGATGGCCGCGGTGTGCAGCTTGTTGTCGTGGGAGAACTCCAGGAACAGGCGGTATTCGCCCTTGTCCGCGAATACCGCTCGGAACGTCAGCTCGCCGTTGATCAGCGGTGCGCCGGCCGGTTCGACCGGGTGCAGGTGGGTCGCCGACAGGAGCATGGTGTGGAACCCGGTCATGTGGCCGTTCGCGCCCAGGTGCGGGTCCAGCGCCTTGACCGGGGTGCCGTCGGGGGCGCGGATGGCGAACCGCAACGACTGCGGGCGCATCACGCCCGGTTGCCCGGGTTCGTCCACGCGGGTCACGGTGAAGCCGTCCGCTGTCACCGTCCGCGCCGCCGGCGGGGGCACCGGGACCAGGGACGTGTCGCCGGGGACGGTGAACGGCACGCCCAGGACCACGGGGTGGCGCGGGTCCTTGGTGTCCGTCGGCACGAACTCGGCGAACATGCGGTAGGCGCCTCCGTCCGGCAGGGACAGCGTGGTGTGCCAGGTGTCGCCTTGCAGCGTCGGGTGCACGTGCTGGAAGACGTGCATGTCGTCGCGGATGGCGAAGAAGTGCATCTGCTTGGTCTGGTTGTCCAGGAACGTCGTCACCGGAGTGCCGTCCTTGCCCAGGATGCGGAAGGCGACGGGGACGGCCGGGCCGCGTTCGGCGGGCATGGTGACGCGGTCGAACCGGAAGCCGCCCTCGGCCTCGGACAGGCCGTCGCTGTGGGCGGCCGGGACCAGGTCGGGCTGGTGGGTCGAGTGGGCCGGGGCGGGGGTGGGGCGGGTCAGGGTGATCGTGGCCGCCACCACCACGGCCGCGGCGGCGGCCAGGAAGGCCCAGTCGGTGAACCGCAGGGTGCGCATGGGTCGCTCCATCGCCGGAGGCGGGTGGCGGTGGGGCCGCCACCCGCCTTCAAGGGGTCAGAACTGGAGGCTCCAGGCGTCGATGTAGCCGGTGTCGGCCCGGTAGACGTCCTGCACGCGAAGCTGCCACGTGCCGTTGGCCGTCTCCGCCGAGGCGTTGACGGTGTAGGTGGTGAGCACGTTGTCGCCGCTGTCGTTGTTCGAGGCCTTCAGCCGGTACGTCGAGCCGTCCGGGGCCACCAGGTCGATGACCAGGTCGCCGCGGTAGGTGTGCTTGATGTCGACGTTGACCTGAAGGGTGGCGGGGGCGTTGCCGGACACGCCGGAGACCGTCACCGGGGAGGTCACGGCCGCGCCGGCGTCGGGGATCTGGACGTCGGCGGTGTTCTCGAACCGGCCGCCGGGCGGGGGCTCGGTGCCGCCGAGGTTGGGCTTGACGACGACCAGGCCCTGTTCGATGCCGTTGACGAGCACGATGCCGCTGGCGAAGTAGGGGTAGTTGCTCCACGCGCCGTTGAACTTGGCTTCGTCGCCGGCCGGGTAGATGTCGAAGTAGCCGACCTCGGTCAGCCGCGCCGAGGCGACGCCGCTGACGTCGAGGATGCGCAGCCCGGCCTGGTAGTTGGCCTGGAAGGTGTGCTGCCCCTTGACGTACTGGTTGTGGTCGATCGCCGTGGCGGGGGAGCTGTAGGTGCCGGTGTGCACCGGGTTGGTCAGGTCGGCCAGGTCCCAGATGTAGGTCTTGGTGCGCTTGTCCGTGCCGGAGGACTCGTCCAGCTCGTCGTCCAGGAGGAAGTAGCGCTGGCCCTCGGTCAGCCAGCCCTGGTGGGAGTACTGGGAGCCGGAGTAGCCCTTGCGGGACAGCTGGACCGGGCGGGCCTTGTCGGTCACGTCGACGATGGTCAGCGTGTCCTCGTTGGCGTTGAAGCAGATCTCACGGCCCTGGTACTGGGTGTGGGGGCCGCGGTAGACGACGCACTGCGTGTCGTGGGTGTAGCCGTCCTGGGAGACGCAACCGGCGTTCTTGGGCGACTTCGGCGTGCGGATGTCCACCATGTGCGGACCGCCGCTGCACGTGTTGGAGCCGATCGCGTAGGCGTAGCCGGTTTCCTCGTTGATGGCGATGTTGTGCGCCGGCCCGAACTCCTTGTAGAGCACGTCCGCGGTGAAGGTCTGCGGCGTGGTGATGGTGCGCAGGCGGGTCAGGTCGAACACCTGCATGCCGTGGCCGGAGATGAAGTCGGCGACGATGAACGCGTGGTCCTTGTAGACCTTCATGTCCCGCCACGTGCTGCTGCCGCCGTTGGAGGGCAGGTTGCCCAGGTACTTCGGCGCGGTCGGGGTGCTCACGTCGACGAACGCGGTGCCGTTGGTGCGGCCGACGATCGCGTACTCCTTGCCGGAGGACGGGTCGGTCCAGCCCCAGATGTCGTTGCCGTTGCCGCCGCCCATGCTCGCCAGCGGCAGGACGCTGAGCAGGTCGACGTTCTTGCAGGGGTAGATGTCGGCCTTGCCGTTGACGCACGGCACCCCGGCCGCGGTGCCGACGACGGCGTGCCGCTCGGCGGGTTGGTGGTCGGCCAGGAAGGCGCGTGCCGCGGCCTGGCCCTCGGGTGTCTCGGGGTCGTGCGCGGACGCGGCCGTCATCGACAGCGCGACCGCGGCGGCCGTGAACACGGCCAGCCCGGCCCATCGCAGGGATTTCATGATGTGCTCCTCACCGGAAATTCCCGGACCGCGTGGCGCGGCCCGGGAGCAGGGTTTTCCGATCAGGTTCCGACGATAGGACCGGCCGTGGCCGGGGATTAACCCCCGATCGTCGGTTGGGAGCGGTCCCTTTGAAGGGTCAGCGCCGGCCCGCCTTCGCCAGCGTCTCCTTCAGCACGTGGTACGCGGGCTTCTTCGAGAAGTCGTCCCACATGACGGTGGCCGCGCCCTCGCCCTGGAAGAAGACCGGGACCCACGAGTACTTGTCGGTGAAGCCCCAGATCGTGAAGGAGTCGCAGCCCTCCACGGCCAGGCACGCCACCAGGGTCCGGTTGTAGTAGTCGGCCTGCTGGGCGAGCTGCGCAGCGGTGGGCACGCCGTCGGCGGGCAGGTCCATGCGGACGTCCAACTCGGTGATCGCGGTTTCCAGGCCCAGCGCGGAGAACCGCTCCAGGTTGGCCTGCAAGTCGCCCGGGAACCCGTAGCGGGTGCTCAGGTGCGCCTGCGCGGAGAAGCCGTCGACCGGGACGCCCTGCGCCTTCAGCTCTTGGACGAGCGCGTAGTAGGCGTTGCTCTTGGCGTTGACGCCCTCCACGTTGTAGTCGTTGAAGAACAGCTTCGCCTTGGGGTCGGCCTCGTGCGCCCAGCGGAACGCGTCGGCGATGATGCCGGGGCCGAGTTCGCGGATCCAGATGTTCTCGGTGGTGCGCAGCTGCCCCGAGTCGTTGAAGATCTCGTTGGCCACGTCCCACTGCTGGATCTTGCCCTTGTACCGGCCGACGACCGTCTTGATGTGGTCGCGCAGGATGGACCGGAGTTCGTCCTTGGTGAAGGTGCCCTCCGTCAGCCAGGCCGGGTTCTGGCTGTGCCACAACAGCGTGTGCCCGCGCACGACCTGCCGGTTGCGCTGCGCGAACTTCACGATGGCGTCGGCCATGGCGAAGTCGTAGCGGTCGCGCTCGGGGTGGATGTACTCCCACTTCATCTGGTTCTCGGCCGACACCGAGTTGAACTCCGCCGCGAGCACGGCGCGGTAGGGCTGGTCGGAGGTGAACGGGTCGGGGTAGGGCATGGTCTCGTGGTGCCCGCCGCCCGCGACGGCGGTGCCGATCTTGAACCCCTTGGGCGCGGCGTGCCGCAGGGTGTCCTTGCGGGCGTGGCCCGCGTCCTCGACCTGCGCGTCCTCGGTGGCCGCGGCGGTCATCGGGGTGAACAGGGCCAGCGCGGTGAGCGCGGCGGTGGCCAGACGGGTGGTTCTCATGCCGGAGCTTCTCGCTTCCTTGCGACGGCTGTCCGTCGAAACTTTCGCAAGAAGATTGCTAAGTTTCGGATGCGCGGACCCTAAGCCGCTGGTCGCGCGGGCGTCAAGGTTCGGGATCCCGAAGCCGGGCCGCTGGGCCGGCCGGGTGACACCGCGACCTCCTGGTAACGAGCGCCACCGCCGTTCCCGAAACGGGTGGGGAAGCCGCCGCCGATGAGGGGACGTCGCATGTCACGTGGGACCCGCCGCAGACCGACACCCAGAGGACGCGCCGGCGGCGTGCTCCTCGTCGTCCTGGCGTTGATCGCCTTCGGCCGCGGACTTCTCCAAGTGGCGCCACCCGAAGGTGCCGGACGTGCGCATCAAGCTCACCGGCAACCGGAAGATGGACGAGAAGCTGGCCAACGAGGCGGCGGGCCTGAAGAGCACGCCGAAGGACTACACCTGGCACCACCACCAGGACAGTGGTCGAATGCAACTCATCAGGCAGGACGTCCACAGCCGCACCGGCCACACCGGAGGGCACGCGTTGAAGACGCATGAGTGACGAGTTCTGGGAGGAGGACCCGTACTACACGGGTCCTCCTCTGACCGGGGAGATGGTCCGAGGGGCGGAGGCGCTGCTGGGCGTCTCCCTCCCGCGGGCCTACGTGGAGCTGCTCGCTCGACGCAACGGCGGCACC
This sequence comes from Saccharothrix mutabilis subsp. mutabilis, assembly GCF_039521145.1. Classification (NCBI taxonomy): domain Bacteria; kingdom Bacillati; phylum Actinomycetota; class Actinomycetes; order Pseudonocardiales; family Pseudonocardiaceae; genus Saccharothrix; species Saccharothrix mutabilis. The sequence continues at coordinate 187,778 of NZ_BAAABU010000014.1, forward strand.
CCTCGCCGCCGTTGCGTGTTCACCCCGTTCCCGACCTCGTGGGCCCCGGACCACATCGAGATCCGGGGCCTGCGGGGGATCGGAGGGGAGTGGGGGATCGACTCGCCGGAGTTGGGGAGCCGGTACATGGTCGAGGAGTGGGGTTATCCGGACGTGGGGGTGGTGATCTGCCAGATGCCGTCGGCCGGTCATGACACGGTGATGCTGGATTACCGGGGGTGTGGGGCTCGTGGGGAGCCGGCGGTGGTGTACGTGGACGAGGACCGGGTGCCTCGGCAGATCGCTTCTTCTTTTGCGGGGTTTGTGGCGGCTTTGACTAGGTGTCCGGACTGACGGTTCGCTTCCGAGTGCGGTGCGCGCTCAGGATCAAAAGCGAAGGCGAAGGCGAAGGCGAAGGCGAAGGCGAAGAGCGAGAGCGAAGAGCGAGAGCGAAGAGCGAAGAGCGGCGCTCGCCGCGCGGCAGGCCCCCGGGGGGTGGAAGGGCGTCGGTTCGTCCCCCGCACGGCCTGCCGGAGGCAACCACAGATCGCCGGGGTCGTCCAAAAACTTTCGCTCGTTCCTCCCGAAACTTTTTCAGGCCGACCCCGGCGATCTGTGGTTGGGCTGCGCCCAGGCCGTACGGGGGACGAACCGAGGCCCTTCCTGTGGGCTAAGGAGCCCTTCGGGAAGCGCGCCTTCGGCGCTGGAGTGGGTGGCCGTCAGGGCGTTAGTCGGTGGTGGAAGAAGGTCAGGATTTCGTCGCGTGCTGTCACGGTGGGGTGGCCTTCGCGGTCTACCAGGTGGACTGTGACGACGCTGTGCGGGTAGGGCACGTGGGTTGCGAAGAACGGGGGGACGTCCGGGTTCACGTCGTCCGGTAGTTCGCGGCCCGTGAAACGGTCGCCCAGGGCCTCCCGGTAGGCGGCGAAGCGTTGGGCCGTGCAGATCCGGTCGCCCTCGAAGCGGTAGGCCAGGACGGTCAGGTCGTCGTGGTCGAGTCTTGCTTTCACCGCGCTCAGCTCGTCGGGTGAGATCTCCAGGCCGGCCGGGTTGTCCAGCGGTAGCGACGGTTGTGCCAGGACTGGGGCCAGTACGGCGGGTTCGAGCATCATGGTCAGGGCGAAGTTGCCGGTGAAGCACATGCCGATCGCGCCGACGCCCGGGCCGCCGCACTCGGCGTGCGCCTCCCGCGCCAAGGCCATGAGCCAGTGGGTGACCGGGCTCGACCTGCCTCCGCCCAGCGCTCGGAACTCCGCACTCAGGCACGCCCGTCGCACCACCGCCGCGCCCTCTTCGGCCGAGGGCACCGCGCCGTCCCGGCCGAACAGCGACGGCATGAACACGGTGAAACCGGCGTCGCGCACCCACCGGGCGAAGCGGGCCACGTGCGGGCTGATGCCGGGCATCTCGGACATGACGATCACGGCCGGGCCGTTGCCGGTGACGTGCACGGTCTTGGTGACGCCGTTGAGCGTGGTCTGGCGGTGGGTGAAGTCGGCGAGGGTGTCCACGGCGGTGATCTTCGGCGGTGCACACTGGTGTCGGGAGTGGCGGAATCGACAAAGATCGGGGATTTCTCGCCAATGACGTCCGTGCGGGTGCTGGCGCTGGAAGGGGCGATGGCCACGAGCGTGGCGATCACGTTCGACGTGCTGGACACGGCGAACCGGGTCGAGGGGCGTCCGGTGTTCCGGGTGACCGGGGACGCGGCGGACGTGGTGGTCCTGCCGGGGTTGGGGTTGACCAGCGGGGCCGAGGTGCGGGCGTTGCTCGGGCGGCCGGATGCGAGGGCCGCCGGTGAGGTGCTCGTGGACGCGGTCGCGCGGGGCGCCGAGGTGGCCACGTCGTGCTCTGGGGTGTTCCTGCCGGCGGCGTTGGGGCTGTTGGACGGGCGGCGGGCGACGACGTCGTGGTGGTTGGCTCCCCTGTTCCGCCGACTGCACCCGGGCGTGGAGTTGGACGCGGAGGCGTTGGTGGTCCGGGACGGGCCGTTGACCACGGCCGGCGCGGCGATGGCGCACCTGGACCTGATGCTGACGCTGGTGGCCCGCCACGGCGGGGCCGAGCTGGCCGACCGGTGCGCCCGGTACCTGCTCGCGGACGTGCGGGCCAGCCAGTCCGCCTACATGGCCCTGGGGTTCCTGACCGCCGCCGACGCGGACGTGGCGGCGGCGGAGCGGTGGGCGCGGGCCCGGCTGGCCGACGACGTGTCGGTGGCGGACGTGGCGGCGGCGGTCGGGATGTCCACCCGGACCTTCGCCCGGCGGGTGGAGCGGGCCACCGGCCTGTCCCCGGTGCGCTTCCTGCAACGCCTCCGCGTGGAGACCGCCGTGGACCTGCTCACGACGACCCGCCTGCCGGTGGAGGACATCGCCCGCCGCGTCGGCTACGCGGACCCGACCACGCTGCGCCGGGTCCTGCGGCGGGAGACCGGGCGCGGCCCCCGCGATCACCGGGGCGGCGAGAGGACCAGTCGGCGGGCGAAGTTGGTGTAGCCCAGGCGTTCGAAGGACTTCGCCATCGGCTGGTTGGTCAGGTCGGTGTCGGCCCGGATGACGTCGGCGCCCGTCTCCTCCGCCAGGAACCGGGTGATCTCGGCCAGGATGTCGTCGACGTACCCGTGGCCGCGGTGCTCGGGCAGCACGCCCAGGTAGCCCACCGTGGCGAAGCCCGTGTTGCGCGACGGCACGCCGAAGCCCACCGGCTCGCCCGCCGCCGTCTCCGCCACCCGCCACCACGCCCGGTCGCCCAGCATGGAGTCGCGGTAGAACTCGACGTCCGACCGCGCCTGCGCCTGCGCCCCGACGGTCCGCGCTTCCCGGGTCGACGCGGCGTCCAGCGACTGCTGCACCGCCCGGCGGAACAGGTCCACGAACACCTCGTCGTCCGGCTCGGCCCGGAACCGCAGGCGTGGGGACGGCGCGGGCACGCCCGCTTGGCGCGTCCACTCGTAGCGCAGCCGCTCGACCGGTTCGGTCAGGCCCGCTCGCCCGGCGGCCTCTCGACGCCAGTGCAGAGCGGCGACGGCGTCGGGCCGGTCGCGCCAGTCCGCCGGCAGGAGCACGTGGTAGTCCAGCGCTGATCCGAGGGACTCGTGCGCGGTGGACAGGAGTCGCGCGGCCACCGCCGCCCGGTCGTCCCCGCGGGCGTGGAGGGTGTCCAGGGCCTCCGGTTTCGCCTGGCCCCACCAGACGGCGACGGCGTGCACGTCACCGGCGTCCTCGGCGATCCAGGTCCACTCGTGGCGGTACTCGCCGGTGCCCAGGCGGTGGCGGAAGGCGTCGGCGTCGCTCCACGCGCCGACCTCGCCGGGGACGAGCAGCGGCAGGACGCGGTCGAGGTCGGCCTCGGTCATGGGGCGGAAGATCACGGCGTCTCCAGGTCGCGCGGCAGCGCGGTGTCGGTGAGGTGGCGGCGGGCACCGCTCGTGCCGGACGGGGAACTGCGTGCGCACCTGGCGCCGACCCTAGATCGAGACGCCGTCGAGGCGGAACCGGTTTTCCCGCCCGGGGCGCTGGAGCAGGGCCAGGCGGCTGGCCGTGCGCGCCCGGTCCAGCGCCTGCGCGTCACCGGCGAGCAGGTCCGCCTCGCCGACCAGCACCAGCCGGACGTCCCGGTCCACCAGCACGTCCACCACGTTGGCGAACCGCTGCCGCGCCTCCCGGTCGCGGGTGGCCAGCGGCGGCACCCGGTCGAGCACCCACGTCCGGTACCGCTCGGCCAGCACCAGGTAGTCCCGAGTGGACGTCGGCCGCTCGCACAGGTCCGCGAAGTCGAACCACACCACCGCGTCCCGCGCCGCCCGCGCCCGGACCTCGCGCCCGTTCACCGGCAGCGCGACCCACCCCGACGGCCGCGCCAGCCCCAGGGCCGCGAGCTGCGCGTCGGTCCCCGGCGAGCACCACACCCCGGTCTCGAACACCGAGCGCGGCGCGCCCGCGGGCGTGCGCCGGTAGTCGCGCGGTCCGGCCACCTCCACCACGTCCATGCTCGCCTCGACCAGCGCGATCCCGGGCAGGAAGTGGTCGTGGTAGAGCGGGTTGGGCAGCAGGCCCGACGGCGGGTAGTTCGACGTCACCAGCAGCACCACGCCCCGCGCCCGCAGCGACTCCAGCAGGCGCAGCACGAGCATCGCGTCGCCCACGTCGTGCAGGTGGAACTCGTCGAAGTGCAGCAGCCGGCAGTTCCCGGTCAGCTCGGCCACCGCCTGCTCCACCGCGCCGGGCTCGTGCAGGTGGGCGGAGATGCGGGTGTGCAGCTCGCGGAAGAACTCGTGGAAGTGCACGCGGCGCTTGCGGCGCAGCGGGACCAGGTCGAAGAACGTGTCCGCGAGCCAGCTCTTGCCCCGCCCGACCGGTCCCCACAGGTACACCCCGCGCGGCCGGCCGCCGAACAGCGCCGTCAGCTCCGCGCCCAGCTCCGCCAGCCGCGCCGCCGCGTGCTCCTGCGCCGCGTCGAGCGTGTAGCCGCGGTCGCGCGCGCAGTCGTGGAACCGGTCGAGGAGCTGTCGCGCGCGCACCTTTCGTCTATAGCAGCGTGCCACCCGGAAAGCCGTGAACTCGATCACTACCTTCCCTATCATTCCCTACACGCGCTAGTTTGGGGAACGATGAGTGACGATATGTACTCGGTCGAGCAGGTCGCGGAGCGGCTCGGCCTGCACGTCCGGACGGTGCGCGGCTACATCCGCACCGGTCGGCTCAAGGCGGTCCGGATCGGCAAGCAGTACCGGATCGCCCGCGCCGACCTCGCCGCCCTGCTCGGCCGCCCCGCGCCGCCGCGCCCGGCGGTGGAGGTGTCCACGGTGGTCGAGGTGGCAGGCGTCGACCGGGCCGGGGCCGACCGGTTGAGCACGCTGGTCCTGGCCGGGGTCGGCTCCGCGCCCGACCCCGCGCACCCGTTGCGCGTGCAGACCTTGTTCGACGAGGAGGGGAACCGGATGAAGATCGTCGTGTTCGGCGGTCCCGCCGCCACCGCCGACCTGCTCGGGCTGCTCGCCGCCGTGCTCGACGGCGACAACGGCCTGGTCGCCGGGGAGGCCGACGGTGGCTGACGTGGTGCGCGAGCGGGTCGGCGTGCAGGTCGTGGAGTGCGACCCGGACGGGCCCCCGATCGAGACCGAGCAGGACGCCCTGGACATCATCGGCGCGGTGTTCCTCGGCGCGCGGGTGGCCGCCGTGCCCGCGCACCGGTTGGGGGAGCGGTTCTTCACGCTCAGCACCCGGTTCGCGGGCGAGGTCATGCAGAAGTTCGTGAACTACCGGATGCTGCTGGCGGTCGTCGGCGACATCTCGGAGCACCTGGCGGCCAGTTCGGCGCTGCGCGCGCTGGTCGCGGAGTCCAACGAGGGGGACCACGTGTGGTTCGTGCCCGACCTCGACGCGCTGGACGAGCGGTTGCGCGCCGGTCGGTAGCCTGGGGGCGTGGCGGATGAGGTCCCGGCGGAGGTGGTGCAGGCGCTGCGGGCGCTGTCCAACCCGTTGCGCCTGCAGCTGCTGAGCTGGCTGCGCGACCCGGAGCGCAACTTCGACCTGACCGGCGCGCTGGTCGACCCGCACGAGGCGGGGGTGTGCGTGAGCCACATCCAGGCCAAGGTGGGGCTCGCGCAATCCACGGTGTCGGCGTACATGGCCGAACTCCAGCGCGCGGGCCTGGTGCGTGCCACGCGGGTGGGCAAGTGGACCCACTACAAGCGTGACGAACGACGCATCGCCGAGCTGATCGCCCTGTTGGGCAAGGTGCTCTGACCTTCCGCAGTGGACTTCGCCGGTTCCGGCTTGACCGTCAAATCGTAAATCCGCGATACTTCGATCTGACGGAAGGGGGAGCCCGATGGGCGACATGGGCCTCGGCACGTTCGGGGTGTGGACGTTCGACTTCGAGAGCCAGTCGGCGGCGGTCGTGCGCGACTCGGTGCAGGAGCTGGAAGACCTGGGCTGGCGGGCGGTGTGGGTGCCCGAGGTCGGCGGGCGGGAGGCGTTCTCGCTGGCCGGCTACCTGCTTTCGGCGACCCGGCGGATGGCCGTGGCCAACGGGATCGCGCAGATCTGGTCCCGGGACGCCGCGGCGGCCAGGGGAGCGAGCCTGCTGCTGGCCGACGCCTACCCGGGCCGGCACGTCCTGGGCCTGGGCTTCGGCGGCAAGCCCCGCCCGGGCGTCAAGCCGCTCGCGGCCATGGCGGAGTACCTGGACGCGCTCGACCCGGCGGACGGCGTGCGGCGCATCCTGGCCGCGTACGGGCCGAAGATGCTGGAACTGTCCCGTGACCGCACGCACGGCGCGCACACGTACCACGTGAACGTGGCCCACACGGCGCAAGCGCGGGAGGTGCTGGGGCCGGACGCGTTCCTGGGCGTGGAGCACGCGGTGCTGTTCGAGACCGACCCCGAGCGGGCGCGGGCGGTGGCGCGCGAACACCTGGCGCCGTACCTGGCGACGCCGTACAACCTGGCCAAGTTCCGGCGGTTGGGCTACACCGAGGACGACGTCACGGGCGGCGGCAGCGATCGCCTGGTCGACGACCTGGTGTTCTGGGGCGACCTGGACACCGTGGTGGACAAGCTGCGCGCGCACGTGGAGGTCGGTGCGGACCACGTCGGCGTGCAGGTGATCGGCGTCCCGGCGGGGGAGACCGCGATGCCGCACTGGCGCGCCCTGGCGGAGGCGTTGCTGCCGGCCGCGTGATCGTCGCTCGGCGGGATGCGCCAGGATGACCCGATGGGGTTCCGACGGCGCCGCTGGTTGATCATCGTCGTGGCGGTCGTGGTGCTGCTGCCGTTGAGCGGCGTGGGCGTGATGGCACTGGCCAATGCGCGCGGCTACCAACTCTTCGGCGGCCTCACCGACCGCGTGCGGACGACGGAGAAGGTGGTGGCCCTGACCTTCGACGACGGCCCGCACCCGGCCGGCACCCAACCGTTGCTGGAGGCGTTGGCGCGCAAGGACGTCCGTGCGACGTTCTACGTGACCGGGCGAGAGCTGTCGGAACACCCGGACCTGGGACGGGCGATCGTCGAAGCGGGCCACGAACTGGGCAACCACTCCTACCACCACGAACGGATGGTGTTCGTGACCCCGAGTTTCGTGGCGCGGGAAGTGGAACGCACCGACGAAGCCATCCGTGCCGCCGGCTACACCGGTGACATCACCTTCCGGCCGCCGAACGGCAAGAAACTGGTGGCCCTGCCGCATTATCTGGACGAACACGGCCGCAAGACCATCATGTGGGACGTGGAGCCGGACTCCAGCGAGGAGGCGGCCAAGCGCGGCACGGACGACATCGTCCGGGCCACCCTGGACGAGACCCGCCCAGGCTCGATCGTGCTCCTGCACGGGATGTACCCGGGCCGGGACCGGACCCGGGCAGCGGTGGAGCCCATCATCGACGGCCTGCGCGAACGCGGCTACCGCTTCACAACAGTGTCAGAACTCCTCACCCTCGGCCCAGACGACTAGGAGCCGCCGAACAGGCAGCCCACCGGAGGGGACACAACCCAACCCGGGCTTCTTGCTTGTGTCATCTCCGTATGGCCCGCCCGAAGGGCTACCACATTTTCCCGGGGTTGGGCCAA
>NZ_BAAABU010000015.1:0-190482 GCF_039521145.1 Saccharothrix mutabilis subsp. mutabilis
TGGGTGCGGGTGCGTTGAGGTAGCCGTGGGCGAGGCCGCCGGTCATGTAGACCTCGCCGGGCACGCCGACCGGCACGGGCTGGAGGCGGTGGTCGAGGACGTAGACCCGCTTGCCCGCGATCGGCGCGCCGACCGGGATGGCCCTGGTGGTGTCGGTGATCGGGTGGCAGAGGGTGAAGATCATGTTCTCGACGGGCGAGTAGCCGTTGACCAGGCGCAGGTCCGGCCGGGCGAGGCGGCGCAGGTGGGCGGGGGACGCGGGTTCGCCGCCGGTCATGAGTTGGCGGAGGTTGCGCAGCGACTCGGGGTGCTCGTCCACCAGGTGGTTGAGCAGGCTCGCGGACAGGTGCGCGGTGGTGATGTCGTGCCGGACCAGCAGGTCCGCGATGAGGGCGGGGTCGGTGACGTGGCCGGGCTGGAGGACGCAGGTGGCGCCGTGCAGCAGGGGGCCGAACAGTTCGAGGGCGAAGGCGTCCCAGGAGACGGGGGAGCACTGCAACCACACCTCGTCGGCGGAGAAGTCCACGTAGGACTGTCCGGTGAGGGTGCCGACCAGCGAGCGGTGCGTGGCGAGGACGCCTTTGGGTTCACCGGTCGAGCCGGACGTGAACATCACGAACGACACGTCGTCGGGCAGCACTTCGACGTCCGGCGGGGTCGAAGGCCCGGTGCCGGCGTCCGCGAGCACCGTCGGCGTGCCGTCGAGCAGGTCTGCGAGGTCGGCGCTCGTGACGACCGCGGCGGCGGCGGTCCGCGCCACCACGGCCTCCAGGCGCGCGGCGGGGAACCTCGGGTCGAGCATCGTGCAGCCCGCGCCGGCGGTCAGCGCCGCCAGCACCGCGACCACCAGGTCCGGTCCGCGTTCCAGCAGCACGCCCACCACCTGACCCGGCCGGACGCCGCCGGCCACCAGGTGGTGCGCCAACCGGTTCGACCGGGCCACCAGGTCGCGGTACGAGACGCGCTCCGGGCCGCACACCACGGCCGTGGCGTCCGGGGTGAGCCGGGCGCGTTCGGCGACCAGGGCGTGCGCGGTGGCGGCCGGGGCAGCGGGCCCGCCGTCGTTCCACGCCACCAGCACGTCGTGCCGTTCGGCGGGGGTGAGCAGGTCGATCGCGGTGATGGGGAGACCAGGGTCCGCCGCGAAGGCGGCGAGCAGGGCCGTGAAGCGGTCGAGGATGCGTTCGGCGGTGCCGCGGTCGAACAACGCGGTCGCGTACTCCAGGTAGCCGCCGATGCCGTCCGCGGTCTCGTGCGCGGACAGCGTCAGGTCGAACTTGGCGGTCGTGTTGGGCACCGGCTCGGGCACGCACGTCGCGCCCGCCAGGTCCACCGCCGCCGCCGCGTTGTTCTGCAGCACCACCATGACCTGGAACAGCGGGTGCCGATCGCCGGACCTCGCCGGGTTCAGCTCCTCGACCAGCCGGTCGAACGGGAGGTCCTGGTGGTCGTGGGCGGCGAGGTCGGTGTCGCGGACGCGGGCGAGGAGTTCGGTGAACGTGGGGTCGCCGCTGGTGTCGGTGCGCAGGACGAGGGTGTTGACGAAGAAGCCGACCAGGTCGTCCAGTGCTTCGTCGGTGCGGCCGGCGACGGGTGTGCCGATGGGGATGTCGGTGCCCGCGCCGAGACGGGTCAGCAACGCGGCGAAGGCCGCCTGGAACACCATGAACAGGGTCACGCCGTGCGCGCGGGCCAGGTCCGACAGCCGCCGGTGCACCTCGGCGGGCACGTGCAGCGGCAGCGACTCGCCCACGTGGTCCGCACGGGCCGGGCGCGGCCGGTCCGCGGGCAGGTCCAGCCCCTCGGGGAGACCGGCCAGGGCGGTGCGCCAGTGCGCGAGGTCGCGCGCCGACCGGGAGGTCGGGTCGCCCACGTCGCCGAGCACGTCCCGCTGCCACCGAGCGTAGTCCACATAGGACACGGGCAGCGGCGTCCAGTCGGGTGCCCGTCCGGCGAGGCGCGCGGTGTAGGCGGTGGCCAGGTCGACCAGCATCGGCCGCAGCGACCAGCCGTCGCCCGCGATGTGGTGCAGCGTCACGAGGAGCACGTGCTCCTCCGGGCCGTGGCTGAGCAGGTGCACGCGGATCGGCGGGCGGGCGGCGAGGTCGAACACGTGGTTGGACTCCGCCCGGACCACCTCCGGGTCGAAGGCGTGCACGGTCAGGACCGAGTCGGTCGCGGGCAGAACCCGCTGGTACGGCTCGCCGTCCACCTCCGGGTAGATCGTGCGCAACGGCTCGTGCCGCAGCACCAGGTCCATGAGCGCCTGGTCGAGCGCGGCGGTGTCCACCGGGCCGGTGACGCGCGCGGCGAACTGGACGTTGTAGGCCGTGCCGCCGTCGACCTGGTCGAGGAACCACAGCCGGGCCTGCGCGGGCGACAGCGGCGGGCGCTCGGGCCGTGCGGCGGGCGTCAGGGCGGGCCGGGCCGTGCCCGCCGTGTCGAGGCGGAGCGCGAGGTCGGCGACGACCGGTGCGGCGAACACGTCCCGCACGCCGATCTCCACGCCGAACGCGGCGCGAACCCGTGCGGTCAGCCGCGCCGCCAGCAGCGAGTGGCCGCCCAGGGCGAAGAAGTCGTCGCCCGGGCCGACCTGCTCCGCCGGCACGTCGAGCACGTCGGCGAACAGGCCGCGCAGGATCTCCTCGCGCGCCCCGCGCACGTCCCGCCGCGCCGCCGTGCGGGCGGGCACGGGCAGCGCCGCGCGGTCGAGCTTGCCGTTGGGGGTCAACGGCAGCGCGTCGAGCACGACGTAGGCGCTCGGGCGCAGGTGCTCGGGCAGCAGGTCGGCGACGTGGGCGCGCAGCGCCGTCTCGTCGAGGGCCGCGCCGGGCACCACGTACGCGACCAACCGCTTGTCGCCGGGCCGGTCCTCCCGCACCACGACCGCGCTCTGCCGCACGGCGGGGTGCCGGTCGACGGCCGCCCGGACTTCGGCGGGTTCGACGCGGAAGCCGCGGATCTTGACCTGGTCGTCGGCGCGGCCGAGGTAGTCCAGGGTGCCGTTTTCGCGCCACTTGACGAGGTCGCCGGTGCGGTACATGCGTTGGCCGGTCTGGAAGGGGTTGGCGATGAAGCGTTCGGCGGTGGGTGCGGGTGCGTTGAGGTAGCCGTGGGCGAGGCCGCCGGTCATGTAGACCTCGCCGGGCACGCCGACCGGCACGGGCTGGAGGCGGTGGTCGAGCACGTAGACCCGCTTGCCGTTGGTGGGCTTGCCGACCGGAACCTGCCCGTCGCCGTCGACGATCTGGTGGCAGAGGGTGAAGATCATGTTCTCGACGGGCGAGTAGCCGTTGACCAGCCGGAGGTCCGGGCGCAGGTCGAGCAGGCGGCGGACGTGGGCGGGGGACGCGGGCTCGCCGCCGGTCATGAGCTGGCGGACGCCGTGCAGCGACTCGGGGTGCTCGTCCACCAGGTGGTTGAGCAGGCTCGCCGAGAAGTGCGCCGTGGTGACGTCGTGGGTGGTGAGCAGCTCGGCGATCAGGGCGGGGTCGGTGACGTGGCCGGGCTGGAGGACGCAGGTGGCGCCGTGCAGCAGGGGGCCGAACAGTTCGAGGGCGAAGGCGTCCCAGGAGACGGGGGAGCACTGCAACCACACCTCGTCGGCGGAGAAGTCCACGTAGGACTGCCCGGTGAGGGTGCCGACCAGCGCGCGGTGCGTGGCGAGAACACCTTTGGGTTCACCGGTCGAGCCGGACGTGAACATCACGCACGCCACGTCGTCGGGGTGGACTTCGACCTCCGGCGCGGCGATCGGCGTGGGGTCGAACGCTGCGGCGACGGCCGTGACGCCCGGTAGCGCCGAGTCGGTCAGCACGTGCCGCAAACCGGCCCGCGTGGCGACGGAGGCCAGTCGGCCGGCCGGGAACCGCGGGTCCAGCACCGTGTACGCCGCGCCGGCCTTCAGCGCCGCCAGCACCGCGGCCACCAGGGTCGGGTCGCGGTCCAGCAGGACGCCCACGACCTCGCCCGGCCGGACGCCGGCCTCGACCAGCCGGTGCGCCAGGTGGTTCGCGGCGGCGTCCAGCTCGGCGTAGGTGACCGTCGTGCCGCCCGAGAGCAGCGCGACCGCGTCCGGGGTCTCCCGGGCGCGTTCGGCGAACACGACGTGCGCGGGCCGCTCGTCGCTGCGGCCCGGCGCGCCGTTCCACGTCGTCAGGAGGCGTTCGCGGTCCTCGGCGGAGAGCGGGTCCGCGGCGGTGATCGACGTGCCGGGGTCGGCCGCGAGGGTCGTGAGCAGCCGGGTCAGGGTGGCGGCGAACCGGTCGGCGGTGGCACGGTCGAACAGGTCCGTCGCGTACTTCAGCGCGCCGGTGATCCCGTCGTCGGTCTCGGTCAGGTCGAAGGTCAGGTCGAACTTGGCCACGTCCAGGTCGACGACCCGGTGCTCGGCGTCGAGCCCGGCGAAGCGGGCCGTGGCGGGCGGGGTGTTCTGCAGGACGAGCATCACCTGGAACAGCGGGTGCCGCGACAGCGAACGGGCCGGGTTCAGCTCCTCCACCAGCCGGTCGAACGGCACGTCCTGGTGGTCGTACGCGGCGAGGTCGGCTTCCCGGACGCGGGCCAGCAGCTCGGCGAACGTCGGGTCCCCGCTGGTGTCGGTGCGCAGGACCAGCGTGTTGACGAAGAAGCCGACCAGGTCGTCCAGGGCCTCGTCGGCCCGGCCCGCGACCGGCGTGCCGATCGCCAGGTCCGTGCCCGCGCCGAGCCGGGTCAGCAGGGCGGCCACCGCGGCGTGCAGCACCATGAACACCGTCGTGCCGGTGCGCCCGGCCAGCGCCTTCACCGCGGCGTGCGTCGCGCCGGGGATGCGCACCGCCACCGTGTCGCCGCGCACCCCCCGGACCGCGGCGCGGGGTCGGTCGGCGGGCGGCGTCGATTCGTCCGGCAGGCCCGCGAGCGCGGCGCGCCAGTACGACGTGTCCACCTCGCCCCGGTCCCACAGCGCGTAGTCCGCGTAGTGCACGGGCAGCGCGGGCCAGACGGGCGTCGCGCCGTCGAGCCGGGCGCGGTAGGCGGCGGCCACGTCGCGCAGCAGCGGCGCGGTCGACCAGCCGTCACCCGAGATGTGGTGGAGCACCAGCAACAGCACGTGGTCGTCATCGGCGACGCGCAGCAGGTGCGCGCGCAACGGCGGTTCGGCGGCGAGGTCGAACGGAACCGCGGCGAGTGCGCGCACGTCGGCGTCCGGGTCCGTCGACGACTGCACCGTCCACAGTGGATCGACGGTCGGGAGGACGTGCTGCACGGGCGCTCCGTCGACGGTCGGGAACACCGTCCGCAGCGCCTCGTGGCGGGCCACCACGTCGCCCACGGCGGCGCGCAGGGCGTCCGGGCGCAACGGGCCGCGCAGCCGCACGGCCACCGGGATCGTGTAGGTGGCGCCACCCTCGACCTGGTCCAGGAACCACAACCGGGCCTGCGCGTAGGACGCCGGCAGCACGTCCGGGCGGTCCACGGCGGTCAACGGGGGCCGCGCGGCGGCGGCCGACGGGAGCAGGGCCGCCAGCGCCCGCGGGGTGCGGGCGGCGAAGACGTCGGCGATCCGCAGCTCCACGCCCAACGCGGCGCGGACCCGGCTCACCAGGGTGGCGACCAGCAGCGAGTGACCGCCGAGGTCGAGGAAGTCGTCCAGCACGCCCACCGCGGGCAGGCCGAGCACGTCCGCGAACACGCCGCACAGCAGGTCCTCGTGGGCCGTGCGCGGCGACGCGTCGGAGGTCGCGTACACCGGGGCCGGGAGCGCCGCGCGGTCCAGCTTCCCGGTCGCGGTCAGCGGCAGCGCGTCGAGCAGCACGACGGCGCGCGGAACCAGGTGCTCGGGCAGCGACGCGGCCACGTGGGCGCGCAGGTCGCGCGGCGCGGCGGAGCCGTCGGTCACCGCGTAGGCGACCAGGCGCTTGTCGCCGGGCCGGTCCTCCCGCACCACGACGGCCGAGCGGCGCACCGCGGGGTGGGCGTCGAGGGCGGCCCGCACCTCGCCGGGCTCGACCCGGAAGCCGCGGATCTTGACCTGGTCGTCGGCGCGGCCGAGGAACTCCACCGCGCCGTCCGCGCGCACCCGGCCGAGGTCGCCCGTGCGGTACATGCGCCGACCGGGGTGGGCGGGGTCGGCGACGAACCGCTGCGCGGTCGTGGCGGGCTGCCGGAGGTAGCCGTGCGCCAGGCCGACGCCGCCCATGTAGATCTCGCCCGTCCCGCCGTCCGGCACCGGGCGCAGGTCCGGCCCGAGCACCACGGCGGTCTTGCCGGCCAGCGCCGTGCCCACGGGGACGGAGGTGCCGCGCGCGTCGTCGGCGGTGATGTCGTGGCACAGCGTGAAGATCGTGTTCTCGACGGGGGAGTAGCCGTTGACCAGCCGGATCTCCGGGCGGCGGTCGAGCAGGCGGCGGACGTGCGCGACGGACGCGGCCTCGCCGCCGGTCATCAGCACGCGCAGGTCCGCGAACACCTCGGGGTGCTCGTCGAGCAGGAAGTTCAGCAGGCTGGCCGAGAAGTGCGCGGTGGTCACGTGGTGCGCGGCGACCAGGTCGGCGATCAGGGCTGGTTCGGGCGTCTCGCCGGGTTGCAGCACGCAGGTCGCGCCGTGCAGCAGCGGGCCGAACAGCTCCAGCGCGAAGGCGTCCCACGAGACGGGGGAGCACTGGAGCCACACCTCGTCCGGCCCGAAGTCCGCGTAGCCCTGGCCGGTGAGCGTGCCGACGAGCGCGCGGTGCGGCGCCACGACGCCCTTCGGCTCGCCGGTGGAGCCGGAGGTGAACATGACGCACGCGACGTCCTCCGGCGAGACGACGGGGAGCGGCGCGCTGCCCGACGCGCCCGGTGCCACGACGGTCCGCCCCAGGGTGTCCTCGGTGGCGACGACGACCGCCACGTCGGCCCGGTCGCACACCGCGGCCAGGCGCGCCACGGGGAACCGCGGGTCGAGCACCGTGTAGGCGGCACCGGCCTTCAGCACCGCGAACACGGCGACGACCAGGTCCGGACCGCGCGGCAGGAGCACGCCGACGACCTCGCCGGGCCGGACGCCGAGTTCCACCAGCCGGCGCGCGAGCCCGTCGGCGCGGGCGTCCAGCTCGGCGTAGGTCAGCCGCGCGGAACCGCTCACCAGGGCCGTGGCGTCGGGGGTCCGCCCGGCCTGGCGGGCGACCAGCTCGTGCACCGCCAACAGGGTTGTACCGTCGGTCGTGGTCACCGCTAACCAGCTCCCCAGTCGTCTCGTCCGTCGGGTGTCGTCGGGGGTCAGCCGCGCAGGGCGGCGAGGCTCGCCGGGCGCAGGTCCGTCCAGGTCGTCTCGATGTGCTCCAGGCAGGCGGCGCGGGTGTCCGGGCCGCGGGTGACGTCCCAGCCGGCGGGCACCGCGATGTCCGCGGGCCACAGGGAGTGCTGGTTCTCGTCGTTGACGAGCACGAGGAACTCGGCGTCCTGGTTGTCGAAGGGGTTCGTCACGGTGGGCTCCTTGTCTTGTGGCGCAACGGGTTGACGTGAACGCTAGGTGCGGCCGGGAGGCGATTTCGGCAGTGCGGGCGGCAGCTCGGCGGCAGCTCCGGCGGCGTCGCGCCCCCGAACGCGAACGATCCCCGGGGCGCACGGCCCCGGGGATCGTCGGACGTCCTGTCAGCCGGCCAGGAACCCCGGCTCGCGGCGGTCGCCGCACACCGCCTCCACGGTGGCCGCGATCGTCAACGCCGCGAACGTGTCACGGGGCCCGAACACCGACACCCCGAACGGCAACGGGCCGAACCAGCCCGCGGGCACCGAGACGTTCGGCACGCCGGCCATCGACGGGATCGTGGACGTGTTGCGCACCAGCGGATCGCCGTCCGGGCCGATCCGCCACGCCGCCTCGCTCGTCGGCGCGACGATGCCCGCGACCGAGTGCTCCGCCAGCACGGCGGCGACGGCGTCGCGCGCCCACCACCGCGCTCGTGCCCGCTTCGCGCCGGCGTCGCGCAACTGCTCGTCGGTGACGGCGGCGGCCTGCTCCAGCAGCTCCTGGCCGAACAGGCTCAGCTCCACCGGGTCGGCGCGGTTGCCCGCCACCAGGTCCGCCAGCGACCGCACCCGGCCGCGCCGGGTCGCCAGGTAGCCGTTCAGGCCCACGTGGAACTCCGCCAGCAGCGCCTCCATCCCGGCGATCAGCGGCGGCGCGTCCCACGGCAGGTCGACGGGCACCAGCACCACCCCGGCGGCGCGCAGCTCGCCGGCGACGCGGTCCAGCTCCGCCAGCGCGGCGTCGTTCATCCGGCGACCCGGCCACAGACCCAGCCGCAGCCCGACCGGGGACACCGGCCGCACCGCCGGACCGCCGGTCAGCGCGGCGAGGCACGCGGCGGCGTCGGCCACGCGCGGCGCGAGCACGCCGACCGTGTCCTGCGCCCGCGACACCGGCACGACCCCGCGTCCCGGCAGCAGGCCCAGCGCCGGCTTCACGCCCACCACGCCGGTCAGCGCCGCGGGCACGACCACCGAGCCGTCGGTCTCGGTGCCCAGCGCCAGCGGCGCCAGGCCCGCCGCCACCCCCGCCGCCGACCCGGACGACGAGCCGCCGGGGCTGTGGTCGAGCACGTGCGGGTTGCGGGTCTGGCCGCCCACCGCCGACCAGCCCTCGATCGCCCCCGTGGAGCGGAAATTGCCCCACTCGGACAGGTTCGCCTTGCCCAGCACGACGGCGCCGGTCCGGCGCAGCCGCGCCACGACGTCCGCGTCCGCGTGCGGCGGGGCGTCGGCCAGCAGGCGCGACCCGGCGGTCGTCGCCAGGCCGGCCGTGTCGATGTTGTCCTTCACCAGCACCGGCACGCCCTCCAGCGGGCGTGCTCGGCCCGCGGCGATCCGCCGGTCGCTGTCGCGGGCCTGCTCGCCCGCGGTCGGGTCGAGCGCGAGGACGGCCCCCACCAGCGGGTCGATCTCCTCGACCCGGCGCAGGCACGTCGCGAGCAGGTCGCCCGCCGTCACCACCCCGGAGGCGAGGTGGGTGCGCAGGTCGGCGAGGGACGGCCACTCCGCCGCCGTGGTCGGGTCAGTCAAGGCGGGCTCCTCTCAGGGCAGGTGCGGACGCGAACACGCACACCGCCGCCACGGCCCCGAGGCCGTGCAGCGCCATCGTGGCGGTCAGGCCGAGCAGGTCGATCGCGACGCCGATGAGGGCGTTGCCCAGCAGTGGCGCGCCGAACACCACCAGCGACATGATCGACATGACGCGGCCGCGCACCGGCGCGGGCGTGCGACGTTGGATCATCGAAGTCAGCACGACGCCGGACAGCGCCGTGACGAAGCCCAGCACGCCGTAACCGGCCAGCAGCGCGGGCAGCGTGCCGAGCACGCCGAGACAACCGAGCACGAGGGCCTGCACGCACCCGCCGACCACCAGGGCCGCCGACGCGCGCCGGCCGACCGGGCGGACCAGGGTGAGCACGAACGAGGCCGTCGCGCCGAGCGTGAACGCGGTGAGCAGCAGACCCGCCCCCGCGTCGCCCGCGCCGGCCGAGTGGGCCACCAGCACCAGGCCGATGTTCACCGGACCGGCCGCGGCCAGCTCCAGCAGGCCCACCACCACGACCAGCGTCCGCAGTGGACTGTCGGCGGCGACGTGCCGCAACCCCTCGACGATCCGCGTGCGAACCGGCAGCCGGTCCCCGGTGGACGTCGGTGGCGCGGGCCTGGTGCGCCGCACCGCCGCCGCGGACAGCACGAAACTCGCGGCGTTGGCCAGCGCCACCGCCACCACCCCGCCCAGGCCCAGCAGCGCCGCGCCGACCGGGCCGCCCGCGGCCTGGCCGGTCCGCAGCCCGATCAGGTAGAGCGCGTTGCCGCGCACCAGGTGCTCCTCCGGCAGCAGCAGTGGCCGCAGCGCGCCCGACGCGGGCACGAAGAACGCGCCCAGCAGGGTCATCGCCGCCGCCGTCACCGCGAGCACCGCCACCGTCGGCTCCACCACCAGGACCACGACCGCCGCGACGACCATCACCGCACAGCGCAGCAGGTCGGCCCACGCCATGACCCGCGCCGGGCCGTAGCGGTCGGCCAGCACGCCGCCGCCGAGCAGCGCGACCACCCGCGGCGCGCCGGCCAGCGCCAACACCAACCCGGCCGTGGTCGCGCCGGCCGCGCCGACCAGCGTCGTGGTCAGCGCCAGCAGCCACGCCGCGTCGCCGAGCGAGGACAACCCGGTGGCGGTCACGAACGACAGGTAGGTCGCCGACAGCGGACCCGGTCGGGCCCGGGCGGGGGCGGTCACCCCGTCACCGCCCCGACCCGTCCCGGCACCACCCAGCCGGTCGGCGACCACAGGTCGTCGGGCGACAGCGCCGCCGGGTGGTACTTGCCGAGCGCGCTGATCAGCAGCCGCAGCTCCAGCGCCAGGCACTCGACCAGGCGCGTGAGGCCCGCGCGCGGGTCCTCGTCCACGGCGATCAGCGCCGCCCGGCCCAACCCCGTGGCGCGGGCGCCCGCCGCCAGGCACTTCGCCACCCGCAGCCCCTCCCACACCCGGCCGGACGCCAGCAGGCAGCCCGCCGGCGCGCCGATCCGCCGCAGGCACTCGGCCAGCGGCAGGCCGACGCCCGACAGGAACGCCGTGGGCGCCCAGCCGCTGCCGCCCTCCGCGCCGTCCACCGTGACCGCGTCCGCGCCGGCCTCCCACGCCACCGCCGCGGCGACCGCGACGTCCCGCCCCGGCGGCAGCTTCACCCACACCCGGGCCCGCGGGAAGTTGTTGCGCATCAGCCGGATCTGCTGGCGCAGGATCTCCTCGGTGAACGTGCCGGGGCTCGCGCAGCGCAGCACCCGCCCCGAGTCCGGGCCGAACACCGGTTCCAGCGCGAACTGCTCGGACAGCCGGTCGGCGTCCGCCGCGTCCACGATCGTGAGGCCGCCGAGGCCCGGTTTCGCGCCCTGACCGACCTTCAGCTCGAAGCCCAGCCGGCCGGACTCCAGCAGCGGCCGTGCGGACGGGTCGCTGTAGACGAGGTTCCACACCTCGGCGTCGGCGTCCTCGGTGCTCTGCTGCACCACCACGCCGCCCAGCCCGTCCGGCACGGCGTCCGCGTACGCCTGGACGCGGCCCAGCAGCGACCGGCCGGCGCCGCCGGTGAGTCGGCCGTAACCGTTGACCGGAACGACGTTCTCACCCACCACCATCGGCACGCCGAGCGCGCCGGCCTGCGCGGCGGCTGCCCGCCCGAGGTCGGCGCTGGCCACCTGCGTGGAGCCGAACGCCGACAGGTACAGCGGCAGCGCCGAGGCGAAGCCGCCGACCTCCACGGCCAGGTCCACGTCGCCGTGCAGCGGCTCGCGGGCCAGGTCGATCAGCTTCTCCAGGCGTTCGGGCACGAACACCGGCGGCACGAGCCGCGCGGCGTCCAACTCGTCCTCGACCGGCTCGCCCGACGCCCCGAACAACGCCCGCCCGTAGTCCTCCAGGGCCGGGAACGCCGCGCCGGCCCCGACCCTGGCCCGTTCGCGCACCGCCGCCTCGGGGAACGTCCCCGCGCGCAGCGCGCTCACGGCGACACCACCCCGGGCACCTTCGGGTAGGCGCTGGCCTGCCACACCGCCTCCAGGCCCGCGAGGTACCGGGTCAGCCGCTCCAGGCCGATGCCGAAGCCCGCGCTGCCGGGGATGCCCTCGCGCACCATCCGCAGGTACCAGCCGTACTTGGCGGGGTTCTCGCCGGTCTCCCGCATCCGCGCGATGATCGCGCCGTACTCGTGCTCCCGCTCGCTGCCGCTGCACAGCTCGCCGTACCCCTCGGGGGCCAGCAGGTCGAAGTTGAGCAGGTGCCCGGCCCGCGCGGGGTTCTCCTTGTCGTAGAAGCCGCGCGAGCCCTTGGGGTAGTCGGTGAGGAAGAACGGTCGGCTGGCCTTGGCGGACAGCACCGCCTCGCCCGCCCAGTCGATCTCGGCGTCCGGGTTCTGGTCGTGACCGAGCCCGTGCAGGTCGGCGACGGCGGCGGTGTGCGTGCGCCGCTCGAACGGCCCGGACAGCAGGTCGGTGAACGCGTCGGGGTCGCGGCCGAGGACCTCCAGCTCCCCGGCCGCCCGCTCCACCACGCGGCGGACGACGTGCGCCACCAGCCCCTCGGCCACCGCCATCGCCTCGTCCCGGGACGCGCCCGCGATCTCCACGTCGATCTGGTGGAACTCCGCGAGGTGCCGGCTGGTGTTGCTGGTCTCCAGCGGTTCCAGCCGCACGTTCGGGGCGATGCAGAAGATCCGGTCGAACGCGGTGAGCGACGCCTGCTTGTAGAGGATCGCGCTGGTCATCAGCTTGTACCGGTGGCCGTAGTAGTCCACGTCGACCTGCTTCGCGCCGCGCGCGCCGGGGTCGGTGACCGGACCGATGATCGGCGGGAGCAGCTCGGTGAAACCGCTGCCCCCCAGGTGTTCCCGGGCGGCGTCCAGCACCGCGTGCTGGAGCTTGAGCACGGCCCGGGTCACGGGTGACGACAGGTGCTCGCGCGGGCTCGCCGGCAGCGGGGTCGCCGCCGCGGCGGCGGTCGTGGTGTCCATCCTTCGCTCCTTCGGTGGGGTGGGTGTCGCTCAGCCGAAGCCGATGGGCTGGAGGTCGGCGCCGTCGAACGTCCGCTCGACGTGCGACAACGACCGCAGCAGGTCCGCGGCGGTGGTCTCGCCGCCGCCGGTGTTCTCGACCAGCCCGGACAGCGGCAGCGACCCCGTCCGGGACCAGCGCAGCCGCCCGGAGCCGTCCACGACGGCCCGGGTGCGCCCGGCGTTGTCGGGGTGCAGGCAGTAGGGGACGTCGAGGTAGCCGCGGTCGACGGCGCGGACCAGCGCGACCCCGAGGTCGGGGGCGAGGTCGAGCACCGCCTCCACCAGCGCGCGGGCCTCGGCGAGCACGCCGGTGTCCTCGACCGGTCGGCCGAGCGCCCTCGGACGCGGTGCGCCGGCGTCGTCCACCGGTCCGCCCCGCCTGGCGCGAGCCGCCGCACGGCTCGCCACGCGCAGCGCGGTCACGTTCTCCGCGACCGTCGGGATGCGGTGCGCCTCGGCCGTCGTCTTCACGACCAGGCGTTCCGCGCCCGTCCGCACGGCCAGTTCGGCGGCCCGCTCCAGCAGCGCGGTCGCACCGCGCCGCGTGCGCGGGTACACGCCCATGTAGGTGTAGACCACGACGTGCCAGTCCACATCGGACAGGTGCTCGGCGGCCAGGGTGCGCAGCGCCAGCACCGCCTCGGCGTCCTGCTCGGGGTGGGTCTGCTGGGCGTAGCTCAGCGACACGCTGCCCAGGCCGTGCTGCCGGAAGAACAGGCACTCCAGCACGCTGATCGCCACCAGCAGCGACGGCGGACAGAGCTGGCCCATCATGCAGCCGCCGAACGACTCCAGGTGGGGCCGCCCGCCGCGCTCCCGCGGGCCGGCGAGCAGCAGGCACGACTCGGCCCACGCCCGCACCGCCTCGGCGACCGGGACCCGGCTGTAGGGCAGGCAGTACGACAGCGGACCGCCCTCGGTGGCGTGCAGCCCGGCGTCGAGCAGCGCGACCACGATGTCCTGGGGCCGCGCCGACCCGTGCCGCACCTGGACCGGGAACGCGTCGCCCACCAGTCCCCGCACCACCTCCCGGGTCGTCCCGGGCGGGTAGGCCACGATCGGGTAGCCGTTGAGCGGGTCGCCCGCAGCCAGCGCGGCGCGCACCGCGTCGTGGTCGCCGACCCGCGTGAAGC
Source organism: Saccharothrix mutabilis subsp. mutabilis (assembly GCF_039521145.1). Lineage (NCBI taxonomy): Bacteria > Bacillati > Actinomycetota > Actinomycetes > Pseudonocardiales > Pseudonocardiaceae > Saccharothrix > Saccharothrix mutabilis. Next base: position 13,685 of record NZ_BAAABU010000015.1, read on the forward strand.
TGTCGAGGGTGATCGTCCCGGCCGCCCGCACGCCCGCCGCGCTCACGGCGGCCAGGCCCGCGCGCATCGCGGCCGGGTCGCCGATGCCCATGCGCGGCTGGACGACCAGCTCGCCCTCGGCCGCGGCGCGGGCCACGAACGCGCCGAAGTCGCTCATGACCTCGCGCCCACGGGCAGCCGGTCCAGGAAGGACCGGAACGCGGCGATGCTGCCGGCGTCCTCGAAGACCGCGTCGTAGCCCGCGGCGGTCAGGGCGGCGGCCCGCTCCCGCCCGCCCGGTCCGTCGATGCCCAGCTTGCCGCCGACCACCACGGGCGTGGCGGTCAGGCCGGGCTCGGCCCGCAGCCGGGCGATGACGCGCTTGGCCTCGTGGAAGCCGTGTCCGTTGACGCTGCTGACGACGATCAGGCCCGGCGCGCGGCGGGCGCACTCGGACACCAGCAGGGCGTCCGGGACGCACGCGCCCAGGTTGGCCACGCGGTGGCCCAGCTCCTCCAGCACCAGTTGGAGGTAGACGAGGTTCCACGTGTGCGCGTCGGACGCGAGGCTCGTCACCACGACGTCCAGTCCGGTGTACCCCGGTTTCATCGGCGCTCCCTCGGGTCGCGGGGTGGTCGTTGAGCCGAAGTTAGGAGTCGCGGACCGCGTCGAGCGGCAGCCCGACCGGCAGCCGCGCGGCAGTTAGCGCCCGGGCGAGGTCCAGCACGCGGAACCGGTCGTCGCCGGTGGGGCGCACCAGGCCCAGCAGCAGCAACCGGCGCACCAGCCGCGCCGACGCCACCGGTGCGACGCCGGTCAACCGCGCGGCGTCGGCCACCGACCAGTCACGGTCGGCCGCCGCGAGGGCGTCCACCGCCGCCGCGTCGGGACCGTCCACCTCGGACAGCGCGCGGCGCAGGGCGGCGCCCAGGTCGGGCAGCCGGTCGGCGACCACGTCCAGCGGGTCGGCGCGCACGAGGTCCAGCAGCTCGTCCGGGCGGTGCACCAGCAGCCACGAGCCGGCGGCCTCCAGCGCGCCGGGCAGGCCGTCGAGCCGGGCCGCGACCTCGGCCAGCGCCGGTGCGGCGCGACCGCCGGCCAGCCGCGTCAGCAGCCGCGTGGCGTGCCGGGCGCTCAACGGCGGCAGCGCGACGACCCGCTCGCCGGCGATCGGGCGGGAGCCGCGCGTGGTGCGCAACAGCCGAAGCCTGCGGCAGTGGTGCAGCAGCGCCAACGTGCGGTCCGGGTCCGGCCACGCCGGGTCGTGGCCGTCGAGCACCAGCAGGGCGGCGCGGTCGCCGACGAGCGCCGCCAACGCCTCCCAGCCCTCGCCGTCCTCGGCGTCGGCGAGCGCGGAGTGCACCAGCAGCCGCAACCGCCCGGCCGCGCCGCCGGGCACGGGCGCGGTGTCGGAGTCCCACAGCACGCGGATCGCGCCGGACTCGTGCAGCCGGCCCGCGACCTCGACGACCAGCCGCGTCTTGCCGACGCCGGGCAGCCCGGTCACCGCGACCAGGCGCGAGCCGTCGTCGCCGAGCAGCGCCAGCAGCGACGCGACCTCGGCGTCCCGGCCGATCAGCACGTCCAGCGGCGCGGGCGGGGGCACGTCCGTCAGCCGGGGCGCCAGGTCGATCTCGACGCCGCCGCGCGCCCGCAGGGCGGCCTCCTCGAACGTGCTCCGCTCGCGTTCGTTCAACCGCAACCCCTCGGCGATGAGGCGCACGGTGTCGCGGCGCGGGCGACTGGCGCGCCCGGCCTCCAGGTCGCGGATGGCGCGGACGCTGACGGTGGACAGGTCGGCCAGTTGCCGCTGGGTGGCCCCGCGCTTCATGCGGTGTTTCCTGAGCAGTTCCCCGAATTGCCCGATGGTGACGTTCCCGTCCATGCCCGACTCCGGTGGCGATGAGATGTGCGGTCCGCCGGCGCACCCGCTTCGAGCTGCGAAGAGGGCGTTTCCGGTGCTCTGCCACCAGCATGGGCACGCCGGTATCGCCGCGTTATCGCGGCGGTGCCCGCAACGCGATACCGGGGGTGTTCGCCGCGCGATAATCCGCCGATGCCGCCCATTCCTAGCGTCGGTTCCGACAGCACGGAAAGCCACACCGACAGCCGGGAAATGGGAGTGACGACATGAACGTCAACCGCATCCTCGCCGCCACCGCGATCACCGCCGCGATCGTCCTCGCCCCCGTGGTCGCCGCGACCGCCGCGCACGCCGCCACCGCGCCGACCGCGGTCGCCGCCGCCGCGGACGACACCCCGTGGGGGCCGACGTCCACCGACGACACCCCTTGGGGCCCGACCTCCACCGACGACACCCCTTGGGGCCCCACGTCGACCGACGACACCCCGTGGGGGCCGACCTCCACCGACGACACGCCCTGGGGCCCGACCGCGAGCTGACTCAGCCGGTCCGGATCCGCTCCAGGGCCTGTTGCGCGCGCAGCCGCGCCGCACCCATGTTCCGCTCCGCGAACGTCGAGATCGCCCGGCTCAGCAGACCCACCGCCGTGGCCCGATCGCCCCGGTCGGCCAGCACCACCGCCAGTTCCGCCCGCGTCTCCGCGGCCCCGCCGTGGTCCATCGCCCGCTCCCGCACCTCCAGCGCCTCGCGCAGCAGGGTTTCCGCCGCCGCCGAGTCCGCCAGCGCGATCTTCACCACGGCCAGCTTGTGCAGCACCCGCGCCTCGCCGACGGTGTCACCGGACGCCCGCACCGTCGACAGCATCTCGGTCAGCTCCTCCTCCGCCTCCCAGTGCCGCCCCTGGCGCACCATCAGGTCGCTCAGCCGGTACCGGACCTGGACCTCCACCCGCTGGTTGCCGACCCGGCGGCAGATGTCCAGCGCCTCGTACAACCGCTCGGCGGCCCGCTCCTGGTGCCCGTTCTCCAGCTCGATCTGCGCGATCTGCGCGAGCACCCACGCCTGCCCGACCGGGTCGCCCGACCCGCGGAAGCCGTCCAGCGCGGCCAGGTACAGCGGCGTGGCGTTGTCCAGGTCGCCGAGCCGGTGGTGCACCAGCGCGAGGTTGCGCCGCGCCAGCGCGACGCCGCGGTCGTCGCCCAGCGCCTCGAACGTCCGCAGCGCCGGCTCCACCAGCTCCCGCGCCGCCCGCGCGCGGGACCACGACAGGTGCAGCGACGCCAACGAGCACAGCAGCGCGGCCTCGCCGCGGCTGTCGCCCGCCACCCGCACGGCCGCCAGCGCCTGCTGGTGCGTGCGCTCCCAGTCGGCGAAGTAGCACCGCGCCTCGAACAGGGTCACCAGGGTGACGGCGAGGTCCCAGCACGCCTCGTGCAGCCCCTGCTCGGCGCTCATCTCGACCGCGGCGCAGAGGTTCGCGTGCTCCGACTCCAACCACTGCAACGGGTCTTCGAGCAGCGTGTCCACAGTGGACGGCGGCGGCAGCCACCGCGGCGCGTCACCGTGCAGGGACGTGAAGTCGCCGCCGTAGACCCGGGCGTGCGCCTCGCCCGCCAACGCCAGCCAGCCGCCCACCACCCGGCTCGTCGCCGCGCGGCGCTGCTCCTCGCCCTCGTTGCGCTCCAACTGCTCCCGCGCGTACAGGCGGATCAGGTCGTGGAACCGGTAGCGCGGGCTGCCGGTGGCGTCGAACGCGACGACCTCCAGCATCTGCGCGTCGACCAGCGCCTCCAGCAGGTCCGCGGCCTCGAACAGGTCGACGTCCAGCAGCGCCGCCGCCACCCACGTGGGGAAGCTCAGGCGGTCGAGCGCGCCCAGCAGCCGCAGCAGCCGGCGCACCTGGACCGGGAGGCCGTCGTAGGTGAGCGAGAGGCTGGCGCGCACCACCATCTCGCCGTGCGCCAGCTCGTCGAGGCGTCGCCGTTCGTCGGACAGCCGTTCCAGCATCCACGCCAGCGACCACCCGGGCCGCGCCGCCAGGCGGGCGGCGACGATGCGCAGGGCCAGCGGCAGCGAGCCGACGAGCCGGACCAGCGCCGTGGCGGCGGCCGGCTCCGCTTGGACGCGGTCCGCGCCGATGACCGTGGAGAGCATGAACAGGGCCTCGTCGTGGCCCAGGACCTCCACCTCCAGCACGCGCACGCCCGGCAGGCCGGTGAGCCGGGTCCGGCTGGTCACGACCACCGCGCACGTGCTGCTGCCCGGCAGCAGCGCCCGAACCTGGCCCTCGGTCGCCGCGTCGTCCAGCACCACGAGCATCCGCTTGCGCGCGACCAGTTGGCGGTACATCTCGGCGCGCTCGTCCTCGGCGTCCGGGATGGAGGTGCCGGGGATGCCCATCGCGCGCAGGAACCGGCCCAGCACGTCCGCCGGGCTCGCCGGGTGCTCGCGCGTGCCGCCGAGGTCGCAGTAGAGCTGGCCGTCCGGGAACTCCTCGTCCACCAGCAGGTGGGCCACGTGCACGGCGACCGCGGTCTTGCCGATTCCCGGCTTGCCCACCAGGGCGACGACCGACGTGGCGCGCCCGCCCCGCGCCAGCATCCCGCGCACCCGGGCGACCAGCTCGTCGCGGCCGGTGAACTCGCCGATGTCGGCCGGGAGTTGCAGCGGCACCACGGTGTCCACCGGCGGGGGAGCGGGTGCCGGGCGGGGCGTCGGGGGTGCGGGCGCCGCGTCCGCGCCGACGGCCAGCGCCGGGTCGCCGGCGAGGATCGCCGACTCCAGGCGGCGCAACTCCGTGCCGGGTTCCAGCCCCAGTTCGTCGATCAGCAGTTCCCGTGCCGTGCGGTACACCTCCAGCGCCTCGGCTTGGCGGCCCGACCGGTACAGGGCGAGCATCAGCTGGGACCGCAGCCGCTCCCGCAACGGGTGCTGCGCCACCAGCGCGCTCAACTCGCCGACGAGCCGGCGGTGCCCGCCCGCGCTCAGCTCCAGGTCGAACGACGTCTCCAGCACCGCGAGCCGGTCCTCGTCGAGCTTGGCCGCCTTCGCCGCGAGCCGCCCGACCGTCGCGCCGCCCAGCGCCGGTCCCCGCCACAGCGCGAGGGCCTGCCGCAGCAGGGCCAGCCCGCGCGCCTGCTCACCGGCCAGCACCAGCGATTCGGCTTCGGCGGTGAGCGCGGTGAACACGTGCAGGTCCAGCTCGCCGTCCGCGACGCGCAACAGGTAGCCGGGCGGTCGGGTGACGATCGCGTCGTCACGGCCGATCGACGCGAGGTTCGCCCGCAGCGCCGACACGCAGATCTGGATCTGCCGCCGGGCGGTCGCGGGCGGCGCGTCGTCCCACACCGCGTCGATGAGGTGGTCGATGCTCAGCACGCGGTTGGCGTCGAGCAGGAGCGCGCCGAGCACCACCTGCTGCCGTCCCGGCGGAACCCGGCTCACCCGGTCGGGTCCGGTCGCCACGTGGAGCGGTCCCAGGACCCGGTACACCGGGGCGGGTTGCGATGCGACCGGTCCCAAATCCACGAGCTGCTCCCACACTTGCTCTGACCCCAAGAGGGAAGGTAACGGGCGGTCACCGGCTGTGCACACACCCATCCGCCGGTTTCGCGGGAGGACGTTCGGCGCACGACCGGCCCCGCGGCCGGGGATCAGGACGGCGCGGCGAAGAAGTACGACTTCTGCGACAGCAGCATCCCGTGCTCGGTCAAGGTGAACAGGTCGAGGAACTCGACCTGCCGGTCGGGCCCGGTCAGCCGGCCGACGACGAACACCAGCCCGGCCGACCCGAACACGCCGTCCAGCACGTGCCGACTCGCGTCGGTCGCCCGTTTCGCCTGATAGGACTCGATCTCCGCCCGGCCGCGCACCACGCCCGCCACGGGCGACCGCAGCACGGCGTCGGCGTCGAACAGCGACCCGTACCCGTCGATGTCGTGCCGGTCGAGGTACTCGTAGCTCAACCGGACGTGCTCGACACCGACCCGCGCGACCAGGTCGCCGGGCGGCTCGTAGGCCCCGGTCGCATCCCCTGCCATGTCCACGCCCCTCCTGCCGGCACTCGTCGCGACCACCTTCGCGAACCGCGATCAACAACCGTTATCGCTGCGGTATCACGAACCTCCGACCGGCGGCCTGTTGGGCGTGGGTGACGAAGTCGGGCCGGTCAGCGGGCGGCCGGCGGTGTGTTCGGGTGCGCCGCCACGAACCGGTAGCGCAGGAAGCCGGGGCTGTCGAGGACCTCCTCGCGGAAGGCCCGGTTGCCGGACATCAGCGCGTGCGGGGGCGGCGTGCGGGGTGGTGGCCGGTTCACCCGACGGGACCGCGCGTGCCCGGTCCCATAGGCCTGCTGGTGGGTGCGGTAGTGGTGCTCGAAAGCCCCGCGGACGGAGACGAAGCTGCGGGTGTCGCGCTTCGGTCGCCGCCAGGCCGAGCCGGTTGCCCAGCAGGTGCGTGCACCGCAGGACGACGCAGGGGACCAGCGGGTCCGTCCGGGCGCAGGGCGCGGGCCGGCGCGGGACGAAGGCGCGTCCGACGACAACGCCGTTGTAGTAGCCGCAGGTGTTGCTGGTGTCGCAGACGCGGGTGGCGGTGCCGGCCATGACTTGCTCAAGGTTGCTGTCGTGCGCGAGGCCGACCATCTCGTGGGGCAGAGGGCCGACGTAGGTGAAGGTGAGGTCCACGGTGGTCTCGTGGTGGAAGAAGCAATCGGGATCTGCCTGCCATTGCAAATCTTCTCCGCCGGTGTCCACAAGGGACGGAAGGAATCCATCATGACCGGGAGCGTGATCACCTGCCGGCGGTTGGCTACGCGGTGGGGTCACCCGCAGCGGCGCTCCGCGAAGCCCCTCACGTCCATCGTGGCGGCGCTGCTGACCGAGGACCCGGCTACGAATGGCCCACGGCCGGGCTGGCGCTCCGTGCGGAAGTCGGTGACGAGACCGGTTGTTGCACTCGCTGCCCCCACGCGCGAGACGCGACCCCCGCCGCCTGACAGGACTCAGGCGGCGCACGATCGGCCGGCTCACCTCGTGTCTCGTGCCTGCGGACTCGGTCACCGGGACCCGACCTGCGACTCGATCCCCGCGCCCGTGGCGGAGGTGACCTACTTCTGCTCGCACACCGAAGTGCACCCCACCGCCGAGGGCCACCGGGTGATCGCCTCCGCCGGCGTGGCCGCCGCGGGCCGCTGACCACCGACCGCACGGGCGGCAACCGGACGGCAGGCGGTCGGCAGTGTCGGCCGCCCACAGTCCGGGTGTGCGGCCGACCGCCGTGGTCCGGCCGCCCGGATGAAGGGGTGTTCCCATGCCCATCACGAGAGCGGCGCGGGTCCTGGCGACCATGGCCGCGAGTGCGGTCGCGGGTTTCGGCGCCGCGGCACCGGCGGCGGACCCGCCGGGACACGTGCGCGCGGCGATCACGACCCCGGCCAACAATTCGACCAAGACTCGCGGTTACCTGCCCGCTGGGCACGGTCGTCACCGGGGGCGGCGCCCACCTGACCGCGCCGGGTTCGACCTGCTCGACGGCGGGCCGCAGGTCGACACCTGCGACGTGGGTCCGGGCGGCGGGACGACGGCGGCCTGCGAACTGCTCCCTGAGGCCGCCTGGGTGTATTTCCCGCGGTGCCCACAGCGAACTTCGAGATCCGGGTGCTCGGCCCGTTGGAGGTCGTGGGCGCCGACGGCACGGTCCCGATCGACCGGCCGATGCGGCGGGCCCTGCTCGGGTTGCTGGCGCTGCGCGCCCGGCAGGTGGCGCCGCGGGAGGCCCTGATCGACGGGCTGTGGGACGAGCGGCTGGCGTTGCGCACGCTGCACTCGCGCGTCGCGCACCTGCGGCGGGCGCTGGACGCGGGCGGAGGCCAACCGGTTGCACGAGCGCAGCACGCTGCGGGGCCCGCGCGCCTGGACCCCACCCGGTGGAACCGGCCCGCCACGCCGACCAGGCCACACCTGTGGTCGGCGTTCCGACGGATTCGACGGGACTCCGCCGGCGTCGGCTACGACCAGGTGAGGTGCTGCTGGTGGTTGCCGAGCACGCACTGCCACTGCTGGAGCTGCGTGCCGTTGACCTGCGAGCTGTGCGGCATGTCGGCGCACATGCTCAGCGTGCGCGGGTGCAGTTGGTACCAGTCGGGGGAGCGGGGGTGCGGGCTCGGCAACATCGTGCCGTACCACTCAACCGACGAATCGCAGGGCGCCAACTCGATCAGATCGCCGTTGCCCCCGGTGTTGTACGAGATGTCGAGGCACCAACCGCTGGGGTGGCCGGTGGTGCCGGTGCCCACGTTCCGGATCTTCGCCCATCCGCCGCTGGTCCACTCGAAGGTCCAGCGCTGGTTGTTGAAGTTGGGCTCGCCGGGCCGGGCGCACGTCCACTGCTGGATCTTGTTGCCGATCGCCGCCCAGCCCTTGTAGTTGTCGACGCACTTGCCGCTGTGCTCGAAGCGGATCTGGTAGGGCCCGGCAGCGGCGGCTTCGACCCCTCGACCGTCGCTCGTGACACCGCCTGCCGCCGGCGAGGTTGCCGTGGCTGCGCCGCTCGTTGCGAGCGTTGCGAGCAGCACGGTCGCAGCCACACCGATTGTCCTGATTCTTCTCATCGATTCTCCGATCCTGAGCGATGGCTGTTCGTCGCGTGCCCCGACATCGGGGGTTCCGCATGCTTGTGGCACCCGATCGATCAGTAGCAGAAGTTGAACGGGCCACCGGCGAACAGCGTCATCGAACTGGCCTCGTTGGCCAGTCCGACGCCATTTCCCGGCGTGCCGTCGTCGGGCAGGCTCCCCACCCAGCTTCCCGGGTTCACGCAAAACCAGTTCCCGGTGAAGTCGGGTCCGGTGAACCAGACGCTGACGTAGTCGGAGCTCGTGGAGTTGCTGACGGTCTTGATGTTGTTGTCGACGATCACGCCGGTGTTGAACCTGTTGTCGCGGAAATCGGCGTCCTCGTTGAAGAAACTGATCTTCCCGGTGTCGAACCCGATGTCCCAGCCGCAGTGGTAGCCGGTCGCGCAGTTCGGTCCCGCCCCGGCCTGCGCCGTCGGTGCGAGAAGGAGCGCCGCGACCAGTGCGGTCACTGCCGCCGACCCGGGGATCGAGCCGATCTTGTGCATGGAGTGCCCACCTTTCACCGTGTCGCCTTCCGGATCAAAGGCGTGATCAGATTTCCGTAGTTGGAACCGAAAGTGGATTCATAGAACTGGAATCCGGGTCGTGACGTACCCGACCACGCCGTTGTCCAGGCACGGGTCCGGTGCGGTGGACGCTGGTGTCGCGCCGATCAGGCTCGATCCCGGGGACGAAGCGGTGACGAACAACCCGGTGAGCCACCTCGGACTCCTGGACATGGTCACTCCTCCACGACGTGCGGGGTGAGGAAACGATCGGACCTTCGTTCTCATCACAGCGGGACGCCGGGTTGTCCAGTAGCGGTGACACGCCTTAAACAACCGGCTGGAAGCGGCGGAACAAGATCGTCGGGGGTTGACGACGTGCCAACAAAGAAGGAAGCACGATACGCGGTTCACCCCGGAGCGGAGAGCGCCGTCAACGCGTTCTTCCCTGGACGAGGAACGCTTCCGGTGTCGACCGTGGATGATACGCCGAGTGGAATAACCAGCCTGTGGTGGAGCCGGTGTACAAATGGCCTGAGGTGGGCGCATCTCAAGGGGAGGGGTCATGCCGCGTCCCGAGCGGGAGTTGGCTGGTTCCGGTCCAGTCGAGTCGCTGGCCGCTGGATTGCGGGAGTTGCGCCGGCGGGCCGGCAGTCCAGGTTATCGGGAATTGTCCGTGCGGGCCGGGTTCTCGACTTCCACGTTGGCCAACGCCGCCGGGGGTAAGCAGCTGCCGACCCTGGCGGTGACGTTGGCCTACGTCCGGGCGTGCGGCGGGGACCCGGTTGCCTGGGAGCAGCGGTGGCGGCAGGCCGCCGCGGAACGCGCCGCGAGTCGCTCACCGGGCGAGATCGATGATCCGCCTTATCAGGGGCTGCTCAGTTACGGGGTGGGTGACGGCGCCCGGTTCTTCGGTCGGGACGCGATGGTGGCGAAGCTCGTCCGGCTGGTGGAGCGGCAGCGGTTCGTGGCCGTCTTCGGGGCCTCGGGCAGCGGCAAGTCCTCATTGCTGCGCGCAGGGTTGATCCCGACCCTCACCACCGTGGCGGGCGGAGCCGCACGGGGTGGCGTGGGACCGTCCGGGCGCACCGTGGTGCTGATGACACCAGGTCGTGATCCGGAAGCGGCGGCGACGGAGGCGATCGGCTCGGTACCGGCCGGTTGTGAGCTGGTGCTCGTCGTCGATCAGTTCGAGGAGGTGTTCACCCACTGCCCCGACCCGGTGCGGCGCCGTGCGTTCGTCGACCGGATCGCGGGACTGGTGACCGGGCCCGACCCGAGGGTCACGCTGGTGCTGGGGATCCGGGCGGACTACTACGCCCACTGTGCGGATCTGCCGGTGTTGGCCGGGCTGCTGGCCGGGGCGAACGTCCCCGTCCCGGCGCTGACCGAGGACGAACTGCGCGACGTGGTCACCAAACCCGCCGCACTGGTCGGGTTGACCGTCGAACGCGCCCTGGTGACGAAGATCCTCGCCGAGGCGTCCGGACAACCCGGTGCGCTGCCGTTGCTGTCCCACGCGCTGTTGGAGACCTGGCGGCAACGCCGTGGTGACGTGTTGGGTGTGGCCGGCTACGAGGCCACCGGAGGCGTGGCCGGCGCGGTCGCCCGAACCGCGGAGACCCTCTACGACCGCTTCGACGACGAGCAGCGCGACACCGCTCGACAGGTGTTGGTCCGGTTGGTCTCCTTCGGCGAAGGCATCGAGGACACCCGCCGCCGGGTCCCGCGCGCCGAGCTGGACCTGCCCGGCATCGACCCGGTGCTCGTCCGGCTCGCCGCCGCTCGGCTGGTCGTGCTCGGTGACGGCACCGTCGAAATCGCGCACGAAGCCCTCATCCGGGCGTGGCCGCGACTGCAGCGCTGGCTGTCCACCGACCGGGACGGACTGCGCACCCACCGGCAACTCGGTGCGGCGGCCCAGTCCTGGACGTCGCTTGACCGCGACCCCGGGGCGTTGTACCGGGGGGCGCGGCTCGCCGTCGCCCGCGAGTGGGCCACCCGCAATGCCGGGCCCGCCGCCATGACCGCGGTGGAGCGGGCGTTCCTGGCCGCGTCGATCGACCTGGCCGACCAGGAACGCGCCGACACCGTTCGCCGCCACCGACAGCTCCGGTACCTCGTCATCGGGTTGAGCGTGTTGCTGGTGGCCACCGTCGGCGCCGGAACGGTCGCACTCGTGCAACGCCGGGACGCGGTCGCGCAGCGGCAGACCGCGATCTCCCGCCAGCTCGCCGCCGAATCACTCGGCCTGGCCGGCACCGAACCCGGCACGGCCATGCTGCTCGCCACGGAGGCCTACCGCACCGCACCCACGGCCGAGGCGCGCGGTGCGCTGCTGAGCATGTCGCCCCACCGAGGCCACCTCGGCAAACTCCTCGGCCACAGCGGCGCGGTCTCCCAGCTCGCCTTCCACCGGGATGGCAGAACCCTGCTCAGCGTCGGCCGCGACCAGACCCTGTCCCTGTGGGACCCCGGTCGACGGGTCAGGACGGCCGCGCTCACCGACCACCACACCTGGTTGACCGCCGCCGCCGTGAGCCCGGACGGGCGCACGGCCGTCACCGGCGGCGAGGACACCCGACTCGCGGTCTGGGACCTCGACCGCCGCGTCCGCGTCGCCACCATGACCGGTCTCGCCACACGCGTGCGGGACATCGTGTTCAGCCCCGACGGCAACACGCTGGCCACCACCGCCGACAACGAGGTGATCCTCTGGGACATGGCCCGACACACCCGCTCGGCCACCCTGTCCGGTCATGCCAAAGCCGTGCAGGCACTGGCGTTCAGCCCCGACGGGCGCACCGTCGCCACCGCTTCCGCGGATTCCACGGTGATCATCTGGGACGTCGCTCGCTCGGTCGCGCTGGCCACGCTGACCGGCCACACCGACGGCGCATACGCCGTCGCCTTCAGCCCGGACGGCGCGACACTGGCCACGGGCGCGGGCGACACCACCGCGACCCTGTGGGACGTGTCCACCCGCACCCGTCTGGCCACCTTCACCCACCACAAATCCGGGTTGGTCATGGCGCTGGCGTTCAGCCCCGACGGGCGCACCCTGGCCACCGCCGGGGACGACACGGCGGTGCTGCTGTGGGACACCCGCCACCGGGTCCTGCGCGGTCGGCTGACCGGGCCCCGAACCACCGTCTACACCATGGCGTTCAACCCGCGCACCTCGATGCTCGCCGCCGGCGGCGAAGACGGCGCCATCCTCCTGTGGGACCCCGGCCAGCCCGCCGTCGCCGAACACCCCACGATGGTCAGCGCCGTCGCGTTCAGCCCCGACGGCGGCACCATCGCCACCACCGGCGGCAACCAGACGACACTGTGGAACACCGCCGACCGCAGCATCCGCGCAGTCCTCACCGATGGTGAGGTGTTCACCAACGCCGCCGCCTTCAGCCCCGACGGTCACCTGCTGGCCACCGCCACCCAGCCCTTTCCCTGCTGCCCGGACGGCGCCCCCGGCAACACGCTCACCCTCTGGGACCTCGACACCGGCACACCCACCCGCCGGGCCGGGCACACCGGCCAGGTGCTCGGCATCGCGTTCAGCCCCGACGGCCGCCGCATCGCCACCGCCGGCGTCGACCGGAGCGTCCTCATCTGGGACTCAGCCACCGGCGCCGTGCTCAAGACCCTCACCGGGCACGCCGCAGCGGTCAACGGCGTCCAGTTCAGCCCCGACGGACGACTGCTGGCCACCGCGAGCCACGACCAGACCGTCAAGCTCTGGGACCCCGCCACCGGGACCCCGCTCGCCACCCTCACCGGCCACACCGGCTGGATCAGAACCGCCAAGTTCAGCCCCGACGGGCACACCCTCGCCACCGCCGGCCACGATCAGACCGTCATCCTGTGGGACATCACCACCCGCACCAAGCTGGACACCATCACCGACCACACCGACGCCGACTTCAGCGGCGTGGCGTTCAGCCCCGACGGCCGCACCCTGGCCTACACCAGCGGTGAAGCCACCATCGCCCTCCGGGACCTCTCGCGCCGGACCACCACGGCTCGCCTCACCGGCCACACCCGACGCGTCCACGCCGTCGCGTTCAGCCCCGACGGGGACACCCTGGCCACCGCCGGTTCGGATCAAGCCCTGATTCTCTGGGACGTCAATCCCGAACACGCGATCACCCACATCTGCGCCGCAGCCGCTCGGGACCTCACCCCGGAAGAATGGCGCCACTACCTCCCCTCCACCCCATACGCCCGCACCTGTGCGGACGACCAGTGACAACGAATTCGAAGGCCATGGGCCTGCCCCGTTCCGACGGACATCCGGGGAAGAAGCGGCGGCCTCGGCGGTCGTCCGCGCCGGAGTTCAGGGAAGCTCGGTATCGACGGCGAGTGCGTGGACACCGGTGAAGAACGAGGTCCTACTCACTGCACCCAATGCTGCGTCGCCGTCCCCTCACGCACCCCTGCGGCCATGCCGCTCACGTCGACGCTGTTCAGCCTGAGCTTGGTGATAGCCGCCTTTCGGCGAGTCGCGTCTCGGAGCGCGGCGGTGGGTGTTCGCGGCGGTAGGCGGCGCGGGGTGGGTCGTGGCATTGCGTGGCGTGGGCGGGGCTGGTGTGGGGGAGGGGGCTGCTGCGCGCTTCAAAGTGGCTTCACGAGAGTTCGAAGCAGGACAGAAGCCGTGCTCAGCACACTCGCAGCGGTTGCGGCTGGTGGGGCGCTGGCTGCGTGTTGTGTGGGGGGCGTTGGTGAGAGTTCGCGTTCGAAGATTCGTGTTTGCGGGTCTGGTGGCGGTCCTGGTGGGTTCTGCCGCCGCGGCGTCGCAGGTTGATCAGGACGATGCGCCTGGTGCGCCGGGGGCGGTCGCTGAGGCGGAGACCGAGCAGGCGGCGCTTGTCGCCGCTCGGCGGCAGGGCTCGAAGGTGGAAGTGGCGAGCCTGAAGACCGAGAACGCCAGGTTCTTCGCCAACCCGAGTGGCTCGATGACCATGGAGCAGTCCGTGGTGGCGACCAGGCTCAAGCGGGACGGCTCGTGGGTCGACATCGATCCGTCGCTGGTCTCGCGCGAGGACGGCTCGTTCGGGACGCGGGCCACCGCGGCCGAGGTGGTGTTCTCCGGGGGTGGCGGGCAGGAGTTCGCGCGGATGGCGGTCGGTGGGGCCGAGATCGCGCTGAGGTGGCCGACACCGCTTCCCGCGCCGGTGATCTCGGGCTCCATCGCGCTGTACCCGGAGGTGCTACCCGGGGTCGACCTGCGGGCCATGGCCGGCCGTGAGGGTTTTGGGCACGAACTCGTGGTGAAGACTCGCGAGGCCGCCACCGCATTGACCGGGGTCAGCTTCGGGCTGACGACCAAGGGCGTCCAGCTCAGCGAGGACAAGGGCGCGCTCAAGGCGGTCGACTCGAATGGCGAGACAGTCTTCAGCGCACCTGCGGCGACCATGTGGGACAGCGGGGGGCGCACCGCGGCGGTGGGGGTCGCGGTCGGTGCGGCGGAACTGGCGTTGACGCCGGACCGCGCCCTGCTGACCGACCCGGCGGCGACCCTGCCGATCACCATCGATCCGCAGTACAGCTACCACGAGCCGCGTCAGGCCGAGTGGTCCGTGGTCCGCAGCGGTTGGCCCGACAACGCGTACCACGACCCGGCGCCGGCGAACGACGAGGAGCGGCTCAAGGGCGTCGCGAGGGTCGGCAAGTGCCCGGACTGCGGCCGGGCCGACACTGCGCGCTCGATCTTCCGGTTCGACGCGGTCCCCCTCCAGGGCACGAAGATCAACAGCGCGCGGTTCTTCATCAAGCAGGGCTGGAAGAACCAGCACACCTGCGACTCGAACCTGGTGCCCTACGTGGACCTGCACGTGCTCAACTACGTCGGCCCGGACACGACCTGGCACAACCAACCGGGGTGGAGCGACGCCAACCGGGTCGACTCCGCGCGGCCGGTCGGCAAGGCCGGCTACTGCGCCGCCGACTGGGCGAGCTTCGTCATCTGGACGCCGACGCAGAACGGGGCCGACGAGAACTGGCGGAACCTGGTCTTCGGGCTGAAGGCCAGGGACGAGTCCCACGAGAACGGCTGGCGGCGTTTCTTCGTCGCGCGGGAGAACGACGGCACGGAGAGCTACCCGTACATCTCCGTCGAGTACAACCACCACCCGGACAACGCGCAGAAACCCCGCACGGAGCCGGCGCTGACGCCGTGCAAGCACTGCAACGGGACGTCCTACGTCGGCGGTGACCGCATCCTGCTCATGGGTGACCTGTCCGACCCGGACGGCGGAACCATCTGGGGCGGCGTTCACGTCAACGGTGTGTGGCAGACGATGGGCACCGGCACCTCCGGCACCACCTTCGCCACGGAGGTCAACCTGTCGGGCAGACCGGACGGGCAGCGGATCGACTGGAACATCGCGGCCAGTGACGGTGTCCTCGACAGCAAGGTGTGGGAGAACGGCCCTTCGTTCGTGATCGACCGGACGCCGCCCAAGCCACCGATCGTGGACAGCGTGCTGTACCGCCAGGACAACGACTGGCACGGCGGTCCCGGTGTCGCCGACCGGTTCACGTTCAAGTCCAACGGCGATGACGACGTCGACCACTACAAGTACTCGTGGCGGGGCACACCGAGCGAACGGGTGGAGTTGGACCAGGGCAGCACCCTGGGCGGCGGTTCCACGACCTGGCTGACCCCGCAGGCCACCGGTCGCCAGACGCTGTTCGTGAGCAGCGTGGACAAGGCGGGCAACGCCAGCCAGCCCACCCTGTACACGTTCAACGTGCGCACCGGCCTCGGCCCGAAGTCGCTCTGGCCGCTCGACGGCCACACCCGCGACGACGCGGACCTCGGCGACCGGGACGCCACCCTCCACAGCGGGGCGGCGTGGACCGACGGTGGCGCGGTCGGTTCGGCGGTCCAGCTCGACGGGGTGAACGGCCACCTCACCGCGCCGAACACCGTGCTGACCGGCGCGAGCTTCAGCGCGTCCGCCTGGGTCAGGCTCGACCCCCAGCACCCCGGGGCCACGGCCACCGCGGTCAGCCAGCTCGGCTCCGCGGTGCCCGGGTTCCAACTGTCCTGGCTGAACACCAACAGCTGGGGCTTCGGGATCGCCCGCTCGGCCATCGACACCGCCAACGACTTCGCCTCGTCCCCGGTCGGTGCGCCGCAGCCGGGCGCGTGGACGCATCTCACCGGTGTCTACGACGCGACGGTCCGGACGCTGCGGCTGTACGTCAACGGGACGCTCGTGGGCACGGCGCAACGCAGCACGAACGACTGGAGCGCGACCGGTGCGGTCCGCATCGGTGACGCGGGCTCGGTCGGGCAGCGGTGGAAGGGCGCGGTGGACGAGGTCCGCGTGTACGACCGGGCCCTGGTCGGCAGCGAGGTGCGCGCGCTGGTCGGTCTCGGCAACGTCCAGGCGGGGCAGTGGAAGTTCGACGACAGGACCGGTGGCAACAACGTCCCCGGCGGCACGCCGATGACGCCGAGGGGCGGCGCCCGGTACGCGCCCGGCGCGGTCGGTGAAGGGTTGCAGCTCGACGGTGTCGACGACACCGCCGAGACCGGTGAGTCCGTGCTGCGCACCGACCAGAGCTTCGCGGTCGCCGCGTGGGTGCGGCAGGACAGGACCGGGCCCGACGGTCGGTCGTACACCGTCCTGTCCCAGGACGCGAGCCCCAGGAGCGGGTTCGCGCTCAACCAACGCCAGGTCAACGGCGTCGGCAGGTGGGAACTCCTGGCCACCGCGTCCCAGGACACGCCCGGCACGCCTTCGGCCCAGGCCTTCTCGTCGATGCCGTCGAAGCCGAACACCTGGACGCACCTCGCGGGCGTGTTCGACCGACCGGCCAAGCAGATCCGGCTCTACGTCGACGGTGTGCTCGCGGCCACCGCCCCGTGGAACAGCTACACCGCGTCGAGCGGCTCGCTCGTGGTGGGCAACGCCAGGTGGAACGGCACCCTGAACGGCTACTGGGCGGGAGGGGTGGACGAAGTCCGCGCCTACTCCCGGGTCATCGACGAGGCCGAGATCCGGGGCATCATCGCGGCCGACGCGGTGGCCACGGGCTCGTGGAAGCTCGACGGCAACGCCGCGGACGACTCGGGCCGGGGCCGCGACGGCACCGTGGGCGGAGCACCGAGCTGGGTGCCGGGGCACAGCACCACGCCCAACGCCGACGACCTCGCCGCCGGCCTGGACGGTGTCGACGACCGCATCTCCGCGCCCAACGCCGTCGACACCACGCGCAGCTACGCGGTGTCGGCCTGGTTGAACCCCCAGGCTGCGGCCGTGGCGCAGACGGCGGTCTCGCAGGACGGGGCTTCGGCCGGCACTCCGACGGAACGCAGCGGGTTCGCCCTGCACGCCACCGCGAACAGCCAATGGGCCTTCACCGGCGTGACGGCGACCGGGGCGCCGGTGACGGTGACCGGCGGTGGCGTGCAACCGGGGGTGTGGACGCACCTCGCGGGCGTGCACGACGCGCAGCGCAAAGAGATCTCCCTGTACGTCAACGGCGTCCTGGTCGGCACGAAACCGCTCGACGCGCCGCTGGGCAGTGGCGGGCAACTCCAGATCGGCCGCGGCCAGGCCGCCGGGAAGCCGGCGGAGTTCTTCCGCGGCGCCGTCGACGACGTGCGGACCTATCAGCGGACCTTGTTCGAGGAGGAGATCCGGGTCATCGCGGGCCGTGACCTCGCGCTGGTGCACAACCTGAAGCTCGACGAGACCGGCGGCGGCACGGCGGCGGACTCGATCGGCGCACGCGGCGGCACGCTGCACGGTGGCGCGAGCTTCGTGCCGGGCCGGGGGCCGGGCAACGCCGTCGAGTTGAACGGTGTCGACGGCGCGGTCTCGACCACGGGCTTGGACGTGCGCACCGACCAGAGCTTCACGGTCAGCACTTGGGTCAACCTCAAAGTGGCGGAGGACGGCGAGGTGTCGGCGGTCAGCCTCGATTCGGGGCAGGCCGGCAAGTTCCGGCTGGGGCACGTCAAGGACGGCTACGAGAACTCCCTCGGCGCCTGGACCTTCGAGATGCCCGAGCAGGACGGAACCGTCACGCAGGCCGCGTTGTCGGTGCTGCCCACCGAGGTGGGGGAGGACAGGTGGGCCCACCTGGTCGGGGTCTACGACGCCAGGGCCAAGAAGATCTGGCTCTACGTCAACGGGTTGCGCGTCGGTGACGGCACGCTGCTCACCCCGTGGGCCGGTGGCGAAGGGTTGCAGCTGGGCCGGTCCAAGCACGACGGGACCTACAGCCGGCACTGGCCCGGCCGGATCGACGACGTGCGGGTCTACACCGGTGCCCTGAGCACCGACCGCGTTTGGGAACTCCACAAGTCCTACGGCTCGGCCTGACTACCCGGGGGGAAGACATCATGTTCTCGAAGAGGTTCAGAAGATCGACATCCGCGGGAACGGTCGCGGCGCTGGCGGTGTCGCTGGCCGTCTCGACCACGTCGACGGCACCGATCGCGTTGGCGGTCGGTGGCCCGTCGGTGCAGCCACCGGGGGTGTCGCCGGTTGCCGTCGCCTCCGTCGGGCAGGGCACCCGCGGCACCGAGAAGGACGAGGCCGCGCAGTCCGCGCGGCGGGGGGACCAGAGCGGCCTGCCACAGTCGCTGCCCGGTGAGGGCACCTACACGGCCACCTCGCTGAGCCAGTCCGGCAAGTGGGACGTGGCCGGGCAGACCGGTGACTTCACCTGGTCCTACGCACTGCGGGTGCCGCCCGCCGCGGGCGGGCTGGTGCCGTCACTGGGCTTGGGGTACTCCTCCAGCGCGGTCGACGGGCTGACCAGCGCGACCAACAACCAGGCCTCGTGGGTCGGTGACGGGTGGTCCCTGTGGCCCGGCCACGTCGAGCGCACCTACGGCGGCTGCCAGACCGACCTGCCCGGCGACCCCCAGCTCAACCCCGGCGACCTGTGCTGGAAGAGCGACAACGCGACGCTCTCGCTCAACGGCGCCCAGACCGCGCTGATCCGCGACGACACGTCCGGCGGGTGGAAACCGAAGAGCGACAACGGTTCCCGCGTCGAGCGGATCGCCGAACCGGGTCGCAACGCCGACAACGACGGTGAGCACTGGAAGGTCACCACCACAGACGGGACGCAGTACTTCTTCGGCTCCCGCGCGGCGGCGAACTCGACCTGGACCGTTCCCGTGTACGGCGACGACCGGGACGAGCCGTGCAACCGGACCGACGGCTTCGCCGGTTCCTGGTGCGACCAGGGGTACCGCTGGCAGTTGGACAAGGTCGTCAGCCCCAACGGCGACGTGATGGTCTACGACTACGGCGTCGAGCGGAACAAGTACGGCCAGAACAAGAACACGCGAGCGGCCGAGTACGTCCGCGGCGGTTGGCTGAAGAGCATCGCGTACGGCCTGCGCGACGACACCCCCGATCTCGCCGCGACCGGCAGGGTGGTGTTCGAGGAGGCCGAGCGGTGCGTGCCCGGTTCGGGCTGCGACCCGAACAACGCGGGGCACCGGGCCAACTTCCCGGACGTCCCGCTGGAGTTGAAGTGCGACGGCGCGTCGTGCGACAGGACGTGGTCGCCGTCGTTCTGGACCACCAAGCGCCTGAACAAGATCCGGACCGAGGTCCGCGACGGTGGCGGGTACCGCACGGTCGACTCGTGGACGCTGCGGCACGAGTTCCCCTACCCCGACGAGAACGGCAAGCCCGCGCTGTGGCTGGCGGGCATCACGCACACCGGTCACGACGGTGGCACCCTGGCGCTGCCCGAGGTGACCTTCGAGGGCGTCCGCAAACCGAACCGGGTCGTGAAGAACGGTGACGGAGCGTCGTTCCTGCTCCGCTTCCGGATCGGCGCCATCGTGTCCGAATCCGGTGCGGTGACCACGGTCACCTACGCCGAACGCGAATGCGACGAGAACACCGTGATCACGCCGGCGGAGAACACGCTGCGGTGCTTCCCGGCGAAGTGGTCCGCGCCGGGCATCGCCGAGCGCACCGACCTGTTCCACAAGTACGTCGTCGCCTCGGTGTCCAACACGGACTGGATCGGCAGCGACCTGAGCAGCGAGACCACCTACGAGTACGTCGGTGGCGCGGCCTGGCACTACGACGAGTCCGAGTTCACCCGCGACGAGGACAAGACGTGGAACCAGTTCCGCGGTTACGGCAAGGTCGTCGTCCGCACCGGCCGGAGTTCCGACGCCCCGCAGTCACGGACCAAGGTGGCCACCACCTTCTACCGGGGCATGAACGGTGACCGGGGCAAACCGCCCGCCAAGGTCACCGACTCCGAGAACGGCTCCGTGGACGACCACAACTGGCTCAACGGCATCGAACGGGAGTCGATCACCTACCTCGGCGACACGGACGTCGTGGTCGGCAAGACCATCAGCGAGCCGTACTGGCGGGACGCGCCGACCGCCAAGCGCGGCGTGTACGAGGCCAGGATCGTCCGCGAGGGCACCACGAGGTCGTTCACGATGCTCGCGGACGGACGCAAGCAGGAAACGAAGAGCCAGGCCCACTACCAGGACGACGACCCGACCGCGATGGTCTGGCGGGTGCACGACTTCGGTGACGTGACCAAGGACGACGACGACCGCTGCACCACGACGTCCTACGCCCGCGACACCGACAAGTGGCTGATGGCGTTGCCGTCCGAGGTGGACACGGTGGCGGTCGCCTGCGGCGCTGCGGCGACCTTCCCCCAGCACGCGATCGCCAACGACCGCACGACCTACGACGACCGCGGCAACGTGACCTCGACGCAGGCGCTCAAGGCGCGCCCGGCGGCCGACCGGTTCGAGCACGTCACGACCTCGACGATCAAGGCCGAGGACATCGACAAGCACGGCCGTGCGCTCAAGGTCGCCGACGCGCTGGGCAAGGTCACCACCGCGCAGTTCACGCCGGCGGTCGGCGGCCCGGTCACGCAGACGAAGTCCACGAACCCGCTGGGGTTCACCATCACCACGACCCCGAACCCCGCCACCGGGGCGACGGTCAAGGTCACCGACGTCAACGGGCGGGTCACGGAGTCCGCGTACGACCCGCTCGGCCGGCTGACCCAGGTGTGGCTGCCGGGACGGGCCCGCAACGGGGACAACGGCAACAAGAAGTTCGCCTACAAGATCTCCAGGACCGAACCGAACGTGGTGACCACCCGCGTGCTCGGCCCGAAGGGCTTCGACCTGCCGGAGACCAAGCAGATCCTGGACGGGCAACTGCGGCCGCGGCAGACCCAGCGCAAGACCGACGGGGGCAGGCTGCTGACCGAGACGCGGTACGACACGCACGGCCGGGCGTTCCTGACGACCGCGCCGTTCTTCACCTCCGGCGACGTGGACGACAAGCTGTGGGTGGCGTCGAACTCCGAGGCGACCCCGCCGCACACCGTCACCGAGTTCGACGGGGCGGGTCGCCCGACCGCCGAGATCTTCAAGGCGCCCACCGAGCAGTGGCGGACCACGACGACCTACGGCGGCAACTGGGTCAAGGTGACGCCACCGGCCGGTGGCGTACCCACCACGACCTTGTTCGACGCGCGCGGGCAGGTCCTCGAACGCCGGACCGACGCGCCGAACTCCTCCCACGACACCACGACCTACGGCTACACCGCCGCCGGTCTGTTGAGCGAGGTGAAGGACCCGGAGAACAACGTCTGGCGCAACGAGTACGACCTGCTCGGCCGGCAGACCGTCCAGCACGACCCGGACCGGGGCACCACGCGCAAGACCTACGACGACCTCGGCCGGCTGGTCGAGACCGAGGACGCGCTGGGCACCGTCCTGCGGGCGAAGTACGACGACCTCGGCCGTCCGACGCTGACCGAGCAGGTCTTCCCCGATCGGACGGAGAAGCGCTCGGAGACCACCTACGACACGGTCGCCAACGGGAAGGGACTGCCCGCCACGGCCACGCGCTGGTTGGGAGCCACGGCGTACACCAGTTCCGTGCTGTCCTACGACCGGGCGGGCCGGCCCGCCGCGACCCAGGTGGTGATCCCGGACTCGGAGCGGGACCGGCAGATCGCGGGGACCTACGTCACCACCACGCGGTACAACCCGGACGGCAGCCTGCAGAGCACCGGGCTGCCGGCGGTCGGGGCGCGGGGCACGCCCGGCTTCCTCGACGCGGAGACCGTCCTGCACGAGTACGACGACCTCGGCCGCATCCAGAAGACCTCCGGCGGCCCGAGCAACGTGGGACCGTTCAACTACGTCACGGACACGCAGTACACGAGCTACGGTGAGCCGCAGCAGTTCCGGTTCGGCGACGAGGGCAAGCACTCGTGGGTGACCATGATCTACGAGTCGGCCACCCGTCGTCCGGAACGGACCATCGTGGACACCCAGACCTCGGCGCCGATGCAGGCGGACGTCAACTACACCTACAACCCCGCCGGGCTGATGACGTCCATCGTGGACCAGACGCCGGGGCAGCAGGCGGACGTCCAGTGCTTCTCCTACGACCACCTGCAGCGGCTGACCTCGGCGTGGACGCCGGCGAAGACCGCCCAACCGTGTGCGGCGGAACCGTCCACCGGGAACCTGGCGGGCCCGGCGAAGTACTGGCAGTCGTTCACCTACGACAAGGTGGGCAACCGGCTGACCGACACCCGGCACGAAGCCCAGGGCGACACCGTCCGCACCTACGGCACGGCCGGCGGGCACCGGATGGGGTCGGTGTCCACGGCCCGACCCGGTCTCGCCGCGGCGGAGGTCGACGAACCCGGCTACGACGCCGTGGGCAACACGGTCAGCCGCAAGACGCCCTCAGGCGCCACCCAGCGGCTCGACTGGGACGCCGAGGGGCGACTGGCCAAGGTCACCGAGGGCACGAAGGTCACCGAGTTCGTCTACGGCGCCACCGGGGAACGCCTCATCCGCCGTGAGCCGGACAGCACCACCGTGTACGTGGGTGGCCAGGAACTCCAGGTCAAGGGCACGGTCAAGACCGCGACCCGGTACTACTCGCACGGTGGGCGGGTCGTGGCCGCACGATCCGGCGACGCGCTCGACTACGTCGCCACCGACCACCAGGGCACCGTGAACGCGTCCGTCGAGGTCAGCTCGCTCAAGGCCGAACGCAGGCGGCAGCTGCCGTTCGGCGGGCCGCGCGGACCGCAGGGGGACTTCGTCGGCGACCGGGGTTTCGTCGGCGGGACCGTCGACTCCTCCGCCGGGTTCACGACCCTGGGCGCCCGGCAGTACGACCCGGACACCGGCCGGTTCCTGTCCGTGGACCCGATCGGCGACTTCTCGGACCCGCAGCAGCTGCACGGGTACTCCTACTCGGCCAACAGCCCGATCAGCAAGAGCGACCCGTCCGGCCTGCGCGCGACCCCGTGCATGATCGACGGCCCGTGCGCCAACCCCAGGGGCGACGTTCCGGCCACCGCCCCGCGGCGGCCCAGCGCACCGCTGCCGAAGTGGGTGCTCGACACGCGGCCGGCGAACTCGCGGCCGAGCCAGGGCCTGCCCATCCCCACCGGGGCGAGCCCCGCGCACCAGATCGCGATCACGCAGCGGAACCTCGCCGAGGCGTCGATGATGGACATCTGCACCGCTCCGAAGCCTGCTCCGACCAAGGGGTCCTTCGAGTGCATGTCGGCCCGGAACAGGTTCGAGGCGGCCGCCGCGGTTTACGACGAGCTCCTGGCCAAGGAACGAACCGCGGCGAGCAACAGCGCTCTCGGAGAAGCGATCAAGGACACACTCGGCGGCAGCGTGCCCGTCGCCTTGTGCGTGATCTCCGGGGCACTGGGATCTTGCATGCGGCCGTCGGGAACCACGATGGGAACATGCGGCGCCTTGGGTGTTTCAGCCTTTGCGGGGATCACCGCGGAGGGATGCCTGGTCGCGGACGACAAGGGGATCGGCGTCGTCTACGACATCAAACTCGGCGTCGACGCCAGCATGGGCGTCAGCGCCGGGGTCGGTAGCAAGATCATGAGGGGGAACATCGAGAAGCAGAAGGACCACCCGGGTGAGTACGCCGAGATCCCCTTCGGTCGCGGTGAGGTGGAGGTGGGCACGAGCGGTGGCAAGCTCCATTCTCTCGGGGTGTACGGCGGTGCCCACGCGCGAGTCCAGATCCCGGGGATCGGCCACCAGCAGTTGCCCTCCGGCGGTTTCGATCACTCGAACGCGCACCGCATCGTCGACATGCCGAACCTGTGCCGTTATTGCCAGGCCGCGAGCGATCGCGTGATCGGCTGGTTCAAGTAGGCGGTTGGTCGAGTGGGGCCTCCTCCGGTTCGCCGGGGGAGGCCCCTTCGTCTCACCGCAGCAACGCGGCGACCTCATCGGCTTCCGGGGTGCCGATCTCGGTGAAGATCCGCAACGCCGCGCGCCACTGCTCGGCGGCGGCGGCACGATCCCCTTCCGCGTGCCGGACCCGGCCCAGCACCGCGCGCGCCCGAGCCTCGTTGAGCCGCTGGCCCGCCCCGACCGTCATCGCCAACGCCCGTGCGCCCCGCGCTGCCGCCTCCGCCAGGTCGCCGCGGGCGAGTTCACCGGCGGCGAGTTCGACCAGCGCCGCGCCCCGGAGCACGTCCATGCCGGTCTCGTCCATCTTGGCCAAGGCGCGCCGGACGTGCGGCACGGCTTCCTCCGGGCGGCCGGCGGTGCGGTGGGCGGTGGCGAGTCCGATGAGGGTCGACACCTCGGCGTAGCGGAAGCCGATCTTCGACGCGAGCGCGAGCGCGTCCAGGTAGTCGCGGATGCTCTCCTCGACCTCGCCCTGTCGCAGGCGGACCGTGGCGGTGATCTCCATGGCGCTGGCCTCGTGCCTGCGCTCGCCGATCTGCTTGCCGCGCTCCAGCGCTTCGCGGGCGTGGGCCGCCGCCTCGGCGTACCGACCGAGGTCGCAGCACGTCTCGGCCAGGCACACGAGCGAGGCGGCGAGGTTGTGCAACAGACCCCAGCGACCGCACAGCTCGACGCACTCCTGGTGGCGTTCGGCGGCCTCGGTCAGCCGCCCGGCGGTCCAGTGGGCGAGACCCAGGCCGTTCAGCGCGGGCAGCCGCACGATCATGTCGTCGTGGCGCTTGCTGATGTCCAGCGCCTCCGCGTGGCACCGGGTCGCCTCGTCGATGTCGCCGAGCGACAGGTGCGCGACGCCGATGTAGTTGACCTCTCTGGCCTCGATGACCTCGTCGCCCGTGGCCCGCGCGATGGCCAACGCGCGCTCGTGGTGCAGCATGGCTTCGCGCGGCCTGCCGAGCTGGGCGTGCACCCGGCCGAGGTTGTGGTGGCACTCGATCTCGGCGGCCGGGTTCGGTCGCCGCTCGTTCGCCGCGAGCGCCAGCGCGTGCTCCTCGGCGGCCTGCCGGTAGTCGCTCAGGTTGTAGAAGATCAAGCCGCGCAGGGAATGCGCGGAGACCTCGGCCTGCGGATCGCCGGCCTCCCGTGCGGCGGCCAGCGTCGCCGCGGACACGGCGAGCCCGTCGGCGCCGTGCCCGCGCCCGGCGAAGTAGCCGCGCAGCGAGTCGGTGAACCAGCCGCAGTAGCTCCGCGTCCCGGGGACGGCCGCGGCGTGCTCCACCGCGGCCACCAGGTTCGACCGCTCGACGTCCAGCCAGCGGATCGCGGCACTGCCGTCCTCGAACGGGTTCGGTCCCGCGCTCACCATCCGCCGCACGCGCTGGGCGGTGACGCAGAACCACGAGGACGCGGCGGCGGCGTTGGTCAGGTAGTGGTCGAGCAAGCGGGTGTCGGCGGCCCGCAACCGTTCCGGGGTGTCGTCCTCCCGAGCGCGGTAGGCCGCGTACTCGCGGATCAGGTCGTGGAACTGGTAACGACCGCCGGGGCACCGGTTGAGCAGGCTGGCCGAGACGAGCCGGTCGAGCGACCGCCGCACCCCGGGCGCGCGGCCGGCGAGCGCCACCGCGGCGGCCTGGGAGAAGTCCGGTCCCGGCGCCCGACCGAGCAGGCGGAACAGCCGCCGCGTCTCCGGATCGAGCGTTTCGTAGGACAGGCGGAACGTGCCGCGCACGGCGACCGCGGGGTCGTCGTCGACGGCCAGTTCGGTGAGCCGGTCCTCGCGCAGGACCGCCACGTACTCGGAGATCCGGGTGTACCGGCGGCCACGCAGGTTCGCGGCGGCGATGCGCAGGGCCAGCGGCAGGAACCCGCACAGCGCGGCGAGTTCGCGGGCCGCGCCGGGCTCCGCGTCGACGAGTTCGGAGCCGCACAGCTCCGCCAGCAGGTCCCGGGAGTCCTCGGCGGTCAGCACGTCGAGGCTGCGCACGCGCGCGTCGTTCAGGACGGTCATGCTGCGGAGGTCACCGCGGCTGGTGACGAGTGCGAGGCAGCCGGGATCCGGTGGCAGCAACGGCCGGACCTGCTCGGCGCTCGCCACGTTGTCCAGCACCAGCAACACCCGCTTGCCGGCCAGCAGTGAGCGGTACAGGGCGATCTGCTCGTCCAACGTCGCCGGAACGCGCTGCGCCGGCACCCCGACCGCGCGCAGGAACCTGGTGACCGCCTGCTCGGTGGCGACCGGCGCGACGGCGTCGTAGCCGCGCAGGTCGATGAACAGCTGGCCGTCCGGGAAGTGTTCGCGAACCCGGTGCGCCCAGCGCACGGCGAGTGCGGTCTTGCCGATCCCGCCGGGTCCCACGAGGGCGACGGTGCCCGGCGCGGACGCCCCCGGCGCGGGCAGCAGCCCGTCGAGCGCCGCGAGATCCGCCGTGCGGCCGGCGAAACTCGCCAGGTCGGCGGGCAGTTGCATCGGCACCTCGACCGGGGGGCGCGCCGGGGGCCGCAGTTCCTCCCGGAGCACCTTCTCGTACGCCTCCCGCAACCGCGGTCCGGGATTCGCCCCGTACTCCTCCCGCAGAGCGGCGCGGACCTGCTCGTAGGCCGCGAGCGCCGCGGACTGCTGCCCCGAGCCGCCGAGCCCGAGCAGCAGCGAGGCCCAGAACGACTCCCGGAGCGGGTACTGCGCGGTCAACCCGCGCAGCTCCGGGATGAGCTGCTCGTGGTGGCCGCACTCGATCTCCGCCGCGATCCGCAGTTCGAGCGCGACCAGCCGCAGTTCGTCGAGCCGTTCGGCCTCGGCGCGCAGGAAGCCGTCGCCAAGCCCGCCGAACGCGGGCCCCCGCCACCAACCGGCCGCGGAACGCAGCAGCGCGGCGGCCCGCTCGAAGGCGCCTTCGGCGATCAGACCACGCGCGGCGGAGACGGACTCCTCCAACTCCCGCAGGTCGTACCACGCGACCCCGAGCACGGCCCGGTACCCCGTACCGTCCCCGACGAGCAGTTCGGGCGCTCCGGCCTTGCGCAACGCGCTCCGCAACGTGGACACGTAGGTCTGGACCATCGCCTTCGCGGAGGCGGGTGGCCGCGACCCCCAGACCAGGTCGACCAACTCCGCCGTACCGACCACGACACCGGCTTTGGCCAACAGCGCCGCCAGGAGCGTCTTGGGCTTCGTGCCACCAAGCGGCACGGGCCTCCCGTCGACGTCGACGGAGACGGTTCCGAGCACGCGGATGTGGACAGCCGGCAGCGTCGTTTTCCCCGTCATCGAGTTGAGCTCCAGTCACCTTGTGGCAGCCAGACAGTACAACGGCGGGTGGACGCTGATCACCGGTTTCGCACCTCTTGGGACGGTGGCTGCGGGACGCCCGCGCTCGCGGCAGCCGTCGGCCGGAACGTCAGGGCGGTGGTCCTTCGTCCGTCGCGCAGCGGGCCTGGGCTCGGGCCGTAGTCGGTGGCCCCGGGCGGGGTGGCGGTGAAGGGCCCGTCGGTCGTGTAGCCGGTGTGTGCTCGCGGGTAACAGTCGAAAGCCGTGTCAGGTGCAACGTGCCACCAGCCCGCGCCGTCCACGGCGACGTAGGCGGTGCCGGCGCTGGTGGCGTCGACCCGGATCGTAACGCCGCGCACGGCAAGGGTGGCCTGTTCGCGCCGTCGGGGACGTGGTCGATGGCCGGCGCGTGGCGACCAGTCCGGTCGAGGTGACCGCGCAGCCGCAGAGTCGAGGTGCCCCCGCCGCTCACCACCCCGTCGTGGCGGGAGTAGCCGACCCGGCCGTCCTCGGTGACGTGGAACGGGATCGTGGTGTAGGCGGTCGAGGTCAGGACGTGGTGGCCGGGTTGGATCCTCCGGCGGGCGACCCGGCGTGCCACCTCGATGTACTCCTGGGCGAAGCGCAGCGGTGCGTCGAGCCGGTCACCTGCTCCGCCAACACGGTTCGAACCCGCTCGACCAGGCGTGGCGCGGGGACCGTGCGCGGCGTCATGTCCCTTCCGGACAGCTCCACCAGGAGCCGGCGTCGGCGATGCGCGACAGTTCGGCTATGGCGTTCAACAGGCTCGTGATTCCCGGCACCACGAGCGATCCGCCCCAATCTCATCGCGCCTACTACGTTGGCGAGCTCGCTGAGAACCGCGTCGTGCTTTCCGTCGAGAATCCGCACGGTCTCGGCATAGCTGAATTCGCCCCATCGCTAATCGTGCTCGCCCGGCACACCCGCGCCATCGACGGTAAGGTCGTTTCGCCGAAACAGACCGGATCCAAGTGGTTGGCCAGGCCACCAGGCTCTCCGCCGATGAGCCCTTATCCGGCCCTGCAGCGGTTCACGCGGTCCGAGTCACCACCAGGTCCAGGTTGGGAAGTCGTGGGTTCTCGGGACCCGCCCTGTTCCACGCCTCTCCGATCCCCGGAAATCAGCACCGCCGCATCGTGCAGCACCTGATCCCTGATCGGGCTCGTCAACCGAAAGGTGATCGTGGACTTGTGCGTCGCCGGGCACGCCTGATGACCCACAGGCTTGGACGGTTGCGTGAGCGGCGGCCGATCGGAGGGCTGACGGTGCTGGCAGAAGTGTGCGAACATGCGTTCGACTGGTGCGTCAGCCACTGCGATCTACGCAGGTCAGCGCCGTGGTTCGACCCCGAGGAGGTCGAGCTGCGCCGGACTGGGGAAGGATCACGTCGTGCGAACTGCTCAGCGCTCCTTTCTCCGCGGTCCGGGAACGACCTCCGCGACGAAGGTGAAGGTCTTCGGCGTGACGGCGATGGTCGAGCACCGCACGGACCACCGAGAACGGGAGCGTCGGCGACATGCCGGTCTCGGGCACCTGGACTCGCTGGAACTGCTCGACGTCCTCATGGGCCTGCCGCCTCAGGTGGCCGTGCCACTGGCTTCGATCCGTCGGAACGACCTGAATGTGCTACGGCGCGCTCCCGGCGGCGTCGTGCGCTTCACCGGTTCGTCAGTGACCCGACTCGCCGTTCCAGTGGTGACCCCGGTGCTGGCGGTGGTGTACGCCGAGCAGTGGCGTGCGGGGTTGGAGCGGGCTTCGGAATTCGCGGCCTACTGCCCCAGGATGTTCGTCGTGCGGGAGTTGCCGGCCGACACGGACGGGTTGCTCGCCGAAGCCTCCTGGTACGGAGTCGGGGTCGCGGTCGGCCACGGGGACGCCCCGACAATGGTGCTGGAACCCGAGCCGTTGGACGACTGGCAGCCGACGCCCGCGTGGTGGCTCTTCTGCGAACGCGTCCACCGCCACTCCTCGGCCGGCTGAAGCTCACTCCGCGTCGGACGGCCACAGGGGCAGCTTCGCCCAGACCTCCAACGGCTTCTGCGGCTTGAGCGGCTTGGCCTTCTTCAGCTGCGCCGCGATGATCTTGTGGTGGTCCAGGGCGTTCTGGCACAGCCTGCGCCAGTAACGGGCCCGCAATCGCAGGCTCGGGGCCGCGAGCATGTCGCGGGCGTACCCCGACCAGACGCTGACCGCGTGCGACATGGCCTCGTTCTGATCGGTCCGCTGGAGGAACCGCGTCAGCAGTTGCGTGTCGCAGACGGCACAGGGGCAGCGGATGCCCAGCCTGGGTCGCGCGCCGAACAGTTCGGCGAGTTTGGAGCCCTTCCACCAGCACAGCAGTTCCGGCACCAGGACGCTGGGGGAGGGATCTTGGCGGTACGCTTTGGCCTTCTGGGGCGGTTCGACCGCGTGCCGGAGCGAGCCCCCGGTGCCGATCGCGGCGGCGAAGGCGCCGTGGGCGACCAGGTCGAAGGCGTTGAAGTCGGTTCGGACCGGCATGAGCGGCACGGTCGCGGCGAGCACGCGGAGGTTCGGGATGACCTGCGCCGGAGCTTGGTCCAGCGGGTCGAACTGCTTGCCCAGCACGAGTGCGACCGGGCTCCCGACATCGGCAAGGATCGCGGTGGTCTGGCGGATGTAGCGTTTGCCCAGCAACGAGATGTCCAGCGGCGCGAGGAGGATCACGTCGTCCCGGCCGAGCTGCTTGACCTGTCTCGCCGCGGCTTTCAGCGAGTCGGTGTCGCCCGCGGTGATGAACTTGGTCGAGGTGATCGCGGCGACAGCGCCCGCGGCGATCTGCTGGTCGAGCAGGTCGTCCAAGGTCATCGGCAGCAGCTGGTTCTCCGGTAACCAGAACGGCTCCCGGGGCGTGGCGACGTGGGTCTCGTAGGCTGCTGGGTCGATCAGCAACGGACCGGTGAACCCCTCCGCCACCAGCTTGCCCACTCGCTCCCTGGCCTTTGCCCCGGCCATGACGAAGCCACCGCGGTCGTTGTCGAGGTGGGGCAGGAGGGCCGGCACCTGCTGCGGACGGGCGTAGACCAGCACCCGGTTCAACAGGGCGCCGGCGCGACCGGCGGGGCGCTCGGGTGAAGGCAGGTCCGCGAGCCTGGCCAGCGCGATCGTCGCCCCGGCGTTGAAGCTGGAGGGGTTCCCGTCCTGGAGTTCGGTCATCGTGGCTCCCCCATCACATCGCCGAGCAGCGAGCGGAAGTTGGTCGCGGTCGTGCCGGCCTTCGCTGCGGCTCCGGCCACCCCGCCCGCCGCGCTGATCGCTGCTGTGACAAGCGCGGGAACGACCGTCGGGGCATCGGGCACCAAGGGCTCGGGCTCGCCCGTCCGCCACCCGAGCGCAGACATCTGGGTGTTCAGGGTCCGGTAGCGGGAATCGGAGATCACGGCGAGGTCGACAGCGCGGCGCAGCAGCGCAGCGGCTGAGATCCGCCACCGCGTCTTGAGCTGGAGCAGTCGCGCGGGCGTGATCGGCGCTGCGGTGAGGTCCGCCCTCACCTGCGCGGCGGGCGCCAGCAGCTCGCCGGCGAACTGCTGCGCCATCTCCTCCGCGTCCATGTCGGGTGCCGGCGCGCACGCGATGTGCCCGATCTCGTGTGCCAAGGTGAAGCGCTGCCGTTCGGGGGGCGCGTCGGTGTTGACCACGAACACTGGCGCCTCACCTGGAGGGTGCAGGCTCGTCGCGTCGACCTCGCGACCGCCCAGCGACATGGGCACCACCAACGCGCCGACCTGTTCGGCGACGGTTGTGACCGACTCGATCGGGCCGGGGGGCAGGTTCAAGTTCCGCCTCAGCGCCCGTGCGGCGTCGTCGGGCCCGTCCATCCCGCCGACCTGCATCGGGATGAGCGTGAAGTCTCGAAGGGCGAACGGCGAGTGGGAAGCCAGCCGTTGCAGGTACAGCCGCAACAGGTTGATCCGGGCATGCAGCCTGCGCAACGTCGACGCCTTCGTCGACGCGCGGTTGCGGTGGTAGAGGCACCCCTCGCCGAGCGACCACAGCTTCGCGTCGCTGACCAACAGGTCCGGCGTCGCCTCCAGGGCGCTGGCGAAGAGTTCAAGCCGCTCGCCGGCGACCGTCAACGCGCCCTTCTCGGCTCGGGAGACGTAACCCTGGCTGATCTTCGGATCAGCGCCGGACAGGCGGGTCAGCTCGTCCGCCAACTGCCGCTGGGTCCAGCCAAGGGCTTCGCGTGCGGCCACCAGGAGATCAGGGTTGGCGGTTCCGACCGCGAACAGCCCGCTCATTCCGGCAACGATACGGCGAATTATTCCGCCTGTCCACAGGTGAGGCCTGTCCTGGATGTTGCGGCGACGCCCAGGGTGCTTGCTCTCGGCTTACCCTGACGTGCGCGGACCGTGCACGCAGCTCGTCGCCCGTGTGGCTCAGCGGCTGCGCGACGCGGTCCGCGACCGGACCCGCCTGGCCACCGGACGCGTTACCGGCACCGCCCTGGTGGTCAAGCATGCGACGGAACCGCGCGGAACCTCTCCAGCGGGACCTGGCACGGGTGGCAGCGGCAGGAGGAGTGGAACGGCGACGGCCACACCCGGTGGGCCACGTTGCACATGCCGGCTCGGGCGGTACAGCGTGCCAAAGGCGAGGCGCATGCGAACGCGTTCCCCCTCTACCTTGCCTACAGTGACGCCCTCGGCACCGATCCTGTGCTCCTGCTGCACGATGGCGCGACTCTCATCTTGTTGCTGCTCGAAGGCGCAGACGGCCTTCCGACGGCGACGAGTCAGCACCCGCTGGACCCCTCACCGACGGAAGTCGCCCAATTCGCCGAGCGGTTGCGGGTCAACATCGTGCACCTGGTGGCTGCGGTCCGCATGTCCTGATCCCAGCGCGCCGAGTGCGGCGCTGATCGCCGAGTAGCGGATGCGTTCCTGCTCCAGTCGCACCGACTCGCCGAAGGTGCCTTCGACCAGGTCTCGGTACAGCGCCGCCTCGGCCGGCGTGAGTGCGGGCAGCACACTGTTGACCGGTTTGTCCTCCCGCGCCCAGTGGGATTCGTGGTCCAGGAGCGTGGCGCGGTCCATGAGCATCGACTCGGCGTTGGGGAACCGGCGGCGCAGGGCGTCGAGGATAGCGAATCCGTGCGTGTCGAGGTCGCCCCAGTACACCAGTGGCAGGCCGCGCAGCCAGGTCACCTCGTCGAGCGAGGTGACGGCGTAACCGCCGCCGAAGATGGCGATGGCGTCCTCGACCTCCGGGAAAGCGAGATAGGTGATCTCGTTCTCCACGACGAACACCCTGGACACGGCGAGCGGCAGCAATTCGTCGGCCCGGACCGTGAGTTCGGAGAAGCCGGAGGTTGTCCGGGCCGGGGTGAGCCACCGGTAGCGGACGTAGCGCGGTTTGCGGAGGAATCCGTACCGAGCGGCGAACTTGGCGGCCGGGTACCGGCGGTCCACGCGCGATTCGTCCAACTGGAGATCCAGGAGTGCGGCGATGACCGACCGGTTCGCCTCGATGAACTTGGTGTCCACGCCGGGAACATCGACCTGCCGGACGTACACCGCTCGGTCAGCCAGGGCGTCGATCCACAGCACCGTGTCCACCACCGCGCGCCACGTCTCGTCGGTGAACGCCAGGACGGTGTGAGGGTGGCTGATCACCCAGTCGACCAGGCGTGGTGCGACGGCACGGGTGTGCTCCACGTGGCGCATGAACCGGTCGACCTCCGCGGTCACGCCGAGGACCGCCCACAGGCTGGGGTAGTCGTCGATCCAGACGCGCCTGGGGAGTTCGTTGACGCCGATCAACCGGCCACCGACCGGGCCGAACTCCACGCGGAGCGGGGAGTCGCCCTCGGCACGCCAGGCACGTACCCACTCTCTGACCGCGGCGAAGTTCGCGCCGATGTCACGCGCCTGAGGTGCCCGGAGGGGGATGTGGAGGGGCTCCCACCCGCGATCGCCCGCGAACGCGGTCAGGAACTCGCCCGAGGTCCAGCGTTTGCGCAGTTTCGTGAGCACGTCGGCCTTCGTGGTCCAGTTCATTCCCGCGTCCTGAGGGCGTGGGTGGTCTGCCGCTCCCGGTATTCCTCGATGGTCAAGGTCTGGAGCCGGGACGACGAGCCGTTCTTGTTGTCCACGAACCCGACCGCCCGCACGTGAGGTTCGATCACGTGGATCTTCTGCAGGGGTGTCACGATGAGCAGTTGCAGGCCGAGGCGGGCGAACAGCCCCAGCGCGAACCGGGTCGACTCGTCCGAACCGCGGCCGAACGCCTCGTCGATGACGACGAAGCGGAACGTCCTGGACCGGCTCGCGCTCCAGTCGAGCTTGAACTGGTAGGCCAGCGACGCCGCCAGGATGGTGTAGGCGAGCTTCTCCTTCTGCCCGCCCGACTTGCCACCGGAGTCCGTGTAGTTCTCGTGCTCGACGTCGTCCTCACGCCACCGCTCGGAGGCGGCGAAGGTGAACCAGTTGCGCACGTCCGTCACGCGACGGGTCCACGCCCGGTCGACTTCGGTGAACCCCTCCCGACCCGCGAAGCGCTCGATGATGGCTTTTACCTGGAGGAACTTCCGCTCCGAGTACTGCTCCGACTGGTCGTCGCCGAGGGCGTCGGTGGTGCACGCCCGCATGTCCCGCTTGAAGTCGCGCACCTCCACGTTGACGGTTTCCTGGGCCTCCAGGCGGATGTAGCGGCCGGCGTTGTAGTCGATGTCGTGGAGCGACTTGTTGATGGTGTCGACCCGCTCCTTGATGACCTCGCCCTCCATCCGCAGCTTCGAGTCGAATTGGGCGATCTCGTTGATGGCGTTGGTGTTGAGGGAGGTTTTGAAGTCCTCCTCGAACCGCGGCAGGTCGTCGTGGACGAGTCGGTCGTGCAGCTCCTGGTACGACGGTGCCGACTCCATGCTGTCGTCCATCTCACTGGTCTCCAGCGGGTACCGCTTGCGGAACGCCGTCATCCGGACGATAGCCCTGTTGCCCGCGTCGCGTTGCCGACGCGTCAGACGTTCACCTTCATTCGCCAGTTCGCGGGTGAGGACGTCGCGACATGTGTCACACGCCTCCGGTGTGTCCAGCGGGTGTGCCGCGGCGCGTGCGGCGAGGGTGTCGAACTCCGCGCGGGCCTGTTCGCACTGCTCCTCACCGAGGATCCTCTCCGCGTTCTCCAAGCCGGTCCGGGCGGTCGTCAGCGCCTGCTTGACCTTGCCGATCTCGGTCGTGACCTCCGTGTGTGCGGTTTCCTTCGCCTTGATGTCATCCCACACGGTCTTCAGCTCGGTCGTGATCCTCGTCAGTTCGTCCGAGGCCTGTTCGATCTGCCGCTTCCGCTTTTTGAGCATCTCGATCCGGTTGACCGACGACTGCCAGTCGATGTCCTCGAAGGAGGTGACCGCACCGAGCACCACCAGCACCTCACGCGACCTGTTCGCCGCCGCGAGCGCCCCCTGGACCTGCTCCTTTTCGCGCCGCAGGCCGTCCAACGCTTCGTTGACCTTGCCGGCGTCCTTGAGAAGCGCCTCGACCTTGCTCTCGTTGCTCCAACCGAGGACGTAGAAGCGGCGGTCATCGATGCGCGACCGGTCGTCCTTCTCGTGCCTGCCCTGGCCGCTCTTGATCTGGCCCGCCCTGGTCACCGCCCGAGGCGCGCGGCGGAACTCGGCCATCGACTCGACGCACGCGAAGTTCGCCCGGTGCCTCAGCTCACCGTCGAGCCACGCCTGGAACGGCGACTGCTTGAGTTCAAGCTTGGTGTAGAGCGCCCGGTCGAACAGGTCGACCGGGCGCGCGACCGCCGACATCGGCACGCGGAAGTACACCAGGCGGGCACCGAGGTGGTTGGCGTCGATCCAGTCCGACACCTCCCGGTAGTGGCCCTCGGCCACGAGAAGTGAGACGCCGAAGGCGTGGAGCACGCGTTCCGCGGCACCCTCCCAGTCGAGCTGGGTCGAGCGGACCTGGATCAACTCGCCCGCGAAGGGGAAGTCGCCCTCCGGCAGGCGCAACTCCCGGCACAGGCGCTGTCTCAGGTCGGTGTGGCCCTTCGGGATGTTGCTGGGCCTGTTGCGAAGGCTGAGGATTTCCGCGTTGATCTCGTTGGCCCGGTCTCCGGTCGTGCGCAGTTCGACGCCGATGTCGGTCAGCCGGTTCTGCAGGGCTTCACTGTTGTCGCCCAACTGCTTTCGAAGGTCGGCGATCTGCCGCGACCGCTCGGCGAAGTCGTGCGCGCTCTCCACCGGAGCGAGGCCCACGTCCGCCAGCAGGGCACCGTGTCGGTCCGCACGCTTCTGCCTGGTCACGCGGGCGTTTTCGTGCTGGGTGATCTCCCGCTCGATCTCGCCGAGCCTGTCACCACCTTTGCCCGCTCGTTCGATCTTCAGGTCGGACTCCCGCTCGCGCAGCACCTCCACCTCGTTGGCCAGCGTCGACTGGCGCAGTTCGTGATCGTCGAGGCGCTCCCGCAATTCCGCCTGGTTCAACAGGAACAAGGTGGCCTTGCGGTCCGCGAAGAAGTAGCGCAACGCCTCCTGACGGCGCCGCACCGACTCCGCGTCCCGACCGAGCTGCGCGTAGTGGTCGCAGTCCTTCAGCAGCGGGCCCAGCTCCTCAAGTTGGTCCTTGGCCTTGCGGACGGCTTCGTGAGCCCTGGTGAGGTCGTCGAAGTGCTCCACCATCTTCGTGGTCCACGACGCCGCGTCGAACGGTTCGAGCATGTGGCTCCGGACGAAGTCGTTCAGGTTCCCGACCGACTTCATCGACACAGTCTGGTGGAACAGCTCCATCGCCTGAGCAGAGTCGATGCCCATCCTGCGCTGGAAGTCCTTGCCGTAGGCCGGGTAGCGTTCGAACACCTGCACGCCGGCTTTGCGCAGCCGACGTTTGAGAGCGGCGACGTCACCGCCGAAGTCGGCGAAGTCGCCGGCGATCGAGAGCGGCTGGTCGGCGCTGACGAAGAAGCGCTCCGGCTGTCCCTGGTCGACACCGGTGAACCAGAACACCTGGGCGAGCGTGACGGTCGAGCCCAAGGCCTCGTCCGCGAAGGCGCCGAGGATCACCGAGTACTTGTCCCTGCCTCGCAAGGCGACCGGTCGGCTGGTCCCGGTGGCTTCGTGGCGCTCGGACTTGTAATAGCCGAGCACGTACGAGCGCAGATCTCGTTCCCTGGTCTCCGCACCCGCGGCCTTGTTGTAGGAGATCCGGTGCGACGGTAGGAGCAGCGTGGTGACGGCGTCGACGAGCGTCGACTTCCCTGAACCGATGTCGCCGGTGAGCAGGGCGTTGTCCCCGCCGAGGGCGAAGGACCAGACGCGGTGGTTGAACGTCCCCCAGTTGAGCACCTCCAAGCGGTCGAGCCGGAAGCCCGCGCGGTCGGTCATGCGCGCTCCCCGTTCAACTGGGCCACGTACTCGGCCAGGCGCTCGTTGAACTCCGCGAGCCACTGCCCGTCGACGAACGCCTTCACGATCCGGCGCACCTCGTAGGCGTTCTGGTCCTTGAACTTGCGCAGGAAACCGAGCTCGGTGACCTTGACGATGTTCGTCTCGATCTGGTCGACCAGCCGGGCGTCGTTGGTGGACTCGGGCAGGAACAGGCGGATCATCTCGATCAGCTGGTCCCGGGTCAGCACCAGCTTGGTGTCGCTGTTGCGTGCGTCGGCCTCGGCCAGTTTCTTGCGCAGGAGCGCCAGCAGCAGGCTGACGTGGAACGAAAGCGCGCGCCGCGGGATCAACCTGGGGATGGACGCGTTCTCCCCCTCGTCGAGGTCCGGGCGGGAACGGAGGAAGGCATAGCCCTCGGATTCGTCGATCACGACGACCAGCCCCAGGACGCGGACGTAGTCGCGCGCGGCGGCCTGGACCTGGAGGAGCGCGCGCCACGCCTTCTCGTGGGTGTCCCGGTACACGACGCCCTTCATGAGTTGGGTGACCGCCTGGGAGAGGGCGAGGTCGGTCGGCAGTGGGGCGGTCATGACACCTCCGGGTTCGTGTCGGACCTGGTGTAGGTGACCCGGGGGATGCGGGCCCGCCGTGCGATCTCCGCACCGTCGAGCCACTCGACGTGCTCGTGCGTCGACTCGTCGAACACGACGTGGAACGCGGGGTCTTCCAGGGACAGGTAGGCGATCAGTTCCGCCAGGCCTTGCTCCAGGGGGTAGCGCCCGACGACCTCGACCAGTCCGACCTGGCGTGAGCGGCTCAGCTCGGCGCGCACCTTCCGGCACAGCGCTTCCTCGTCGATGAAGACCTGGTCGAACAACGCCGTCGGGTCGAGTTCGTCGTCCGCCTCCACGATGTCGTCGCTGTCCAGCGGCACCTTGTCGATCGGGCTGTAGAGGGGGCGCTCCATCGGGAGGACGACCACCGGGGCCGTGCCGTCGATCCAGCAGGTGACGTCGGGGTCCACCACGTCCCGCAAGGCGACCGCGGTGGTCTCGATCTCGCGCAGGATGTCCATCACCCGCCGGTTCTCCAGCCACACCTGGTCGTCGAGGAAGCGGCGGAGCTGCTCGGACAGGAGTCGGACGGTGGCCTGCGCCCGTTCACCGGCCTCGAGCCAGGAGTGGTGCACGTGGAGCAGGCGCCTGTCGGGCTCGCCGATCGCGTCGAGCCGCTGCACGCGGTCGAGGAGGTCGACGAACTCCGCTTGGCGGTCGGGCGAGAGGAGGAAGTCGAAGAACGCCTGGAAGGTGCGTCCCTGGTCCGACGCGGTGATGGAGTTGCGGTCGCCGAGCACTTCGTCCAGCAGGTCGCCCTTGGACCCGTCCCATGCCGTGATCTTGGCCCGTAGCTTGCGGTCGAGGCCGCGGAAGTTGTCCTCGACCTCGCGGAAGTCCGCCAGCAGGGACCACGCCGTCGCGGCGAACTGCTGGTACCTGTCGCGTTGTGCGGCGGGCTCCAGGATCTGTAGGTCTCCGGCTAGCCGGCGTCCGGCGCGGACCAGTCATCCAGGTACGCCTTGGCTCGTTTGGGGAACGTCCCCTCACCGAGCCTGTTGTTGAGCAGGTACAGCTCGTCGTCGAGTCGGCTGACCAGCTCTTCCCCGCTGATGGACCGGGTGTTCTCCTCGATGAACACACGTCCGAGGAAGGCGAGGACGAACGGCGCGTTGTCCGCGCGCAGCAGCCGCCAGGCCGGGTGGCTCCTGCGGAGGAGGTCCAGGTCCTCGAACGTCATCCGCCGAACTTCCACCGCGGGCGGGAGCCCGGCCGCGGGCGTTGCCGCACGCTCCGGGGTGCATCCGTTCCAGTCGCGTCCAAGTTCCTCCTCCGGTGGTCCCGCACGAGGAACATCGCCACGGAAGCGGTTCGTGTGACGCGGGACCGCTCGATCATGGCAAGTGCGACCGGCGGGGTGATCCTCAGCCGCAGAGGAGGTCGTTCGCCGACAACGTCTCGACGTCCTCCCTGCCGGGCAGGCGGTGCGTCGGGATCGGGTCCAGGTCGTCCTCGTCGGGGGAGTTCACGCCCAGCACGGCCACGCGGTCGATGGCGTCCTGCACGTACTTCGCCACCCGCAGGGCGTCGACCTCGGTCAAGTCGGGCGAGTTCAGCACCAGGACAACGGCTTGCCGGCGCAACTGCTGGTAAGTCTCGGTCAGCCCCTGGTGGTAGGCGGAGCCCGCTTCGCGGCGCAGGCGCTCCAGCTCGGGGAACCGCCAGTTGTCGGTCTGTTCGCGGCACTCCACCCGCAGCACGAGGTAGTCGACGCCGGTCAGCTGACCGGTGGGACCGTGCAACCGGCCCTCCACGATTCGCAGGGAGTCGGACAAGGCGCCCGGCGGGGTGTTCACCACCGCGAGGTGCCCCGGCCGCAGCACGTGTCCGCCGCCGCCTTCCGACCCCATGGTCCAGTGCACGCCGAGCACCGGATCGGTGTCGGCCAGCACCGAGTCCAAGCCGGAGGACACCTTCTCCGCGACCACGGCCGCCGTCGACAACGGCGGTCCGATCAGCGACGCCAGGCTTCCGGCGATGGTCACGGCGGTCTCCAGCGGACCGCCGGTGGACGCCCGGTACAGCGCGGCCTCGACCTCCACCGGCCCACCCGCGTACGGCACGAGGGTCGTCATCGGGTAGTCCAGGTAGACGCCTGGCGCGGTCTGCGCCGCGTCGGGTCGGGTGAAGCGGGTGAACGGTGTGCTCTCGCTGCCCTGGAACGTCAGCGTGACGCCGCCGTGCAGGGTGGGGAAGTACTCCTTGCCCCAGCTCACGCGCTTGGCCAGGAACCCCTCGGCGAGCCACAGCCGGACGTAGCCGTCGCCCGGCACGGCGGGCCGCCCGTCGGGGTCGGGCAGGAACCGGGCCGTGATGTGCTCGGAGTTGGCCGTGAACCAGTCCCGGACGCGGTCGGCGATGGCGGTCACCGGGTCTCCTGTCGGTCGAACGTGGCGTGGAAGAGCATCAGGTCGAGACTCGCGCGCGGGCCCCGTCCCGGCGCCTCGTGCTCGGCGACCAGGCTTCGCAGTTCCGCGAGCATGAGCAGGACGTCCCTGGTCGACGCCTCGGGATGGCCGACGGTGTCCCAGATCCGGGCGATGACGCGAGTGGCCAGGCGGTCGGTCAGCGGTGGCACGACCAGGACCGTGTCGACCCCGGCGTCCACGGCGGCCGTCGCGCAGCGGATGAAGTCGGCGCGGTTGGTGTCCAGCGGCAGGGGATCCGAGTCGACGGGCTCGGCTTGGAGGACCAACGTCTTCGTCGGCCTGGTCGCCATCCGCTCGATGTCGATCAGGACCTCGCGGTCCCCGGTACGCGCGCTGGACGTGCCGGAGCCCGCTTCGACGCGGAAGTACGTGCCCGCTGAGGTGTCGACGGGCGTGCCGACCAGGTGCAGCAAGCGGAGATCGAGTTCGGGGATGTCGTGCGACCTCGCCGGTCGCAGGTGCCAAGGACCGCGGAACACGGTCGCGCCGAAGGAACTCTTCGGCAGGACGCCGTCGTGGACGCGGAACACCAGCGGGTTCGTCCCGTACCGGTTGCGCGCCCGGCCCAGCCACTGCTCCCACCCCCAGCCCCGCAGCCCGCGTTCGACCTTGAGACCGATCGCGTGGTACGTGCCCTCGCGGCGGACGCCGCGCATCGGGACCGAGGTGGCCGCGACCGCGCCCGGCGCGGCTGCCGGGTCGAGCGGGTACTCGTCGCGCGGGCGCCACCTGCGGTGGTTCGCGATCACCCGGAGGCGGCGCTGCCTGCGGCCGTCCATCTCGGCGGCCAGCAGGCTCCGCTCGGCCTCGATGGTGATCCGGCGGTGCCGGCTGCCGCCGACACGCACGACGTCGACCGGCGTCAGCTGCCGGTCGCCCAAGCCCCGCAACGCCACGGCGCCGGCGCCGAGCGCGACCCCCGCCGGCACCAGGACCAGCCACCACTGGGGGAACAGCACCAGGACCACGGCCAGCAGCACCAGGACGATCATGGCGGCCACCATGAGGGCGTCGATCCGCGCCAGCTCGGCGAGGCGAGCCCAGAACAGCTGCCTGGTGATCGTGGAGACGTTCGTCGAGTCGAAGCGGTCGTTCCAGGTTGAGGTCAGGTCCCGGTCGGTTTGGAACACAGACACGCCCTGATTCGCTATCGCGGCCTGGTTCGCGATCGCGTGGCCCGTGGCGGATCTGTCGCCGACGGCGGTGTACTCGTCGACGGCGACCTGGGCGAGGGTGACTCCCAGCTTGGGCGAGGCCAGTCCGCGCACGTCGCTCGCCAGCAGTGCGGCGACGGCACGCGCGCGAGGCGTGTCGGGTAGGAGGTCGTGGGTCACCGAGTCGGTGGCCAGTGATTCGGTCTCCCACACGTCGAGGTGGTCGGCGGGGTGCCATTCGGTCTCCGGTGGGACGGAGTCGGGGACGCACCGCCAATACCCGTAGTCGCTGAGCGGCTCACGGTCGGGTTCGGCGTCGTCGACCAACCGTCGCACCAGCCACGCCTCGTCCCGGACCCGTGGTGAACCCTCGTAAGCCAGTCGCAACACCGGCGCCCAGTCGGTCCGGCGGTGCCTGCGGCACAGGCGCAGCAGAGCCAAGTCACACGACTCCACCACGCGCGCGTCGGTGCCGCCGGCGACGGCCTGCTCCTTGTGCTCGGCGAGCAGTTCCACCGCCGCCTCGGGCTCGTTGGCGGCGCTCAGCGCGTCGGCCACCGCCAGCACGAGTGGACGGGCGAGGCGGTGGTGGAGCCACTCGGTGGCCGGCCAGGAGTGGTGCTCGAGCTCCAGGGGGAGTTCCGCGAGGGGAACGACCCGGTGGCACAACTCGTAGTCGATGGTGGCGGCGACCAAGCGGTCGGCGTCGATGTCGTCGGCGCGTCGTGGGAGCGCGTCCCGTCGCCACGAGGTCCACACCGCCTCATCGAGCGCGGTGCCACCGTAGAGCGCGTCGAGCACCCGCATGAGTCGTGCCCGGTCGAGCAGACCGGCCGGCGCCACCCAGTCGCGGTGCTTGGCGGGCTCGCGGGCGGCCTCCAGGCGGGACAGGGCCAGCCGTGACGCTCGCGGCTGGTGCGTCCCACGCCGCATCAGCACCCCGTCGAACAGGATCGACGCCGCCGCGGCGATCGTGGGCTCCGGGTGTCCAGCGAGTTCAGCCAAGGTGAGGTAGAGGCCGGGCGGGACCGGCAGGTCGACGCACATCGTCTCGGCGGCGGCCAGCAGCGAGTCGGCGACCTCCGGGCGCGCTCTGGCACGAGCCGCCAGCACCCTCCAGTCGTCGTGGTCGATCGGCGCGCCGGCCGCCGTCCGGCCCAACTCGCCCCGCAGCGCGAGCACTTCGCGCAGCTCCGGGTCCGGGTGGCGGTGCGCGGTGCGCTGGACTTCCGTCCACAGCTCGACCAAGCCCTGTGGCTGCCCGGTGTGCAGACGCGCCGCGGCCTGGGTGGCGAGCACGGCCGCCAGGACGGTAGGACCGGGGGAGGGGCGCTCCGCCTCGACCACGCTGACCCGGGCCGTGACCTGCACCGCCCATCCCCAGTCGTCCCGCTCGGTCACCCGGCGCTCGACGTCCTCCCACAGGGCGGCGGCCTCGTCGGGCGGCAGCAGCCGCATCGCGGCCTCCACGGTCTCCGCCACGACCTCGGACAGCCGGTGGCTGCCCGACACCACCGCCGCCGCGTCACGACCCAGCCGACGTTCGTCCAGCGGCGCGCCGATCTCCTTGGACGCGAGCACCTTGCGCATCCGGTCGCGCAGGTGCTCGTCCACCTCCACGACCAGCGGCCGTCCGTCCGGGCCGAGGCGCACGACGGTCACCCACTCCTGCGCGGCGAGCCCGTCGAACGCCGATCCGGGGTCCACTCCCATCCGGCGCAGGGTCGGCGTGATGAGGACCCGGTCGAACCTGCCCAGCGCGACCGCGACCGGCAGCGCCGCGAACACACCCGGGTCCTGGATGCGAGCCACGATCCGGCGCTCGACGTAGGGGTCGCCGGGCGCGTCGAGGAGGTCTTCGGCCACCAGGTCGGGGTCGCTGCGCGCCCAGGCGCAGTAGCTCTCCAGTTCGAACGGGTTGTAGCGGTCGGTGCCGCGCACCGCCGACCGCTCCAGCAACGCGGCCCGCAAGCCCTCGGGCACCGCCCGGGAGTCCAGGAACCGCACCGCTTCCTCCGCGGTGAACCCCGCGACGCGCAGGA
The DNA here is from genome assembly GCF_039521145.1 of Saccharothrix mutabilis subsp. mutabilis. NCBI lineage: Bacteria > Bacillati > Actinomycetota > Actinomycetes > Pseudonocardiales > Pseudonocardiaceae > Saccharothrix > Saccharothrix mutabilis. The sequence continues at coordinate 56,765 of NZ_BAAABU010000015.1, forward strand.
CGTCCACGTACGGGCGCGGGAGGAGCTTGGGTCCACCGTAAGCGCGGGAGTCCGGCGGAACCAGCCAACGCCTGCCCGCGAACACCACTCGAACGCGGGGCACCCGGTCGTGCAACTGCTCCAACAGGTCGAAGGTGCGGTCGATGGCGGGCGCGCTCACCCCGGGCGCGTACAGCTTCGCCAGCTCCTCGCAGGTGTCGAGCACCAGCACGACCGTGCTGCCCAACTCCTCAACCAGTCGCGCGAACCGCTCCACCGCACCCGTGACCAGAGTTCGGGCGCGCTGCTTGTCCGGGTCCGGCTTCGCCAGCTCCTCGTGCAGGGCGTCCGCGGTGTCGTGCACCCGACGGTGGTACTGCTCGGCCGCGCGTGACGGCGCGAACCCCAGCAGTTGGTCGGTCAGCGCCACCAGCAGCTCGACCGGCCGCTGCTCGGGGTAGCGCGGGTCGAGGTGGTCGAAGTCGACCCGGGCGACCGGGAACGGGTCCAGACCGAAGTCCTCCGCGAGCCGCCCGGATGCCAGGTAGCGCAGCACCATCGTCTTGCCCACGCCCGCGTCGCCCATCAGGTGCAGCGCCCAGCGCTGGTCGTCGTCGGCGGCCACCAGCCGGTGGATCGCCGCCTCGATGCCGGCCCGCCGGAAGTAGCCGCGCAGGTGGTCCAGGTCGTCGGCGGTCCGGTACTCGCGGTCCAGCCGCCACTGCGCCCGTTTGACCGCGCCTTCCAGCGCGCCACCGAGGACGTCGCCCACCAGCCGCGCCGTGGCCACGGTCTCCGCCGCGCCGGACAGGTCTCCCGCGCCGAGCAACGCGTCCACGCGGTCCATGAGCAGCTTGCCGGACGGGTCGTCGCGGAATTCCCGCACCTCCAGCCAGCGACGGAGCTGGTCGTTACCGGTCCACCGACCGCGGATCAGGTCGCACAGCCGCTCGTACTCCTGCCGCACCACCGCCCCGCCGAGCCGCTTCCGCACGTGATCGCCGACTTCCCGCCGGCGCCGGGCGCGCACCCAGAACGCCTCGTGCGGTGCGCCGGAGCGGTCCCCGCCTTCCGGGTCGATGCCGCGCTCGACCAGCCCGGCCGCCTCCAGGCGGGACACCAGGTCGTCGAAGCCCGGGGCGGGCACGAGCCCCAGATCGGCCGCCAGGTCGGCGTTCCACCGCGGCACCAGGCTCGCCCGGCACAGCGTGCGTGCGTCGAAACGGCCGAACGAGTCCGCGTGAGCCTCGCGGTTCAACCGGGCAAGGCCTGTGCGCAACTGCTCGCCCAAGCCGCCCGCGTTCACGAGTAGCGCTCCTCGTACCGCGACCACGCCGCCTCGTCGTCACCGGTCACGAACACCTCGACGCTCTCCAGCAGCCTCGCCACCTTGTACAGCACCGGATCGCGCACCACGGTCGGCCTGCCGTCGAAGATGTCGAAGGACTGCGCCAAGACGTCGTACCGGGCGTCGGGACGGGCCGCGTAGACCGTGGCGTCGTCACCACCGCGCGGCGACGACGGGTTGAGCAGCACCCATTGGAAACCGATGACGGCCTCGTCCACCGGGAGCGGCCCCAACTTGGGGAACACATAACCGGGCATGTTCGCCATCCGCTCGCAGAACGACTTGACCGCCGCGCCGCTGGGCACCCCGGTGGAGGCGGTGAACACCATCGGCACCGGCGAACCATGCCCGCCGAAACCGTTGCGGCCGAACGACCTCAGGTGGTCGAGCAACTCGGGGAGCACGCCCCACCGGTGGATCTCGTCGCCCAGCAGCACAACGCTGGTGTGCGCGCCGAACGGCTCGGGCAGTCCGCGCGCGGCGGTCGCCAGGGCACCGAGGTCGGCGGCCAGCATCGTCGTGGCAACGCCCCGGTCCAAGGGGGCGGACAGCGCGCCGAATCCCGCTTTGGCCTCCTGGAACGCGAGGCGCGACCCGTACGGGTCGTCGGCGGCGGTGGTGTAGTGGGGCTCGAGGAGCCTGAACCGGGGCAGGGTGATGTCCAGTTCGGTGGCGAGCAGGCCGACGCAGTCCAGCAGGGCGAGCAGCATCGCCCGCAGGTCGTTCGGTTTGGTCGTCGTGGGGTCGAACGGGCCCAGCAGCAGCGGCAGGTGCCCGCGCAACAGCAGCAGGTAGCCCATCTCGCGCAGCAGGCGCGTGCCACCGAGGCCGGAGATGTCGTCGCCCACCGCGCCGATCACCGAGAGCCTGCGGTTGGCGTCGGACGCGAACAGGTCGTCCACCAGGTCCAGGATGCTGGTGCGGCCGATGAACAGCGGCCACTCGCGCAGCTTCAGGCTGTCGGCGACGTCCACGATCCGGCGGGCGCCCGCGTCGACCGGGCGGAACGACGAGGGAACCGACTCGGCCACGAACAGCGACGGCATCGCCCAGTCGAGCTGGTCGCGCGGGCTGGTCGAGTCCAGCAGCGCCGCCCGCCGGCCTTTGGCCGCCGCCACCGGCAACGGGGTCCCGTCGCTGATCGCTTCCACCAGTCGGCGCGTGTAGAGGCGGCAGGCCTGCTCGCTGACCTCGCCGGACACGGCGGAAACGATGGGGATGCCTTGCTCCACCAGTTCCGCCGCGAGGGGGCCGCCGCCGGCCGCCGAGGACGACCCGCTGCCGCAGGCGCTGAGCACCACGGCGAGCGGCCGGTGGGCGGCGGTGAGCGCGGGCGCCAGCTTGTCCGCGGTGACCTGTTCGTCCTCGCCGAGCACGATGCTGCCCCGACCGTCGACCGTCTCGCCGTGCGCCACGAGGTGCACCAGGTCGGGGCGGAACCGGGCGCAGTGGTCGGTGAGGCTGCGCAACGACACCGTGTGCGCCGCCTTGGCCGAGCACACGCCCCGCGCGTCGAACCCGCGCAGCAGTCCCATGAACATGGCGCCGGGGCGGATCACCTCGTCGACCAACGACCCGCCGACGGCGAACAGCACGCGCGGGGTGCGCTCGATCGTCTCGACGGCGGCCGTGGAGACCGGCACGACACGTGTGATCGCCACCAGCAGGTCGGGGTCGCCCGCCAACGGCCCCCGGTCGTCGTGCACGGCCTCCCAAACCAGGCGGTGCAGGTCGGACTGGTCCACCGGCCAGCGCAACGCCAGTTCCACACCGCGGGCGGCGAGGACGGCGGGCGCGGTGCGGACCCGTTCCCACACCGGGCCCAGCAGCCCGTCGAACAGCCAGCGGCCGTAGCGGCGCACGTCACCGTCCTGAGTGGACCGTGTGGCGACCCGGTCGAGCAGGTCCGCCAAGTCCTGGGCGGGCATCGTCGAAGCGGGTACCCACTGCGCCCGCACCCCCGCGCCGATCCGTTGTGCGGGCAGGAGGTACTCGGCCTCGACGCCGGCGCCCCGAACCCGCACCGACCAGCCGCCCGCGTCGGCCGTGGGCGCGAGGTCCAACACCACCCGCGGTAACGGCATCAAGCGCCGCCCAGCAGCAGGTCGGCCAAGTCGTCGGCCAATCCGCCGAGATCACGGTCCGGGGTACCGGCCAGGAGTCCGGGCGCACCGCTGCGGGTCAGCGCAGCCACCAGGTTGCGCCCCGACAGAGGGGGGTCGGCGTCGTCGGTCGTGCGGTGCCGGTGCACAGCGGCGGCCAACAGCACACGGGGTGCGGCACGGGTGTCCAGCGGCGTGATCACGGGCTTGACTCGGCCCAACTGCTCGGCCCACCTCTCGACGCGGCTGGTGTGCGACAGGACATCCCGGTCCACCAACGAGCGTAGTGCCTTCTCTCCCAGGGGAATCCCCAATAGTGCGGAGACGACGTCGGACACCGCGGCCAAGTGCCTCAGCGCCCGGTCCCGCAGCGGGCCGGTCCGCCCGGTGAGCCACTCCCGCGCCGCGTCGACCCCGGCCGCCGGCGTTCCCATGCCGATGAGCACCTCGCCGAGCACGGCGGAGCGCACCACCGGGGGAGGGTACGGCCCCACCGGCCGCAGCAGGTGGTCCGGCGACCCGAATTGCAACTCCTCGACCGCCCACGCCGCGGCGCCACCCACCATGAGCACGGAGAACACGTCGGCGAACACCTCACCGCTCCACGTCCGCCACTCGCGCTGGAGGTCGGCGGGTGCGGCGTCGCGCACGGCGTCCACGGTGGCGGTTACGAGGTCGAGGTCGTGCTGGACGTGGTGCCCGGTCTCGTGCGCCGCGACCACCAGCCACCACGGCTCCCGGGCGGCGACCTCCGGCAGCGCGACCACCGGCACGGGCAGGCGCGCGACGAACTCGGCCAGCGGGTCGTCCTCGGGGACGCGGAAGTCGGCCGGCACCGAGCACCGCCGCACCGAATGGCCGTCGGTGCCGGTGTCGAGGAAGCACACGGGACCGGTCGGCGGGGTGACGCCGGCGACGACGAATGCCGCCTGCCAACAGCCGCGCACGACCTCGTCCGCCGCGCGCATCAAAACGGCGTGCGGGTGGTCGTCCAGCCGCTGGTCGTACTTGACCGCGTACCAGTCGAACAGGCGGCGCACCACGGCGAGTCGCCCATCCAGCCACCGGCACCGCTCGTAGCACTGGCCCGGGTCGGGCGGCGGGTCGGCCAGTTCGGCGTCGAGGCGGTCGAGCATGCGCAGGAGCACGGCTTCGAGAGCGTCGAAGTGCGCGGTGAAACGCCGGAACCGCCGATCGGCTCGTCGTTGTGCCAACCACGCGGCCACCTCGGCCCGCAGCGCCGCTGACGAACCCGCGGTGCGGCGCAGTCTCGCGGCAGTGCGCGGTGCGCTGAGGGCGACCATCTTCGTCCCGTCCATCTTCTCTTCAGTCGCGCCCGGCTCACCGTCGGTTACGGCGCGGGGACGGCCCGATCGGGTGATGTTGTACGCACACCTGATGCGCGGCTGTTCAGCGGTCGGTGTCTCTACGAAGGGTCGAACGTCTCGTCGAGTTCGGGGAAGACCTCCGCCACAGCCGTCCGGCAGACCTCCGGGTGCCGGCGGACGGCCGGGGCTTCGACCGGCGCCGCCCGAACGAAGGCTGACTGCCGGTATCACCGGACAGGAGTCGGCGGTGTGCCCGAGCACCGCGCGCGGAGGCCTTCGGCTCCGAGCGACCACGCGGATCTCCACGTTGACCGCAGGGGTCACGGTAGTCGGCCGCTTCGACCGGGGTTCCCGCCGTGGCCGATGCGCTCGACTATGTACGCCCGCACATCACGAAGGTCCGGCGGAACGCTCTCCCGGGGCATCTCGACGAGTCGCCGCAGCCCGTCGTCGTAGAGCGTTCGCGCGGCGTCGGGGTCGGCGAACCGCAGGAACCCGTAGGTCTCCGCGAGGATCTTGTACGTCGTGGCGTGGCCCCGTCGGTAGTAGTGCTCGGCAGTGGCCAGCGCGTCCCAGCACATCGCCACGGCCTGGTGGCGATGGCCGGCAGCCGCGTAGGCGTAAGCGAGGTCGACCTGGATCTCCAGGGTGACGGGATGCGCGGGTCCCACGACGTAGCGGCTGCGGTCCAGCAGTCCGACCACCTTGTCGACGGCGGCATGGAGGTCGTCCGCCATGTACCGCCTGACGGCGTGCCAGGCGGTCAGGAGCGCCTGCACCCGGGTGTCCGGGCGGGGAACACCGAGCGGTGTCGCCGGGGGTTCCGCCGTCGCGGTCGGCGCACCGCGTCGAGGCAGCTCGACCTCGTACATGTAGCGGCCGGTCACCCGGTACCGGCCGACATGCTGGGTGAGGTCGGCGAGCCGGTCGAAGAAGGGCTCGTCCGGGTCGGTCGCCCGCCGCCGCCAGTCGGCCAGCCACAACGCGAAGCGGAGGAGGTGCTCGTCCAGAGCGGCGTGTTCGGGATCGGGGGCGCGGTCGCCGGACGCGTCCACGGTGAACATGATCAGCACACCGGCCACCCTGAGCAGTTCCGCGCGGTGGCGGTCGAGAACGGCGCCGGGAAGTTCGATGAACGTGCCCGGGTTGAGCGTGGAGTTCCTGATCATGGCGGCGTAGTACGCGAGCTGGTTGAGCATGACTCCGAGGTCGTAGTAGCGGCGCCGGATGCGCGGCAGGAGCGCGCGGACGTCCCCGATGAACGCGTCCAACCGCTGGGCGACGTCCTGCTGACCTGCCATCCACTTGTCGAGGTCGGCGAGGCGGTGATCGCCCTTGCGCGTCAGCCGCCGGATCGCGAGGTTCAAGACCTCAAGGCGGTCGGGACGCATCCCGAGGTCGGCCAGGTGGTTGGTCAGCCGGCGTCCCTTCTCGGCCAGCTCGTCGACCTGGTGGGAGTGGATGCCCCGGGTCAGGAACGTGAGCGTCCCGGCGTAGTGCTGGTAGAGGTGCTCGAGGTCCCACCCGATGACCAGTTCCACGGCACGGTCGGGTCCCGGGCGTGCGGGCTCGGGCGGCTGGAGGTCGCGGTCCGGTCCGGTCACGGGGCACCGAAGATCCGGAAGCCCGCCCAGTGGCGGGGATCGGCGGTGAGCGGGTCGGACCGGAGCCGGCTCCGTGCGTCGCGCAGCGCCGCGGCGCTGTCCCCGGTGTGGGCGAAGGCGCGGTGGAAGTGGTCCATGAACGCCGCGGTCACCCGGTCGTCGACGGCCCACAGCGGGGCGACGACGGCACGGGCGCCCGCGGCGAGGAACGCGCCCGGGAACCCGACGTACTCCTCGCCGGGCAGGACCCGCCCGGTGCCCGCGTGGCACGAGGCGAGGACCACGAGCCTGGCGTTGAGCCGCAGCCGTGCCAGGTCCGCGTACCAGAGCACCTGCGGTCGGTGGATCGGCCCGGCCAGGTGCAGGGCGGCGAAGTCGGGGTGCTCGGGGAAGGCCAGGCCGTGGCAAGCCAGGTGGAGGACGTCGGCGTCGGCCATGTTGGCGACCACGGGGTTGAACTCCAGGTCGTCGCCGACGCGAACCATGGTGTCGACGAAGAACTCCGCTGCCCCACGCAGTTCGTGCCGTGCGTGGGGCAGGCTTCCGTCGGGGTCCCCGAACCCGACGAAGCGCGGTATCAGCCGTTTCAGGCGTGGTGCCGCCAGCACGTGCCCCAGCAGGGTCAGGTTGGGCACGCAGCTCACCGCGTGGGAGTCGCCGAGCGGGGCGGCGCCGAGGTGTTCCAGCGGTACCCGCCACAGGTCGCCCATGGGGACCAGGAAGACGCGAGAGCCCGCTCGGAGGTGTTCGCGGAGCGGGTCGACGACGCGTTCCTCCAACCGGCGGTCCTCCGCTGCCGGCGGCTGCGTCCCCGTCAGGGTGGGCAGGACCTCCTCGACGAGGTCACCCATCTCCTCCGGCTCGAACGTGGCGATCTTCCGAGTGTCGTCGTGCGTAATCAGGTAGATCACGCCGGTGCCGCCGTAGACGACGACGCGATCGTCTTCTCGCAGCAGCGAGCGCAGTCTGCCCGTCGGCAGCGGACCGCTGATGATCGGCGCCGTCCGGTCGTCGTCGGTCAGCGCCAGTTCCTGCCGTTCACGCCGCACGCGCTCCCGGCCGAACGCCGCCATGAGCACACTGCGGTTGCCGACGCTGCGATCGGCCAGGTACCGGCCGAGGCACTCCTCCAGCGCGGTCGGCCGCGGCTCAGCGCGCGACCACGGGTGCGCGAGCGCGTCGGCCCACAGCTCGTGCGACCACAACTGGGCGACCAGCGCCCGGCTGGTGGCCGCCTGGATGACGTCGACCGCCTGTTCGCCGCCGACCAGCCGATCGAGGTTGCGCGCGTGCAGCCGGTAGGTTCCGGCGTATTGGCCGGACAGTTGCCGCTGGACGCGCTGAGTCCGGTTGCGGCGGCGGAGCTTCTCGGCCTCCCGCACCAAGGCCTCACCGCGCGCGATGACGGCACGCCCGCCCTCCTCGTCCCGGACACCGACCTCGCCGAGGAGGGTGACCGCGGCGAGCGCGGGCGTCTGGTCGGGCACGACGTCGCCCGGTCGGAACTCCAGGGCCGCGAGCTTGCCCTCGCACATCCGCCGGTAGAACTCGGCCTGCCCGCCCAGCAGGTCGGCGGAGTCCCGGCACCACCGGAGGCGCTCGATGAGCGTTTCGACCTCCCGGGCGCTCATGGCCTCGACGTACTGGTGCCACCACCGCGCGACAGGTTCGTTGGCGACTTCCAGACTGGTCAACACCTCGCCGGCCGCTGTCCAGTGGTTGTGGTCGACCAGGACGGTGAGCTGGGCGACGAGCGCGTTCTGCACGCCCCGCTCGTCGTCGGCCGCGCGGTAGGCGGCTTCGGCCGCCCTGGCGTGCGCAAGCATCAACGCCCACTGCTCGGACGGCTGCGCGGTCCGCTGCTCACCGACCCCGTGCCCGGTGCGCATCCAGACCTTGAAGAGCGCGATCTCGGCGTCACCCTCCACGTCGGGCCGGCCGGCGGCTCGGGCGGCCGTCACCGCTCGGAACAGGGCGGCTTCCGCCGCGTCCAGCCTGCCGTCGTCGAGCAGCCGTCGTCCGTGCTGTTCGATCACGCGGGGATCGTCGTCATCCGGAGTGGGGAGCGGCTGCCCGCCCTGGATCCGGCGGACCAGGTCCGCGTCCAGTTCCCCGGCCCGGACGGCCTCCACCAAGCCCAGCGCGCCGCGCAGGTACGCGCCGACCTTGCCGTCGGCGAAGACGTCCCTCGACCGCTGCGCGTGGACCAGCGCGACGCACCGCGCGACGAGCCACTCCGCCTCGTCGGTGCGCAGCAGGGGGTTGCGCTCCACGAGCGCGACTTTCGACTCGGCGTCGGGCGCGGTGACCAGTTCGGTCACAGCACGCACGAGACCGGGCCCACCGCCCAGCGCCCCGAGGTCCTCGTTGGCCCGCCACACCACCGCCGTGAGCAGCTCCAACCACTTCTCGTGCCTGATCACCGGGTCACCTCCGGACTGCCGGCGGGGTGCAGCGGGAAGTCGATCCTGGCCGCGCGGAACCCGACGGGCAGCGTGTCGTGCACCGCGACCTCACGGAGGTTCGAGACCGGGCCGGAGGTGCTCTCCAGGACCGACAGGTCCACCGGCCGGTACGCCGCGAGGACCAGCAGGGTCTCCCGCCGCGGGCCGGACCGCGGCGCGTCCGAGGGCCACGACAACACCATCCCCCGGCGTCCACCGACCGTGTGGACGTCGTCGGGTGCGCCGGCCAGCATCAGCGGCCTGCCGTCCGGCTGGTCATTGGTGAGCAGGGTGACGCGGCCGTTCACGCCGATGTCGAAGAGCCAGGTGTAGAGCCGGAACGGCGACAGGTTGGCCAGCCGGACCGCCAGCCGGTCACCCGGGTGGAACGCGGTGCCGTCGGGCACGTCCACGCCCACGCCGTCGACGCAACGAAGAAGACGCAACGCCACCACCGGCGGCTCCTCCGCGACGTCGGCCAGTGCGCGGACGCGTTCGGCGTGGACGAGCCCGTCGAGCACGTGCCGCACGCGCTCGACCGATCCGGGGACGGTGGTGTGGAGCGTCCGTCCGCCGGCGTTGCGGATCTCAAGGCCGTCGGAACCGACGGTGAGGGTGAAGGCCGCCTCGGCCGCGGTGTCGACGAGTGCGAGCTGCGGGGACTCGGTCACCAGCCGCCGCAGGTCCGACCCGAGCCGGTCGTCCACGTGGACGGTGAAAGGGCGAGCGCTGGTCACGACACGGGCGGACACCGCGTCGTCCGCCGGACCGCTCGCCTGGAGCACCGCGTCGACCCCGGTGAACGCGGCCACCACCGCGTCCTGGCCCGCCGCGGTGGTCTCCGAGGCGACGAGCTGGAGCCGGTCGCCTTCGTGCAGGCCGAGCAGTCGCCCGGCTTCGACCACCAGCCTCCCGCCACGTCGGGACACCGGGAACGCACCGGACGCCGGTTCCTCGTCGAGGGAGAAGGGGTGCCGGGCCGACGGTCCCTTGACAGCGGGGCGCTGTCCCAGCGCCCGTTGCCGCATGTCTTGTCGGACGCGGTGCAGCACACGCCGCCACGAGATCCGTCGATCGTCGACGTCCTCCAGCACACCGACCAGGACGTCGGTGAACAGGCCGCAGCGTCGCCCTCCTCGACCGGGCCCCTCCCACGCGACCTGATCGGGTTCGGCGGCCACGAGCCGGACCGCGTGCGGATTCACCCGTTCGGCGACGTCCCCGAGGGAGGCGTCCCGGTCGAGCAACGCTCTCACGGGCACCACGCGCTCCAGCGACCGGGACCGCAGCAGGGGCTCCCGGCTCATCGCGCCGGCGAAGCAGCAGTCGAGGACCATCGTGACGTTGCGCGTCCGCTCGGTCAGCCTTGCCTGGACGGTCGAGAGCTCGGCGGACAGCACACCGCGGAAGTCGTCATCGGTGGAGTCGTCGAAGTCGATCGGCACCAGGTAGGTGATGTATGCCGGCTGGCCGCGTGCCCTGCGCTGCACCCAGTCGGCCCGCAGCTGACGGCCGCCGTGGCCGGAGTAGTAGACCACCACGGCGTCACGGGGTTCGGTTGCGCGCGTCAGCCTGTCGAACGCGGAAAGGATGCCGCCGTAGGTGGCTTCCGGTCCTGCGCAGCGCTCGACGGCGAACCCCTTGGACCGCAGCAGCCCATCCATCGAGTCGAGGTCTCGGACCACCCCGGACAGCCCGAACGTCTCGGCGCCGATCAGCAGTGCTCTGCGACGCCCCGGCGAGCGACCTACCATGCCGGTTGCTGACGGACGAACGCCCACGCGCCGGCGCGCAGCGGAATTCTCGCCCTGCCTGTTCGCCGCGACGTCCGTGCTGGTTGGTCAGCCGGTCAGGCTGTCACCGGCAACTGCTCTTCGCGTCGCCTCTGCGCACATGCCACCAACGCCGACGCGGTGCCGTGCCGCTCGCGCAGTCCGGTTCCTCGATGGTTGTTCGCAGAGATCCGGCGTCACCGTGTGGCAGGTCCCGCGGCGGAAGTGCTTCGCCACGACCGCCTCTCACACGTCCCACCACCATGCGATGGATTCGACGGCAACTGGTGTGTCGGCGGTGTCGATCGGTTCTGCCGCCAACCCGGGCGCGGTGTCCCGGTGGTGTCGGGTGTAGCGGGTGACTCGGCTGGCCCAGTCGATGTTCCCGCGGATGGTGTACCCCGCCGATCGGGTGAAGCTGTGCCGGCTTGCGTCGGCCACGACCTCGCGCTCTTCGGGGGACTGCGTCGACGAGATCGGGAGCGCGTCAGCGGTGCGCCGACAGGTGGACGCACGGGGCGCCGGTCGCCGGTAGCGTTCGGGGCAGGGCCGCCAAGTCCTTCCAGCAACGGAGCGACCATGCCCTGGTTCAGACCCCTCGTCGCGGTCCTGCTGGCCGTCGTGCTGCCGGTGCTCGCCGCGCCGGCCGCGCGGGCGGCCGACCGCGTGCCGGCCACCGCACTGCCCGGCCTGTCCGCGCAGGACCCGACCAGGGTCCTCGACCTCAACGACGCGGGCCAGATCATCGGTGAGAGCGGCTCGACGCCCGTGCTGTGGCGGCGTGCACGCGTCACCGCGCTGCCCGGCAGCTTCGCGACCTCGATCAACCGTCGCGGCCAGGTGGTGCTCACCGACTCCCGGATCGGCGGCGGTGATTACGTCCAGCACCCCAAGATCTGGCACGACGGCACGACCACCGGCATCGCGCCCGAGGGTGCGGGCATCGTCGCCGCCGGCGCGATCAACGACCGCGGTTGGGTGCCGATGACCTACTCGGCGTCACCGGCGGGCTGGCACCTGGAGCGGGCCGCGGTGTGGCGGGACGGCCGCGTGCAGGTGCTCCCGGTCGGCGACGCGGGCCCGCACCTGTCCGCCCGGGTGATCAACCACTACGGCCTGGTCGCCGGCGCCCACACGCCGATGATGGGCGGCGCATCCTTCGGGTTCCGCTGCCGAGAGGGCTCCTGCGACCGGTTGCCCGACGCGCCGGGCACGTCTGGCTCGTACTCGGTGAGCGCGGTGAACGGCTCCGGCGTGATCGTCGGCAGCCGCGGTCTCGTGCCGTTGCGCTGGCAGGGCGACACCGTGACCGTGCTGCCGGGTGGTGAGGGCCGGGTCGCGGACAACCGGCGCGCGGTCAACGAGCGCGGTGACGTCGCGGGGTGGACCAAGGACGCCGCGGGCGTCCGGCGGGCGACGGTGTGGCGCGGCGGACAGCAGGTCGTGATCCCGGTGGCCGGGCCCGCCGAAGCGCTGGCGGTGAACGACAACGGCGACGTGGTCGGCCGCAGCACGGCCTCGGGCGCCGATCGCGCGTTCCTGTGGCGCAACGGGCGCGTGATCGACCTGGGCACGCTGGGCGGTGCCTACAGCACGCCGGTGGCGTTGAACAACACCGGCACGATCATCGGCCTGGCGACGACGGCGGACGGCTCGTACCGCGCGGTGCGGTGGCAGGTGGGTCCGGCCCGGTAGGGCCCGTCCGGGCGTGGTGTGCTTCGACGGCAGCCCCGGGATCGGGTCTGCCGTCGTCCACCGCCGCGGCTCGCCGGCTGTCGCCGGCCTCGTGACTCGCGGAACTAGGCTTCCAGAGAGCGCAGCAGGGTCCGCAGGAGTCCGTCGAGTGCTTGGAGTTGCTCCTCGTCCAGCCCCGACAGCAGCCGGGTGACGTTGGCCGTGTGCGCCGTCATCGCTTCGTCGACGATGCCGTGACCCTTGTCGGTGAGCCGGACGCGGAAGCTGCGGCGGTCCTCCGGGTCGAGGGTGCGCTCGACGAGTCCGGCCGCCTCCAGGCGGTCCAGGCGGTTGGTCATGCCCGCGCGGGTCAGCATCAGTGCCGCCGAGAGTTGTGACGGCCTCAGCGTGTACGGATCGCCGGAGCGGCGCAGCGACGCCAGGACGTCGAACTCGCCCTTTTGCAGCCCGAACCGGGCGAAGACCGCTTCCTGCGCGGGCAGCAGCAGGAGGCTCACCCGACCCAGGCGGCCGGCCACGGCGATGGCGTCGAGGTCGAGGTCCGGGCGTTCGCGTGCCCAGGCCGCGATCACGCCGTCGACGGCGTCGGGGTGCTCTTGGCTCGTCTCACTCACACTCGCACTCTATTCGACCCTGGCTCTATCCGACAGTTGATAGTTTGACACCGTACTATCAGTCGTGTGACTATAAGGCCATGAGCACACCACGTCCCACCGGTCTGGGGGTTCCGCCGCTGGTAGTGCGGCGGGGCGAGGCGGAACTCCTGGGAACGGGACCGAACACGATCTCGCTGCTCGCCGACGTGCCGGCGACCGGCGGTGCCCTCAGTGCCACGCGGACGACGCTGGGCAAGGGCCAGGACGGGGCCGTACGGCACTACCACGGCACATCGGCGGAGGCGTTCTTCGTCCTCGACGGAGTCCTCCAGGTACTCGTCGGCGAGGACGTCGTCACGGCGGGGGAAGGCGACCTGTTGTTCGTGCCGCCGCACACCGTCCACGCCTTCGCCGCGGCACCGGGCTCCGGGGCCGACCTGCTCATCGCGTTCATCCCCGGTGTCGAGCGGTTCGGGTATTTCCGGCTCCTCGACCGGGTCCGCAACGGCGACGCCACACCAGAGGACCTCTTCGCCGCCCAAGAGCGCTACGACAACCACTTCGTCGACAGCACCACCTGGCACAACGCCCGCCAAACCAAACGACTGGAGACAACCCGTGCGTAAGGTCATCAACTCCACCTACTCCACGCTCGACGGCTTCATCGACAACCCGCACGAGTGGTCGCTGCGCTACTCCAGCGAGGAAGCTCAGGCGTACGCCTTCGCGATGACCACGGCCGCCGACGCGCTGCTGCTCGGCCGTGTCACCTACGAAGGCATGGCGCAGGCGTGGCCGCACATGGGCGGGAACCCGTTCTCGGACCACGTCAACCGCATCACCAAGTACGTCGTCGCGTCGCAGCCGGTCGACACGTCGGCGTGGAACCCCACTGTCGTCATCCCCGGTGGTGATCTCGTCGCCCGGGTCGCGGAACTCAAGGAGCAGCAGGGCGGCGACATCCTGATCTGGGGCGCCGGCCGCGTCACCGACGCGCTGGCGGCGGCCGGTCTCCTCGACGAGTACCGGATCTGGCTGTGCCCGGTCGTCAAGGGCAAGGGCGAGCCGCTGTTCCGCGAGGACAGCGCCACGACCCTCGACCTGCTCGACGCGACGACGTTCGCCAACGGCGCCGTCGTCCTCACCTACCGGCCGACGACGGCCGCGTCCTGACCACTCCCCACCACGAAGGAGAAAGCCATGAACGACGAGGTCACCAACTACATCGACAAGACGCTCCCCTGGCAGGCGGAGGTGTGCGGCAAGCTGCGGGCGATGGTCCACGCGACCATCACCGACGCAGAGGAACAACTCCTGTACGGCAAGCCGCACTTCCTGAAGAACGGGAAGCACGCCGCCGTGATCCACGTGGCACCGAAGAAGGTGTCGTTCATGGTGTTCGAGGCCGGTGACGTCGAGCCGGTGAAAGGTGTCCTGCGTTCCTTGGGCAACGGCGACCGCAAGGCGGCCGACATCAGCGAGGGCGGGCACGTCGACTACGACCTGCTCGCCGCCGTCCTCGCCAAGACCGCAGGCAAGCTCTGACACCGGCACCGCCCGCATCCCCCTCGCACGGTCTCCGCGGCGGCCTTCGCGCCGGTTCCCGCCGCGCTACTCGCCCGCGGCGGAACGCTTCTCGCGGTGCCAGAGCATCACGGTGGCCGCTGCCAGGAACGCGCCGGCGATGACCGGTTCCAGCGGGTCGAAGGCGGTGGCTCCGGCGATGCCGGTTGAGGCCTGGACGACCAGGGCCACCATGTAGGCGACCTGGTGCAGCACCCCGGCCAGCAGCAGTGCCGTCGCTGCCGGGTACGCCCAGGCGACGCCTCGCCACAGCGCCACGGCCACCGCTCCGTAAGCGGGCACCAGCACCGCCAGGTCCACGGCCGCGCCCAGTTGGGTGAAGGCGGCGGGCACGACCAGTTTCGACGGCTCGCTCAGCGGGGTCTGCCCGGACACGGCTGCGGCGATCCTGGTCAGCCACATCGCTCCCAGGGAGACCGCCAGCACCGCCAGTACGACGGCGACGGCGCGAACGGGTGTGCGGCGGCGGTAGCGGGCGGCGATGACGCGGTTGTCGGTCGCGAGCAGCAGCGCGACCAGTCCCGTGACTGACAGTGCGACGACGGCCGCGTACAGGCCGAACAGGGCGTTCAGGCGGGCGCCGAACAAGTAGTAGGCGTAGTTGTATGCCGCGTAGGCCAGCATGCCCGCCCACAGCAGCACGGCGTGGACGGAGCGAGCGAACAGCGCGACGACGAGCAGCAGCACCGCCGCGGCCAGGGCGACGGCGTCGTAGGCGCGGAACAGGGCCACGATCTCGTCGGGGTCGCGGTAGACGGGGGAGAGGAGGCCCGCGATGGCGCAGACGGCGATGGCCAGGGCCGCAGTCGCCGACACGGCACGGGCGACCCGCACTGTCGTCCCCCGGTCGGCGGCCCCGGCGTCCGGGGCGGCGCGGAACAAGGGGGCGCTCACGGCGGCCACCTCCCACCCGTTGGTCGACCCGATGGCCACCTCGCACACTAAACGCCGTCCCGACGAACCGCCGGCGAGGACCGTGGGGAGAAACCCGTTGGAGGGCAGGTGGACCGTCGGGGCGGCACCCGGGACGGCTGCGCGTGGTGCTCTGCCGCGCTGTCCTGCGACGTGGCGGCCGAGGCCGGAGGGGAGGTGCAGTGGCCCGACCGCCGGAGGACGCCGACGATCGACGACGGAGCCTCGCCCGGGGACCCTTGAACGGTGGTGGCGGCCCGGAGGAGGGCCGCCACCACCGCCTCACCGGCTCAGATGACGGTCGAACGCGGCCAGGTGGTGCTGCGAGGCCGTCAGCAGGCCGTCGTAGACGCGCTGGACGTCGGGCGCGGTGAGGTCGTCGAGCGACTCGCGCAACAGCGCGATGTCCGCTGTCTCCACGGTGCGGCCGGCTTCGAGCGCGGCGTCCTGGCCCGCGGACCCCTCGGCCAGCAGCCGGTCGTAGGTCGCCTGCACGGCCGGTGTCGCGAAGTGACCGGGCGCCTGGTCCGCGGTGGGGTCGGCGATCCCGTAGCGGCTCAGCAGCGTCCGGACCGCCTGGAGGTGCGCGGTCTCCGACGCGGCGATGCGGTCGAAGACGCGCAGGTCGTAGCGGTTGGCGAACTCGGTGTACAGGTCGTGCGCCAGCTTCTCCTCCTCCGCGTTGGCCGCGAGCGCGGTGCGCTGGGCCTCGGTGAGCGTGCCGCTCGGGTCGACGATCGCGGGGACGGCGAGGCATCCGCCGTCACGCGGCCCGCCGCGCGGCATGGTCACCGCGCCGGGGTCGGAGCCGCGGCCGGCGCCGGGGCCGTGCATCGCCGGGGAGTCGTTCGCCAGCGCGAAGGTCGTGGCGAACGCACCCGCCGCGACGATTCCGGCCGCCGTGATCACGGCGATCCGGGTCCGGGTCTTCATGGCTCCTCCTTTCCTCGTTTCCGCTGTCGATCCTCTGCCGCGCCCGAGCAGGCCGTGTGCAGGTCGTGTGAAGGACCGATGGAGCCGGCCACGACGGGTACTTCGCCTCTCGAAGCGGCCTGACCTGCGTGCTTATCGTGAGTTCGTGGGAGACACCGTGCTCGTCGTCGAGGACGAGAAGGAGATCCGCGAGCTGCTGCGCCGATATCTGGAGCGAGCGGGTTTCACCGTGCTGACGACTGGTTCCGGTGCGCAGGCGCTGAACATGGTGGCCGACGGGGTGCCCGCGCTGGTGGTGCTGGACCTCGGGCTGCCCGACGTCGACGGTGTGGAAGTGCTGCGCGCGGCGCGGCAACGCGGACAGGCGCCTGTCATCGTGCTAACGGCACGCGGTGAGGTGGAGGACCGGATCCGCGGCTTGGAACTCGGCGCCGACGACTACGTCACCAAACCGTTCAGCCCCACCGAACTGGTGCTGCGGGTGCGGGCCGTGCTGCACCGCGCCGGCGCCACCGCACAGCCGGCGGCGGCGTCCTTCGGGGACGGTCGGCTGCGGATCGACCAGGGGCGGCACGAGGCGCGCTGGGACGGCGAGGTGCTGGACTTGACGCCGACCGAGTGGGGAATCCTGGCGGCGGTGGCGGCGGTCCCCGGCCGGGTCTACTCGCGCTACGAGCTGATCAACCGCGTGCGCGGCTACGAGTTCGAGGGCTACGAGCGAACCATCGACTCGCACGTGAAGAACCTGCGCCACAAGCTCGGCGCGAGCGGACCGGACGTGGTGCAGACGGTCCTCGGCGTCGGCTACCGGCTGGGGTTGCGCCGTGACCCGTGACGACGCCGCCGCGTGGGGGCCGTTGAGCAGACGGCTGCTGGCCGCGTTCGTGCTCGTGGCGCTGTCGTCGGTGGCGGTGCTGACCGGCGCCGCGTTGTGGGGGACCGGGCAGGGGCTGGAATCGGCGCAGGCGGAGGCTCGCCGGCAGGCGGCCGAGCGGGTGGCCGCGGCGGTCGCGACGGCCTATGGCGCCGCCGGCGGCTGGGACTCGGTGGACCTCGCCACCGCGACCGACCTGGCCACGGGTGCCGGTGCCCGGCTCGTCGTGCGGACCGCCGACGGCGCGAACGTGACCGGTCACGGCCGCGGCATGCCGATGAACGCCATGCCGGGAACCGGGCGGGTCGAGGTGCCGGTGGTGGTCGGCGGCGCCGTGGTCGGCTCGGTCCAGCTGGCCTTCGGTTCCCCGGCCACTCCCGTGGCGCGAAACATCACCTGGGGGTGGATCGGGCTCGCGGCGGGGATCGCGCTGGCCGTCGCCGGGGTCACCACCTGGTTCGTGGGTCGGCGGATCGTCGTGCCGCTCGGTCGCCTGACCCGCGCCGCGCGCCGCATCTCGGCGGGCGACCGCACCGCCCGCGCCGGGGTGCGAGCGCCGGGCGAGCTGGGCGAGCTGGCCGCGGCGTTCGACCACATGGCCGCGGAGGTGGCCCGGGCCGAACGGGCCAGACGGGACCTGACCGGCGACGTCGCGCACGAGTTGCGCACACCGCTGGCGACGTTGCAGGCGGGTCTGGAGGAGCTGCGGGACGGGATGGCGCAGCCGGACGCCGAACGCCTGACCAGCCTGCACGACCAGGCACAGCGACTGGGCCGGATCGTGCAGGACCTCAGCGAGCTGTCCGCGGCCGAGGCCGCCGCGCTGTCGTTGCGGCTGCGCGACGTCGACCTCGCCGAGGTGGCCGCGACGGCCGTCGAAGCGCACATCGCGCACCTGCGCGCCGCGAGCCTGGAAGTGCGCACCGAACTCGCGACCGGTGTCGTGGTGCGAGCCGACCCCGATCGCCTTCACCAGGCGCTGGGCAACCTGCTCGCCAACTGCGCGCGCTACGCCCGGCCGGGTGACGTGGTCACCGTGCGCGTCCACCGCTCGGCCGACACGGCGTTCGTCGACGTCCACGACACCGGGCCGGGCATCCCCGCGGCGGAGCTGGGGCACGTCTTCGAGCGGCGCTGGCGCGGCCGGGCGGGACGCGCCGTCGCGGGCACGGGTATCGGGCTGGCCGTGGTCAGGGAGCTCGTGACCGCGCACGGCGGAACCGTCACCGCCACGTCCGACGGCGGCGGCACCCTGCTCACCGTCAGCCTTCCGCTGTGACCGACGACGCGAGCGAGTCCAGCGCGGCGCGCAGGCGCTCGGCCGCGTCTTCGGCGACCGGGCGCAGCTCGTCCCGCCCGGTCAGCTCGGTCATCACGTTCGGGTCGAGCGCCTGCACGAGCGTGCGCCCGCCGCGGTCGCGGACGACGACGTTGCACGGCAGCAGCAGGCCGATCGTCCGGTCGACCTCCAGCGCCCGGTGCGCCAGCGGCGGGTTGCACGCGCCCAGGATCACGTAGGGCTCGACCTCGGCATCGAGCTTCTCGCGCATGGTCGCCCGGACGTCGATCTCGGTCAGCACACCGAAACCCTGCTCCTCCAGCGCGGTCGCGGGCAGCGCGCCCGGTTGGGCGTAGACCCGGCCGCGGCCACCCTCGGTCGGGTACCCCAGGGGGTATCCAGTCCAACGTCGGCCACCGGCTGGTTGTTCCGACATCCGGGTGTGGACGTGGGCGAGGACGGCGGTGGCGTGGCGGGCTGCGAATTCGGCTGCACGCACACCGCGTCCTCTCCACTGTGCTCTTCAATTTTCGGATAGGGCTCGCAGTGCCCCGTCCAGCGGAATGGACGCACTCTTTCGGGTGCCACGATGCCGAAGCCACATAACTGCGGAATTCGGCTCCGTCGCGTTGCTAGCATCGGCGTCACGCTGGTCGGGGGTGGGTATGGGGGTCGGTTCGCGGCTGGAAACTTGCCGAGGTGGGTGATGGTCGCCTCGGTGACATCGGTGTCCGCGAAGCGGACGCAGCTCGTCGCGAGTGTTCGCGACGCCTACGTGGCGGGCCGGGACATCCACTTGGGTGTCCAACCGGCCAGCGCTCCTTACAGCCGGAACCGGCCCGTCTTCGTGCAGTATCTCAACCCGGAGATCCTGCGCTGCTACGGTTTCCCCGCTCGAAACGGGAAACCGCGATTGACCACCGCCCAGGCGTTGTACGCGACGCGACTGGCCGTGCTCGCGACCGACGCGTACCTCGTGATGCCCGCTTCGTACCTGTTCGAGGTGCCCGGCCTGCCCCGCATCCTGGAACGGCTGCGCGAACTGGTCTCACTGCGGCAGGTCGCCTACTGCGCGCCGACGCGGGACGTGATGCGGTACGGCGAGCGGAAGGCCGCCGAGTACCGCGCGGACCCGCGGAACCCCTACGTGGCCCCAACCTCTCTCGCCGTGGCGCGAGACCTGGTCTGGAGTCCCCGGGGTGCCGGCTCCACCGCCGATCACATCGCCCACCGGTGGGAGGCGGCGCTGGACCGGGACGAGGAGTTGGGCAGGCTGGCGGTGAGCCTGGCGAGGCACTGGCCGCCCGGTCACCGCAAGCCCGAGCGCGAGTTGCGAGCCGTGCCCGAGCGGCTGGGGGAGCAGGCGTTCGTCAGCAGGTTCATCGCGCGGGTGATCCCGGTCCGACCCCGACCCGACGAACTGGCGCGCATCGCCTGGTTCGTCTCCCGTGCCTACTTGTCGAGCTACCTGCGAGAGCTCGACGCCATCGTCCTGAGTGACTTCCCGTTCGGCGGGCTGTCCTGCGGCGTGGAGGCGGAGCCGGGCGTTTCCGCCGTGTCCGGACGGGCTCTCGACCGCACGCTCCACTGGCTCGGGTTGAGCGATTTCGTCCACGCCACCGCCACCTGGGCCGATTTGGTGCAACTGCGGTCCAGCGCGGAATTCGGCTCGGTGGCCGTGGCCGACCAATCCCCGGATCGGGTCGATGGTTTGCGCCGGGCGGTGGTGCGCTCACGCGCGTCCCGACCGGTCGAGGTGAAGTCCCTGGCTCAAGCCGAGTTCGCCGTCCGAATGGCGGCGGATGCGTTGTACGGGTGATTCGAAATGGGAGATCGATGATCGTTTCGGTGTACTGCTCGGGTTCCATCGCCAAAGGCGTGGGCGATGAGCGGAAGTTGTGCTGGACCGACCGGGAGCGCGAGCGGGTCCAGGAGGGGGCACACCCGCTGGAGGTGGTGTTCCTGAACCCGGACGACCCGATCACGGACCCGACCAACGTGCTCGGCCAATTCGGTCGCGACATGTACCAGGTCCTCATGGCGTCCGCGGTGGTCGTGGACGCGCGGGAACGGCGGGGTCTGGGCATCGGCGTGGAGATGGCCGCCGCGGCCGCGCTGGGCACGCCGGTCATCGTGGTCGCGCCGCGCAACTCGAAGTACCGCCGCGACCACCTCGTCTACCGGGGAGCACGCGTCGAGGGCTACGTGCACCCGCACGTCGCGTCGCTGGCCGTGGCGGTGGTGGACGACTTCACCGAGGCGGGTGAAGCGCTGAAAGGGCTTCCGGTCGCTCCGCGCGGCTCCCTCGTCACCCCCGCGTGGCTGCGGGAGCCGATAGACGAGTACCGGTCCAACGTGTTGGCGGGCGACCGGCCCATGCTCGACGCCCTGCACCGGCTCGGCGTCCACCGGTGACGGCGCTCAGCGATGCGCCCTGACGTGGGGGAGAGCCGGGTCCGCACCGTCGGTCCCGGCCTCCACATCGTGGAGAACGAGCCGTTGGAGCGCATCCTGTTCGAGCGGGGGTTGATCGGCCTGCCCCACCGGAGGGCGTGCTTCGCGGCCAGCCGGTTGTTCCTGGCGCACCTGGCCGATGACCTGACCGACGCCGCCGAACTGTTGATCCTGAGCAAGGGACTGGCCTACCAGCTCGCCGCGGCGGCCGACTCCGTCGAGATCGACCTGCCGACGAACCTCGTCGCGACGACGAGGGTGGACGTCGTGGCCGACGACGCCAAGATCGACGTCTCGTACGCCCGGTTCGACGCGGGCAAGCCGTGCCTGGTCGTCGGCGACACCGTCGCGTCCGGCGCCACGGTGGTCGCGGCACTCGACGCGTACCGGCAGGTGCACCGCCTCGAACGGCTGTTCCTGCTGTCGTACGCGGGCAGTGCCGTGGGGGCGCGGCGGATCGCCGAGTTCTGCGCCCGGTCGCGGATCGAGTGCACGATCCTCTACGGCTTGGCGGCGTTCGGGCTGGGAGCCAACGGGTTCGACCTGTCGTTCACCCATCCGGACACGGTGACCGCCGACGTCTACCGCGAGCGGGCCCGGCGGCTCTACGGCGACCGGCAGGTGTCCAGCGTCGGCTGGGACTTCGGGTCGCAGTCCATGGCACCGGACAAGTACCGCGAGCTGTCCTGGCTGGAAGCACGCGCTCACGGCCTGCTGGACAGCCCGGAGTTCTCCTTCGCCCGCGAGCCGCGCGACCTCGCCCGCCTGGCTCGCGAGTCAGCGGCGTTCGGCGACCCGGTCGACCCGTGCTGAGAGCGCCGCCAAGGCCGCGTCGACCACCTGGGCGATGCCGTCGGTCGCGTCCAGTTCGACGTAGGGCCAGCGCGTGGCGAACGCGGTGGCGATGTCCGTGGATCGCCGGACGTGGGTGGACAGCCGCGTCCGCGCCAGGTGCGCGGTGTCCTCGGCCCGCTCGCCCCGGCGGCTGATCCGGTCGATCGACACGGTCGCCGGCACGAGCAGCCCCAAACCCAGCACGTCGGCACCCGGCACCCCGGCCGCGTCGAGCACGGTCGGGATGGCGAGGCACTGCTCCAAGGTGCGGGGGAAGCCGTCGAAGACCACACCCTTGTCGGCGGGCCCCACTTCGCGCCGCACGACCCGGCAGTACAGCGGCACCGGCATGGTCTCGTCCCGGGACAGCCGGTCGGCGACGTCCCGACCGACCTCGTCGTCCTGCTCCGCGGTGCGTCGGAGGACGTCGCCGCTCAGGAACTCCGCGCACCCCAAGCGCTCGGCGAGGTGCCGGGCAACGGTGCTCTTGCCTGCTCCCGGTGCTCCGACGACGAACACGACGAGCGGCACGGCTTCCCCTGATCGCACGACGCCATCGAACCATCGGCCGACGGGGAAGTCCGTCGCCTGATCAGGTGCCCTTGATCAGCTCCGGTGACCGGTGGCGGCCGATCGCACCGGGGTCGGCGGAGGGGTGCCTTGCTGGACAAGTCCGCAGCCGAGCGTTGCCGCGTCGTCCAGTCGTGAGGTGGAAGGGGACGCGGTCCCCGCACGTGCCGTCCGACTCGGCTCAGCCGCCGGGAACGCCGCGACCTCCAGCGGGCCGCAGAACCATCATGGCGGCTGAACCCCAAGCCCTGGCGGCAACAGGGCAACGCACCGCACCAGGCGCAGCCGCCGACTGCGTCGGTGGCGATCGTCAGTCGCCGCCCTTCGCTCATACGGCCGGTTGCGGTGGGAACGCGGGATCCCGCGCTCCCACTCGTCGATCACGGGTAGTAGACGGTGCCCTTCGCGTGGACGAGCGGTCCGCCGGGCCCGCGCGTGGGGTTGGCCTCGAACTTGTACTCCCGCCGCTGGTGTGCCAGATCAGGTCGTCCGCGCCGTCGCAGCCGTTGGCCGTCTTGGTAGCCAGGCTGTACCAGGACCGCGTCCTGCCGGGCGGCAACACCGCACCTGGGAGAGAGGTGAAGGCGAGCCCGCGCCGTCATGCGAAGGTTCGGCGGCAAGAGTTCATGCGCAGCTGGCCGGTCTTGTTGTCCATTGCCACGAATCGCCGCGCCGAGCAGGAGATCGACCCCGTCGCGTCCCTCGCCGGCAACGGACGCAGCGCAAGACCACACTGCCGATCGAGGCGGCTTGATTTTCAGCGGTAGACCGGCCCAGGGCGCTGACCGATGCTCGCTCCAACGAACACCTGGTTGATCAGCACCGCGCGGCCACGGCCTGACATGCACCCGACTTCCGGGCTGAGTGGCACCGGGCGGTCAGGGACCTTCGCCCCTGATCGGCCGGATTCGGATCAACCATACTCAAGCGAACGGGGTGGCTCGTCGTGGGGAGTGGCCATGGTCTACTGGGTTGATCAAGTCCGATATGAGGAAGATGACAGCAATCACCCCGGATCGGGCGAGACCGAGAACCAGACGTGCTCCATCGAGTTGCAACCGACTGACACGCCGGTGTGGCCGGAAGACGAATCGCGTGAAGACGAGCAGCGAGCCGTAGACCATCTCCCGCCGATTGAGCCGGCACCTCCCGGCGACGTGCCGGAGATCCTGAGAATGTTCGATCTTCGTCTGCCGAAAGTGCTGACGGTCCATGAGGAGGCCGGCGCGGCACCCGGCCGCCGTCGTGTCAAGGTTCAGATTCCGGTCACCGTCATGCTGTACAGCGACTACATCGTCGCACGCAGACTCGCTTTCACGGTGCACCTCCAGACGGGCTCCGGGGACACGGTGGCCATCGCGTACGAACTGGAGCCGCCGTCAGACTACGACGAGTCGGTCACGCCGGTGGGCGTCGAACTCGAAGTCAAGGCCCTGGACGTGGCCTCGGCCAAGGTCAAAACTTCGCTCGACGTCAAGTCGGGTACTCCGCGCGTACAGGTCGGCGGGATCAACACTTCCGACTGCCGGTGGATCGTCGCCGACCAGAAGAAGATCCTCGGTTTCGAACCCAAAGTATTCGTGGAAATCCCGGACCAAGAACAGTTGCGGCTTGAGGCGGGGCTGCACATCGAGGTGCATCGTTACCTGCTGAGGGCGGTTCACGTGCCCATCCACCGTGCATACGGGATCAGTAGAAGTCCTCACGCGTATGTGTCCACGACAAGCTTCACTGAAATGCTCACGGCCGAGGTTCTTTCCGTTGACGACCTCGCGCACGAGGCGAAGTTCGAGACATTGCTGGAGTTCATCAATCGAACCGCCGGGCCGCCAACTCGCGTGGCACCCTCTTACCGCCGCCCCGCGACGACCGCTGCTCGCTCGGCGCCCAACCACGAAAAACGTCGTCGAGTGCTGGTCTGGGGGATTGTCGCACTGTTTGTCATCGTTGCGGCGCTGGCCATCATTCTCGGCATCGTCCAAGGGGTGTAGCCCTTCATCGACAACCCGCACGAGTGGCCGCCCCCGGCGAGAACCGGAGGCAAGCACCGCACGCACCGTCCTCGCGCGCGGTTGTCGGTTGTGACCAGCAGCGCCACCAGGGCCGTCACGGTTGGCGTCACGGACCTGGTGCTCTGGTGTCGTGGGCCGGAATGCCCTCCTCCCGCCACCGCCGGGCGAGGACCGTGGGGAGGAACCCGTTGGAGGGCAGGTGGGCCCGCAGCGCTCTCCGTCCACGATCCGAAGGGGGACGACATGAGTTCCTCGGTCGTACCAGGCGTCGGTCCGGCGACCCGGAGGACCGTCGCGGTCCTCGGGGTCGTGGCCGGGTTCGCCGCGGTGGAGCACGGGGTTGGCGAGATCGTGCAGGGGCCGGTCGCCGCCGGTCCCGTCATCGAGTCGTGGCCGGATGTCGAGGCGTTCGAGGTGCTCGACGGTGAGCCGGCGATGACGCTGGTCGGGAACATGCTGCTGTCCGGGGTGCTGACGATCGTTGTCGCGCTGGTCTTCTCGCTGTGGTGCGCGCGGTCGGTGGCCAGGCCGCGCGACGGTGCTGTCATCGTCGCGTTGTCGGTGCTCCTGCTTCTGGTCGGTGGTGGGTTCGGGCCGCCCCTGGTTGGTCTCCTGCTTGGCGTCGCGGTGATGAGCGGCGACGTGACCAAGGGCCGCGCGCGGTCTCTCGCGCGTCCGGTCGGCCGTCTGTGGCGGCCCGCGCTCGTGGTCGCGGTCGCCGCCTACCTCGCGTTGTTCCCGGGGACCGTTCTTGTGCGGTGGGCGCTGGGCGTGGGCAGTCCTGTGACGGTGGCGGTGTTGGCCGTGCTGGCGTTCGCCGCTCTGACGACCGCGCTGGTCGCGGCTGTCGGCCGGGATCGGGCCGGGGCCGGACCCGACCGGGCCGCCGCCGGACCGGGACGGCGATCGCGGGCCCGGTGAGGTCACGACGCGGGCCGACGCCCTCGATGGGGCCGACGGCAGGAGGTGGGACGCGCATGGGTTCATCAGCGGCACGTCCGGTGGAGATCGCTCCCGGCGTGCACCGGCTGGGCACGGGCCGGGCGGTCACCGAGGCGAACGTGTACCTGGTCGGGTCCGCGGCGGCGTGGGTGCTGGTGGACGCCGCCTGGCCGGGCCGGGCGGCGGTCATCCGCGCCGCCGCCGATGCGCTGTTCGGCCCCGGCAGCCGCCCCACGTCCATCTACCTGACCCACGTCCACCCCGACCACTCCGGGGCCGCGGCAGAGCTGGCCCGGACGTGGCGGGTGCCCGTCCACCTGCACCCGGAGGAAACGCGGTTCGCGGCGGGCGAGTACCTCCCCGAGTACGCCCACCCCCTCGACCGTCGGCTGATCGCCCCCGCCCTGCGGCTCGTGCCGCGACGCAAGCTGGCCGCGATCCGGGCCAGGGACAGCCTTGAGGGCATCGCGCGGGCCTACGACGCCGAACGGGAACTGCCCGGCCTTCCGGGCTGGGAGTGCGTCCCCACGCCGGGGCACACGGCCGGGCACGCGGCGTACTTCCGCCGCCGGGACGGTGTGGTGATCACCGGGGACGCCGTGGTGACCGTCGAGTTGAACTCGGTGTTCGGCCTGTTCCGCCCCAGGTCGCGGCCGTGCGCGCCGCCGCGCTGCACCACCTGGGACTGGGGGCGCGCGGCCGAGTCGGTCGCGCGGCTCGCGGCGCTGGACCCGGCGCTGCTGGCGCCCGGACACGGCGCGCCGCTGCGCACGTCGGGCCGGGAACTGCGGGAGCTGGCCGAGCGGATGCGCCGATCCGGCCACTGAACCCGCACCTGTCGGGCTGGTGGCCGGTCGCCGTCATCGGCCGGCGTGAGTGCTCGTTCACCGCTTCCGGATGCCGCGCAGCCCCGCGAGCAGGACCGCGACCCCGGCCGCCGCCATCACCGGCTGCAACCAGGAGAACGTCCGGATGACCACAAGCTGAACCGCGATCCACGCGACGAGGCAGGCGCCCGCGAACACGGCGGTGCCGGCCCAGCGCGGGTGGCCGGTCGCGGCCCGTCGTGCGGCGACCGCCATCGGCGCGCCGACGACGAGCACGAGCGCGAGCCCGGCCAGGACGGGGCTGTGCGAGGGCAGGCGGTCGGTGACCACCGGGCCGAGGTCGATGACCCCGGTGGCCAGCGCGACCCCGCCCGCGAAGGCGTTCAGGGCGACGAAACCGCTGCCGGCGGCGAGCGCGCGGCGGGTTCGTGGCGATGTCGTGGTGCTCATGGGACGACGGTCCCCGACCGCGGCCAGCCGCGACACCAGCCGAAGACCCCGGCGCGCCGGGACTTCCGCCTCACCGGGCCCTCGACTCCAGCACCGCGCGGGCGACCAGGACCACGGGCACGGCGAACAGCGCGCCCACCAGGCCCGCGACCACCACGCCGACCCCGATCGCGACGACCACGACCAGCGGGTGCAGCCGGACGACCCGGCCGAGCAGGAACGGTTGCAGCACGTCGCCCTCCAACTCCTGCACGCCGATGTTGAGCGCGAGGACGAGCAGCGCGGTGACCGGTCCGCCCGACACCAGCGCCACCAGCACGGCCACGGACCCCGCGACGAACGCGCCCACGTAGGGCACGAACGCCCCCAGGAACACCAGCGACGTCAACGGGACCACCATCGGCACGCCCAACAGGGCCAGGCCGGTGCCGATCGCGGCGGCGTCGACGACCGCGACCGCGAGCGTGGCGCGGGTGAACCCGGTGAGGGCGTGCAGCGCGCCGCGCCCCGCCGCGTCGGCCTCGTCCCGCAGCCGCGCGGGCACCAGCCGCAACGCGCCCAGCCAGATGCGCTCACCGTCGGCGAGGAAGAAGAACAGGGCGAACAGCGCCAGGACGAGACCGGCCAGGAACCCGCCCAGGGCGGTGGCCGTCGCCGTCGCCCCGCCGACGATGCGCTCGGTCTGTCCGGTGACGACGCCGACGAGGTCCTCCACCAGCGCGTCCACCTGCGTCTCGCGCAGGCTCAGCGGCCCGTGCACGAGCCAGTCGCGCACCCGGGCGACCGCGTCCCGCAGCGTCGTGCCGAGATCGCCCGCCCCGCCCACCAGCGCGTCGACGCTGAACGCGAGCATCGCGCCCAGGGCCGCCAACGACACCAGCAGCACGAGCCCGGCGGCGAGCGCCCGGGGCACGCGCAGCCGGGTCAGCCACGCCACCAGCGGCCACAGCAGCGCGGTCAGCAGCACCGCCACCGCGAGCGGGATCAGCACCGGCGACAGCACGACCAGCACCCGCAACAGCAGGTGCGCCAAGACCGCGAAGACCAGCACGCAAGCGCCGGTCCACGTCCACCGCCGCACGACCGCCGTCCCGGTGGTCACCTTCCCGCGCTGGTCGTCCGGCATGTCACACCCCGGGACTGGTCGGGGCGGGTGGCGGCGCGCCCCTGCCGCACGTCCGCCACCCGCCCGCGTCTCATTCGGCTGCCACCCCGATGGGGATGGTGCGCCCCTGCGGCTCGTCGGCGAGCGGCACCCGGATCTCCAGGATGCCCTTGCGGTAGCTCGCCGAGACCGCGTCGGCCCGGGCGCCCGGCGGCAGCGTCAGCGTGCGGCTGAACTCGCCGTAGCGGAACTCCGTGCGCTGCTTGTCGTGGGTCTCCTGCTCGCGGCGGGCGTTGATGGTGATCCGTCCGCCGGACGTGCTCACCTCGATGTCGGACTCGGGGTCCAGCCCCGGCAGCTCCGCCCGCACGACGTACGTGCCGTTCTCGACGAAGTCCTCGACGTGCACGGCGTGCCGGGAGCCGAACGGCCAGTTCCCCTCCAGCAGTGAGACGACCTCGGGCGGGAACCACCCGCTCGGGAGCCTGGCGATCGTCGTCATGGTGCCTCCTCGCGTCGTGTCGCACCTCCAGCCTGTTCCCTGGCGGGCGGCGGGCACAGGGACCTTGGTCTCCGTTCGACGGGGGACTAACGCCCGGTCCGGTCCGGTCGTCGGCTGGTTGCGCGGCGGGACAGAGGACGCGACGGTGGCCGTCCTGGGATCGGCCTCGGCCTCGCGCGGACCGGAGCCGCACCGCGCAGCAGGTTCTCAGGAAGCGGGCCTGGATTCGTCATTGCCCTTGTACAGGCACAGGAGTTGTCCCTTCGCCGCCTGCTGCTCCGTGACGAAGCACAGCGCGGCACCGGCGGTGCTGCGGTGCTCGTCGGGCAGCTGCTCGTCCTGGCCCCACAGGACGACCCCGAACTGCTGCTCGGCCCTGCGCCCCTCCATCAGGTACAGGTGGTCGTCGTCGCCGGGGCCGCGGCGCAGGCAGTACAGGACGTCGTCGTGCGTCCACAGCGACGGGGTGGCGTCGCTGTGGCGCGCCGGGAAGGTCTGGGGCTCCTCCCACGCCAAGCGGTAGAAGGGACCGGGCCCGATCCGGCTGCCGACGATGTAGCGCATCCGGTCGGGCGCCTCGGTCGGCCGGTACATGACGACCAGCAGGTTGCCGAGCCAGGCCGCGACCGGTGGGTGCTTCGTCTTCGCCCCCGGGACCTCCACCGCGGTGTCGCCCCACCTGATCCAGTCATTGCCGGGGTTGTGGTTGTAGGGCAGGTAGCACAGTCGCCCGTCCCGGTCGGCGTCGGCGAACAGCACGTAGCCGCTCGCCACGGCGGGAGGGATGTGGCTGCGCACGGGTGTGCTGATCGCTTGGTCGCCGTACCAGTGGTTCCCCCTCCAGATGTCGTACCGCAGCTCCGGGGTCCCTCCGGAGGGCGTGCAGTAGACGCACAGCACGTGCTGGTTCCACCGGAGCGTGGTGATCGCCGGTTCGGCACGGCTGCGGTGGCCGGGCACAGGGGTGTCTTCCAGCCACTGCCTGCTCGCCGTGTCGTAGGTGGTGTAGAGGAGGCGTTCGTCGAGCTTGCCGCCGCGGTGGACGCACAGCAGCTCGTCATGACCGTCCGGCAGCCGGTACACGGTCACGGCCGGCCGGTCCGCGCTGTGGTACCCGGACAGTTCCCGCTGCGGGGACCACTGCCCCGTCTCCAGGTCGTAGACCGTCCACTTCAGGGACGGCTCCGGTGGGGCTGGGGGCTGCTCGTCCTCACCGTCGTCCCAGGACGAGGGCACCAACGCACCGGGCACCGCCCACGGGGATGTGATCTTGCAGCCGGTCTCGCCGTGGTGGGTCACCGCCTCGATCCAGAACTTGCGGGTGTAGACGTAGGCCTCGACCATGACGTCCGCGGGTTCGGGCAACAGCTTGGCGGCAGCCTCGATCACCTCCAGCATCAGGTCGAAGGCTCGCACGGCGTACCTGTTCAGGTAGAGCTCGTAGCCCCACCACGCGCTGTCGGCGGTGACCTTGGGCTCGCCGCCCACCATGTCCGACCACGGGGCGCCCTGTTCGAGGTCCGCCACCTCGATCTGGATCGATGTGGCGCTGATCTGCCGGGTCCTGGTCTTCATCAAGACCTCCACGAGGCGAGTTCGGCGGCAGGTCGACGGTGCGCGGCCCCGGGAAGCGGGATTGCACCCCGTCAGCAGCCGAAAACGGCCAAGGACGGCACGCGACCCCGCAGTACGTCCGGTTCACTCGATGCGTTGACGACACGGTCGGCGACAAGTGCCCGTAGCGACAGATCCGCTGACCGCCGCTGTGCCCGTCGCCACGGACGGGCGGCGAGCGGCCGTCGTGTCCGAGCGCCGGGGGCAGGCCCCGGGATCCCGGTTCAGGGCTGGTCGGCGTCGAGCGCTCGCAGGCGCGCCGCGACGCGTTCCACGTCCGCCACGCGGTGCTGGGTCCGGAACAGGCCGCGGGCTCGTTCCCACGCGGCGCGTGCCGCGGCGTGGTCGCCGATCTCCGCCAGCACCTCGGCGAGCACCTCGACGGCCTTCGCCTCCCGGCGCGCGTTGCCCACGTCGCGGAGCAGGTCGCACGCCTCCTGGTAGAGGGCGCGCGCGTCGTCGAGGCGTCCGGTCGCGCGGGCGACGTACCCCAGCGCGCTGGTGGAGATGGCCTGGCTGTCCCGGTCGCCCCGGGCTCGGAACACCTCGACGGCGGTCCGGCACGCGTCGAGCGCGGTCGGGTGGTCGCCCAGGCGCGCCGCCAGCCAGCCGACCTGGCTGAGCGCCTGCGCCTCGAACACCTCGTTGCCCTGCCTGCGCAGCAGTTCGTGCGAGCGCCGCGCGTGCCGCATCGCCCCGGCGAGGTCACCCGTCCACTCGACCAGGATCGACCGGGAGTTCTCGGCGATGGCCTCGACCACCTCGTCGCCGACCCGTCGCGCGAGGACGAGCGCCCGGTGGAGGTGGTCCAGCCCCTCGTCCAGTCGGCCGAGCTGGCCGCAGGCGTAGCCCAGCGCCAGCAGCGCGTCGGCCAGCAGGTCGTCCCGCAGGAGGGCCCGGGAGGCCGGGACCGCGAGCTGCCACGCGTCGACCACGTCCTGGAGGAAGCCCGCCCGGTCGTAGAGGGGTGTCAGGTGCCGGGCGAGCTGCCACACCCGGCTGTGCAGCCCGAGGTCCGACGCCGCGCGAACGGTCGCGGCGAGACAGGCCCGCTCGGCGCGGAACCAGGCCAGCGCGGAGTCCAGGTCCCCGGGCACGTGGGTGTGGCGGCCCGGTGGCACCGGTCCGAGGGGACTGGCCCGGCGGAACGGCCAGACCACCGCGGTGGCCGCCGCCGCGGTGTGCGCGTGCAGGTCCACGACGCGGCGCGTGGCGTCGTCCCGCTCCCGCCGCGGGACGTCCTGCTCGGCGGCGTGCAGGCGGACCAGGTCGTACATGCGGTAGCGGCCCGGCCGGTGCTCCTGCACGAGCGAGACCCGCTCCAGGGCGCGCAGCACGGCCGTGGCCCGCGCGAGCGGCAGGTCGGCCAGGCAGGCCGCGGACACGGGGGTGCAGTCCGGGCCGGGTGCGGTGCCGAGCAGGGCGAACACCCGTGCCTGCTCCTGGTCCAGCGCCTCGGTGGACCACGACAGGACCGTCCGCACGCCCACCACCGGGTCGTCGTCCAGTTCGCTGAGCCTGGTGGTCACGTCGTGCAGCTGGGCGGCGAACGCGGCCAGCGGGAACGTGGGGTGCGCCTGTGCCCGGCCGGCCACGACGCTCAGCGCGAGCGGCAGGCCCGCGCAGTGCCCGACCAGGTCGGCCACGGCGGCGGGTTCGGCGGCGACGCGCGCGGCCCCGACCCGCTCGGCCAGCAGCGCGCGGGCGTCGGCGGCGGGCAGCGCGTCGAGGTGCACCGAGAGCGCCCCGTGCGCGGCGACCAGCGCGGGAAGCCGGTGCCGGCTGGTGACGAGCGCGACGCACCCGCTGCCGGGCAGCAGCGGCCTCACCTGGTCGGTGTCGGCGGCGTTGTCGAGGACGACGAGGACCCGGCGGTCGGCGGTGAGGCTGCGGAACAACGCGGTCAGCGCGTCGAGGTCGGCCGGCGCGGCGTCACGCTCGACACCCAGCGCGTCGAGGAAGCCCAGCAGCGCGGTCGCCGGCGGCACCGGGCTGCCCGAGGGGTCGAACCCGCGCAGGTTCACGTGCAGCAGGCCACCGGGGAAGCGGTCGGCGTGCCGGTGCGCCCAGCGCAGCGCGAGCGTGCTCTTGCCGATGCCGCCGCTGCCGGAGACCACGGCCGTCCCCGGGTGGTCGACCAGGTCGTCCAACGCGGCCAGTTCGTCCAGGCGGCCGGTGAACCAGCGCGGCGCGGCGGGCAGTTGCCGGGGCACCGGGTGCGCCGGCGCGCTCGCGCGGTCGTCGGCGAGCACGCGCCGGTGGATCTCCCGCAGCTCGGGGCTCGGGTCGACGCCCAGCTCGTCGGCGAGCCGCCGCCGCAGCGCCTCGTAGTGCGCCAACGCCTCGGCGTGCAGCCCGCTGCCCGCCAGCGCGAGCAGCGCCAGCCGGGCGACCCGCTCGTCCAGCGGGTGGCGGGCGGCCAGCGCGGTCAGCGGTGTCACCGCCCGCACGTGCCCGCCCAGCCGCAACCCGACCTCGTGCCGCTCCAGGCGCGCCGCGAACACCTCGCCCTCCACCGCCTCGCGCACCGCCGCGGCCCACGGCGAGTCCACCCCGGTCAACGGCGTGCCGACCACGAGGTCCAGGGCGGCGGCGAGCGACACCACGCGGTCCCGGTCGTCACCGCCGCACGCCACCAGTTCCCGGAACCGGTGCAGGTCCACCGCTCGCGGGTCGACGTCGAGCACGTACCCGCCGGACCGCTTGCCCAGCCCGGCCCCCGGCACGTCCGCGAGCACCCGCCGCAGCCGCGACACGTAGCTGTAGACCGCGTCCCGGGGCCGCCGCGGCAACCGCTCACCCCACACCCGGTCCGCCAGCACGTCCACGTCGACCACCCGGTTCGCGGCCACCAGCAGCACCGCGAGCACGCACCGCACCCGCGCGTGCCGGACCGGGGAGAACCCGCCCGCCGCCGACACCCGGACCTCGCCGAGCAACTGGAACCGCGCCGCCCCCACCGGGCGAGTATCCATCACGGCGTGCCAGGTCCGTGCCAGGTTCGGCCGGCAGGGTCGCCCCGGTAACGCCAAACCGCACCTCACAAGGGGGATGGATGAAGTACGGACGAGTCGCGGCGGTGCTGGCCGTGATCATGAGCGTGCTCGGGGTGGCGGCCCCGCAGGCGTCGGCGGCCGAGGTGTGGCACTGGCAGAGCGAGTGGGACAGCGGCTACCTCGACCACAACGCCTTCAACGGCGTCCACACCCGCCCGTGGAACGGCGGACCCCACCAGGAGTGGGAGGTCAAGCGGTACAGCGACGGGACCTACCGGTTCATGAACGTCGCCACCAAGTTGTGCCTGGACAACAGCGAGTACGGCGTGCGCGCCTTCGGCTGCAACGACGGCGCTTGGCAACGCTGGGACATGAACGACTGGGGCAACGGCAAGTGGGAACTGGTGAGCATGTGGAACCGCCACTGCCTGGACAACAGCACGTACGGCATCCGCACGGTCGGCTGCAACGGCTTGAGCTACCAGCTGTGGAGGTGACCTCCGGGTGACCCCGTCGCACCGCGACGAGGCCCGGTAACGTGACAGGAACCGCCGATTCCCGCGTTCGCCGGGGATCGGCGGACCTGGTCCGTCCACTGTGGACTCCGGTGCGCGATGACTCGCGGGCCGGTCGGGACTCGGATGTCGACCGGTCCGTCCCCGGTGGTCCCCGAACGCCGTCGGTCCCCGCGCACGCCAGTGCCGAACTCCGCCACAACGCCGAGCCGTTGGACCCTGGTCGAAGCGGGCGGACGGGTCGATCGTGTGCCCATGAAGAGCACACATCTCGCGGCCCTGATCCCGTTGGCCGCGATCGCCTTGACCGGTGCCGCCCCGCCCCCGGACCAGACCCGGGTCGAGATGGTGAGGCTGGCCGAGTTACCCGGTTCGACGCTGAGCGGCGCGGAGGCGGTCAACGACGCCGGGGTCGTCGTCGGGTACGGCATCGCGACCGGTTTCACCGTCTACCCGCTGCGCTGGGACCGCCCCGACCGCCCCGTCCGGCTCCCCGTGCCGCCGAACACCCGGTCCTCGCTGGCCACCGGCGTCAACCGCGCCGGTGTCGTGATCGGCCGAGCGGTGACCACGAACAACGTGGTGCTGGCGTTGCGGTGGAACCCGGACCAGCGCCTGGTCGAACTCCGACCACTGGATGGCGGCTCGTCCGAGGTCGCCGCCGTCGACGACCGCGGCACGGCCGTCGGCTGGACCCGGTCGGCGACCGGCGTCCGGGCCGTGCGCTGGGACGACGAGGGCAACCCCGCGGATCTCGGCACCCTGCCCGGTGGCACCCAGAGTTCGGCCAACGCCATCAACGACGGGGGCCTCATCCTCGGCTCCGCCGACGACGCGGACGGTCAGTGGCATCCGGTGGTCTGGCAGCGCGACGGGTCCATCTCCACCGTTCCCCTCACCACGGCCGTCGCGGTCAACAACCGCGGCACGATCGCGGGCACGCTGGAGCACGCCGTCACGTTGCGCGCCGACGGCCGGGTGACCGATCTGGGACTGCCCTTCGGCGCCACGAACAGCTACCCGATCGCGATCAACGACCGCGGCACCGTGCTCGGCGGTATCCGGACCCCGGAAGGGCGGCAGCGGGCGGTTCGGTGGGACAAGCGCGGGCGGGCCGTCGACCTGGGCGCGTTGACGCCCGAGTCCGGGAGCTGGGCCGAGCGGATCAACGACCACGACGAGGCGATCGGGCTGTCCACCAGTTCGGGCCAGACGGACCACGCGGTGTTCTGGGACCGGCGCGGCAGGCTGGTCGACCTGACCCCCGACCCGTCGACCGCCAGCGACGCCTACGACCTGAACAACCACGGCGTGGTCGTCGGCGTGCTGGGAGGCGCCTACGGGAACGCGGTCCTGTGGCGCACCCGCAAGTGACCCGGCCGACTCGCGGACCGTCGGAACAATCGGCAGACCACTCACCGGCCTGCGGTCGACCGTGCGTCACCGACCGCGGGCCGGATCACCTCACCGAGGTGTTCCCGCGCCACGAATTCACCGACTGTGACGCTGTCCGCACCGGTCTGTCCATAAAGGACTGAAGCTGTGTGCGACGTCCTGCGCGCCCGCGACCGCCGTACCTGAATGCCCCGTCGGGGGCATCCGTTGTCCTGTCCGCACAAGCTGTTCGGGTGGGACTCCTGTGCGCTCGGTCATCCCGGGACGAGCCGCGCACCACCGATCCGGAGGGATGTCCGGCACCGTCGTGTGGCAGGCCCCGCCACCGCCCCTTGGCTGTGCCACCGTGGATGCACGGTTCCCCCAACGGAAAGGAAGTGCACGATGGACGGCAAGTCGCGTGTCTACGTCAAGCCGGTGCTGGTCGAGGTCGGCCGGTTCGCCGAGGTGACGCTCGGGTCCCGCGGTTCGCAACGGGACTCCCGGCGCAGGCAGAAGAACTGACCCGAAGGCGCCGGTGGTGGACGTGGATTCGCTCACCGGCGCCGCGCGCCGCGGCGAGGAGTGGTTCGTCGTCCTGCCGGACTGCGACGCCGCCCTCGCCGTGGTCGCGGCGCTCGATCCCGACGCGCGGTGCCGGCGGCTGCGCCACCCGTCCGGGCGGCCGTGGCTGCTCGGGCACTGGGACCCGCGCGACCTGGTGCTCGGCGCGGCCGGTCGGGTCGTGGTGGCGCTGTTGGGCTGCTGCCCGGTCTCCGCCGAGGAGGTCGTCGGGATCGCCCGCCGCACGCGGGCGCCGGCCGACCTCGACCGGGCGGCCGGCCGCCTGCACGGCGCCTTCCACCTGCTCGCGACCGTCGACGGTGTCGTGCGGGCGCAGGGCAGCGCGTTCGGCGTGCGCCGGTTGTTCCAGGTCCGCGTGGGCGAGGTGGACGTGGTGTCCGACCGGGCCGACGTCGCCGCCGGGCTCGTCGGGTCCGGTGTGGACGAGCGGTGGCTGGTGCGGTGCCTGATGTTCCCGGCCGCGCCGCCCGCGCTGGTCGGGGCTTCGCTGTGGCGCGGGGTGACCGCCGTGCCCGAGGACTGCTGCGTGCTGCTCACCGACCGGGGACGCGCGCGGACCGTGCGCTGGTGGGAACCCCCGCGTCCGGTCCGGACCCTGCGCGAGGGCGCGCCGGCGGTCCGCGACGCGCTCACCGCCGCCGTGTCCGCCCGGGTCCGGTCGCGGGACGTGGTCAGCGCGGACCTGTCCGGCGGCGCCGACTCCACGGCTGTGTGCGCCCTGGCGGTCGCCCGGACGGGGCGGCTGCTGACCTTCACCGTGGCCTCCCAGGACGCCGGGGACGACGACGCCGAGTGGGCCGCGATCGCCGCGGCCGAGCTGCCCGGCCTGGAGCGCCTGGTGCTCACCGACGACGACCTGCCCCGCCCCTACGCCGACATCCTCGAAGCCGGCGTGCCCCGGGACGAGCCGCCCGTGGACGTCCACCTGCGCGCCGAGGACGCGGTCCGCGCCCGCCTGCTCACCGGACGGGGCGTCGAACTGCACCTCACCGGCGACGGCGGTGACGAGGTGCTGCACGCCGCCCCTTCCTACCTGCGCGAGTTGCTGCCGCGCCGGCCGCTGACGGCCTGGTCGCACGTGCGGGGCCTGCGGGCCCTGCGCGCCTGGCGGTGGTCGCGGGTCTGGCGGCTGCTCGCGGCGCCGCGCGACGAGCGGCGCGAACTGCTGGCCCAGGCCAGGGGCCTCACCGCGCCCGCCGCCCGCGCGCCGTACGCCGTCGGCCTGCCGCCGTGGGCGACCCCGCACGCGGTCGACCTCGCGCGCCGCTTGCTCGTGGAGGCCGCCGAGCGGGTGCCGCCGACGACGCCGGACAAGGCCGTGCACGACGTCGTGCAGCTCGTGCGGCACGCCGGGCGGTATGTCCGCCGCAACGTCATGGCCGCCGTGGCGGACGGATTGCCGGTGGCCGCGCCGTTCCTGGACGACCGGGTGGCCGAGGCCTGCCTGGCCGTGCGCGCCCACGAACGCACGACACCGTGGCGCTACAAGCCGTTGCTGGCCGAGGCGCTGCGGGGTGTGGTGCCGGACCGCTCGTCCACCCGCGCCACCAAGGGCGGCACCACGCCGGAGTACGCCGCCCTGCCGCACTACCGCGCCGACCTGCTGGCCCTGACCACGCGGGGGCGCCTGGCCGAGCTGGGGCTGATCGACGTCGACCGGTTCCGGTCCGCGTTGACCGGCGTGTGGAGTACCGACGCCACTCCGATCATGGTCGAGCACACCGTGGCCTGCGAGCGGTGGCTGCGCGACCTGGACCACGCCGGCCGCACCGCCGGTCTCGTGAGGGGAGCACCGGGATGACGCTGCGCCTGGCCGACCACGTGTCGTTGACCGGGACCGGGGACGGGGACGTGCTGCTCGACGAGCGCACCGGCCGGTACTGGCAGCTCAACGCCACCGGCTCGCTGGTGTTGCGGACCCTGCTCGACGGCGGCGACGACCGGCGGGCGGTGGAGTTGCTGCTCGCGGACGGCGACGCCGACCCCGACGCGGTGGCCGCGGACGTCGCCGAGGTCGTCGGGCAGTTGTGCTCGGCGGGGCTGGCGGTGCGCCGGTGAGCGAGCAGACCGCGCTGCCGGAGCGGTCCCGGCGGCTGGGCGCGCGCCTGCGGGTGGTCGGCTGGGTGGTCACCGCGGTGGCGCGGGCGCTGGCCACGCTGCCGCCGCGCCACATCCGGGCCGTCCTGACCGCCGTCAGCGCCGGGGCGAGACCGGCCGGCCACGCCGAGGCGCTGGCCGCGCGCGACGCGGTCACGGCGGTCAGCCTGCGCTGCGCCGGCCCCGGCTGCCTGCCCCGCTCCATCGCCACCGCCCTGCTGTGCCGGTCGCGCGGCACGTGGCCGACGTGGCGGGTGGGCGTGCGCACCGCGCCGTTCGCCGCGCACGCCTGGGTGGAGGCCGACGGGCGGCCGGTCGGCGAACCGGCGGGCACCGAACTCCTCCACGTCCTGATGACCGTCCCGGCCCGCGCGACGCGCCGGGAACCACCACCGCGCCCGAAGGGGTGAGCACCCACCCGATGACGATCACCGCACCACGTCCCGACACCGCCGAGCCACCGACGCCCGAGCAGCCGCCGCGGGTCAGCCTGCGCGACCTGGCCGCCACCACGCGCGGCCACCGGAGGTCCATCGCCGTCGCGCTGTTGTTCACCCTGGCCGGTGCGGGGTTGGGGCTGGTCCAGCCCCTGGTGGCGATGCGCACGCTCCAGACCGTCACCGAGGGCGGCGGCGTGGCGTGGCTGCTCGCGCTGCTCGCCGTGGTGTTCGTCGCGGCGGCCGTGACCGACACGCTCGGGCGTTACTGGCTGGAGCGCACGGGTGAGAGCATCGTGCTGAGCCTGCGGCTGCACCTGGTCGACCGGCTGCTGCGGCTGCCGATGCGGTCCTACGACCGGCACCGGCTGGGCGACCTGCTGTCCCGGACCACCAGCGACACCACGCTGTTGCGCGACGCCATCGCCTACGACCTGGTGGACCTGGTGGCGGGCGTGTTCGTCGTCGTCGGCGGCCTGGTCGCGATGGTGCTGATCGACCCGCTGCTGTTCCTGGTCGTCGCCGTGGTCGTGGGCGGGATCGGGGGCGTCACGCTGTTCGTGCTCAGCGGCATCCGCAACGCCACCGGGCAGGCGCAGGACCACCTGGGCCTGCTGTCCGCCGAACTCGAACGCGCCCTGACCGCCATCCGCACCGTCCGCGCCATGCGGGCCGAGGACCGG
The DNA here is from genome assembly GCF_039521145.1 of Saccharothrix mutabilis subsp. mutabilis. Classification (NCBI taxonomy): domain Bacteria; kingdom Bacillati; phylum Actinomycetota; class Actinomycetes; order Pseudonocardiales; family Pseudonocardiaceae; genus Saccharothrix; species Saccharothrix mutabilis. The sequence continues at coordinate 95,212 of NZ_BAAABU010000015.1, forward strand.
GAGCGGGACCGGATCGGCGACTGCGCCCGCGCCGCCTACCGGCACAACCTGCGCTCGGCCCGGCTGGACTCCATCGCCGGGCCGGCGGTCACCCTGTCCGCGCACGGGTCGTTGATCATCGTCCTGGTCGTCGGCGGCATCCGGGTCGCCGACGGCCACCTCGCGCTGGCCGAGCTGGTGGCGTTCCTGCTCTACGTCAGCTACATCGCGATGCCCGCCGCGGGCCTGTTCGAACTGGCCGCGAACCTCCAGCGGGGACTCGCCGCACTCCAGCGCGTGCACGACGTGACCTCCCTGCCGGTGGAGGCGGGCCGCCCCACCCGCGTCCGCGACCGCGCCGCCACGCCGGGCACGACGACCCGGCAGGCGCCGGCGCTCGAACTGCGCGACGTCTGGTTCGGCTACCAGCCCGACCGGCCGGTGCTGCGCGGCGTGTCGCTCACCGTCCCGCGCCGGGGGCACGTCGCCCTGGTCGGCGGCTCGGGCGCGGGCAAGTCCACGGTGTTCGCGCTGGTCGAGCGCTTCTACGAGCCCTCTCGGGGGACCATCCTGCTCGACGGGCACGACCTCCACGCCGACCTCACCACCGAGCAGGCGCGCCGGCGGATCGGCCTGGTCGAGCAGACGTGCCCGATCATGCACGGCACGGTCCGCGACAACATCGCCTACGCCGTGCCCGACGCGACCGAGGACGAGATCCGCCGCGTGCTGGCCATGACGAACCTGGTCGACATGGTCGACCGGCTGCCCGAAGGCCTGGACACGCCGGTGGGCGAGCACGGGAGCATGGTCTCGGGCGGCGAACGCCAACGCCTGGCCATCGCCCGCGCCCTGCTGCCCCGTCCGGACCTGCTCCTGCTGGACGAACCGACCGCACACCTGGACGCGACGAACGAATCCGCCCTGGCCCGCACCATCGAGCAGGTCTCGACCGAATGCGCACTGCTGGTCATCGCCCACCGCGACACCACGGTGCGCCTGGCGGACACCGTTCTCGTGCTGGAGGAGGGACGCATCCGGTCGGGCGAGACGTCTTGACGGACCGGCCGCCGCCGTCAAGTCCGCTGCGGCAGCCGGCGGCGAGCGGGTTCACGGTTCGGCGCGGAACGTTGGCCTATGCGGCGCGTTGCGCGAGTTGTTCGCGGCGTGCCGCCACCGCGGAGCCGGACTCACGGCGGGCCATTCGGCGCAGGACCACGGGCGCGAGCACGAAACCGATGACCGCCCACAGGCCCAGCACGCCCACCATCTCCCACTCGCGCCAGGTTCCGCCGATCTCGGCCAGCGCCAGGTCGTCGGGCAGCAGGGCCGACCGCAGCCCGAGTCCCAGCCAGTACACCGGGAACACCTGGCCCACGAACTGCAACCACGCCGGCAGTGCCGTGATCGGGTAGAACACCCCGGAAACCGCGACCAGGGCCATGATGAACAGGGTTATGAAGCCCAGTGTCTGCACGTTGGCGAACAGCGACCCGAGCACCGCGCCGATCGGCAGGGTCGCCACCAACCCCAGCAGCAGCACCAGCACCAGGTCCACCCACGACGACACCCGGTCCAGCTGCAACCCGTCGAACAGGAAAGCCGTGGGCACCAACAGGATCACCATGGTCGCCACGGTCATGCCGGCCTTGCTGAGCACCTTGCCCACCAGGTACGCGGACATGCCGTGGGGCGTGGCCTTGGCGCGGAGCAGGGTGCCGTCCTCGCGGTCGGCGGTCAGTGCCATCGCCAGGCCCAGCAACGCGGTGAAGACCACGTTCATCCCGAGGATGCCGGGGATGGCCTGCGCGCCGAGGGTGACCCCCGTGCCGGGCACGGGGTCGTCGCCGATGAAGTACATGACGGTCAACGCCGCCAACGGGATCCACAGCCAGGCCAGCAGCTCCGCCACGCTGGTGACGGTCTGCCGGAACTCGATCCAGGCCCGGTCCAGGCCCGCGCGCAGCGTCACCGCGCCCTTGTCCACCGCACCGCCGGTCATGACTTCGCTCCGCTCAACTCCCGCGGCACCCCGGCCGGCTGACCGGTGAGGGCGTCGCGGACCATGGTCAGGTAGACGTCTTCGAGGTTCGCGCGGCGGACCTCCAGGTCCCCGACGGCCCGGCCGTGCCGCTCGAACAGCTCCCGGACGTAGTCCGTCGCGTCCTCGACCGACCGGACCTCGGGACGGCCGTCGATGCTGTAGCGCACCTCGGCCTTGCCCGCCACCCGGGTCGCCAGCTGGGCCGGGCTGCCGTCGGCGACGACGACGCCGCCCGCCAGGATGAGGATCCGGTCGGCCAACTTCTCCGCCTCGTGCAGGTCGTGCGTGGTCAGCAGGACGGTCATGTCGTCGGCCGCGGCCAGCCGCTGCACGACGTTGTGGAAGTCCTGCCGGGCCTCCGGGTCGAAACCGGTGGTCGGCTCGTCCAGGAACAGCAGGTCGGGGCGTCCCACCAGACCGATGGCCACGTCCAGCCGCCGCCGCTGGCCGCCCGACAGCGCGCCGACGCGGCTCTCGCCCTGCTCGGTCAGGCCGACCATGGCGATCAACTCGTCGACGTCGAACGGGCGCGGCCGGTCGGGGGTGCCGTAGGGGCGGTAGTAGCGGCCGAAGTGGGCGAGCAGTTGGCGCACCCGCCAGCGGCTGTGGTCGCGCCAGGACTGCAGGACGATGCCCAGGCGGGCGCGCCACGCCTCGTCGCCGCGATCCGGGTCGACGCCGAGCACCTCGACCCGACCGGCGGAGCGCTTGCGGAAGCCCTCCAGGATCTCGATCGTGGTGGACTTGCCCGCGCCGTTGGGGCCCAGCAGTGCCACGACCTCCCCGCGCCGCACGGTGAAGTCCATCCCGGTGAGGACGTCCTTGGTCCCGTAGCGCATGCGCAGGTCGTGCACCTCGATGGCCGGCGCAGTGCCGGTGTCGGCCGCGCCCGCGCGCGGTCGAGGAACGTCGTTGCCATCCATGGGTTGAAGAATATCGTTGAACAACACGTTGAAACTTTTCCCGGAACTTGCCTGACCCACCGATTGGCCGCTGCGCTAACCTTCAAGTCGGAGACGAACCGAGCCGGAGCGGGGGAGTGGCCGGTGGGCAAGGACGGGACCGCGCTGCGCCCGGTCGACCTCGCGCGGGCGGCGGGCATCTCGACCCAGCAGGTCCGCAACTACCTCGACGCGGGGGTGCTGCCCCCGGCCGAGCGGTCCGAGTTCGGCTACCGCCGGTTCGAGGAGCGCCACCGCCGAGCCCTGCTCACCTTCCGCGTGCTGGGCAGGGGCTACGGCTGGGACGCCGCCCAGTCCATGATGCTCGCCGCGCACGCCGGTGACATCGCCCGAACGCTGGACCTGGTGGACCTCGGGCACGTCCGGCTGCACGAGCAGCGCCAGTCGCTGCAGGCCGTCGCCGAGGCGCTGGAAGCCGTCGCGGAGGGCGCGCAGCAGGCTCCGCCGGTGCCCCGGGCGGGCATGCGCATCGGCGAGGTGGCCAACCGGCTCGCGGTGCGGCCCTCCGCGCTGCGGGTGTGGGAGTCGGCGGGGCTGCTCACCCCCGACCGTGACGCCGACGGCCACCGCCGCTACACCGCCACCGACGTCCGCGACGCGCAGGTCATCAGCATGTTGCGCCGGGGGAGGCACCCGCTGCCCCAGGTGAAGTCGATCATGGAGCACTTCCGGCGCACGTCGAGCAGCGAGGCGCTGCGCGAGGCGGTGCACCGGCAGCGGGCCGCGCTCACCCGGCGCGCGATGACGATGCTGGAGGGAGCCGCGATGCTGCACCGCTACCTCACCGAACACCTCACCGATCAGGCGCCCGCGGGGTAGCGGGCGCGCAGCGCGAGGCTCGCGGCGGGCCCGGCGGCGAACGCGAAACCCTCCGTGTCCACCCGCCGCCCGGTCCGCCGGTCCACCACCACCGGCTCGACCTCCGCCCCGGTGGCCCGGTCCACCAGCACCAGGCCGCGTTCGGCCGGCGCCAGTCCGGCGTTGCCCAGCGCGGCGAGGACCAGCAGCACCGGCCGCACCCGGTGGGCCAGGCCGGTGGGCACGACCCGGTCGTCCCGCACGGCCAGCAGCCCGCGCCGCACCAGGTCCTCGACCCGCTCCCGGACCACCCGCGGCGGCAGGTCGAGGTTGCGGCACACCTCGTCCAACCGGGACCGGCCGTCGAACGCCTCGTGCAGCAGTTCCAGCGCCCACCACGACCCGATCAGCGCGACCGCGCGGCCGAGCGGGCAGTCCGCGATCCTCGGCGCCATCCGGCCTCCCGTCACGGCGCCGACGCGACCGACGCGCGCAACGCCACCTTGTCCACCTTGCCCATCGCCGTGCGCGGCAACCCGGTCACCGCGACCACCCGGTCCGGCACCTTGAACACCGCCAGCCCGCGCTCCCGCAGGTACCGCTTCACCGCCGCCGCGTCCAGACCGCCGCCGCGCGGCACGACGAACGCCACGGCCCGCTCGCCCAGCACCGGGTCGTCCACGCCGACGACCGCCGCGTCCAGCACCCCGGGGTGGGTCAGCAGGTGCTCCTCCACCTCGGCCGCCGGCACCTTCTCGCCCGCCCGGTTCACCACGTCCTTGAGCCGACCCACCACCACGAGGTTGCCGTCCGGTCGAAGACGCACCAGGTCGCCGGTGCGGAAGAACCCGTCCTCCGTGAACGACTCGGCGTTGCGCTCCGGGGCCCGGTAATAGCCGCGCACCGTGTACGGGCCGCGCGCGAGCAGTTCGCCCGCCTCGCCCGCGGGCACCGGCCGCCCGTCGGGGTCGACCACCCGGATCTCGTCGGCCGCCGCCAGCGGCCGACCCTCGGTGCCCGCCACGACCTCGTCCGGGTCGTCCAGCCGGGTGTGGGTGAGCAGGCCCTCGCCGATCCCGAACCACTGGCTCAACCGGCCGCCCAGCACGTCGCGCACCCGGCCCGCCCACGCGGGGTCCAACTTCGCGCTGCCGACCTGGAGCAGCAGGTCGGGCAGCCGGGCGCCGGTGCGCTCGGCGGCGTCCAGCCACAGCCGCAGCACCGACGGCACCACCGTGGTCAACGTGACCCGCTCCCGCCGCACCAGCTCGAACACCTCGTCCGGCCGGACCCCGGAGGTCAGCACCACCGTGCCGCCCACCAGCAGCGCGCCCAGCAGGCCGGGGCAGCCCAGCGCCGAGTTGTGGCCCAGCGGGTTGACCGCCAGGTAGACGCCGTCCGCGCCGAACCGCAGGGCCTCGGCGGTGGCGCGCGCGTTGTAGGCGTAGTCGTCGTGGGTGCGGGGGATCAGCTTGGGCAGGCCGGTCGTGCCGCCGGACAGCAGCATCAGCGCGGGCTCACCCGGGTCCGGCCGGTGGGGCTCGGGCACGGCGCCGCCACCTTCCCAGGCGGTGAACTCCTGCGCGTCGCCGGCGACCAGCACGTGGCGCAGCTCCGGCGCACCCGGCCGCACCTCCCGGGCCACCTGCCGGTAGTCCACGCCCCGGAACCGGTCGACGATCGCGAGCGCGACAGCCCCGCTGTGCGCGCACAGGTGCGTGATCTCGACCCGGCGGTGTCCGGGCAGGGCCAGCACCGGTATCGCGCCGACGTGCAGCAGCGCCAGCAGCAGCACGGCGAACTCGGGCACGTTCGGCAGCTGCACCACCACCCGGTCGGTCGGCCGCACGCCCAGGTCGTGCAGGCGTGCCGCCAGCCGCCCGGATCGCTCGGCCAGGTCCCGGTAGGTCAGCCGGTGGTCGTCGTGCACGATCGCGACCCGGTCCGCGTGGCGCGCGCACGAGTCCCGCAGCAACGCGCCCAGCGGCCGGCCCGCCCAGTAGCCCTCGCGGCGGTAGCGGTCGGCGAACTCCGCCGGCCACGGCACCCAGTCTCGCATCATGTCGGCTCCCCACGTCGCCGTCAGCGTCCGCCGCCCCGCCCGACGGGGCGGCGGCCGGTGACAGATCCCGGACAGGACCTTTCGGTTGTCTGTCGGCGTCGTCGGGCCGGGCGGCGAGTGGCGGTTAGCGTCCGTGCGATCCGAGCGGAGCGGGGGTGGCGCGTGCGGACCGTGCCGGAACTGTTCGCGGCGGTCGCGGCCCGCATGGGTGACGCGCCCGCCGTCGTGCACTCGGGTGTGGCCACCGGCTACGCCCGGTTGGACGCCGACGCCAACCGGCTGGCCCGCCGGCTCATCGCCGCCGGCGTCGGCCCGGACCGGCCGGTGGCCGTCGCCGTGCCCAGATCGGCCACGATGGTCACCACGCTGCTGGCCGTGCTGAAGGCGGGCGGCGCGTACCTGCCGCTCGACCACACCTACCCCGCGGCCCGGCTGGCGCACATGCTCGCCGACGCCCGCCCGGTGTTGCTCGTCAGGTCCTCGGCGGTCGCGCTGCCCGGCGACGTGCCGGAGGTCGTCGTCGACGACCCCGACTTCCTCGCCGCCTGCGCGGGGGAGTCCGCCGCCGACGTCACCGACGCGGACCGGATCTCGCCGCTGCGGCCGGACCACCTGATGTACGTCATCTACACGTCCGGGTCGACCGGCGTGCCCAAGGGCGTCGCCGTGCCGCACCGGGGCGTGGCGGACCTCGTCGCCGCGCAGGCCGCCACCATCGCCCCGCGCCCGGGCGACCGCGTGCTCCAGTGGGCGTCGATCAGCTTCGACGCCGCGTTCTGGGAATGGAGCACCGCGCTGCTGTCCGGCGCGACCCTGGTCACCGCGCCCGCCGAAGACCTGCTGCCCGGCCCGCCGCTGCGCGACACCCTGAAGCGCGAACGCGTCACCCACGCCGTGCTGCCCCCGGTCGCGCTCGACGTCACCGACCCGACCGGTGTGCTGACCGGCGGCACCGTGATGTCCACCGGCGACCGCTGCACCACCGCCCTGGTCGCCAAGTGGGCGCCCGGTCGGCGCTTCTTCAACGGCTACGGCCCCACCGAGACCACCGTCGGCGCCACCATCAGCGGCCCCGTCGACCCGGCCGGCGAGGTCGACATCGGCAGGCCCTGGCGGGGCAACGGCGTACACGTCCTGGACGAGCGGCTCGACCCCGTCCCGGACGGCGAGGTCGGCGAGCTGTACCTGACCGGCAACGGCTTGGCGCGCGGCTACCTCGGCCGGCCCGGCCTGACCGCGACCCGGTTCGTCGCCGACCCGCACGGCGCACCCGGGGCGCGCATGTACCGCTCCGGCGATCGGGGCCACCGCGCACCCGACGGCCGGTTGCACTTCGCCGGCCGCGCCGACGACCAGGTCAAGCTGCGCGGCTTCCGGGTCGAGCTCGGCGAGGTGGAGGCCGGCCTGATCACCCACCCCGCCGTCGACCTCGCGGTCGCCGTCGCGCACGGCGGCCTCGCCGACGCCCGCATCGCCGCCTACGTCACCGCGCTGCCCGGTCGCCGCGTCGTCGGCGCGGAGATCCGCGACCACGCCGCCGCCACCCTGCCCGAGCACATGGTGCCCGCCACCGTCGTCGTCCTCGACGCCCTGCCGACGACGCCGAACGGGAAGGCCGACCGCGCGGCCCTGCGCGAGCGCGCCGAACGCTCGGCCGCCCGTGCCCGGGGCGCCGGGGTGCGGGAGGGGGCGCCGTTCGCGGAGGTGCTGTGCGCGGTCGTCGCCGAGGTGGTCGGCGTCCCCGACGTCACGCCCGACGACAACTTCTTCGACCTCGGCGGCCACTCCGTGCTCGCCACCGCGCTGGCCGGGCGGCTGGCGGCCGACTTCGGGCTGGACGTCCCGATGCGCGCGTTGTTCACCGCGCCCACCCTCGGCGACCTGGCCGCCGACCTGGAGGCGCCGAACCGGTCGGCATCGGGGTGAGGACGCGCCTCGCGGGCACGTGCTGGGGCAGCGCGGCATCGGACGTTCCGCCGCACCACCCCGGGCGGGTCGACTACGCCGGTCCCGCCCCCACCGCGGCGCCTGCCGCCCCCGTGGCCCGGGGCGTCCGCCGAGGTGTGAAGGACACCGGCAGCGCGCTGTAGCCGCGGAGGAAAGTGGAGTGGATCGGCGTCGGCTCGCCCCGCAGGTCCACCTCCGCCACGGACTCGCGCAGCGCGGCCAGCAGCGCCCGCAGCTCCGCCCGCCCGAGGAACGCGCCGAGGCAGAAGTGCGCCCCGTGCCCGAGCGAGAGGTGCCGGTTCGGCGTGCGGCCCAGGTCGAACCGGCGCGGCCGGTCGAACACCGCCTCGTCGTCGTTGGCCGAGGTGTTCCACAGCGTCACGACGTCACCGGCGCGGACCTGCCGCCCGCCGATCACCACGTCCCGCGCGGCGGTCCGGGCGAAGTGCATCGCCGGTGTCGCCCACCGCAGGACTTCCTCCACGGCGGTGTCGAGCCCCACCCCGCCGTCGCGCAACGCCCGCCACTGCCCGGGGTGCTCGGCCAGCGCCTTCACCGCGCAGATCGCCGAGACCCGCGACGACTCGTCGCCGCCCAGCACCAGGCTGTAGCAGTTGAGCGCCACGTCCTCCAGCGGCAGCCGCCGTCCCCGCACCTCGGCCGCGGCGATCGCGCTGATCACGTCGTCCCCCGGCCGCGCCCGCCGCGCCCGCGCCAACTCCGTGAGGTACCGGACGATCTCGTTGCGCGCCTCCACCGCCCCGTACGGGTCGACCTGGGCCCCGTCGGAGGACAACGCCGCCTTGTTCCACCGCAGCAACGCCGGCCGGTCACCGTCCGGAATGGACAGCAGGTCGCAGATGGTGTTCATCGGCACCCGGTCGGCGACGTCGGCGGCGAAGTCGAACTCCGCGCCCCGCGCCACCGCCGCGACCAGCCGGTCCGTCCGCGCCCGCACCGCGCGCACCACCTCGTCGAGCACCCGCGGTGAGAACGCCCGTCCCAGCACGCGCCGCAACGCCGGGTGCCGGGGTCGGTCGGTCACCGCGAGCATCCGGCCGCCCGCCGAGTCCTCGCCGCGCAACAGCACGTCCAGCACCGTCCCGCGCGAGGAGATCAACGACTCGTGGTCGGAGTAGGCGGCCCGCACGTCGGCGTGTCGCGCCACCACCCAGAACCCGGGCCGACGCCCGACGCCCGGCCGCCAGTGCACCGGCGCTCGCGCCCGCACCACGCGCCAGTACGCGTGCGGGTCGTTGTCGACGAACGCGGCGGGATCGGTGAGGTCGAGGTCGAGCCACGTTTCGCTCGCCGGGTCCATGGGCCCTCCTCGGCAGCGGGAACCGCACCGATCCTCACAGGCCCCACGCCACCACCCGGCCACATCTTGCCGATATCTGTCGCACCCGCGCCCCCGCCGGGGCGGGCCCCGCGAAACTGGCCGGGCGGACGAGGCACGAGGAGGCGCGGTGCGCACTGGTCAGCGGAGTTGGCTGCGGCGACTGCGGCCCGTCGTCCGTCCCGCCCTCAGGCTCGTCTGCTTCCCGCACTCCGGTGGCGTGGCCGGTGGTTTCCACGACTGGGGCACCGCCGTCCCGTCCGGCGTCGAGCTGGTCGCCGTGCAGTACCCGGCCCGCGCCGACCGCCTCGGCGAGGCGCCGGTGGACGCCGTCACCGAGATGGCCGACCGGGTCGCCGCCGAACTGCTCCGCCTCGACCCGGCGCCCACCGCCCTGTTCGGCCACAGCCTGGGCGCGCTCGTCGCCTACGAGACCGCACTGCTGCTCCGGGACGCCGGCGCGCCGGCACGCCACCTGGCCGTCTCCGGCTCGCCGCCACCCGCCGAGGCCGGCCGGGGCACCACCCACCTGGCGGACGACGAGGAGCTGTGGACGGCGGTGTGCGCGCTCGGCGGCACCGATCCCGACGTCGCCGCCAACACCGACCTCCGCGCCCTGGTCCTGCCCGGCCTGCGTGCCGACGTCCGGGCCAGCGAGCGCTACCGGCCCCGGCTCGGCCGCCCGCCGCTGGCCTGCCCGGTCCGCTGCTACCACGGCACCGGCGACCCCCTGGTCGACCCGGGTCGGTTGAGCGGCTGGGCCACCGTCACCACCGGTTCGTTCAGCCTGCGCGAACGCCCGGGCGCGCACTTCCACGTCCTGGTCGACCCGCCCGCCCTGGTCGCCGACCTGCTCACGGCGGTGCCCGGCCATGGCTGACCTCGACCCGCTGGCCGGCCGATCGGTCGTGGTCACCGGCGCGGGGACCGGCATCGGCCGGGCCGTCGCCCGCCGCGCGCTGGCCGCCGGCGCGTTCGTCACCGTCGTGGGCCGCCGTGAGCACCTGTTGCGCGAGATCGCCGAGGACCGGCCGGACGCGGTCGAGGCGGTGGCGGTCGACGTGACCGCGCCCGAGGCGGCGGACCGCGTCGTGGCGGCTGCCGTCGCCCGGTTCGGGGGCGTGGACGGTCTGGTCAACAACGCCGCCGCCGCCCGCTGCGGCACGCTCGCCGACCACGACCCGTCCGAGCTGGAAGCGCTGCTGGCGCTCAACACCGTCGCCCCGGTCCGGCTGATCCGGGCCGCACTGCCGCACCTGCGCGCCCGGCGCGGCTCGGTGGTCAACGTGTCCTCGGTCGCCGGTGTGCTGGCCATGCCCGGCCGCTCCTACTACGGCGCGGGCAAAGCCGCGCTCAACAGCCTGACCCGATCGCTGGCCAGGGAACTCGCGCCCGACGTCCGGGTCAACGCGGTCCTGCCCGGTCCGGTGGACACCCCGCTGTGGGACACGCTCGGTCTCACCGCGGAGGGCACGCGGCAGTTGCGCGTCGACCTGGTCGCGGCCACCCCGATGGGGCGCGTCGGCGCCGCCGAGGAGGTCGCGCGGTGGGTGTGCGGGCTGCTGGACCCGGGGTTCGCCGGCTGGGTCACCGGCGCGCTGATCCCGGTCGACGGTGGTCGCACCGCCTGACCGGCCAACAGGATTGCGGAGGGGACATGACCGTGTTCAGCGGAAGGGTCGGGTCGGCCGACCCGCCACCCGTGGCCGCCACGATCCCGTCGTCGTGGCTGCACGAGGTGTTCCGGGCGGCCGACGCCCGGGAACGCGCCACCGGCCTCCCGGTGACCCGGCTGCACGTCGGGGAACCCTACTTCGGCCCGCCCGAGGGCGTCGCCGCCGCGCTGGCGGAGGCCGTGCTGCGCGGCCACGCCGGCTACGGCCCGGTGGAGGGACTGGTGGCGCTGCGCGAGGCGCTGGTGGCCAAGCTCGCCACCGCCAACGGCATCGATTCCGCCGTCTCCCGCGTCTTCGCCACCCCCGGCTCCTGCCAGGGCCTGCTCGCGCTCCTGCTCGCCTTGGCCGAACCCGGCGCGGAGCTGCTGCTGCCCGAGCTGCACTGGCCGGTGCACCTGCAACAGGCGCTTTTGGCCGGGTACCGGCCGGTGTTCTACCCGCTGGGCCCCGACCACCGGCCGGACCCGGCGGCGGTGCTGGCCGCCGGCACGCCCCGCACCCGCGTGCTGGTGCTCAACTCGCCCGCCAACCCGACCGGCGCCGTGCTCGGCGCGGACGACCTGCGCGTCCTGGTCGACGGGGCCCGGTCCCGGGGCTGGCAGGTCGTCAGCGACGAGGCGTACGAGGACTACGTCTACACCGGCGAGCACGTCTCGCCCGCCGCGCTCGAACGGGACGTGCCGGTCGAGGAGAGGGTGGTGCACAGCGTCTTCAGCTTCTCCAAGAGCCTGGCCATGACCGGCTACCGGCTCGGCTACGTCGCCACCGCCACCGAACGCGCCGCGCGCGTGCTCGGCGTGGTGCAGGAGGCCAACATCATCGGTCCGGCCACGCCCGTGCAACACGCGGGCGTCGCCGCCGTCGCCTTGCGCGCCGAGGCGGCGGCGGCCAACCGCGACCGGGTGCGCCGCAACCGGGACACCGCCCTGCCCGCCCTGGTCGACGCCGGGCTGCTGCCGGCGCTGCCCGCGGGCGGCTGGTACGCGGTGCTCGACGTGACCCGCACCGGTCTGGACGCCGAGGTGTTCGCCGACCGCCTGCTGCGGCACCGCGGCGTCGCCGTCGTGCCGGGCACCGGGTTCGCCCTGCGCCCCGCCCCGGACGCCGCCGGGGTGGTGCGCTCGATCGCGCCCGCGCCGTGGTCACGGCACCTGGTGCGGATCGCGATGTGCGTCGCGCCCGAAGCGCTGGCGGCGGGGGTGCACGGGCTGCTGGAGTTCGTCGACGAGTGCGGCCGGCCGCGATGACCGGCCTGACCTACGCGGACTACCTGCGGATGGACGACCTGTTGTCCCTCCAGTCGCCGCGCACGCCGCACACCGCCGACCGCGCGGTGGTGCTCGCCGAGCAGTTCTTCATCATCACCCACCAGGCGTCGGAGCTGTGGCTCAAGCAGATCGCGTCGGACCTCGACGCCGCCGCCGAGGCGCTGCGCCCACCGCACCAGCCCGAGGACCTGGAGCTGAGCGCGGAGTTCCTGGCCCGCACCGTGGAGTTGCTGCGCGTGCTGCACGAGCAGTTGGCGGCGCTGGAGAAGCTGCCGGTGCGCTACTTCGCCGAGTTCCGGCCCTACCTGGCCGGCGCCAGCGGGGCGCAGTCGGCGCAGTTCCGCGTGCTGGCGGGCCTGCTGGGCAACGACCGGGGCGGCGGAAGCCTGTACCAGGCGTACCGGAGCGCGGCCGAGCACCTGGGCCTGTCGGTGGCCGAGGTGTGCGCGCGAGGGGTCGGGGCCGGGGTGCTGCACCGGCTGGCGGAGGCGTTGTTGGACATCGGCAACGGTTACTGGCGCTGGAAGGTGACGCACCTGGCGCTGGTGTCGCGCATGATCGACCAGCGCGACGGCACCGGCGGCACGAGCGGGGCCGGGCACCTGGCCCGGCGGATCGCGCTGCCGTTCCCGGAGTTGCGCCGGCTGCGCTCGCTGCGGTACCCGGACTGAGACCCGCTCACCCCGCCGCGGGCCGCACCGCCCCGCCGCGGGCCGCACCGCCCCGCCGCGGGCCGCACCGCCCCGCCGCGGGCCGCACCGCCCCGCCGCGGGCCGCCCCGCCCCGCCGCGGGCCGCACCGCCCCGCCGCGGGCCGCCCCGCCGCGGGCCGCACCGCCCCGCCGCGGGCCGCCCCGCCGCGGGCCGCCCCGCCGCGTCCGCGGCGGTGCGCTCACCCGGCGGCGGGGCCGGGTTCCAGGAGGTAGCCGCGGCCCCAGGCGGTGCGCAGCGACAGGTTCACCGGCTCCAGGCGCCGGCGCAGCCGCATGATGTGCAGGTCCAGCGAGTTGCGCGTCGGCCTGGGCAGCCGACGGGCCAGCCGCTGCTCCAACTCCGCCCGGTAGACGACCTCGCCGAATCGGGCGAGGAACAGCTCCATCAGCTCGATCTGAGTGGTCGAGACGGTCACCGAGGCGCGGCCGAAGCGCAGCGTCCCCGTCGGGTCCAAAACCGGAGTGCGGTCGCGGGCGCGCTGCCGCAACGACGCCACCCTGGCCTCCAGGTCGCGCCGCGAGATGGGCGCGCGAACCCAGTCCTCGTGCGGGTCGCTGCACATCGGCGGCTGCGCGCCGCCTTCCACCACCAGCAGTCGTGGAATTCCCTTCCCCGAGTATTGTCGGCGCAATTCGGCGTCCGCCGGCCAGCGGATGAACTTCACCTCGGCACCGATATCCGAAAACATGGTCCCCCCGGTGTGCTGGAACTGGCGCAAGCGGCGGACGGGGTATTCGGCTATTCGCGGCCACGCGCCTCCGACAGTAGTTCGACGGTCGGCCGGCGGGCAAGAAGGAGCAGGTCGACGGGCTACCGGGATGTCCTGTCGACGGGACAGCGGAAGGTGTCCTTCCCTCTCCGGGAGGCTATTGCTAACGTGGGTCGGGAATTCGTGTGAGCGGCGGCCGGCGGCTACCGCTCGTTGTGTCGTCCGCCCCATTTCACGGGTGCTGCCCGGGCGGATCCGTGTCCGGAGTGAAGGGGTGGTCCGTGGTGGACACCTGGCTGCTCGGCCAGGACGACGTGGCGCGCGTCGTGGAACTGGTCGGTCGGGACGCGCTCATGCGGCGGATGATCTCCGCGCTGGAACGCGGCTTCGGCGACCTCGGTCGCGGCCTGCGGCAGGATTCGCCCGTGCGGTCGGGGTTCACCCGCACCGGCGACGTGCCCGGGGTGATCGAGACGATGCCGCACCGCGAGCCCGGCGTCGGCGTCACGGTCAAGACGATCTCCTACAGCCCGCGCAACATCGTCGGCTCGCGGCTGCCGACGATCCTCGGCACGGTCGCCCGCATCGACGACGCCAGCGGTCGGCTGGTCGCCCTCGTGGACGCGGTGCTGCTGACCGCGTTGCGCACCGGGGCCGCCTCCGCGGTGGCCACGCGCAGGCTCGCCGAGCCCGGTTCCCGGGTGGTCGGCATGGTCGGCGTCGGCGCGCAGGCGGTGACGCAGTTGCACGGGCTCAGCCAGGTGCTCGACGTGGCCACCGTGCTGGTGCACGACGTCGACCCGGACCACCGGGAGAGCTTCGCGCGCCGGGTCGCGTTCCTCGGGCTGGACGTGCGGCCCGCCCCGCCGGAGCGGATCCTCGCCGAGTCCGACGTGCTGTGCACGGCGACCTCGGTCGGTGTCGGCGCGGGTCCGGTGGTGCCGGACGGCGCGCACCGGCCGCACCTGCACATCAACTCCATCGGGTCCGACGAGGTCGGCAAGACCGAACTGCCCGTCGGGCTGCTGCGCCGGGCCGTGGTGTGCGTGGACCACCGCGAGCAGGCGCGCCGGGAGGGCGAGTCGCAACAGCTGGCCGAGGACGAGATCGGGCCGTCGCTGGCACACCTGTGCGCCCACCCGGAGGAGGCGGCGCGCTACCGCGGGGTGCTGACCGTGTTCGACTCCACCGGATTCGCCTTCGAGGACCACGTGGCGCTGGACGTGCTGCTGGAGCTGGCCGACGAGTTCGGGCTGGGCACCAAGGTGTCGATCGAGGGTCGCCCGGACGACCTGTTGGACCCCTACTCGTTGCGGGTGTCGCACCGGCCCGTACGCGGTGCGGTCACCGGTTGACCCCGCCGCCCCGAAGCGCCACTCGGGTCCGGTGGTCGGTGGGTCGGGTTCGACGCCGAGCCCGGTGGTCACGGCGCGCGGGCGCGGCGGCGTGGGCGGTGGTCGGGTCGCATTCGGCCCTGCGCGTGGGCGGCATGAGCCGGTGGGGCGGTGACGGAGCCGCTCGCCGGGCTCCCGGGCGTCACCACGACCACCACACCACCGTCACCACCACACCACCGTCACCACCGTCACCACCGCGCCACCGTCAGTCGGTGTCGACGCGGGCCACGTGGATGCCGACGATGACGCCTTCGGACTCGTCGACCGCGGGCGCCGGCCCGTCCGGTTCCGCATCGGCCAGCAGCGCCTGCTCGGCGGCCTGGTCCAGGATCGCGGGCAACCAGTCGCTCAACCGGGCGCCCGACCGGGCCGCGGCCGCCTGCCAGCGGCGCAACCGGCTGCCCTGCACGTCGATGCGCGGAACCAGCTCACCCGGCTTGTCGCCGCTCTCGATGGTCCGCCGATCGTCGTGCACCCGGGCCCGTAGCTGCTTGGTCGACCAGCCGCCCTCCTCGGACCGGGTCAACCACTCGTCCTGCTCCTCGTCGGGCAACGAAGCCACCTCCGCGTGGTGCTGGAAGCTGAGCCTGCTCCGTCGCCGTTCCAGGGGGAACCGCCGGGACACCCACGAGTAGTTGCGCAGGGTCTTGTAGCTCAGGCCCACGGTCTTGAGCACCCGCTGGTAGCGGTCCGCGTAGTGGTCGGCTCCGTAGACGAGCCAATCGCCCAGGCTCCAGGCGGAGGAGTCCACGATCCCGGCCAGCTGGTGGCCGGCGCGTTCCCAATCGTCGAAGCTCAAATTGCTCGGGATGTGCAGCCCTACTCTGGTCAACAAGACCTGATCGGTCTTTCTCCGCTGTTCCCCGGTACTCTGCCCGGGAACCCTGTGGTCCGTGCCGATGTTGTCGCCAGTGCGTGCAACAACTGCGGACGTGCCGATCAAGATATCCCCCCCAGGAAATTTTCTGACAGCCAAAAGAAAGCGTTCGATATTGTTGAACGTATCATGGTCAATTGTGGTCGCATACCGCTGACCGAGTGTACGACGCCTTGGTCGACGCTGTTCCGCCGATACGCTCCGTTTTTGCGCGCGCACTACCGGGCGGGGGTCGGCCGTCGATCTCGAACCGGGCATGCCGCGCAAACCGGGGGTGCCCCGGTCCAATGGGGGTGGTTTCCGGTGGCCCGCCGCCGAAGTCCATCCGGGTGGGACACGACGATCTTTCCGGCGGGCTTCTCGCGGCCGAGCGCCCGGTGTCCCGGCGACGGGACAGTCGTTGACTGCGCGGCGAACGCGCACGAAAGTGATCGCCGTCGCGATGACCCACCGGCCGGCAGCCCGAGTCGAAGGGGGAACATGCATGTTCGGACACGCGCTTTCCGCTGCCCAGGAACGCTTCTGGTGGGCGCAGGGGATAACACCTGGAGTGCCCAACAACGTGTCCGCGTTGTGGCTGGTCGAAGGTGCCGTGGACAATTCCGTGCTGAGCTCCGCCGTGCGCGCCGCACTGGCCGAGGCGCGTACCCTCCTGGTCAATTTCCGCAATGACGCCGGTGGTGTGCGGCAGGTGTTCCGGGAACTGGGCGACTGGGCGCCCCGGATCGTCGACCTCACCGGCCGGCCCGATCCGGAGACCCCCGCCCGCCGGGTGCTGTCCGAGCTGGTGACCACGCCGTTCGACCTCGCGGAGGGGGTGCCGGCGCGGGCCGCGCTGATCACGCTGGCGCAGGAGCGGCACCTGCTGGCGTTGGTGTTCCCGCACATCGCCGTGGACGCGACCGGGTTGATCGTGCTGCTGTCCCGGCGCATCGCGGAAATCTGCACCGCATTCGTCGCGGGTTCCCCGGCGCCCGTTTGCGCTTTTCGGTCGCCGGCGGAGTTCCACGCGGTGGACCTCGCCTATCGCGCGTCCGACCGGTTCCGCGCCGACCACGAATTCTGGCGCGACTACTTGGCGGCGGGCGGCGACGTCGTTCGGCTGCCCAGCGGAGTCGCGGGCGTGCCGGTCGACCCGGTTGTCTCGCCGTGGCAGGGGTTGGCCGCCGAGTTGGGTATGGTCGAATACGAGACGGCGGTTCCGGGCGCCGAGTACGCGGCGTGGAACCGGATCGCCGCCGACTCCGGCGTCACCATCGCGTCGTTGCTCACCGCCGGCGCCGCCGTGTTCTTCCGGCAGTTGTGCGGTGGGGCGGAACCGCTGTTCTCGCTCACCGTCGACAACCGGTTCGGCGCCACCAGGCTGACACCGGGTGCGGTGTCCAACGTGGTGCCGGTGCGCGTTCCCGTGTCCTCGACCGCCTCGCTGGTGGAGTTGGCCCGCACGGCCGCCGCGCGCTCCCGCGAGGTGTTCCGACACGGTTCGCACCAAATGTCCGACGTGCGCCGCGCCGCGGGCATCAGTGGCGAGTTGCGCAGCCCGTTCGGCGTGATTTTGAACCTGATGCCGGCACTGCCGGAACTGCGCTTCGGCACGGCGACCGCGCGGTTCGCGGGCGGGTCGTTCGGCGTCACCGACGAATTGATGATTTCGGCCTACCCGGCGGGTCCCGACGGCGGCGAGCTGCGGATCCGGCTGGACGCGCCACGCTCCCTGCACGACCGCGCCGACCTCGCCGCGCTGGCCTCGCGACTGGTGGTCTGCCTGCGCGCGCTCACCGCCGCACCGCTCACCCCGGTCGACGCGGTGGACCTGCTCGCGCCCGGCGAACGGCCGGACGCGGTGCACGGACCCGACGTGCCGGTGCCGGACACCACGATCCCGGCGCTGTTCGCCCGGCAGGCGGCGGCGACCCCGGACGCGCCCGCCGTGCTGGCCGGCGGCGACACCGTCCGCTACGGCGACCTCGCCGCCCGCGTCGACCGGCTGGCCCGCGCGCTGGCCGCCCGCGGCGCGGGCCCCGAACGCGTGGTCGCCGTCGTGGTCCCGCGCTCGCCGGACCTCGTCGTGGCGCTGCTGGCGGTGCTCGCGACCGGCGCGGCCTACCTGCCGGTGGACCCCGACTACCCGGCCGAACGGATCCGGTTCGCGCTCGACGACCTCGACCCCGTCCTGGTGGTGGCCCCCGCCGACGCGGACCTGCCCGACACCGGCCGCCCCCGCCTGGACCCCGCGCGGCCCGACCCCGGCGGCCCCGCACCGCGGTGGCCCCGGCACGGCGCGCTGGCCGCCTACGTCATCCACACCTCGGGTTCGACCGGCACGCCCAAGGGTGTGGTGGTGTCGCACGCCGCGATCGTCAACCGGCTGCTGTGGGCGCAGCACGAGCACCGCCTCGGCCCGGACGACCGCGTCCTCCAGAAGACCTCCGCCGGGTTCGACGTCTCGGTGTGGGAGTTCTTCTGGCCGCTGATCACCGGCGCGGCGCTGGTGCTGGCCGCCCCCGGCGGCCAGGGCGACCCGCGCCACCTCACCGACCTGATCCGCCGCGCGGGCGTCACCACCGCGCACTTCGTCCCCTCGATGCTGGAGCCCTTCCTCGCCGAACCGGCCGCCGCCGCCTGCACGAGCCTGCGCCGGGTGCTGTGCAGCGGGGAGGAGCTGCCGGCCGCGCTGGTCGAGCGGTTCCGCACGGTCCTGGACACGCCCCTGCACAACCTGTACGGCCCGACCGAGGCCGCCGTCGACGTCACCTCGTGGCGCTGCGCGCCGCGCCCCGGCGGCATCGCGATCGGCACCCCGGCGTGGAACACCGGCACGCACGTCCTGGACGCCGGCCTGCGCCCGGTGCCCCGCGGTGTCGCGGGCGAGCTGTACCTGTCCGGCGTGCAACTGGCGCGCGGGTACGCGGGCCGCCCCGGCCTGACCGCCACCCGGTTCGTCGCCGGCCCGGCCGGAACCCGCCTGTACCGCACCGGCGACGTGGTCCGCCGCGACGCCGACGGCGAACTGGTCCACCTCGGCCGCGTCGACGACCAGGTGAAGATCCGCGGTTTCCGGGTCGAGCCGGGTGAGGTCGCCGCCGTGCTCACCGCACACCCTGGCGTCGAACGCGCCGCCGTCGTGGCCCGTCCGGGCCGGGACGGGCGGCGGCAGTTGGTGGCCTACGTCGTGGCGACGGCCGCGGGCGGCATCGGTCGCAGCGGTGACGGCGAGGCGGGCGACCTCGACCTGCGCGGCGGCGTGGACACGGGCGAGCTGCGCGAGTTCGCCGCCCGGCGGCTGCCCGACCACCTGGTGCCCTCGGCGGTCGTCGTGCTCGACCGGCTGCCGTTGCAGCCCAACGGCAAACTCGACCGGGCCGCCTTGCCCGCGCCGGTGTTCGCGCCCACCGCCTACCGGCCGCCGCGCGGCCCGGCGCAGGAGGCGTTGGCCGAGGTGTTCGCCGCCGTCCTCGGCCTGGACCGGGTGGGCGTCGACGACGACTTCTTCGCCGCCGGCGGTGACAGCATCCGGGCGATCGCGGTCGCCACCCGGGCGCGACCGCACGGTCTGGTCGTCACCCCGCGCCAGGTGTTCGCCGAGCGCACGGTCGCCCGCCTCGCCGAAGCCGCCGGCACGCGACCGGCTCCGCCCGCGCCCGACGACGAGGGCACCGGCCCGCTGCCGCTGCCCCCGGTGGCGCGGATGTTCCTCGGGCCGGGGTTCCGCCGTTTCGCCCAGTACACGACCCTGGACCTGCCGCGCGGCCTGACCGAGCCGCTGCTGCGCCGCTCGCTGGCCGCCGTCCTGGCCCACCACGACGTCCTGCGCGCCCGGCTCACCCCCGACGGCCTCGACGTGCCCGGTCCCGAGACGGCCCGGGTCGTGCTGCGCCGGGTGCCCGGTCCGCCCGCGTCGTGGCCGCGGCGGATCCCCGTGGAGGCCCGCGCCGCCGCCGACCTGCTCGACCCGGAGGCGGGCGGGATGATCCGGTTCACGTGGCTCGATCCCGGCCCGTCCGGACGCGGGCGGCTGCTGGTCGTCGCCCACCACCTGGTCGTGGACGGTGTGTCCTGGCACGTGCTGGCCGCCGACCTCGCCACCGCCTGGCGGGCGCCGGCCGCGGACGGCCCCGTCGAGCTGCCCCCGGTCGGCACCTCCTACCGCCGCTGGGTCCGCGCCCTGGCCGACAGCGCGCCGGCCCGCGCGGCGGAACTGGAGCGGTGGCGGCAGGTCGTCACCGCACCCGACCCGCTGCTGGGCGAACGCCCGCTGGACCCGGCGACCGACACCGCCGCCACCGTCCGCACCACCCGGGTCCTGCTCTCCGCCCGCACCACCCGCACCCTGCTGACGCGACTGCCCGCCGCCTACCGCGCCACGGTCGAGGACGGCCTGCTGGCCGCCCTCGTCGTCGCCGTCGCGCGGCTGCGGCGCGATCGCGGCGTCCGGCAGCGGGAGGTGTTGCTGCGCGTCGAGCGGCACGGCCGCGAGGAACACCTGCTGCCCGGCGCGGACCTGTCCCGCACGATCGGCTGGTTCACCGCCGTCCACCCCGTCCTGCTCGACCCGGGCGACACGGACCTGGCCGACGCGGCGGCCGGCGGCCCGGCGGCGGGCACGCTGCTGCGCCTGGTCAAGGAGCAGCTGCGCGCCTTCCCCGACCGGGGCACCGGCTACGGCCTGCTGCTCGACGACCCGGTGCTCGCCGCCCACCCCGCCGGCCAGATCCTGGTCAACTACCTCGGCCGCTTCGCACCCGACGACTACGGGACCCCGCCCGCCGACGACTGGACCCCGCCCGCCGACGGCGCCGGCCTGGTCGCCCTCCCGCCGCCGGAGATGCCCGCGCCCGCCGCCCTGACCCTGGACGCCCTGGTGGTGGACGTGGCGGGCGAACCCCGGCTGTCCGCCGCCTTCGCCCACCCGTCCGGCGTGGTCGCCGACGCCGACGTGCGCGTGCTCGCCGACCGGTGGCGGGCGGCGGTCGAGGGCCTGGCCGCGCACCTGGACTCCCCCGACGCGGGCGGGCCGACCCCGTCGGACCTCGACCTGGTCACCGCCGACCACGGCCAGGTGGCGGTCTGGGAGCGGCGCCACCCGGGCATGGTCGACGTGTGGCCGGCGACGCCGCTGCAAACCGGCCTGCTCTTCCACTCCGGCCTGGGCGAGGGGGCGGACGCCTACCAGCAGCAGTTGGTGGTGCACCTGACCGGCCGGATCGACCCGGCCCGGCTGCGCACCGCGGGTCAGGCGCTGCTGGACCGACACCCGAACCTGCGGGTCGCGTTCACCGCCGACGCGGCCGGCGTGCCCGTGCAGGTCGTCGTGCGGGACGTCGTGCTGCCCTGGCGGGAGGTCCGCGACGGCGACGCCGCCGCCGCCGACCGCGCGGCCCGCTTCGACCCGGCCACCCCGCCGCTGCTGCGGTTGACCCTGCACCACACCGGGCCCGACCGCGCCGACCTGGTGCTCACCTCCCACCACGCGCTGTTCGACGGCTGGTCCACCCCGCTGCTGCTGGCCGAACTCCTGCGCCTGCACGCCGGCGACGAACTCCCCGCGCCCCGCCCCTACCGGGACTTCATCGCCTGGCTGGCCCGCCAGGACCGCGCCCGTGCCGTGCGCGCCTTCCAGGACGCCCTGGCCGGCCTGCCCGGACCCACCCTGCTCGCACCGACCCTGCCCGCGCCCGACCCCGCGGTGGTCCCGCTCGACCACACCTCGCCAGGCCCCGACCCGTCCGCCGCGTCGACCGGTGTCGGCCACGTGGACGTGCCGCTGCCCGCCGACCTCGCCCGCCGCCTCACCGGCGCCGCCGCCGCGCTCGGCGTCACGGTCAACACGCTGGTGCAGGGCGCGTGGGCGATCCTGCTGGCCCGGCTCACCGGCGAGGACGACGTGGTGTTCGGCGCCACCGCCTCCGGCCGCCCGGCCGAGGTGCCCGGCGTGGACCGGATGATCGGGCTGTTCATCAACACCCTGCCGGTGCGCGTGCCGTGCCCGCCCGGCGCTCGGATCGCCGACCTGCTCACCGACCTCCAGCACCGGCAGGCCGACCTGATCGAGCACCACCACGCCCCGCTCGGCGAGGTCCAGCGGGCGGTCGGCCACGGCACCCTGTTCGACACCCTGGTGGTCTTCGAGTCCTACCCGGTGGACCGGGTGGGACTGGCCGAGGCGGCGGCGCGCGGCGGGATCACCGTGACGGGGATCAGCCCGATCACCGCCACCCACTACCCGCTCGCCCTGCTGGTCGCCGCGGACCCGCACCCCCGGATGACCCTGCAACACCGCCGCGACGCCGTCGACGCCGACACGGCGACCGTGCTCGCCGACCGGCTGGCCCGCGTGCTCGGGCAGTGCGCCGTCCCCGACCGCGCGCTGTCCGCAGTGGACATCCTCGTGCCGGGTGAGCGGCAGCGCGCGCTGGCCCTGCGCGACGACGCCGCCGGGCCGGAACCGGGCACCACCGTGCTGGACCTGTTCGACCGGCACGTCGCCGCCACCCCCGACGCGGTCGCCGTCGAGGCCGGCCCGGACACGCTGACCTACGGCGAGCTCGACGCCCGAGCCACCCGGCTGGCCGGCGTGCTGGCCGGGCACGGCGTCGGGCCCGACGTGGTGGTCGGCGTCGCCCTGCCGCGCACGGCGGCCGTCGTCGTCGCCGTGCTGGGGGTGCTCAAGGCGGGTGGCGCGTACCTGGCGATCGACCCGGGCTACCCGCCCGCGCGGGTGGCGGCCATCGTCACGGCCGCCCGCCCGGCGCTGGTGGTCACCGACGCGGCGACCGCCGCCGTCCTGCCCGCCGGCCAACGGCTGCTGCACTGGGACGCGGAGGGCGACGTCGCGCCGGTGCGCCGACCGCATCCGGACAACCTGTCCTACGTGATGAGCACATCCGGCACCACCGGTGTGCCCAAGAGCGTCGCGGCGACCCACCGCGGCCTGGTGACCGCGGTGCACGCGATGCCCGCGTGGCTGAAGGTCCCACCCGGCGCGCGGCTGCTCGCGGCCACCTCGATCAGCTTCGACATCTCGGTGTTCGAGCTGTTCTCGGTGCTGTGCGCGGGCGGGGTGCTGGAGGTCGTGCCGGACGCGCTCGCGCTGGGGGAGCGGGACTCCTGGACCGGTGACGTGATCAGCACCGTGCCGTCCGTGCTGGCCGAACTGGTCGGCCTGGTCCGCGGCCGGGTGCGGGCGCGGACCGTCGTGCTCGGCGGCGAGCCGGTGTCCGCCGGGCTGGTCCGCGCGGTCCGGGAGGCGATGCCCGGCGTGCGGGTCGTCAACACCTACGGGCCCAGCGAGACCTTCTACACCACCGCCGCCGGGCTCGACCCGGACGAGCCGTTCACCGGCGACCGGGGCCTGCCGATCGGCCTGCCGCTGCCCGGCATCGCCCTGTACGTGCTCGACGCGACCCTCGCGCCGGTGCCACCCGGGGTGGTGGGCGAGCTGTACGTGCACGGCGACACCACCGCCCGGGGCTACCTCGGCCGGCCCGGCCTGACCGCGTCCCGGTTCGTGGCCTGCCCGTTCGCCCCCGGCGGGCGGATGTACCGGACGGGCGACCTGGTGCGCGCGGGCGCGGGCGGGTTGGAGTTCGTCGGCCGGGTCGACTCGCAGGTCAAGGTCCGCGGGTTCCGGGTGGAGGCGGGCGAGGTGGAGTCGGTGCTGACCGGCCACCCCCGCGTCGAGCAGGCCGTGGTGGTCGCGGTCGGGGGACGGCTCGTCGGCTACACCGTGCTCTCCGAAGGGGACGTGTCGGGCCTGGCGGAGTTCGTCGCCGGGCGGCTGCCCGACTACATGGTGCCCTCCGTCTTCGTCGCGGTGGACCGGATCCCGTTGACGCCCAACGGGAAGCTCGACCGGGCCGCGCTGCCCGCACCCACCCGCGACGTCGGCGGCCGTGGACCGGGTTCGGTGCGGGAGGAGTTGCTGTGCGGGCTGTTCGCGGAGGTGTTGGACGTGCCGGAGGTCGGCGTGGACGACGACTTCTTCGCGCTGGGCGGGCACTCGCTCTCCGCGACCCGGCTGGTGAGCCGGATCCGGGCGGCGCTCGACGTCGAGGTGCCCATCCGGGCGGTGTTCCAGGCACCCACCCCGGCCCGGCTCGCGGCCCGGCTCGACAGCACCGCCCGCACCCGACCGGCGCTCACCCGGCGCACCCGCACCGGGCCGGTCCCGCTGTCGTTCGCCCAGCGCCGGCTGTGGTTCCTGCACCGGCTCGACGGCCCGTCGGCCGCCTACAACCTGCCCTACGCGGTGCGGCTGCGCGGCGCCCTCGACACCGCCGCGCTGCGCGCCGCCGTGCACGACGTCGTCGCCCGCCACGAGAGCCTGCGCACCGTCGTGGTCGAGGACGCGGACGGCACCGCCCACCAGCGCGTCCTGCCCCCCGAGGACACCGGCCTCGACGTGCCGCTGGTCCCGGTCGACGCCGAGTCCCGCGTGGCGGCGCTGCGCGCGGCGGCGGCCCGTCCGTTCGACCTCGCCGACGAGATCCCGGTCCGCGCCCGGCTGCTGCGCACCGCGCCCGACGACCACACGCTGGTCCTGGTCGTGCACCACATCGCGGGCGACGGCGCGTCCACCGCCCCGCTGGCCCGCGACCTCGCCACGGCCTACGCCGCCCGCCGGCGCGGCGGGCCGCCGCGCTGGGCCGACCTGCCCGTCCAGTACGCCGATTTCGCGGTCTGGCAGCGGGACCTGGTCGACGGCCCGGACGGTGTGGGAGCGCGGCAGGCCGAGTACTGGCGCGCCGAACTGGCCGGCGTGCCCCAGCCGTTGCCGCTGCCCCTGGACCGGCCGCGCCCGGCGGTGGCCGGGCACCGGGGCGGCGAGGTCCGGTTCGCGCTGCCGCCCGAGGTGGCGGCGGGCGCGCGGGCCCTGGCCCGCGACCGGGGCGCCACCCCGTCGATGCTGTTCCAGGCGGTGCTGGCGGTCGTGCTGCACCGCAGCGGCAGCGGCGATGACGTCGTGCTCGGCTCCCCGGTCGCGGGGCGGACCGACGAGGCGTCGGCCGGGCTGGTGGGGCTGTTCGCCAACACGTGGTTGCTGCGGGTGCGCCTGTCGGGTGACCCGGCGTTCGGCGAGGTGCTGGAGCAGGTGCGCGAGCGCGCGCTCGCCGCCTACGACCACCAGGACGTGCCGTTCGAGCGGCTGGTGGAGCTGCTCAACCCGGCCCGGTCCACCGCCCACCACCCGCTGTTCCAGGTCATGCTGGCCTGGCAGCAGGACCCGTGGCCGGACTTCGCGCTGCCCGGCGTCACCGCCGAGGTCGAGCCGGTGCCCACCGGCACGGCCAAGTTCGACCTGTTCGTCAACCTCTACCCGGACGGCGACGGGGTGCGCGGAGTGGTCGAGTACGCCGCCGACCTGTTCGACGCGGCCACGGTGACCGCGCTGACCGACCGGTTCGCCAGGGTGCTGGCCCAGGTCGTCGCCGAGCCCGGCACGCGGCTGTCCGACCTGGCCGCGGTCTCCGCCGCCGAACGGGCCGACCTCGTGCGGCGCGGCACCGGACCGGCTCCCGCCGGGCCGGGCCTGGACGTCGCGGCCCTGGTCCGGGAATGGGCCCGCGCCACGCCGGACGCGCCGGCCGTCGTGCACGACGGCCGGGAGTGGACCTACGCGGAACTGGACGCGGCGGCCGACCGGCTGGCCGGGTGGCTGGTCGCGCGCGGCGCCGGACCGGAACAACGGGTCGCGGTCGTGCTGGACCGGACACCGGAGCTGGTGGTGGCGCTGCTGGCGGTCCTGCGGACCGGTGCGGCCTACGTGCCGGTCGACCCGGAGCACCCCGCTGCCCGCGTCGAGGCGATCCTGCGGCTGAGCGACCCCGTGGTGGTCCTGCGCGACCTCCCGGACCTGACCGGTGCGCCCGCCGGCCCCGTGCCCGGTGAGCACCCGCCGCGGCGGGCCGCCTACGTCGTGTTCACGTCCGGCTCCACCGGCGTGCCCAAGGGCGTCGTGGTGGAGCACCGGGCGCTGGCGGGGTTCCTGCGGGCCATGGTCGACCGGTTCGCGCCGTCGCCGGCCGACCGGGTGCTCGCGGTGACCACGGTCGCGTTCGACATCGCGGTGCTGGAACTGTTCCTGCCGCTGGTGTGCGGCGCGCGGGTCGTGCTGGCGGACGGGGACCTGCGCACCGAACCCGGCCGGCTGCTCGACCTGTGCCGGCGCGCCGGGGTCACCCTCGTGCAGGCCACGCCGTCGCTGTGGCAGGTGCTGCTGGACCACGACCCGGACGCGGTGCGCGGCCTGCGCGTGCTGTCCGGCGGCGAGGCACTGCCCGCGGGCGTGGCCCGCGCGCTGGCCCGGTCCGCCGGGCTGACCAACCTCTACGGCCCCACCGAGACCACGGTCTGGTCCACCGCCGCCGACCTCTCCGACCCGGACGGCGCCCCGCCGATCGGCGAGCCGATCGCCGGCACCGCCGTGCACGTCCTCGACCGGCACCTGCGGCCCGTGCCCGCGGGCGTGGTGGGCGAGTTGTACATCGCGGGCGCGGGCCTGGCCCGGGGCTACCTCGGCCGGCCCGACCTGACGGCGTCGCGGTTCGTGGCCGACCCGTCGGGCGCCGGGGATCGGCTGTACCGGACGGGCGACCTGGTGCGGTGGGGGCCGAGAGGGCTCGAATTCGCCGGCCGGGCCGACGCGCAGGTGAAGGTGCGGGGCTTCCGCGTCGAGCCCGGTGAGGTCGAGGCGGCGCTGTGCGCCCACCCGCGCGTGCGGCACGCGGCGGTGGTCGCGGCGGACGGGCGGCTCGTCGGGTACGTGGTGGCGGAGGGGGGCGTGGACGGGCTCGGCGCGTTCCTGGCGGCCCGGTTGCCGGCTTACCTGGTGCCCTCGGTGTTCGTGGCGGTGGACCGGATCCCGTTGACGCCCAACGGGAAGCTCGACCGGGCCGCGCTGCCCGCGCCGACCGGCGGCGGGAGCGGGCGGCGGCCGGAATCGGAGCGGGAGAAGGCGCTGTGCGGGCTGTTCGCGGAGGTGTTGGACGTGCCGGAGGTCGGCGTGGACGACGATTTCTTCGCGCTGGGCGGGCACTCGCTCTCGGCGACCCGGCTGGTGAGCCGCGTCCGGGCCGTGCTGGGCGTGGAGATCCCGATGCGGTTGCTCTTCGAGGCCTCGACCGCCGCCGCGCTGGACGCCCGTTGGGCGGAGCTGAAGGGCACCACCCGGCCCGCGCTGCGGCGGGCCGGCCGGTGACCGCACACGCTGCACCACGAGTGGCGCCGCTCAGCCCGCGGCCGGCCGGGCGCGGTCGCGCACCTTGCCCGCCGCCAGCCGGACCGCCGAGATGTTGCGGGAGGCGTTGACCTGCATGGGCTTCGGGATCTCGGTCAGCCCGTGGTAGAGCACCACCAGCAGTTGGAGGTAGCTCATGAAGGCGGCCAGGTCGCCGGTGAACGGGTCCTGCTTGCCCCGCGCGTCCACCGCCAGCGGCTCGTCGACGGCGGCCACGGCGGCCAGCAGCGCCCGGTGCTGCTCGGCGAGGGTGGGCAGCACCGCGCCGATCGGGTACGGCTCGGTGCCGCGCACCGGGTGCTCGGACAGCTTGTCCGACACCGCCTCGGCGGCTTGGACGACGGCCGCGGCGAGCCGGCGGCGCGCGGTGTCCGGTGCGGTCATACCCGGCTCCCTTCGGGCTCGGCGATCGCGGCGCGCAGGTGCGCGGCGGTGGGCGAACCGGGCACGTCGAGCAGGCCGCGCGGCTCGCCCTGGTACAGCAGCCGGCCGCCCCGGCTGCCGCCCTCCGGCCCCAGTTCCACCACCCAGTCCGCGTGCGCCACCACGTCCATGTTGTGCTCGATCACCATCACAGTGGCCCCGTACCGGTCGACGAGGCGGTCCAGCACGTCGAGCAGCCGCCCCACATCCGCCATGTGCAGGCCGCTGGTCGGCTCGTCGAGCACGTAGGTGCGGTGCTTGCCGTGCAGGTGCTCGGCGAGCTTGATGCGCTGGCACTCGCCGCCGGACAGGCTGGTCAGCGGCTGGCCCAGGCGCAGGTAGTCCAAGCCCACGTCGGCCAGCGCGGTCAGCACCGGGCTGATCCTGCGGTTCTCGGCGAAGAACTCCCGGCCCTGCGCGACGGTCATCTCCAGCACGTCGCTGATGCTGCGCCCGCGCAGCGTGTAGCCCAGGACCTCGTCGGTGAAGCGGCGGCCGTCGCAGGTCTGGCACACCAACGAGACGCCGTCGAACGAGGCCAGCTCGGTGAACACCACGCCCAGTCCGCCGCAGGTCTCGCAGGCGCCGGTCGAGTTGGGGCTGAACAGCGCCGGGCTGACCGAGTTGGCCTTGGCGAACTCGGCGCGGATCTGGTCGGCCACCCCGGTGTAGGTGGTGGTGGTGGACCGCCGGTTGGCGTGCGGCGGCGCCTGGTCGATGATCACCGCGTCGGGGTGCTGGCGCTGGAACGCCCCGCCGACGAGGCTGGACTTGCCCGCGCCCGCCACGCCGCAGATCGCGGTGAGCACGCCGGCGGGGAAGTCCACGTCGAGGTTGCGCAGGTTGTGCGTCTTCGCGCCGACCACGGGCAGCACACCGGTCGGGGTGCGCAGCCGTCGCTTGAGCCGGGGCCGGTCGGTCAGCAGGCGACCGGTCGGCGTGTCGGCCTCGACGAGGTCGGCCACGGTGCCGGTGAACACCACGTGCCCGCCCGCGTCGCCCGCGCCGGGGCCGATGTCGACGACGTGGTCGGCCGCGGCGATGACGTCCCGGTCGTGCTCCACGACCAGCACGGTGTTCCCCTTGTCCCGCAACGCGTGGAGCAGGTCGGTCAGCCGGTGCACGTCCCGGGGGTGCAGGCCGGCGCTGGGCTCGTCGAACACGTAGAGCAGGTCGTTGAGGCTGCTCGACAGGTGCCGCACGATCTTGACCCGCTGCGACTCGCCGCCGGACAGCGTGGCCGTGCGCCGCTCCAGGCTCAGGTAGCCCAGCCCGATCTCCACCAGGTGACCGACCTGGGTGACCAGCGCGTCCACCACCGGCTTGACCTGCGGCAGGTCCAGCCCGCGCAGCACGGCCAGCAGGTCCTCGCTCTCCATCGCGGAGAACTGGGCGATGTCGTAGCCGTTGATCTTGCTGTCCCTGGCCAGCGGGGACAGCCGGGTGCCGCCGCACGCCGGGCATGGCTTGGACGTGGTGAACTCCTGCACCATCTGCTTGGTGCGCGCGCCCGCCTCGGCGTCCGCGGTCAGGTAGCGGCGGCGGAACTTGACCACCGCGCCCTCGTAGGACGCGTTGACCTCCTGGCCCGCGACCTCCAACCGCACCGTGCCCGTCGTCGAGTGGAGCAGGTCCTCCAACTCCCGCTCGGTGTAGGCGGAGACCGGTTTGGCCGGGTCGAGCCGGCCGGAGTGCGCGAGCAGGTACCAGTCCCGGGAACCGACCTTGAACACCGCCGGCCGCAGCGCGCCCCCCTCCAGCGACTTGTCGCGGTCCAGGAAGCGGTCCAGGTCGACGTCGACGACCTCGCCGAAGCCCTCGCACTCCGGGCACATGCCGGCGGGCATGTTGAACGAGAACGCGTCGGCGTACCCGACGAAGGGCTCGCCCGCGCGGGAGAACAGCAGCCGCAGCAGGGGGGCGATGTCGGTGATGGTGCCGACGGTGGAGCGCCGACCGCCGGTCAGCGGGCGCTGGTCCACCGCGATGGTGGCGGGCAGGTGCTCGATCAGGTCCACCGCGGGCCGCGCGGAGCCGGGCAGGAAGCTGCGCACGAACGCGGGCAGCGTGTCGTTGAGTTGGCGTTGTCCCTCCACCGCGATCGTGTCGAACACCAATGACGACTTGCCCGACCCGGACACCCCGGTCACGACGGTCAACCGCCGCTTGGGGATCTCGACGTCGATGTTCGCCAGGTTGTGCTCGCGGGCGCCGGTCACCCTTATCCACTCCGGCACCGGGGAGGCGGGTGCGCGGTGGCTGGAGAGTTTCACGAATTCCACTTTATCGTTGAACCATACGTTGGGACTTTGCGACGCTCGGCGAGCGCCTGAACACGTGGTCGCGGGCCGAAAGTCTCAAATCGGCATGTCCCCGCGGTGAGAGGTGGCCCCGGGCCGGCGCGCCCCTGTGCGCGCCCCGCGCCGTCCCGTCGACGGGACAGCGCCGGACGGGTGTCGGGCCGGCCGGTAAAGCGCTCGCCGCCGCGTTGACGCACCTCGCGGTTTTGTGGCAAGA
Source organism: Saccharothrix mutabilis subsp. mutabilis (assembly GCF_039521145.1). Classification (NCBI taxonomy): domain Bacteria; kingdom Bacillati; phylum Actinomycetota; class Actinomycetes; order Pseudonocardiales; family Pseudonocardiaceae; genus Saccharothrix; species Saccharothrix mutabilis. The sequence goes on from NZ_BAAABU010000015.1 coordinate 125,159, forward strand.
ATGAATGACCGCGTGACGCCGAGGGGCCGCGGAATTCACACCGCCGGTGAAAGGCGAATCATGACCACGAATCCTTTCGACGACGAGAGCGGTCGGTTCTGCGTTCTGGTGAACGACGAGGAGCAGCATTCGCTGTGGCCGGCGTTCCTCCAGGTGCCGGCCGGGTGGCGGGTCGTGTTCGGCGAGCAGAGCCGGGCCGCGTGCCTGGCCTACGTCGAGGAGAACTGGACCGACTTGCGGCCCAAGAGCCTGCGCGAGGCGATGGCCGAGGGCCGCGCCTGACCTTTCCGGTGTCCCGCCGACGGGACACGCCCGGGGCGCCTGGCCGTCCCCGGTGGCAGATGCCTGCGCGCACCACCCCGGACACCCGCAGGAGGGTTCACCGTGACCCGGCAGTCGAGTCCCCGACCGATCCCGACCCCGCTGTCGCCCGCGCAGGCCCGGTTGTGGTTCCTGCACCGCCTGGAGGGCGCGTCGGCGACCTACAACCTGCCGCTGGCGCTGCGGCTGCGCGGCCCGCTGGACGTGGCCGCGCTCGCCGGGGCGATCCGGGACGTCGTGGGCAGGCACGAGAGCCTGCGCACGGTGTACGGCGAGGACGACGGCGGCACCGCCGTGCAACGGGTGCTGCCGGTGGACGAGGTGCGCCTGCGGGTACCGGTCCTCGACGTCGACGCGACGGACGTGCCCGACGCCGTGCACGCCGCCGTCGTCGAGGGCTTCGACCTGTCCGGTGACATCCCGCTGCGCGCCTCGGTGCTGCGCATCGGGCCTGAGGAGCACGTGTTGGCGATGGTGGTGCACCACATCGCCGCGGACGGCGCGTCGATGGCCCCGCTGGCCCGCGACCTGGGCGCCGCCTACGCCGCCCGCCGAGCCGGCCGCGCCCCGGACTGGCCGCCACTGCCCGTCCAGTACCGGGACTACGCGCTGTGGCAGCGGGAACTGCTCGGCGACGAGGACGACCCGACGAGCCCGCTGTCGGTGCAGGGGCGCTACTGGCGCGACGAACTCGCCGGCGTGCCCCAGCCGCTGCCGCTGCCCCTGGACCGGCCGCGCCCGCCGGTGGCGGGCGACGCGGGCGACGTCGTCGAGCGCACCCTGCCCGCCGCCGTGCTCACCGCTGTCACCGACCTGGCCCGCGCGCACGGGGCCACCCCCGCGATGGTGTTCCAGGCGGTGGTGGCCGTGCTGCTGCACCGGCTGGGCGCGGGCGACGACGTGGTGATCGGGTCGCCGATCGCGGGCCGCACCGACGAGGCGCTGACCGACCTCGTCGGGTTCTTCGCCAACACGTGGGTGCTGCGCGTCGACCTGTCCGACGACCCGGACTTCGCCGAACTGCTGGGACGGGTGCGGCGCAAGGCGCTGGCCGCCTACGACCACCAGGACGTGCCGTTCGAGCGGCTGGTGGAGCTGCTGCGCCCGGACCGCAGCACCGCGCACCACCCGCTGTTCCAGGTGCTCACGGCGTGGCAGAACACCCCGCTGCCGGACCTGGCGCTGCCCGGGCTGACCGTGTCGGTGGAACCCGCTCCCACCCGCACCGCCAAGTTCGACCTGTTCTTCAACCTGCGGCCCGCGCTCGACGGCGACGGCCTGGTGGTGGGCGTCGAGTACGCGACCGACCTGTTCGACCGGGCCACGGCCGAGGCGATCGCCACCCGGTTCGAGCGCGTGCTGCGGGCCGTGCTCGACCGGCCGCGGCAGCGGGTCGGCGCGGTGGACGTGCTCGACGACCGGGAGCGCGACCTGTTGCGGCACGGCTTCAACCGCACCGCCGCGCCCGTGCCCGCCGAACCGCTGACCCGGTGGATCGCCCGCCGGGCCGCCACGCGACCGGACGCGCCGGCCGTGCGGTTCGACGGCGTCGACCTGGGCTACGCCGACCTGGAGTCGCGCGCGAACCGGTTGGCGCACCGGCTCCTGGCCGCCGGCGTCGGACCCGAGGCGCGGGTCGCGGTGGCCCTGCCGCGCTCGGCCGACCTGGTCGTGGCCCTGCTCGCGGTGCTCAAGGCGGGCGGCGCCTACGTGCCGCTGGACCCGGACCAGCCGCCGGCGCGGGCCGAACGGATCCTCGCCGACTGCCGACCGCTGCTGACCCTGCGCGACGCCGACGCGCCCGGCGACTGGCCGGACACCCCGCCGGAGGTCCCCCAACCGCCGGAGTCGGCGGCCTACGTCGTCTACACCTCCGGTTCCACCGGCGTGCCCAAGGGCGTGGTGGTCACCCGGCACGCGTTGCTGAACTTCCTGCACGCCATGGCGGAGCGGTTCGCGCTGACGCCGGCGGACCGGTTGCTCGCGGTCACCACGACGGCCTTCGACATCGCCGCGCTGGAGCTGTTCCTGCCGTTGACGGCGGGTGCGTGCGTGGTCGTCGCGCCGCGCGCGGTGGGCGCCCGCCCCGGCGACCTGCTCGACCTGCTCGACCGCGAGGCGATCACCGTCCTGCAGGGCACGCCGTCGCTGTGGCAGGCGCTGCTGGCCGAGGACCCGCGCGCGCTGCCGGTGCGGGCGCTGGTCGGCGGTGAGCCGCTGGGCGCGGCCCTGGCGGCGGAGCTGGCCACCCGGACGGCGGGCGCGACCAACCTCTACGGCCCCACCGAGACCACGGTCTGGTCCACCGCCGCCCCCGTGACCGGCGCGGGCGCACCGCCGATCGGCCGGCCGATCGCGAACACCCGGGTGCACGTGCTGGACCGGCGCCTCGCCCCCGTGCCGGTGGGCGTGACCGGCGAGCTGCACATCGCGGGCGACGGCTTGGCGCGCGGCTACCTCGGCCGGCCCGGACTGACCGCGACCCGGTTCGTGGCCGACCCGTTCGGGCCGCCCGGGTCGCGGTTGTACGCCACCGGTGACCTGGTCCGCTGGGACGCCGGGGGCCGGCTGCACCACCTGGGCCGGGTGGACGACCAGGTGAAGCTGCGCGGCTACCGGGTCGAGCCGGGCGAGGTGGAGCACGTGCTGGCGGGTCACCCCGGCGTGGCGCGGGCCGTGGTGACCGCGCGCGGCGCGGGCGAGGAGCGGCGGCTGGTCGCGCACGTGGTGCCGCGCCCGGACCGCACCGCCGACGCGGCCCTGGACCAGGTCCGGGCCTGGCGCGAGGTCTACGACCAGGCCTACGCCGAACCGGCCGCCGACGACCCGGCGGAGGACTTCGGCATCTGGAAGTCCGGCTACACCGGCGAGCCGATCCCGCGCACCGACATGCGGGCCTGGCGGGACGCGGCCGTGGAGCGGGTCACCTGCCACCGGCCGCGCCGGGTGCTGGAGGTCGGCGTGGGCACCGGGCTGGTGCTGCACGGCCTGCTCGACGCGGTCGGCGAGATCTGGGGCACCGACTTCTCCGCCACCGCCCTGGACCGGTTGCGCGCCGACCTGGTCCGCACCGGCCGTGCGGACCGCGTCCGGTTGCGCTGCCAGGCGGCCGACGACGTGACCGGCTTGCCTCCCGGACACTTCGACACCGTCGTGCTCAACTCCGTCGTCCAGTACTTCCCCAACGAGGACTACCTCGACGCCGTGCTCACCGGGCTGTGGCCGTTGCTCGCGCCGGGCGGGCGGCTGGTCGTCGGCGACGTGCGCCGGTACGCCTCCCTGCGCCTGCTGCACACCTCGATCCGACACGCCCGCGACCGGCGGGCCCGCCCGGCGGCGGTCGCGGCGGCGGTCGACCGGGCCGTGCTGCTGGAGAAGGAACTCCTGGTCGACCCCGGCTGGTTCACCGGTTGGGGCGACCGGCACGGCGCCGGCGCGGTCGACGTGCGGCTCAAGGCCGGGCCGGGCCACAACGAACTGACCGCCCACCGCTACGAGGTGGCGCTGCACCGGGAACCCGCGCCCGCCGCACCGGTGCACGACCTGCCCGTCCACCGCTGGACCGACGGCGTCGACGGAGTGGCCGCGATCCTCGCCGCGGCGCAGGCGGGCCCGGTGCGCGTCGAGGGCATCCCGGACGCCCGCCTGGCCCGCGACGCCGACGCGACCCGCGCCGTGTTCGGCACGCCCGTCCCCGGCCCGCGGGTGGACCCGCACGTGCTGCGCGCCGAGGCGGCCCGACACGGCCTGGACCTGGTGGCGGTGCCCGCGCCGGACCCGCTGCGGTTCGACGCCGTGCTGTTCCCCGGCCCGCCGCGGCCGGAACGGGTGGTCGCGGGCGCGGTCCGGACCCGACCCGGCCCGGTGGTGAACGACCCGGCCGCCGCGCGCGGCATCGAGGCGCTGGTGGCCGACCTGCGCCGGTACGCCCGCGAGCACCTGCCCGACTACATGGTGCCCGCCGCCGTGGTCGCGGTCGCCGCGCTGCCCACCACGCCCAACGGCAAGCTGGACCGGGCCGCCCTGCCCGAACCCGCCCTGCCCGCCGCGCCCGGCCGCAGGCCGCCCCGCGACCGGCACGAGGAACTGCTGTGCGACCTGTTCGCGAAGGTCCTGGGCCTGGACGGGCAGGCGGGTCCGGACGACGACTTCTTCGACATCGGCGGGCACTCGCTGCTGGCGGGCAAGCTGGTCACCAGGATCCAGGCCGAGACCGGCGTGTGGCTGCCGCTGCGCGCCGTGTTCGAGTCGCCCACGCCCGCCGGGCTGGCCGCCGCGCTGGGCACCGGCACCCGCCGCCCGCCGCTGCGCCCCCGGACGCGCCCGGACGACCTGGTGCCGGCCTCGGCCGCGCAGGCCCGGCTGTGGTTCCTGCACCGGCTGGAGGGCCCGTCGGCGACCTACAACTGGCCACTGGGGCTCCGGTTGACCGGCGAGGTCGACCCGGAGGCGCTGCGGGCCGCGCTGCACGACGTGGTCACCCGGCACGAGGCGCTGCGCACCGTGTTCGTCGAAGTGGACGGCGAGCCGCGGCAGCGGGTGCTGGACCCGGCGGGCTGCCGCGTCCCGTTCGAGGTGCGCCCGATGTCCGAGGCGCGGCTGCCGGCGGCGCTGCGGGAGGTGGCGCGCGGCCCGTTCGACCTGGCCCGGGACCTGCCGCTGCGGGCCGTGCTGTTCCGGCTGGACCCGCGCACCTGCGTGCTGCTGGTGGTGCTGCACCACATCGCGGGCGACGGCTGGTCGCTGGCACCCCTGGCCCGCGACCTGGTCACCGCCTACGAGGCGCGGCTCGGCGGCGCCGCGCCGGGCTGGTCGCCGCTGCCGGTCCAGTACGCGGACTACGCGATGTGGCAACGGGACCTGCTCGGCGACCCGGACGACGGGACCAGCGCCCACCGCACCCAGCTGGACTACTGGGCCCGGCAGCTGGACCGGCTGCCCGAGACCACCACCCTGCCCACCGACCGGCCGCGCCCGGCCGTGGCGTCCAACGCGGGGGAGCTGCTGGCGTTCGGGTTCGACGCCGACCTGGGCCGCCGCGTGGCGGCCCTGGCACAGGCGTGCGGCGCGACGGTGGCGATGGTGCTCCAGGCGTCGCTGGCGGCCCTGTTCACCCGGCTGGGCGCCGGCACCGACATCGCCATCGGGTCGCCGATCGCGGGCCGCACCGACGCGGCGCTCGACGACCTGGTGGGGTTCTTCGTCAACACCTGGGTGCTGCGCACCGACACCTCCGGCGACCCGGGCTTCACCGAGCTGGTGCGGCGGGTGCGCGAGGCGAGCCTGGCCGCCTACGACCACCAGGACCTGCCGTTCGACCGCTTGGTGGAGGAGCTGAACCCGGTCCGCTCCGGCTCGGCGAACCCGCTGTTCCAGGTGGCGCTGGCGGTGCAGAACAACGCCGAGCCCGATTTCGAGCTGCCCGGCCTGCGGGTGGCCTACGAACCGGTCGACCAGGGCACCTCCCGGTTCGACCTGTCGCTGAGCCTGTCCGAGCGGGCCGACGGTGGCATCCGGGGTTTCGCCGAGTACGCCACCGACCTGTTCGACCGTGCCACCATCACCGCCCACCTGGGCCACTGGCGGCGGCTGCTGGCCGCGTTCGTCGCCGACCCGGCCGCCCCGATCTCCGCGCCGGACCTGCTGACCGGCCCGGAACGGGACCGCGTGCTGGCGCTGGGCCGGCGCGGGCGCGGCGGGGACCCGCCCGCCACGACCGCCGTCGCCCTGTTCGCGAGCCACGTCCGGCGCGCGCCCGACGCCCCGGCCCTGATCACGGGCGAGCGCACCTGGAGCTACGCCGAACTGGACGCCGAGGCCAACCGGGTCGCCCACGACCTGATCGCCGCCGGCGCCGGACCCGAGCGGCGGGTCGGCGTCATGCTGGAGCGCTCGCCGGAGCTGGTGATCGCCACCCTCGGCGTGCTGAAGGCCGGCGCGGCGTACGTGCCGATCGACCCGGCCTACCCCCGGGAACGGATCGACTTCGTGCTCGCCGACGCCGCGCCGGTGATCCTGCTGGACGCGCGGTGGGCCGGGCGGGACCGCGGCCACCTGCCCGCGCACGACCCGGAGGTGCCGCTGGCACCGGACAACGCCGCCTACGTCATCTACACCTCCGGTTCCACCGGCTCGCCCAAGGGCGCGCTGGCCACCCACCGCAACATCGTCGACCTGGCCGTGGACGCCTGCCTGGGCGACGGCCACCGGCGGGTGCTGCTGCACTCGCCGCACACGTTCGACGCCTCCACCTGGGAGCTGTGGGTGCCGCTGCTGTCCGGCGGCGCGATCGTGCCGGTCCCGCCGGGACGGTTCGCCACCGGCGTGCTCGCCGACACCGTGGTGGCGGGCGGCGTCACCGGGATCTGCATGGCCACCGGCCTGTTCGCGCTGCTGGTCGAGGACCGGCCGGAGGCGCTGGCCGGGGTGGAGGAGCTGTGGGTGGGCGGTGAGGTGCTCCCGCCCGCCGCCGCCCGCCGCGCCCTGACCGCCTGCCCGAACCTGAAGCTGGTCAACGGCTACGGCCCGACGGAGAACACCGCGTTCGCCGCGCGGCACGTCGTGGGCCTGGCCGACCTGGACGGCCCGCCGGTGCCCATCGGCGTGCCCACGCGGGGCAGCGACCTGCTGGTGCTCGACCCCGCGCTGCGCCCGGTGCCGCCCGGGGTGGTGGGCGAGCTGTACACGGCGGGCGCGGGCGTGGTGCGCGGCTACGCCGACCGGCCCGGCCCCACCGCCGACCGGTTCATCGCCAACCCGTACGGCCGGCCGGGGGAGCGGATGTACCGCACCGGCGACCTGGCCCGGTGGGACGCGGCGGGCCGGCTGGAGTTCGTCGCCCGCGCCGACACCCAGGTGAAGGTGCGCGGGTTCCGGGTCGAGCCGGGCGAGGTGGAGGCGGCGCTGCGCCGCCGGCCCGGGGTGGCGCGGGCCGTCGTGCTGCCCTACGTGGACTCGCTGGACGAACGCCAGTTGGTCGCCTACGTGGTGCCCGACCGGCACGAGCCCGGCGCGGCCGACCCGGACCGCCAGCTCACCGAGTGGCAGGAGGTCTACGAGCACGTCTACGACCGGCCGGCCGACCCCGGCCCGCTGGTGGACGACTACACCGGCTGGAACAGCTCCTACACGGGCGCGCCGATCCCGCTGGAGGAGATGACCCGGTGGCGCCAGGCCGCGGTGGACCGCATCACGGCGTACGCGCCGCGCCGGGTGCTGGAGATCGGCGTCGGCTCCGGCCTGCTGCTGCGCCCGCTCGCGCCCGTCGTCGACACCTACTGGGCCACCGACTTCTCCGCCCACGCCGTCGACCGCCTGCGCGACCACATCGACCGCGACGAGGTGCTGCGCGACCGGGTCCGGGTGCGCCGGCAGGCCGCCGACGACCCGACGGGCCTGCCCGCCGGCCACTTCGACACGGTGATCCTGAACTCGGTGGTCATGTACTTCCCGGACACCGACTACCTGGAACGGGTGTTGGACGTCGCGTGGACCGCGCTCGCGCCCGGCGGCCGGCTGGTGGTCGGCGACGTGCGCAACTACGCGACCGTGCGGCGTTTCCACGCCGCCGTGCACCGCGCCCGGCATCCCGACGCCTCGGCCGCCGCCGTGCGCGCCGCCGTCGAGCAGGCCGTGCTGGGGGAGAAGGAACTGCTGCTCGACCCCGCGTTCTTCGACGCGTGGGCACGCGACCGGTCGGCCGCCGTCGACATCCGGCTCAAGCGCGGCGCCGAGCACAACGAGCTGACCCGCCACCGCTACGAGGTCGTGCTGCACCGCGCCCCCGTGGACGCCCGGTCGGTCGGCGACCTGCCGCACGCGGTGTGGGGTGTCGACCTGCGCGACCCGGCCGACCTCGGCCCGCTGCTGGACGCGGTGGGTCCGGTCCGGATCACCGGCCTGCCCAACGCCCGGCTGGCGAGCGAGGCGGGCGAGGCGGGCGCGGTGGACCCCGAGGAGCTGGTCCGACGCTGCACGGCCCTCGGCCGGACCGCGTACTGCACGTGGTCGCCCGACGCGCCCGACCGGTTCGAAGCCGTGGTGCTCGACCGACCCGCCACGGCCCTGGACGGCCTCTACCGGGTGGGCGAGCCGACCGGGCCGACGGCCAACGCGCCCGCCCTGTCCCGGCACGCCGCCGTGCTGCCCTCGGCGGTTCGCGACGGCTTGGCCCGCAGCCTGCCCGAGTTCATGGTGCCCGCCGCCGTCGTGGTGCTGGAGCGCCTGCCGTTGACCGCCAACGGCAAGGTCGACCGGGCCGCCCTGCCCGCGCCCGAGTTCGCGGGCAGCGCCTACCGACCGCCCGCCACCGACGACGAACGGGCCCTGTGCGGGCTGTTCGCGGAGGTGCTCGGCGTGGACCGGGTGGGTGTCGACGACGACTTCTTCGACCGGGGCGGCCACTCGCTGCGCGCGATCCGGCTGATCTACCGCATCCGGGAGCGGCTGGGCGTCGAGGTGCCGATCCGGACCGTGTTCGCCCACCCGACCGTCGCCGGGCTCGCCGGGCAGCTGCCCGCCGGGCACCGGCAACCGGAGTTCGCCGCCGAGGCCGCGATCTCGCTGCCCGCCGCGGTGGACCCGTTCGCCGTGGTGCTGCCGCTGCGCACCGAGGGCGACCGCCCGCCGCTGTGGTGGGTGCACTCCGGCGGCGGCCTGTGCTGGCCCTACCTCGGCTTCGTGCCGCACGTGCCCGCCGGACACCCGATGTACGGGTTGCAGGCCCGCGAGTTCCGCGCCGACGGGCCGCGGCCGGGCACCGTCGAGGAGATGGTCGCCGACTACGCCGATCAAGTGCTGGGCGTCCAGCCCGCCGGGCCGTTCCACGTCCTGGGCTGGTCGCTGGGCGGCACGCTGGCGCACGCGCTGGCCGTCGAGCTCCAGCGGCGCGGCCACGAGATCGGCCTGCTCGGCCTGATCGACTGCGTGCCCGGCGACGTGTTCGCCCGCTACGACGTGCCCGACGAGGCCGGGGTGCGCGCGTTCCTGGCCAACTACATGGGCCACCTCACCGACGTCGACGGCTACCCGCGGTTGCTGGAGACGGCCGCGTCGATCGTCGTCGACCACACGCTCCGGATGCGCCGCTACACGCAACCGGTGTACCGCGGCGACGCGGTGTTCTTCAACGCGCTGCTGGACCCGGAGACCCGCCGGGAGCGCGTGCTCGACGAGCAGTTCGCCGACCTGTGGCGACCGCTGGTGACCGGTGCTCTGCGCCGGTTCGACGTCGCCTGCACGCACCAGGAGATGTACTGGCCGCGCAACGCCGCCGTGATCGGCGCGGCGCTGGACGGTCTGCTCACACCGTGACCACCGCGGCGCCGGAAGCCGCACCAGGAGGAACCGGATGACCTTCGAGGAGACGAGGACCCACCCCACGGTCGACCACGACTTCACCGCCGAGTGCCGGGCGGGTGGCGACGCCCCGGCGCTCGCCGCCGCCGCCGCGCTGCTGGAGATGGGCGACCGGCTCGGCGTCGTCACCGTGATCCAGACCGGCGAACCGTTCACCGTCGCGCAGCTGGCGCAGGCGGCGGACCTGCGTGAAACCGGCGTCGCCGGGTACTGCGAGGCGCTGGAGTCGGCCGCGCTGATCGAACCCGTCGGCACCGACGGCAGCACGTTCCGCGCGGTGCCCGACTTCGACGTGATCCAGCACCAGGCCGGATTCCTGTCGTGGACGATGAACGCCAACCGGCCGTTCGTCGAGAACGCCCGCGACTTCCTCAACGACCCCGACCGGGGCACCGGCATCGACCTGCGCGACGGACGCGAGGTGGCGGTCAGCTCGCAGTGGATGGGCTCCAAGGCGTTCTACCCGGCCGCGTTGAGCGCCCTGGTCGAGGCGAAGCCCGCCGTGGCCGTCGACCTCGGCTCGGGCACCTGCCGGCTGCTGATCGAGATCCTGCTGGCGCTGCCCGACTCGCGCGCGGTCGGCCTGGACCTGGACCACGACTCGTGCGCCGCCGCCCGGCAGGCGGGCGACCGCGCCGGGGTGGGCGGTCGGCTCACCGTGGTCGAGCGACCCATCCAATCCATCGCGACCGACCCGTCGCCGCTGGACGGCGCGGACGTCATCCACGCGGGGTTCGTCTTCCACGACATGTTCCCCGAGGAGGAGGACACCGCGATGGAGGTGTTCACCCGCTGCCGGGAGGCGTTGCGCCCCGGCGGGGTCATGGCGCTCACCGAGGCCGTGCCCTACCTGCGCAACGCGCGGGAACGCCGGTTCAGCGCCGCCGTCACCTACTTCCACCACGAGTTCATGAAGCGCCGCCTCCAGACCGAGGAGGAGTGGCGGGCGCGGCTGCGCGACGCGGGTTTCTCCGCCGTGGAGTCCGTCGAACTGGCCTTCCCGACCGGCCGGCTGTTCCTCGCCCGCAAGTGACACCCCAGGGAGGACCGTGATGACCGACTTCCCCGAGCGATGGGAATTCCACCCGGAGCACTTCTGGCTGCGCGGCCGGCACGCCGAGCAGGTGGTGCGGTTCGACGAGACGGTGGGGCTGTGGAACGTCTACGGCTTCCCCGAGGCGGTGGAGATCTTCACCGACACGAAGCGCTTCTCCTCCGACACCACCCGGCTGGTCCAGGTCGAGGTCGAGGACAACCCGTTCAGCGACGGCAACCTGATGCAGATGGACCCGCCGGCGCACAGCGCCCAGCGCCGCCTGGTCAACAGCGCGTTCAGCCTCAAGACGGTGGCGGCGCTGGAGGACCGCGTCGAGCGGCTGGCGCACGAGCTGCTCGACGCCGTGGAGGGCGACGAACTGGAACTGGTCGCCGACCTGGCCTACCCGCTGCCGGTCATCGTGATCGCCGAACTGCTCGGCGTGCCGGCCGGTGACCGCGACCTGTTCAAGGGCTGGGTCGACAAGATGCTGGAGAGCACCGGCCAGATCTCCCTGGTCGACCGGCAGGAGGAGCAGGGCCGGGAGTTCCAGGAGCAGATCGACCACATCCGACCGCTCTACGAGTACCTGCGCGCGCACACCGTGGAACGCCGCCGCAAGCCGCGCGAGGACCTGCTGTCGCAGCTGGTGCTGGCCGAGATCGACGGCGTGCGGCTCGACGACGCCCAGATCGTCAACTTCGCCAACATCCTGCTGTTCGCCGGCCACCTGACCAGCACCATGCTGTTGGGCAACACGGTGCTGTGCCTGGACACCGTGCCCGGCCTGCGGGACCTGGTGCGCGAGGACCGCGACCGGCTGGTCCCCGCCATCGAGGAGTCGCTGCGGTTCTTCAGCCCGTTCGCGCTGGCCTACCGGGCCACCACCGAGGAGGTCGAGGTCGGCGGGCAGACCATCGGCAAAGACCAGATGGTGCGGGTGTGGATCGCGGCGGCCAACCGCGACGCGCGGCAGTTCCCCGACCCGGACACGTTCGACCTGTCCCGCAACCCCGGCGCGCACATGGCGTTCGGGCGGGGGGTGCACTTCTGCGTCGGCGCGCCGCTGGCCCGGCTGGAGGGCAAGGTGACGCTCAACGTGCTGCTGGACCGCTTCCCGAAGCTGACCATCGCGGAGGACCGGGTGCCGACGTTCTCCCGGTCGGCCGAGATCTGCGGCGTCGACCGGCTGCCGCTGCGCGTGCGGTGACCGCCACGACGAGCTGGGCGCACCTGCCCGGACCGGACCCGCTGCCCGACGCGCGGGTGCGGGAGCGGTCCGCGAACGCCCCTTTCGGCACGGTGTTCACCGAGCACGCGGTGACGCTGAGGTGGACGCCCGAACGGGGCTGGCACGACGGCGCCGTGCGCCCGCACGCGTCGATGACGGTGCCGGCGGCGCTGTCCGGCCTGCACTACGGCCAGGTGGTGTTCGAGGGCTTGAAGGTCTACCGGCAACCCGACGGCGTCCCCGCCGGGTTCCGGGTGGCCGACCACGCCCGCCGGTTCGCCGCTTCGGCGCGCCGGTTGGCGATCCCGGAGCTGCCGGCGGAGTTGTTCGAGTCGGCGATCCGCGCGTTGCTGGCCGTCGACGGCCGCTGGGTTCCCGAGGGCGAGGGCCGCGCGCTGTACCTGCGGCCCACGCTCTACGGCGCGGAGTCGACGCTGGCCCTGCGCCCGGCCCGGGAATACGCGTTCCAGCTGCTGGCGTTCCCCACCGAGGCGTTCTTCGGCCACGCCGTGGAGCCGATCGCGGTGTGGGCTCCCACGCGCTACTCCCGAGCCGCGCCCGGCGGCACCGGCGAGGCCAAGTGCGCGGGCAACTACGCCGCGGGCTTCGCCGCCCAGCGCGAGGCCGTCGAACACGGCTGCCGCCAGGTGCTGTGGCTCGACGCCGCCGAGCACCGCTTCGTCGAGGAGCTGGGCGGCATGAACGTCTTCTGGGTGACCGAGGACGGCACGCTCGGCACCCCGCCGCTGAGCGGGACCCTGCTGCCCGGCATCACCCGCGACTCGATCCTCACCCTCGCCGCCCGCGCGGGCCTGCGGACCGAGCAGCGCGCGATCACCCTGGACGAGCTGTGTTCGCAGGCGACGACCGAGGTGTTCGCCTGCGGCACCGCCGCCGTGGCCACCCCGGTGGGCGCTGTCGTCGGCGCCCACGGCCGGTGGGAGGTCGGCGACGGGCGGGCGGGACCCGTCACGACCGGCCTGCGGGAGGCGTTGACCGCCATCCACCACGGCCGAGCCCCAGACCCCGACAACTGGCTGCTGCGCCTGGCCTGACCGCTGTCCCGTCGCCGGGACACGTCGGGCCCGCCGGTTCACCCCGCGACCCGCGGGTCCGCGTGATCGGCGCAGCGGCCCGCCCCTTCGACCCGAGGAGGATCCGCGTGGCCGAGTTGACGCAGTGGAACCCCGACCCGAGGCACTTCTGGCTCACCGGCAGGCAGCCGGCGGAGCTCGTGGACCGCAACCCCGACACCGGCGTCTGGCGGGTGTACGGGTACCCGGAGTCGGTGAAGGTGCTGGCCGATCCGAAGACGTTCTCCTCCAACACCGGCCGCATGGCCGACATGGAGGTGAAGTTCCTGGAGGGCAACCTCCTGGAGATGGACCCGCCCGACCACGGCAAGCTGCGCAAGGTCGTCAACCACGCCTTCGGGCCCAAGGTGGTCGCCGACCTGGAACCGAGGGTCGTGGCCCTGACGCACGAGTTGCTCGACGCCGTGGCGGGCGAGGACAAGGTCGAGCTGATCCGCGACCTGGCCTACCCGCTGCCGGTGATCGTCATCGCCGAACTGCTGGGGATACCGGCGAGCGACCGCCACCTGTTCAAGCAGTGGGTCGACGAGATGACCGAGCAGGCGCACGAGTTCTCCCACATCGAGTCCGACGAGGAGCAGCAACGGATCCTGAAACACGCCATGGAGCAGATGCAGCACTTCGTCGACTACATGAGCGAGCACGCCGCCCACCGCCGCCGCAAGCCGTCCGACGACCTGTTGGGCACCCTGGTCGAGGCGGAGGTCGACGGTCGGCGGCTCACCGACACCGAGGTGGCCAACTTCGCCAACGTGCTGCTGGTCAACGGCCACATCACCACCACGATGGTGCTCGGCAACGCCGTGCTGTGCCTGGAGGCGCACCCGGACGCGCGCGAGGAGGTCCGCGCCGACCGCACCAAGGTCCCGGCCGCGATCGAGGAATCCATGCGCTACCTGACCCCGTTCCCCGAGATGGGCCGGGTGACCAACGTGGAGGCCACGGTCGCCGGCAAGGTGATCCCCGCCGACCAGATGGTCGCGGTGTGCCTCGGCGCGGCCAACCGCGACCCCCGCCAGTTCCCCCGTCCGGACGTCTTCGACATCGCCCGGGACCCCAACCCGCACCTCACCTTCGGCCGGGGCATCCACTTCTGCGTGGGCGCGCCGCTGGCCCGCCTGGAGAGCCGGGTGGTGCTCAACGTGCTGCTGGACCGCTTCCCGGACCTGCGCGTCGACCCCGACGACCCGCCCGCGTTCCAGGCCGGCCCGTACGTGACCGCGCTGGAGAAGCTCCCCATGACGACGATCTGAGAGGAGGTCCCGTGACCGCCGCCCCGAGTGTCGTCCACCGCCTGCCGTCGTTGACGGGTCTGCGTTTCGCGGCGGCGTTCTTCGTGCTGCTGGGCCACGTGGACGTGTGGGCGCCGTTCCTGCCGACCGCGATGGTGTCGGTGTCGTTCTTCTTCGTGCTCAGCGGTTTCGTGCTGATGTGGTCGGCTCGGCCGACGGACACCACGCGGGCGTTCTGGCGCAGGAGGGCCTGGAAGATCCTGCCCAACCACGTCGTCACCTGGGCGGTGATGTACGCGGTGTTCCTGGTCACCGGCATCTCGGCGGTGCCCGGCGGCCCGCCGCCGGGCGACGGCTGGACCACCAGCCCGGTGATCAGCCTGCTCCTGCTGCACCCGTGGGCGCCGCTGCCCGAGTTCCTGTACAGCGTCAACCCGGTGAGCTGGTCGTTGAGCAGCGAGGTCCTGTTCTACCTGCTGTTCCCGTTCACCATCCCGCTGGTGCGCAGGATCCCGGCGCGCCTGCTGACCTCGGCGGCCCTGGCCATGGTCGCGCTCGTCTTCGCGGTGCCGGTCGTCGCCGGCACGCTCGACGGCCCCGCGCTGCAACCGGGCGTCGTGGAGATGCCGTTGGCGCAGTACTGGTTCACCTACTTCTTCCCGCCCAGCAGGCTCCCCGAGTTCGTGCTGGGCATGGTCCTGGCCAGGTTGGTGCGCAACGGCTTCACCCCGAGGCTGGGCGTGACGATCCCCGCGGTGGCGGCGGTGGTCTGCTTCAACGCCGCCTTCTTCTTGCTGCCACCGCTGTTCGTCTTCGTGGCGGCGAGCATCGTCCCGGTGGCGCTGGTCGTCGTGGCGGCGGCGTCGATGGACCTGCGGGGCGCGCGTTCGGTGTGGCGCACCCCCCTGATGGTCTTCCTGGGCGAGATCTCCTTCGCCCTCTACCTCGTCCACCCGCTGGTCGTCGAGTTGTTCAACGCCTGGGCCGGCTCGGCGATCCGACCGGTGATCGGGACGATCGCCACCGTCGTCCTGGAGATCGTGTTGTGCGTCCTGGCCGCCTGGCTCCTCCACCGCACAGTGGAACGCCCGCTCATGCGCCGCTTCGGCAGCACGCCCAGGATCCGCGATCGAGCCACCGACGACCGCCCCGGGTGACGCACCGCCCGCTGGTCTCGCACCTGGTTGGTGTCGAGGAACGCGCGCTCGTACTCGCGTCCCTTTACGGCGTGGGCGGGGTGGTGGTTGGTGGGCAGCAGGTGAGCAGGTGGGTTTGCAGTTCGGTCAGGGCTTGGGCGATGCCGGTGCCGTCGGCGCGGTAGTAGACGGTCTTGCCGTCGCGGCGGGAGGTGAGCAGGCCGCCCTCGCGGAGTAGGGCCAGCTGCTCTGACGCGGTGGAGTGGGCGATGCCCGCGCGTTCGGCGGCTTGGCCGACGGTCAGTTCGCCGCCGCCGGCGAACTGGAGCATGAGCTGTTGCCGGGTCTCGCCGGCCAGGGCTTTGAGGAAGCGGCGGGAGGCTTCGCCGAGTTCGGCCACGGCTCCCAGTGTGGCACATGTCGTCATTTCGGGAGGTTCCGATATTATCGACGTATGTCTATGGGTGATGTGCTGGTCGTCGGTGGTGGGCAGTCGGGGTTGGCTGCGGCGTGGGCGGTGCAGGCGGCGGGTGGTGTGCCGGTGGTGTTGGAGGCGGGTGAGCGGCCGGTGGGGTCGTGGGGGTCGTACTACGACAGCCTCACGCTGTTCTCGCCGGCGAGGTTCAGTTCGTTGCCGGGGTTGGGGTTCGGTGGTGATCCGGACCGGTATCCGCGTCGTGACGAGGTGGTGGACTACCTGGCGCGGTACGCGGAGTGGTTGGACGTGGATGTCCGCACGGGGCACCGGGTGGTGAAGGTGGGTGGCGGCTCGGGTGGGTTCGAGGTGGTGTTGGAGGACGGGCGGCGGTTGGCCGCGCCGGTGGTGATCGCGGCCAACGGCGGGTTCGGGCGGCCCTACCGGCCTGCGTTGCCGGGGCTTGAGCGGTTCGCCGGGTCGATCGTGCACGCCGCGCAGTACCGGAACCCGCAGGGCTACGCGGGGCAGCGGGTGGTCGTGGTGGGGGCGGGCAACTCGGCCGTTCAGATCGCGCACGAGTTGGCCGGGGTCGCGTCGGTGTCGTTGGCCTCGCGGGCACCGGTGAGGTTCGTGCCGCAGCGGCCGTGGGGGCGGGACGTGCACTGGTGGTGGCGGGTGACCGGGGTGGACGCCGTGCCGGTCGGGCGGTGGTTGCCCGCGCACTTCTCCACGCCCGTGCTGGACGCGGGGGTCTACCGGGCCGCGTTGGAGGTGGGGCGGCCGGACCGGCGGCCGATGTTCACCGATCTGGACGGCACGACCGTGACCTGGTCGGACGGGCGGCGTGAGCAGGTGGACGCGATCGTGCTGGCCACCGGGTACCGGCCGGATTTCGGTTACCTGGAGCCGTTGGGGGCGTTGGACGCCGAGGGACGGCCGCGCCACCGGGAGGGCCTGTCGACCACGCACCCGGGGTTGGGGTTCGTGGGGTTGGAGTGGCAGCGGACGCTGGCGTCGGCGACGTTGCGGGGGGTCGGGCGGGACGCCCGGTTCGTGGTCTCACGGTTGCGGCGGCGGTAGGGCCGCGCCGGGGTCGAGGTGTGCTGCCGACGACGGGCCGGCAGCACACCTCCGACGTGGTCAGTCCTCGGTGTCGAGCAGTTCGGAGAGCAGGGCGCGGACGCGGCGGTCGATGTCGTCGCGGATCGGGCGCACGGCGTCGAGGCCCTGGCCGGCCGGGTCCTCCAGCTCCCAGTCGAGGTAGCGCTTGCCGGGGAAGACCGGGCAGGTGTCGCCGCAGCCCATCGTGATCACCACGTCGGAGGCTTCCACGTCCTCGGTGGTGAGTTTGGACGGGACCTCGGCGGTGATGTCCAGGCCCAGTTCGGCCAGTGCCCGCGCCGCGGCGGGGTTGACCTGGTCGGCCGGGGCGGAGCCGGCGGAGCGGACGTTGACCCGGCCCAGCGCGTAGTGCTGGAGCAGGGCGGCGGCCATCTGGGAGCGGCCGGCGTTGTGGACGCAGACGAAGAGGACTTCGGGCTTGGTGCTCAACGGGGCTGTCCTTCGGTGTCGAGTTGATCGGTGACGGTCGCCCCGCTCGTGGTCGGAGCCGGGTGGAGCACCCGCACCAGGAGGACCGCCAACGGGACGGCGATCAGCTGTGCGAGCACGTACGCGGGGACCGACGAGGGTGCGATGCCGGCGAAGGTGTCGCTGAACACGCGGCCGATCGTGATGGCGGGGTTGGCGAAGCTGGTGGAGCTGGTGAAGAAGTACGCCGCGCCGATGTAGGCGCCCACGGCGGCCGGGGCGAGCGTGGCGCGGCCGGTGCGGACCAGGGAGAAGATCACCAGCAGCAGGCCGGCGGTGGCGACCACTTCGGACAGGCCGTGCGGGAGGGTGGCGCGGTCGGTGGTGGAGATGCTGACGGGCGCGAGGTCGAAGATGGTGTTGGCCAGGACCGCGCCGCTGACGCACCCGGTGATCTGGGCGGCGGCGTAGGCGGGGACGTCGCGCCACGCCAGGCCGCCGAGCGCGGCGTCGGCGAGGCTGACGGCGGGGTTGAAGTGCGCGCCGCTGACCGGGCCGAAGATCAGGATGATCGCGTAGAGGCCGACGGCGGTGGCGGCGGCGTTCTCCAGCAGTTGGAGGCCGATGTCGTGGGGGGACAGGGATCGCGCGGCGATGCCGGAGCCGATGACCAGCGCGGCGAGCAGGAGGCTGCCGAGGTATTCGGCGAGCAGCCGGTGGGACAGGGGGCGCATCAGGGCTCCTGGGGCGTGCGCGTGGCGGGGACCAGGCGGTCGACGCGGTCGGCGAGGTCGAGGTAAGCCTGTCGGAAGGCGTCGGGCGTGCCCACGGCCGCCGGGTCGGGGACCGACCAGTGCAGGCGTGCGGTCGGGTCGCCGCCGAGTTCCTCGTGGGCGCTGTCGCACACCGCCACGACCAGGTCGTCGGGCTGGAGCACGTCGTCGAGGTGGTGCGTGCGGGCGCGGGTGAGCGACAGGCCGTGGGCGCGGGCGGTCTCGACCGCGAGGGGGTGGACGCGCTCGGCGGGGCGGGTGCCGGCGCTGGCCACGGGGATGCGGCTGCGGCGCTTCCACAGCGCGGCGGCCAGCTGCGAGCGCGCGGAGTTGCGGCTGCACACGAACACCACCCGGGGGGCCTCCCGCTGCCCGGTGGGGGTGAGGTCGGCCAGCACGCCGGGCAGCAGCCGCAGGTAGGTGCGGCGGTGGTCGCCTTCGGAGCGGAACTTCTCCACCACGCCGGCCTGTTCGAGCAGCTTCACGTGGTGCGCGAGCAGGTTGCTGGGCAGGCCGAGGGCGCGGCCGATCTCGCCGGGGGAGGCGTCGCCCAGCAGCAGGTGTTCGACCACGGCCAGCCGCGCGGGCTCGCCGAGCGCCGCGTGCACGCGGGCCCGGGCCACCAGGTCGGGGTGCCAGTCAGTAGTCATTGACTCAATGATGCTTGAGTGGTGGGTGTGGAGTCAACCGCTCGGTGGGGTTGACCCCGGTGCTCCGCTCAACGACCATTGACTCAATGAGTGCTGACTGTGGCTCGGTGTACCACCACTTCCCGGGCGGCCGGGCGCAGTTGATCGACGAGGCGGTGGCGCTGGCCGGGGACTTCGTCGCGGGTCTGATCGAGACCGCCGCCGAGGAGATCCACGACCCGCTCGCCCGCGCGCTGCGCGATCGACCCGAGCCGCAGCAGTGACCGTTCAGCACGAAGGAGCCGCCATGCCCACGCTCGACCGCCAGGACGAGGTGTTCGTCCTCGACCTCGGGGACACCGAGAACCGCTTCCACCCCGACTGGATCGCCTCGGTGAACGCCGCGCTGGACGAGGTGGAGCGGGCCGAGGGGCCGCGCGCCCTGGTCACCACCGCCACCGGCAAGTTCTTCTCCAACGGCCTGGACCTCGAATGGCTCATGGCGAACGGCGAGCAGTACCTGGGGTACGTCGTGTCCGTGCACGACCTCTTCGCGCGGGTGCTGTCGCTGCCGGTGATCACGGTGGCCGCGTTGCAGGGGCACACCTTCGCCGCCGGGGCGATGCTGTCGCTGGCCCACGACTTCCGGGTGATGCGCGCCGACCGCGGTTTCTGGTGCCTGCCCGAAGCCGAGATCAACATCCCCTTCACGCCCGGCATGTCCGCCCTCATCCAGGCGCGCCTGAACCCGCAGACCGCGCACGAGGCCATGACCACCGCCCGCCGCTACGGCGGGCACGACGCCCTCGCCGCCGCCGTGGTCGACCACGCCGTGGACGAGGACGCCGTGCGCGCGACCGCGATCGGGATCGCGGTGGCCCAGGTCGGCAAGGCCGGCCCCACGCTGGGCACCATCAAGTCGCGCATGTACGCACATGCCCTGGAGGCGCTGCGCGACAAGGACACCCCGCTCGGCTGACACCCGGACGACCGGGCCGGCCCATCGGGACCGGCCCGCCCCTTCTTCTGAAACGTCGTCACAGGCGAGGGGCCACGGCCGACACGAGGCATCGATGAGGAGTGCGAGTGGTGGCCCGATTGAATTTCCGCAGGAGTTCCGAAGGGGGCGTGCACCTCGAATGCGCGGGATTCGACGTCCTCCAGCTTCGGATCGACTGGGCGGTCACATTTGTGATGGGGGACCAGGAGCGGAGCCTTGAGGTTCGCGTCGAGGGGCCGTTTGAGTTGAGGACGGCCGGGGCTGTGACGCGGATTCGTCCGGAGGGAGATGCGGTCGACCTCGCACCGGTCCTCGGCTTGGTGCGGCAGTCGGTCGAAAACGTGGATGTCTTCCGCGAAGGGCTCCTGGTCATCGGCTTCGGCTGTGGTGCGACTCTGTCCGTCCTCGCGGGTGACGGGTTCGAGGCCTGGCAGATATCCGGCCAGTCCGGCGTGATGTTCACGGGCGATGCGGATGGCGGGTTCGTCACCTGGGGGACCTGAGGAGTCCGGCGATTCACCCGCTCTGGACGGGGTAACCGGTGGCGGTGCACAGCACCGGGGTCGTCGGAGGGGGTGCCTGGCCGGATGAGTCCGCAGCCGAGCGTCGCCGCGTCCAGCCGTGAGGTGGACGAGGACGGTGTGCGCCAGCCCTCCGGCGAGCTGCACGCCTGGCTGCCGGCATCGGGGTTTCGGTGTGGCTCCGCGTGGCCGATTGGTTGTCGTGCGTGACGCTGTTCGCTGTGAGGATGATGGACACGCGCCGGCCATCGGTTCTTTTTCTCGCGTCCACCCTCGAAACTGAGCATTCGCGTGACGTCGGGGGGCGGGCCAGTGATGGGAGAAACCCCCGATGGCGGTCGCGCGTTTTCAGATCTACCGTTCCGCCCCGGCCGGGGTGACGTGGCGCTTCCTGTCGGCCAACAACCGCAGCCTCGGGCAGGCGGTCGGCTCGTTCCCGAGCGTCGACGCCTGCGCGCTCGCGGTGGCCCGGCTGCGGGAGTCGCTGGCAGGCAGCACGCCGGCCGTGGCCAGGGACACCCAGCTGTGGTCGTGGCGGCTCCGGCTCGGGGCCGCGGACGTGGCCGTGTCCAGCCGCAAGTACCACCGGAGGGTGCAGGCGCAGCACGCCTGCCGCAGTTTCCTCGAACTGGTCGTCGAAGCGCCCGTCGCGACCGCGGAGCATTTCTGATGCGGAACGCCGACCATTGTTCGCGGCGCTGTTCGGCGTACCGGGCACCAATTCGCGTCGGGCGTTCGTCCGTTGTTCACGAACCGATCCGGGTCCGGCCAACTGGGCGGGTTCTGCTTGCGCCCGAACCGATCGGAACTCGGAGCCGCCGAAGATGACGCTTCTCATGGACGCGCCGCCCGTCGCGCCACCGGACGAGCCGCGCCGCAGGGTGACCGCGCCCGGCGGCGTGGACCGGGTGTTCCGGCTGCTGCTGCGGTGCGCCGGACTGGCCGTGCTCGCCGTCATGGCGACCGTGGGGCTGTTCCTGCTGACCCAGGGCGCGGAGGCGTTCTCGGCGGCGGGCTTCGACTTCCTCACCACGCAGGCGTGGGAACCGGACTCGCTGAACTTCGGCATCGCCGCCGTCCTGGTGGGCACCTTGCTCATCGCGTCCGTCGCGCTGGTGGTGGCGTTCCCGCTGGCGCTGGGCGTGGCCCTCTACATCTCCGAGTACGCGCCGCGCCGGCTCAAGCGGGCGCTGACCAGCATGGTCGACCTGATGGCCGCGGTGCCCAGCGTCGTCTACGGCCTGTTCGGCTCGGTCTACCTCCAGTGGCAGGGCGTCGACGTGCCGCGCTGGCTGTCGCTCCAGTTCGGCTGGGTGCCGTTCCTGCACGTGGACGGCGTCGACCCGACCGACCCGCTGGCCACCGACGCGGCGTACGTGACCTCGACGTTCTGGGCCGGGCTCATCGTCGGGTTCATGGTCATGCCGTTCATCTGCTCGGTGATGCGCGAGTCGTTCACCCAAGCACCGCAGGGAGAACGCGAAGGCGCCTACGCGCTGGGCGCGACCCGCTGGGGCATGGTCCGCAGCGTCGTGTTGCCGTTCGGGCGCGGCGGCATGATCGGCGGCACCATGCTGGGCCTGGGCCGCGCGCTGGGCGAGACCATCGCCGTGGCCATGATCATCGCGCCGGTGTTCGCCATCCAGACCCAGATCCTGGGCAGCGGCGGCAACTCCGTGTCGGCGCTCATCGCCCAGCGCTGGGGCGCGGCCAGCCCGTTCGGCCTGTCGGCGTTGATGGCCGCCGGCCTGGCGCTGTTCGTGCTCACGCTCGTCGTGAACTTCGCGGCGTCGGCGGTCATCGCGCGCAGCCGCTCCGGGCAGGGGAGCGACTGACGATGACCGAACTCCGCCGCGTGACGCGCACCCGCCGGGGCGCGGACGTCGCCGCCGTGCTGGGCGCCCTGGCGTCGGCCGCCGCCCTCACCGGCCTGCTGTTCGACCAGATCGCGCCGTTCTCCGGCGTGGTCGCGTTCATCGCCATCGCGTACCCGATCTTCCTCGGGCTGTACGCACTCCTGGTGTCGTTGGACGACAACGCCTTGGCGGTGCGCGACAAGCTGGCCAGTGCCGTCGTGCACAGCCTGGCGTTCCTCGCGCTGGCCGCGCTGCTCACCATCGTGGCCTACCCGATCATCATGGGCTTCGACGCCTTGGGGCACCTCAACTTCTTCACCGAGGACATGGCGGACGCCGGCACGCTGGACCCGCTCGACCTCGGCGGCGTCCTGCACGCGGCGGTCGGCACCCTGGAGCAGATCAGCATCGCGTTGGTCATCACCGTGCCGATGGGCCTGACGTGCGCGGTGTTCCTCAACGAGACCCGGGGCTGGTTCACCCGCCTGGTCCGCACGGTCGTCGAGGCCATGACGGCCCTGCCGTCCATCGTGGCCGGCCTGTTCGTCTACGCCTCCCTCATCCTGGTGGTGGGCTTCGAACGGTCCGGTTTCGCGGCGGGCTGCGCGATCAGCGTCATGATGCTGCCGATCATGATCCGGGCGGCGGACGTCGTGCTGCGCCTGGTCCCCAGCTCCCTCAAGGAAGCCTCGTTCGCGCTGGGCGTGGGCCAGTGGCGCACGGCGTGGCACGTCACGCTGCCCACCGCCCGGTCCGGCCTGACCACCAGCGTGCTGCTGGCCACCGCGCGCGGCATCGGCGAGACCTCGCCGGTGCTCATCACGGCAGGCTTCACGCCCTTCCTGAACTGGAACCCGTTCGCCGGCTCGCAGGTGTCGCTGCCGCTGGCCACCTACCAGCTCGTCACCTCGTCCGAACCGACCATGAAGGAACGCGGGTTCGGCGCGGCGGCCGTGCTGATGGGCCTGGTGCTGGTGCTGTTCGTGCTGGCCCGGGTGGTCGGCGGGCGCGGCCCCGGCGAGCAGTCCGCGCGCCGGGCCCGCCGCCGGGAGCGCCAGTCGCAGTCGCACCTCCGCCGCATCCAAGCCGTCCAAGGAGTGTCATGACCAGGACCACCCTGGCGGTCCTCGCGGTGCTCGGCGTGCTGCTGGGCACGACGCCGTCGGCCGCCGCCCAGAGCTACACGCCCATCAGCGGCGCGGGCTCGACGTGGAGCTACAACGCGCTGGACCAGTGGCGCAAGAACGTCGTGCAGTACGGCATGCGGATCAGCTTCGCCGGCACCGGGTCCAGCGACGGCCGCAACCAGTTCCGCGCGGGCCAGGTGGACTTCGCGGTCTCCGAGATCCCCTACGGCCTGGAGGACAACGGGAAGAAGGAAGCCTCGCCGCCGGCGGGCTCCTTCGCCTACATGCCGATCGTGGCCGGCGGCACGTCGCTGATGTACAACCTCAAGATCGGCGGCAAGCGGGTCACCAACCTGCGGCTGTCCGGCGAGGTCGTCACCAAGATCTTCACCGGCGCCATCACCTCGTGGGCCGACCCGGCGATCGCCCGCGACAACCCCGGCCTCAAGCTGCCCAACCGCAAGGTCGTGCCGGTCGTGCGGTCGGACGGTTCGGGCACCAGCGCCCAGTTCACCGCGTGGATGGCCGCCCAACACCCCGCCGTGTGGGACGACTTCTGCCGCCGCGCCCAACGCGCCACCCCGTGCGGGTTCACCTCCAACTACCCGCTCATCGCGCCCGTGGTCGGCCAGAACGGCTCGCTCGGCGTGGCCAACTACGTGCGCCAGGAGGGCAGCGAGGGCTCGATCACCTACGTCGAGTACTCCTACGCCCGCAACGCGAACTTCCCGGTGGCCAAGCTGCTCAACGCGGCCGGCTACTACGTCGAGCCGAAGGCGACGGCCGTGGCGGTCGCGCTGCTCAAGGCCGGCATCCGCGAGGACCTCACCCAGGAGCTCGGCCAGGTCTACGCCAACCCCGACCCGCGCAGCTACCCGATGTCCAGCTACAGCTACATGATCCTGCCCGTCGTCGAAGGCGGGAAGTTCACCAAGGACAAGGGCCGGACGCTGTCCGACTTCGCCTACTACTTCCTGTGCGAGGGCCAGCAGCAGGCCGACCGGCTCGGCTTCTCGCCGCTGCCGATCAACCTGGTCCGCGCGGGCCTGGACCAGGTGGCCCGCGTGCCCGGGACGACCCGGCAGAACAAGGACATCGGCAAGTGCAACAACCCGACCTTCTCCGCCGACGGGTCCAACACGCTGGCCAAGAACGCCCCCATGCCGCCGGACTGCGACAAGCAGGGCGCCGCGCAGTGCACGGAGGGCACCGGCGGCGCGGCGGAGGAGACCGACACCGGCGGCGGGTCGGACACCCCGCGGGCCGACGCCGCGCAGCAGACCGACGCGCCCGCCGCCGCCGAGACCCCCGGTGAGCAGGCAGCGGTGGACGACCCGAAGACCGCGCGCCGGTCGGTGCAGGGCGCTTCGGCGGTGCCGGTGTCGGTGGACGTCCGCGACGACGACACCACGTTGCCGGTCGTGATCGCCGCCGTGCTGCTGGCCGCGCTGGTCGTGGGTCCGCCGCTGGTCGCCAGGCACCTGCGCAGACGGGACGGGAACGGATGAGACGCCTGCTGCTGGCCGCGCTCCTGGTCCTCACCGGCGTCGCCGTGTGGCCGCCGGCCGCGACCGCCCGAAATGATCCGCCCCAGACCGACTCGGCGCAGACCGTGTCCGGGTCGGGGGAGTTCGCGGACCTGAAGATCACCGTGTCCCAGACCCGGGGCCTGATCAACCAGACCGTCCGCGTCAGCTGGACCGGCGGCACGGAGACCGGGCCGGTGGGCCGGTTCGCCACCCACTACCTCCAGGTCATGCAGTGCTGGGGCGACGACCCGGCCGGACCGACCCGCGAGCAGTGCCAGTTCGGCGGGCTGGACGCGCAGAGCGGCCTGGGCCTGGGCGACTACACCAAGAGCCGCCAGATCCGGTACCACAACCCCAGGGACCCGGCCGAGACCGGGGAACCGCCGGCCGACGGCGCCGCCTACGCCCCGTTCCGGCCGGTCACGGGCGAGCCGACGACCAGCTTCGGCAAGTACTTCGACGGCGGCACCACCAACGAGGTGCCCTTCGCCAAGACCCGCCGCGACGGCACCGGCGACCTCGACTTCGAGGTGCAGACCGCGCTGGAGGCCTACGGGCTGGGCTGCGGGGCGGTCCGCGCGGACGGCCCGGACCAGGGCAAGCCCCGGCACTGCTGGCTGGTCGTCGTCCCGCGCGGGGACACCGAGGTCAACGGCCGCAAGCCCGGCGTGGACCACACCTCCAGCAACCTCGACTCCTCGCCGCTGAGCGCCACCAACTGGAAGAACAGGATCCAGGTCAGGCTGGAGTTCCAGCCGGTGGGCCGGGCGTGCCCGATCGGCGTGGAGGAGCGGTCGCTGACCGGGCACGAGTTCGTCGCCGACGCGGTGGCGCGCTGGCAGCCCGCGCTGTGCGCCGGCGGCGGGACGGTGTTCGGGTTCACCCAGGTGCCCGACGGCATCGCCCGCGACCAACTCGCGGGAGCCGACCCCGGCATGGTCCTGCTCAGCGAGCCGCAGTCGCCCGACCAGGCCACCCGGCCCGTGGTGTACGCGCCGGTCGCGGTGTCCGGGTTCGCCGTCGCGTTCGTGCTGGAACGCCAGTCCCGCGGCCCCGAGGTCGAGCCGGACCCGGCGGTGTGGGGCCGGGACGGGCAGCTGATGACCGAGCTGAAGCTGACCCCGCGGCTGGTCGCGAAGCTGCTCACCCAGTCCTACCGGGACGTCGTGCCCGGCGGCCCGGACCACCTCAAGGGCAACCCGCGGCGGCTCAACGAGGACCCGGAGTTCCTCGACCTCAACCCCGAGTACCGCGCGTACGGGGTGCTCATGAACGCGCTGGACATCCTGTCGCCCTCGACCGACCTCGACGCCGTGACCGCGCTGTGGACGTGGATCGACGCCGACCCGGACGCCCGCGCGTTCCTCAACGGCGCCCCGGACCCGCACGGCATGGTGGTCAACAGGAACTACCGGGGCCTCGCGCTGCCCGTGCCCAACTTCCCCAAGCAGGACCTGACCTGCGTGGACCTGCCCAAGATCGGCCCGGAGTGCGCGTTGCTGCTGCGCCCGCTGGCCGCCGACCTGCACGAGGCCGGCCGCGCGATCAGCCGCGGCGACACCCTGGGCAAGACCCCCAACGGCCTGCCCGACCCGGCGGACCCGGCCAAGCCCGGCTACTCGCGGGTGCCGCGCCAGCCCATCGGCGAGCGCAGCCTGCTGGCCGTGGTGGACACCGCGACCGCCGCCCGCTACGGCCTGCCCACGGCCAAGCTGCGCAACGCGGCGGGCAACTTCGTGGCCCCCGACGACGCCGGGCTGGCCGCCGCGCTGAACGAGCTGACCCCGACCGCGGTGCCGGGCGTGCGACGGGCCAACCCCAAGGCGACCGGGTCCGGCGCGTACCCGTTGCCCAACGTCACCTACGCCGCCATCGCACCCTCCACAGTGGACAAGAAGCGGGGTGCGGAGTACGCAGAGTTCCTGCGCTACGCCACCGGTCCGGGCCAGACCCGGGGCGAGGCGGCGGGTCGGTTGCCGCTGGGCTACCTGCCGCTGCCGGACCCGATGCGCAAGCAGGCCGCCGACGCCGCGACCGTCGTCGAGCGCGACGCGGGCAAGCCGCTGCCCACCGAGGCGGCGGAAGCCGTCGCGCGCCCGACCACCGCGACCACCCGACCCACCCAGGCCCCGGCGTCCGCGCCACCACCGCCACCGGCCGCGCCGGCGCCCACCCCGACGTCGGCCACCCCGGTCGCGGAGGTCCGGGCCACGCCGGCGCTGCCGGTCACCTGGGCGCTGCGGTACCTGCTGGCCGGCCTGCTGGTGGCGGGCGGCGTGGCGACCGCGGCCGGACCGGTGCTGCTGCGCCTGGGCGGCCGACCACCCGGATGACGTCCGCCGACCTGTCCGCCCGGCGACCCGGCGCGCGACACACGTGAGGAGAACACGAGGGGGAGGTGAGGCACCCGCCCGACCCGCGGGAGTTGCCGCTCCAGCGGGACGGACAAGCACCGAGCCGGTGCGCCAACACCGGCACCCGTGTGCGGACACCAGTCCGCGCACACTTCGCGGAGAAAAGGATACATGCAGTGAGCAGGAAGCGTTTGCTCTGCGCGGCCTTCGCCGCCCTGGCGACGGCGGCCCTGGTGGCCTCCCCGGCCCAAGCCGACCCGACCGGCACGCCCACCTACCGCGACATCGCCGTCGTCGGCTCGGACACCACCCAGACCGTCATGAACGGCCTGGCCGACGCCATCACGGTGGACGGCGTCAAGCGCCTGGGCTCCTACGACGCCCGCGGCAGCGAGACCATCAAGACCAAGGAGACCGGCTGCGTCATCACGCGCCCGGCGTCCTCGGGCGCCGGCGTCACGGCCCTGGTCGCGTCGCAGGAGGCCGGTGACGGCTGCGTGCAGGCCGCGCGCACCTCGTCGAACAACTCGGCGAACTACGCGGGCAAGAACCTGACCTACGTGCCGTTCGCGGTCGACGCCATGACCTACGCCGTGCGCAGCGACAGCACCCTGAGCAAGAAGCTCACCACGGCGCAGCTCAAGTCGATCTACAACTGCACCGCGCCCGGTTCCGGCACCAACTTCAAGCCGCTGCTGCCGCAGTTCGGCTCGGGCAGCCGGGACTTCTTCCTCAAGCAGCTCGGCCTGTCCAACACGGCGAACTTCACCACCCAGTTCCCGTGCGTCAGCGACGTGGACGTCAACGGCGAGCCGATCCAGGAGCACGTCGGCACCTACCTGACCGACACCAAGCACATCCTGCCGTACTCGATCGCCGTCTACCTGTCCCAGGTCTACGGCACCGCGCCGGCCGCGCAGGGCAAGGCCGTGCTGGCCACGTTCAACGGCATCGCGCCGTCGCAGCTCAACACCGCTTCGACGTTCAAGCGGGACGTCTACAACGTCATCCCGTCCGCGAAGGTCACCGACCCGCAGTACGCCCAGATCTTCGTCGGCTCGTCGTCGCTGATCTGCGCCAACCAGAACGTGATCAAGCAGTACGGCTTCGGCATCAGCGAGAACTGCGGCTCCACGCAGCTCGTCACCCCGCCCGCTCCCTGATCCTCTTCTCCTCGAAAGGCACGATCGTGCGCGCTAACACCGCAATCCGTCGCCTGCTCGGTGGCGCCGCAGTGCTCGCAGCCGCGGCTGCGACGACCCTGGGCGCCGCGGGCGCCGCGCTGGCCGCCCCGCCCGCCGGCAACCTGGGCACCCTGTCGATCAGCAAGACCAGCGGCACCGACGTGGAGGCCCCGTCCTACACCACCTCCGCCGGCTGCGCCGCCGACTCCGACGGCTACAACCTGTTCGTCTACGGTCCGGGCGGCTTCGAGAACGGCCTCATCGGCACCACGCCGACCGACGTCGGCTTCTCCACCTCCGGCCCGATCACCGTCGTGCAGGGCCTGTCCTTCAAGGACATCGCCGTGGACAACAGCACCACCGTCCAGCCCGGCGTCTACACCATCGCCGTGAACTGCGTGGACCTGTTCTCGGGCGAGGTGAAGGGCACCTTCACCCGGACCGTGACGTTTACCAGCGCCACCCAGTGGACCGCCGTGGACGCCGTCTCGACCTCGACCGCGCTCGCCGTGTCGCCGAACGCCCCGGTCACCGAGGGCACCCCGGTCACGCTGACCGCGACCGTCACCCCGGCCTCGGCCACCGGCACCGTGCAGTTCAAGGACGGCGCGGGCAACCTGGGCGCGCCGGTCGCCGTGTCCGGTGGCGCGGCCACCTTCACCACCACGCTGCCGCAGGGCGCCCGCGCGTTGAGCGCGGTGTTCACCGGTTCGGCCGCGCACATCCAGGGCTCCACCTCGCCGGTGGTGTCCTACCAGGTCAACGCCCCGGCGGCGATCACCACCACGACCGCGCTGGCGGTCACCCCGAGCGGTTCGGCCGCGCAGTACAGCCCGGTCACCCTCAGCGCCACCGTGGCCCCGGCCGGCGCCGCCGGTTCGGTGCAGTTCCTCGACGGTGCCGCGAACCTGGGCAACCCGGTCCCGCTGTCCGGCGGCAACGCCACGCTGAGCACCTCCACCCTCGGGGTGGGCGCGCACAGCTTCTCGGCGCGCTTCGTCCCGGCGAACGCGGGTGCGTACGAGCCGTCGCAGTCCGCGGCCGTGGCGCTGGAGGTCACGCCGTTCGCCGGTGTCACCGCCTCGGAGACCATCACCACCGAGGTGCTCGCCGGTGAACTGCTGATCAGCGTCGCCAACCAGAACGTGGTGCTGCCCTCGCCGGTCATGGCCGCCGACGGCTCGCTGCTGACCACGTCCGGTTCGCTCAACCCGATCACCGTCACCGACACGCGTGCCGGCAACCCGGGCTGGAACGTCTCCGGCCAGGTGACCGACTTCGCCAGCGGCACCAACGCGATCAACGGCGCCAACCTCGGCTGGAGCCCGAAGGTCGTCGACAAGTCGCCGGTGCAGAACATCACCGCCGGCCCGGTCGTCGAGCCCGCCAACGCCCTCGTGCCCGGTGCCGCGGCGCCGGCCGGTCAGGGCCTGGCGTCCTCGCGCACGCTCGCCACGGCGGCGGCACTGGGCGGCAACGGCACCGCGAACCTCGGGGCCGACCTGGCGCTGAAGGTGCCGACGTCGACCCTCGCGGGCACCTACACCGCGATCCTGACGCTCACCGCCATCTGATCCACCGGCCGGGGCGGGCGTGGGTGCCCGCCCCGGCCACCCTCCAGTGAGGACAGTGCTATGAAGCGGATCCGGCTTCGGGCGGCGGCATACGGCCTGCTCGCGGTTGCGGCGCTCGGCCTGGGGCAGCCGCTGCCCGCGGTGGCGGCAGGCGCGGCGGGCGGCTCGGCGCTTGGCCCGGCGGGCGGCGTGGCGCTTGGTTCGGTGGGCGGCGTGGCGCTTGGTTCGGTGGGCGGCTCGGCGCTTGGTTCGGTGGGCGGCTCGGCGCTTGGCTCGGCGGGGGCGGGCGGCTCGGCGGGGGTGGGTGGTCCGGCGACGTTCGGTGTGCGCCCTGCGACCGCGGAAGCGCCGGACACCCGCAACAACTTCAGCTACAGCGCCACCCCCGGCGCGGTGGTGCGCGACCACGTGGCCGTGTCGAACGTGTCCCACGACCCGGTCACCCTGCGCGTCTACGCCTCCGACGCCTTCAACACCCCCGACGGCGGCTTCGACCTGCTGGCGGCGGGCAAGGACCCGGTGGACGTCGGCCGCTGGTCGGTCCTGGACACCACCCAGGTCCACCTCGCCCCGCGCAGCACGGTGATCGTGCCCTTCACGCTGAGCGTGCCCACCAACGCGTCCCCCGGCGACCACACCGGCGGCATCGTCGCCTCCCTGACCACCGAGGCCGCCGGCGCGGACGGTCAGCGCGTGGCCGTCGAGCAGCGCGTGGGAGCCCGCGTCTACCTGCGGGTCTCCGGCGACCTCGACCCGGCGCTGAGCATCGAGGACCTGAGCGCGTCCTACGACGGCTCGTTCTTCGGCCGCGGTGACACGACCGTGAGCTACGTCGTGCGCAACTCCGGCAACGTGCGGCTCGGCGGCAAGCAGAGCGTTCGCGTGGAGACGCCGTGGGGCACCTCCGTCGACGCCCCGAACCCGGGCGATCTCCCCGAGTTGTTGCCCGGCAACACGTTCCGGGTGACGACCGTCGTGCCGGGCGTGCTGCCCGCCGGGTGGCTGACCGCTCGCGTGCACGTCGAGCCCGTCGCACCCGCCGGCACCGAGCCGCCCGCGTCCGTGGACGCGAGCGCCGGCACCGCTGCCGTGCCGTGGCTGCTGGTCGTGGTGCTGCTGCTGGTGCTGGGTTTCGTGCTGTACCGGCGGTTGCGCCGTCCCCGTGCTCCCGTCGCGCCCGAGCCGGAGGCCGAGCATGTGGCTGCGTAGTGCGGTCCTCGGACTGCTGTTGTTGCTGCCTGGCACTGGCCTCGCGCAGGCCGCGCCGCTGGGCGGGCTCGTGGTGACGCCGGGCGAGTCCAAGGACGCCGCTCCCGTGCGCCTGGGCACCACCGCCGGCTGTCCGGCGCAGTCCGCCGGGTACTACGCGACCATGCGTGGTGCCGGGCTGCCCGCCGAGGGGCTCGTGATCGTGCCGAACGGTGACGTCGGGCTGTCCCACAACGGGCCGTTCGAGGTGCCGATGGCGTTGACGTTCAAGGACTTCGCGGCCGACAACAACGTCACCTTCAGCGGGCGCTACGACATCGTCCTGCACTGCATCGATCCGTTCACGCAGGAGAGTCACGGCGAGTTCACCGGCACGCTGGACTTCGTCGAACCCGCCCGGTACGTGGCGGTCGGCACGGCCAAGGGTCCGCAGCGGCCCAGCACACCCCTGATCGTGCCCGCCGATCCGCCCGTCGGCCAGCCGTCCGACACCCCGCCTCCCGCGCCCGAGTCCACGCCCGCCGCTGCCGCTCCGGCGGAAACCGGTGGCGGACAACCGTTCCTGCACATCGCGACCGGGGTCGTCGGCGGGGTCGCGGCGATCGCGGCCGGGTCCGCCCTGCGCCGCCGCCGTTCGCCGACCGACTGAAGCCCCTGAACACGGAGGAAGATCCCATGCGCAAGCGCCAACTGGTGGCGGCCACGGCGGCGGTACTGGCCGCGGTCGGCACCGCGGTGGTCCTCGCGGCGGCACCCGGCCAGGCCGAACCCCCGGTGGCGACGCTGGGTTCGCTGGCCGCCACCCCGGCCACCGGCCGTGACGTGCAGGCCCCGACCTACCAGACCTCCGCCGCGTGCTCGGCCGACTCGGACGGCTACAACCTGTTCGTGCACGGCCCGGGCGGGTTCTCCAACGGCCTGCTCGCCGCCGGGTCGACGGACGTGGGCTTCTCCAGCACGTCCCCGTTCACGGCCGTGCAGCAGTGGTCGTTCAAGGACATCGCGCTGGACAACAGCACCACCATCACGCCCGGCAAGTTCACCGTGGTGCTGAACTGCGTGGACACCTTCACCACGGAGGTCAAGGGCACCTTCACCACGGACCTGTGGTTCACCGACGCCACGCACTACCAGGCAACCGACCCCACCGCCACGACCACCACAACAACAACGACAACGACCACCACGACAACGGATCCGACAACCACCACCGAGCCCACGACCACGACGACCGAACCGACCACGACCACGACCACGACCGAACCGACCACCACGACGACCGAACCGACCACCACGACGACCGAGCCGACGACCACAACCACGACTCAACCGACGACGACCACCACCGAGCCGACGACCTCCACCACGACCACGACCACCACCACGACGTCGAACCCGAGCCAGTACGCGCTCACCGTGGACCGCCAGAGCGGCAAGGACCTCGACGCCCCCACCTACACGACCTCCACCGGGTGCACCACCGACTCGGCCGGCGTCTACCTCGACATCGTCGGCCCCGGCGCCTTCGCGAACGGCCTCGTCGGCAGCGCCACCACGGACGTCGGCTTCTCCACCACGAACCCGATCCCGGTGGTGCAGGGCCTGACCTTCAAGGACATCGCCGACGACGCGCAAACGACGATCCAGCCCGGCGACTACACCGTCCGGGTCCACTGCGTCGACGCGTTCGGCGTGACGGTCCTGCGGACCTTCAGCGTGGGACTCAAGTTCACCAGCCCCACCGAATGGGCCGTCGTCGGCCCCGTCCAGACCACCACCACGACCCCGGCGACCAGCGGCTCCACCACCACGACCACAACCACCACCCCGTACGCCGAGCCGACCACCGACCCGACCCAGACCGCGGTCGACACCGACCAGACCGGTGCCACCCAGGCCGGCGGCCTCGCGGACACGGGTGTGGACGTCGGGTTCGCGGTGCTGCTGGGAGTGCTGCTGGTGGCCGCCGGCGGTCTCGCCTTCGTCACCGCGCGCAGGAAGGCCTGACCCGTGACCCAGGCGGTGCAACGACCCGCACGGCGGCCCGGCTTGCGGCTGGCCGGGCAGATGGCGGCGATCCTCGGTGCCCTGCTGCTGTGTTTCGTCGCCCAGTTCGCCGCCCTGGGCACGCTCGAACACGACCGCGACCAGGCTCGGGCCCACGACGAGCTGCGGACCCTGCTGGCCAACGCCACCGCCCCCGTCGCCGCTCTGGACGACGAAGGCCGGCTGCTCGCCACCGGCACCCCGGTCGCGATCCTGGAGATCCCGCGCCTGGGCGTCCGGGAGGTCGTGGGGGAGGGCACGTCCGCGCGTGCCCTCAAGTCCGGTCCCGGCCACCTGCGCGACACGCCGCTGCCCGGACAGGAGGGCTCCAGCGTCCTCCTCGGCCGGCGCGCCGGCTACGGCGGTCCTTTCGCGCAGCTCGACCAGCTCAAGCCCGGCGACCAGCTCACCGTCACCACGGGCCAGGGCGTGCACCGGTACGTCGTGCAGGGGGTGCGGCGCGCCGGCGACCCGGACCGGAACGTCCCGCAGGCCGGCCGGGGCCGGTTGACCCTGGTCACCGCCGACGGCCCGTACTTCCTGCCCACGGACGCGTTGTGGGTCGACGCCCGGCTGACCACGCCCGTGCAGCCGAGTTCCGGCGCGGTGCCCGCGTTCGCGGTGCCGGACAACGAGCGCGTGCTGGCCGGCGACGCCGACGCCCTCGTGCCGGTGGCGCTGTGGACGGTGGTGCTCGCGGTGGCCGCGCTCGCCGTCGTCGCGCTGCACCAGCGGGTCGGGCGGTGGCACGCGTGGGTCGTCGGCGTTCCGCTGCTGGGCGCGCTCGGGCTCACGCTCGCCGACCACGCCGCCCCCCTCCTGCCCAACCTGATCTGAGGAAGTCCCATGACGCTCACGATGACCGCCGTCGCCGCCCTGGACGCGAGATCCGTCTCCGCCTGGTTCGGCGACCGCAAGGTGCTGGACCGGGTGTCCCTGGCGATGCCCGCCGGTTCGGTCACCGCGCTGATCGGGCCGTCGGGCTGCGGCAAGTCCACGTTCCTGCGCATCCTCAACCGGATGCACGAACTGGTGCCCTCGGCGTCGCTGGCGGGCGAGGTGCTGCTGTTCGGCAGCGACATCTACGACGCCGGCCGCAAGCTGACCGAGGCGCGCCGCGAGATCGGCATGGTGTTCCAGAAGCCCAACCCGTTCCCCGCGATGTCCATCTACGACAACGTGCTGGCCGGCCTGAAGCTCACCGGCACGCGGGCGCGGCGGTCGGAGAAGGACGCGCTGGTCGAGGAGTGCCTGACCAAGGCGGGCCTGTGGAACGAGGTCCGCGACCGGCTGCGCCAACCCGGCGGCGCGTTGTCGGGCGGCCAGCAGCAGCGGCTGTGCATCGCGCGGTCCCTGGCCGTGCGCCCCAAGGTGCTGCTGATGGACGAACCGTGCTCCGCCTTGGACCCCACGTCGACGCGGCGGATCGAGCAGACCATCGCCGAACTGGCCCACGAGGTCACCATCGTGATCGTCACGCACAACATGCAGCAGGCGGCGAGGGTGTCCCACCAGTGCGCGTTCTTCCTGGCCGAACAGGGAACCCCCGGCGTGATCGTGGAAGCCGGCCCCACCAAGACGATCTTCGACGCGCCATCCGACCAACGCACGGCGGACTACGTCCACGGCCGCTTCGGCTGAACCGTCAGGTGCTCAGTCGCTGTTGCAGCTCCAGGTGTCGGAACTGGTACACCATGCCGAACTGCCGCAGCACTTCCAGGCGGTGCGCGTCGGACAGGAACGCGTTCAGGCGCCAGGGCAGCTTTCCCCTCAGGGACAGCCAAAGACGTGTCGGGAGGTAGGTCATCCACGCGGTGAACGTGCTGCACGCCATCGGCCCTCCGGTCACAGCGCCGCCGGCGCCGGCCCAGAGGGCGGACCGCGGGTCGCCGGTCGCGATCCACACCGCTCCGGCCACCACCAAGCCCAGGATGACCCCGAACATCGAGCTCAGCGCTACGCTCGCCGTGCGGTCTCGCCGAAGCGTTCCCGCGGGTGTCCGGGCGCGCGCCGGTGCGACTGTGCGGTCCACGCCCTCGAACGTCCGCAGCCACGCGCCGGCGACGGTGCCCACCAGCAGGCCGGCCAGGGTCGAAGCCGAGACTCCGGCGACCACGCCCACGAGCGGTTGACGGACCGGCATCGAGATGGCGGTCGGGGCGAGGAGCAGCGCCACCGCCCACGCCGTCAGGACCATGAGACCACCTCGGCGAAGGCGGCTCGCCAGCTTCGACCAGTCGGGGAGGGGGCGGAACACCGCGCCGTCCGCGCCACCCGGGTACTGCCGGATGCGCATCGCGGTGTAGCCGGCGCAGAACGCCGGCCCGAACAGCACTCCGGCGATCAGACCGAGGCCGATTCCGCCGGCCCGTTCGCCCGGGAGCGCCGCGACGGCGGTCCACGCCAGCCCCACCAGCAGTCCCAAGCCCGTTTCCAGAGCGCCGCGGGGCAGGGCGTGGTGGAGTTCCCACCAGGCGAAGTTCGGCGTTGAGCGGTGTTGCAGGTGGGTGGCCAGGAAGGTCAGCCAACGTCTGGGCGCGGGGCCTCGGTGGCGGGGTCGCCGGGGCGAGCCGGCCGGTCGGGGGCGGTCGGCGTAGACGTCGGCCACGAACGCGTCCAGCAGGTACGCGCGTACCGCCGGCTCGTCCGGCAGGTCGGACAGCGCGGCGGGGTCGGGCACCGCACGCGCGAGGGCCAGCATCAGCGGAGAGGTCAGGGCCGTGGCCACGGCCGGGTTCGCCATCACCGGCTGCCAGCGCGGATCCAGGTGTTCGACAACGGTCGACGGTGCGACGCCGGCCGCCCGCACCGCGTCCATGCCGACCAGGGCGTCCAGCGCGGGGTCCGGACGGCTGGTCAGCACCAGCGGTGCCGTCGGACCCCACTGGGCGTTGAGCGCCTCGACCGCCAGTCGCCGCTGCGGAGCGGCCAACTCGTCCAGACCGTCCAGGACCGGCAGAACGGCGCCGGACGCCACCAGGAGCGCGCTGCCCGCGGCACCGTAGTCGGAGGCCAGGCGCTCAGCGAGCCAGTCGCGGAAGCGGCGGCGTTCCGGGTCCCAGCGGGCCAGGGACAGCGGAACGGGGACGGGATCGTCGCCTCGTCGGTGGTCGAGCACGTCGAGGGTCAGCCTCACCGCCAGCACCGTCTTGCCGGAACCGCCCGGACCGACCACGGCCAGCCGCCGTGACGACGAGAGGAACGCCGTGACGACCTCCTCCACGCTCGACTGTCCGTCCACTGTGGACCATGCCACCGGCAGGGCGTGCAGCAGGTGCCGTTCGACCCATTCCTCGTACCACTGCTCGCGGACCGAACCGGCCAGCCGCACCCGCGCGTCGTCAAGATCCACTGGAGAGCCCCTGCCCGCCGCACGCCGGACCGCCACGACGACGAGCACCACCAGGCCGACCGCCACGGCGACGAAGACCGCGCTCACCAGCCCCCCGGTCACCCCGAACCCCGAGGCCCGGTACACCGACAGCCACACCGCCGACCCGCAGACCAACGCCAACACACCGGCCGTGACACCGATCCACCGCCCGTCGATCCGCACACCCTCGATGTGGACCGCGTCGATCCGCCCCGCCTGCACCACAGGCCCGGAAACCGGCGCGGTGACCTCGTTGAGCACCTCGTCGCCACTCACCCAGGCTGTGGTGCGCCACGGTCGCGCAACGCCCCACCCCCTCCCGACACGCGAGACGGCACTCTCCGGGTCCACGACCACTTCCTGCGCAAGGGAGGCCAAAATATTGCACTCGGCGGCCTCGCGGTCCGTACAAGTGCGGCCACCCGACGCGCCGACGTCCCCGACCCCGCCCACCCCCACGGACTCGCCCTCGGAGGCACCCCATGACCGAATTCCCCGCGGCCCGAGCCCGGGTGGAAGCCGGCCCCGCCGCCGTGCCACCCCGCACCGCGACCCTGGTGGTCGACGACGGCACCGTGATCGCCCACCACCACTGGGACCCCGACCCCGGCACCGACCCGAACCCGGTCCCGGTCGTGCTGCACCACGGCTTCGCCGCCGACACCCTGGTCGACTGGGCCGGTCGCGGCACCGTCGCCGCGCTCACCGCCGCCGGGCGCACCGTCGTCGGCGTCGACGCCCGCGGCCACGGCATGTCCCGCAAGTCGCCCGACCCGGCGCGCTACGGCGAGCCGCGCATGGCCCGCGACCTGCGGGCCGTCATCGCCGCCCTCGACGTGCCCGCCGTGGACCTCGTCGGCTACTCCATGGGCGCCATCGTCGCCTTGCTGACCGCCGCGGAGGAGCCGGCCGTGCGTCGGCTGGTCGTCGGTGGCGTCGGCGCGGGCGTGGTCGAGGTCGGCGGTGTGGACACCCGCGTCCTGCCCAACGACCTCCTGGCCGCGGCGTTGCCGGCCGAGGACCCCGGCGCCCTGCCGCCCGGGGTCGCGGGGATGCGTGCGTTCGCGGAGGCGCTGGGAGCCGACCTGCCCTCCCTGGCCGCGCAGGCCCGGGTCGTGCACCAGGGCGGGATCGACCTCGCCGCCATCACCGCCCCGACGCTGGTCGTCGCGGGCGACGACGACCCGCTCGCCGCACGCCCCCACGTCCTCGCCGACGCCATCCCCGGCGCCCGGCTCCACGTGGTGCCCGGCGACCACGGCACCGCGGGCGGCGATCCCGCTTTCCAGGCCGCCATCGTGGACTTCCTGCGGGGATGACGCCTCCGCTGCCCGGCGACCGTGGATCGGTGTTGTGGTCGAGACCCGACGACCCGCCACCGGAGGAGCAGGACGCTGAACGTCATCGTCATCGGGGTGGCCAGGCGGGCCTCGCCGCCGGCTACCACCTGCGTCGCGGCCCCGGGCGACATCGTCGCCGTCCCGCCCGTCCCCGCCAAAGCCGCCGTGGCGCACCCCGCGCACGAGTTCGGCGTGCCCGTCCGGCGCTGAACCGGGGCCCGGCGACTCCATCACGTGGTGTGCGGGGTGTCGGTCTCACCCGAGGCCCGACCAGGGCCGGAGGTCCCGGGTCCCGGGCGTCGGACGGCCCTGTCCGGGGCGGACCGGCGGACACACCCTGGGAGTAAGGCACCCTGGTTGGAGTCCCGTGATGCGAACCCATGAGATCCGCACCCGCACCCGGACCGAACAGCCCACCGCGGTCGCCACGGCGACGCTGTCCGTGCCGGAGATCGGCCCGTGGCTGGGGCGGACCTACGCCGCCGTCGCCGCCGCCCTCAACGCCCAGGGCCTCCGCCCGGTGGGACCGCCGTTCGCCCGCTACCACGTGCTGGGCGGCGGTCGCCACGAGGTGGAAGCGGGGTTCCCCACCTCGGCCCCGGTCGCGCCGGCGGGGGAGGTGCGGCCGTCCGCGCTGCCCGGCGGCGAGGCCGCCGAAACGGTCCACACCGGTCCCTACGACGAGATGGAACCCGCCTACGCGGCGCTTGCCGCGTGGGTGCGGGACCAGGGCGGTGAACTCGCCGGGGACGCTTGGGAGGTCTACCTCAGCGACCCGAACACCCAGCCGGACCCGGCGACGTGGCGCACCGGGATCGTCCAGCCCTACCGACCGGCGGTCTGAACATGCCGTTCGCCAGGGGTGATCGGGACTGCCGCGACCCGGCCGACGACGGCGGCGCTCCCGGAAGGGCGCGGGTCGCCACGACGCTCGGCGCACCACCGCCCGCCGACCCGTCGCGCCGAGCCGGCCGCGCGGGTTCGCTGCCGGAACCCGCGCCACCGCCCGCCGACCCGTCGCGCCGAGCGGGACGCGCGGGTTCGCCGCCGGAACGGCGGACCCCGGCCGCGGTGCCGCCGGAGTTCCGCCTGCGCTACATCGCGATGCGGGCCGCGGAGTTCACCGCGATCCTCGACGACCTCCACCGCCGGTACGCGGAGCTGGAGACCGACACCGCGCTCGGCCTGCGCGCGGTGGTGGAGCAGGCCGCCGCGGCGGCGCACGACCTGGCGGTCAGCGCCCACCGGGCCGCGGACGCGCTGTCCGGGGGCGGCGGCCCCTGAGCCACCACCAACGGCGGCCCGCCCGACGACACCCGCCGACCGCGCCGGTGGTCACCGCGACCCGGACGGCGATGGCGTTCGGCCCGTCCCGACGGGGACCTCGGGCTCTGCGCCGGGGAGCCGGGCGCGCGCACCGTGGAGGTGGACGGCCATCCGATGACGGGAGACGGCGATGAGCAACCTCGGAATGGCGATCGTGCGCCAGTACGAGCGGGGAGTGGTGTTCCGGCTGGGCAGGCTGCGCGGCGTGCGCGAGCCCGGCTGGCGGTTCATGATCCCGCTGGCGGACAGGATGCGGAAGGTCAGCCTGCGGACCGTCACGATGCCCATCCAGTCCCAGCAGGTGATCACCAAGGACAACGTGTCCATCGGCGTGGCCGCGGTCGCGTACTTCCGCCGCGTGGACCCGGTCCGGTCGATCGTCGAGATCGAGAACGTCGAGGCCGCGATCAGCCAGATCGCGCAGACCACCGTGCGCAACGTCGTCGGCCGGTCGCCCCTGGACCACGTGCTGGCCGAAACCGAAACGCTGAACGAGACCATCAAGAAGATCCTCGACGTGACCACGGAGCGGTGGGGCGTGCTCGTCGAACTGGTGGAGCTGAAGGACATCGAGCTGCCGCAGTCGATGCAGCGCGCGATGGCGCGCGAGGCGGAAGCCGAGCGGGAGAAGCGCGGCAAGATCATCGCCGCCGAGGGCGAGGCGCTGTCCGCGGGCAAGCTCGCCGAGGCCGCGGACGTGATCGCGCGCCACCCCATCGCCCTGCAACTGCGCAACCTCCAGGTGCTCGGCGAGATCGCGATCGAGCGGAACTCGACCATCGTGTTCCCGGCCCAGTTCCTCGACAGCGTGCGGGCGGTGTCGGGCTTCCTCGAACGCGAGGGCGTGAACGGTCACGTGGCCGAGGTGCCCTCCGTCCGGGTGGCGCCGTAGCGACCGCCCGACCCCCGCCCCGCCGACCCCCGCCCCGCCGACCTCCGCCCCGCGGAACCGGCGACGCAAGTCCCTGTCCACTCGGGACGTTGGATCGCTGCGCCGCCCCGGCCCGCCGGGTTTTCCTGAAGGCGTGAAGCGGCCCGGGAAACGAACAGTGGTGATCATCGCGGTGGCGGCGGCGCTCGTGCTCGCGGGCGTGGT
This sequence comes from Saccharothrix mutabilis subsp. mutabilis, assembly GCF_039521145.1. NCBI lineage: Bacteria > Bacillati > Actinomycetota > Actinomycetes > Pseudonocardiales > Pseudonocardiaceae > Saccharothrix > Saccharothrix mutabilis. The sequence goes on from NZ_BAAABU010000015.1 coordinate 165,451, forward strand.
CGTGTTCCTGACGGCCGACCGGCCGCCGCCCACGAGCGCCCCACCGGGGCCGACGAGCGCCTCCGCGAGCACGACGAGCCCGGCGGGCGCCCCGACCACGACCACCGCGGCCGAGACGTCCGCCGCGACCACCGGGCGCACGACCACCACCACCACAACCACGGCGGGACCGCCGTTCCCGCCGTCGCTGCGCGGCCAGGACCTCACCGCCGTGCCCGGCGCCGGCCGGCAGGTCGCGCTCACCTTCGACGCGGGCGCCAACAGCGCGGGCCTGCCCTCGATCCTGGCGACGCTGGCCGACCGCGGCGTGCCGGCGACCTTCTTCCTCACCGGCACGTGGGCGCGGGCCAACCCGTCCGGTGTGGCGGCCATCCGCGCGGGCGGGCACCGCGTCGGCAACCACTCCATGACCCACCCGGACTTCCGCACCCTCGACGACGGAGCCGTCCGGGACCAGGTGAGCCGCGCCGAGCAGGCCATCCGGGCGGCCGGCGCCGACCCGCGCCCGCTGTTCCGCTTCCCGCTCGGCGCGCGCGACGCGCGGACCATCGCCGCGGTCAACGACGCCGGCTACGTCGCCGTGCGGTGGACCGTGGACACGTTGGGCTGGAAGGGGACCAGTGGCGGGATCACCGCCGCGCAGGTGGCCGACCGGGCGTTGGGCGCGCTGGGACCGGGCGAGATCGTGCTCATGCACGTCGGCTCCAACCCCGACGACGGCACCACCCTGGACGCCGACGCGCTGCCCGGGATGATCGACCGGATGCGCGCGGCGGGCTACGGCTTCGTCACCCTGGACGCCCTGCTGGCCTGACCGTGCTGCTCGCCGGATCACGACTTGATGTCGTGCCGCTGGAACACCGCGATCGCCGCGGTGACCAGGACACCGGTGAGGACCAGCAGCACCGCGAACCCGGCCCAGTCCGGCCGGCCTGCCAGCGCGTCGCCGACGGCCGCGTGGCGGAACGGCGACAGCACCCGCCACGGCTCCAGCGCGGAGGCCAGCGGCGAGAGCGCCTCGACGAGGAACGTCAGGACCGCCACCCCCACGGGTACCGCGACCGCCGCGCCGGGTCGTCCGGTGGCCGCGCCGACCAGCAGGGCCGACGCCCCGAACGGCAGCGCGAGCAGCGCGACCGCCACGCACGCCCACAGCAGCGACCCGACCGGCACGCCGAGGTCCACCGCGGCGCCGCCCACCACGAGCACCAACGCCAGCGCGGCCGTCACCACGGCGACGTTCACGACCACCGCGAGCGCCTTGCGCGCCAGCAGTCCGGCGCGGGAGATCGGGTTGGCCAGCAGCAGGTCCAGCGTTCCGGCGTGCTCCTCGGCGGCGGTCGCCTTGGCCGCCTGCCCGATCGCCACGCCCAGCAGCACCAGCGGGGCCAGGAACCCGAACGCCTCGGCCTTGAGGAAGCCGACCCCGCTGGTGAACGCCTCCTCGACGCCGAACAGGGCCTTGAACGCCTCGGGGTAGGAGTCGAGCAACTGCTGGATGTCGCCGCCCGCCCGGTGCACCGAGGGGAACACCGCCAACTGGAGCGCCACGCTCGCCACCAGCACCGCACCCCAGCCCAGGGTGCTGCCGCGGTTGTCCCGCACCGACTTCGCCACCAGTTCAGTCATCGCCGTCACCCACCACGTAGTCGAGGAAGATCTCCTGGAGGTCCGGCTCCTGGCTGGTCACGTTGACCAGGGGCAGGTCGGCCGCGACCCGCACCAGCTCGCCGACGGGGCCCGCCACCCGGCAGCGCACCACCGCGCCGTCGGCACGGACCTCGCGCACGCCGGCGACGCGCTCGAACGCCGCCGCGTCGACCGGGGCGGCGAAGGTGAACGTCAGCTCCCGCAACGCCTTGGCCTTCAACGCCGAGATCCGCGCGTCCGCCACGAGGCGTCCGGACAACAGGATCCCCACCCGGTCGGCCACCTGCTCGACCTCGGAGAGCACGTGCGAGGAGAACAACGCGCAGCCGCCCGCCGCCGCGTACTCGCGCAGGTAGGAGTGGAATTCCAGCTGCGCCAACGGGTCCAGGCCGCTGGCCGGCTCGTCGAGGACGACCAGGTCGGGGCGGTGCTGGAAGGCCAGCACCACGCCGAGCTTCTGCCGGTTGCCCTTGGACAGCTCGCGCGCGCGCCGGTCCAGGTCGAGGTCCAGCCGCTTGGCCAGCGCGCGCGCCTCGCCCAGGTCCGGGTGGTCGCGCAGCGCGGCGAACAGCCGCAGGTGGTCCTCGCCGGTGAGCCGGTCGTAGAGCACGAGGTCGCCCGGCACGTGCCCCATCCGCCGCCGCGCCCGCACCGAGTCGGTCGCCAGGTCTTCGCCGAACAGCACGATCCGCCCGCGGGTGGGCCGGATGAGGTCCATCAGCAGCCGGATGGTGGTGGTCTTCCCCGCGCCGTTGGGGCCGAGCAGGCCGTAGACCTCCCCGGCCCGCACGTCGAGGTCCAGCTCGCGCAGGGCGGCGTGCCGGCCGTAGTCCTTGGTCAGGTGGCGGGTGTGCAGGACGACGCTCATCGTGACTCCTGGGCGGGTGCCGGCGTGCTCCGACGCCGGGGTGGCCGGTCGGGCGCCTGGACCGGGAGGTGGTGGGGGGCGGTGCGCGCCGGCGCACCCCGGCCGGCCACGCGCGGCACAGGGCCACCGGGCCGCGGGTCGTCGCCGTGACCGACGACCGGGGACCGGCTGCGGTCGCCCTCGTTCCTCATGGCTCCACCATCGCCCGGTCGGGTGGGCGCCGGCAGGGTCGCCCGAGGCGTCCGGGGCGGGACCAAAGACCCGGGCACGTCGAACCTCCGGTCGGGCGGGGACCCGCGACCGGCCCCGGCCACGGGTCGGAGGTCCCGAACCACAAGGGACCCGCACGCCGACCAACGACTCTGTGTGCCGCTCCCCGGCCGGAGGAGTGTTTCCGGTGCCGGACCACCGGAGGAGGTCGACCATGAACACCCGGTCAAGCGCACGCGCCGGACGGCGGCTGATGCGCCCCGTGCTCCACTGGCGCAACCCGCTCGCCGGACTCGGCGACCGGCTCGAAGGAGCCGTGCTCGTCGTCGCCGTCGTCACCACGATGCTCGGCCTGCCGGTCGCCGCGGCGCTCGGGTCGGAGACCTACACCGCGCAGGCCGCGCTCTCCCGCGCGCAGCAGGCGACCCGCCACCGGACCGACGCCGTGCTGCTGGCCGACGCGCCGAGCACGGCTGTCGAGACCGGTCCCGGCACGGGCGTCGGGAAGTCGCCGGTCCCCGCGCAGTGGACGCTGCCCGACGGCCGTGTCCGCCGCGGCGAGGTCGAGGTGGACAACGACCTGGTCACCGGCACCACGGTGCGCATCTGGGTCGACGCCGGCGGAGCACCCGTCGCGGAGCCGCTGACCGCCGAGGCCGCCCTGATCAGCGCGGTCGTCGTCGCCGTCGCCTCGTGGTTGGCGCTGGGCGGCGGGATGGCCCTGCTGGTCGTGCTGTTCCGCTCGGCGCACCAGCGGGTGCGCCTGCGCCGGTGGGGGCGCGACTGGGCCGAGGTCGAACCGACGTGGCGGAGGCAGGCGTGACCACCTGTCCCGTGCGCGTGCCGGATCACGGCCGCGGCGTCGCCCGGTCCCTCGTCGCGGCGGTGCCGTCGTGAGCGCCGACCGGCTGCGCCGTCCGGTGTACGAGGCGGAGTTGCTGCGCCTGCAAACCGAGTTGGTGAAGCTCCAGGAGTGGGTGCGCGCCGAACGCGCCCGGCTCGTGGTGGTCTTCGAGGGCCGCGACGCGGCGGGCAAGGGCAGCACCATCAAGCGGATCACCGAGTACCTCAACCCGCGCGTCGCGCGGATCGTCGCGCTGCCCAAGCCGACCGACCGCGAGCGCACCCAGTGGTACTTCCAGCGCTACGTCGCCCACCTGCCCGCCGCCGGGGAGATCGTGCTGCTGGACCGCAGCTGGTACAACCGGGCCGGCGTCGAACGCGTCATGGGCTTCTGCACGCCGGAGGAGCACCGCCGCTTCCTCCAGCAGTGCCCGGTGTTCGAGCGGATGCTCGTCGACGACGGCATCCTGCTGCGCAAGTACTGGTTCTCCGTCAGCGACGCCGAACAGGAACGCCGCTTCCACCGCCGCCTCGACGACCCCCTGCGGCGGTGGAAGCTCTCGCCCGTGGACGTCGACTCCCTGTCCCGCTGGGAGGACTTCTCCCGCGCCAAGGACGAGATGTTCGTGCACACCGACACCGCGGAGTGCCCCTGGCACGTCGTGGACAGCGACGACAAGCGCCGCGCCCGGATCAACATGATCGCCCACCTGCTCGGCAGCCTGCCCTACCACGAGGTCCCGCCCACCATCCCGGAACTGCCGCCGCGCCCCGCGTCGACCGGCTACCGGCGCACCGACCGCGCCCTGCTGCGCTACGTGCCCGACCACGCCGCGTCGCTGCGGTGAGCCCGAAGCGGCTCAGGGGTGTCCCGCGGCTCCGGCCGGGTCGAGCGGGTGCGGGGTGAAGACCGCGGGGACCTGGCCGCCGCGGGCCACGTTGAGCACGGGGTTGTGGCTCAGCCGTGAGCCGTAGCCGATGACCCGTCCGTCCAACACCGGGACCACCAGGTCGCGGAAGCACGGGCCGTGCGGGGTGTCCAGGCGGAACGGTTCGACGCGTTCCTGGACCAGCCAGCCCCGGTGGCCCGGGTCGCGCACCAGGAACGACCAGTGCTCGGCCGGGGTGTCCGCGCCGATGACCACCGACTCGCCGCGATGGCTGTAGGGCTGCTTCAGGACCAGGCGACCGCGTTGCGCGACGGCCTCGGCCGGGCTCATCCCGTCGCCCAGTTTGCGGCTCCGCGGCACCAGCGCGTCCAGTGCCGCCTGCTCGGCCGGGGTGAACAGGTCCCGGAACCTCGGGTCGGACAGCACGGCCAGGCACAGCTTGTTCTCCGCGATCCACCGCTCGGCCAGGGCGTTGGGCACCACCAGGTCACCACTGGTCATCCGGGCGCAGAAATCGTCCCAACCCTTCACCTCGGCGGGCTCGATCGGGATGTACTTGAGGTAGCCCAGGCGCATTTCGCGGCTGCGCGCCACGTCGGACGGTTGCAATTCCACCGGCTCGCGACCCCGGGCACGCAGCTGCGCGCAGATTTGCGCGAATTCGTGCTTCGAACTCTGCAGAGCGTGGAACAGCCCGACGGGGCGGGTGTCGTCTTCGGGCACGCCGTGCCGGCGGCCGTGGTCCAGCAACCAGTCGGCGAACCAGCCCCGGTGCTCGAACGGCGCCGGCGGCAGCCGCCAGCTCCCCAGGACCTCCGCCAACGCGGACTCGCGCCACAACCGGTTGACCACGCCCGACAGGACCACCCCGCCGGGGCTGCTGGCGTTGAACTCCAGCACCCGCGCGGTGCCCAGGCTGTTGCCCAGGACGTCCAACCGGCAGTAGTCGACGGTCAGCGACCGGGGGTCGGGGTGGCGCACGATCCACCGGCGCAGCACTTCGGGCACGGCCAGGAACTCCTGCAACCGCGGGTCGCCCGCGTAACGGCGCACCACCCGTCGCAGGCACCGCACGACCACGTGCACCCGCCGGCGCAACTCCGCTTCCGCGTCCGGGTGCAGCACCGTGACCGCCGGCCCCACCGGGAAGAGCATGTCGTCGCGATCGACCGTGTCGGAACCGCCGATGGTCAACCTCCGCCGCGCGACGGCGGCCTCGACGTCCCGGAACGCCCGCGCCACCAGCCCGTCGCCCGACCCCCGCGCGCCCGGCACGACCACGAGATCGCGGTCGGGGTCGACGAGCGGGACGTCGGCCACCACACCCGACGCCCGTGCCGGAGACACCGAGGCATGTCGACGCACGGGCCTTCCACCTCCCCATGACGGCGCGCAAGCGCGAAGACGACCTGCGCCCAGGGTGGCCGAGAGCGGCCCGGTGACACCGCCGCGCACCAGGATCACCCGATGGAGACCTCCGGGCCAGAAGTCCGGGCGACGGACTTGTTTTCGTTACAGAAGAATAGGGTCTTCACTCGATCGAGTGACACTCGACGTGGTTGTGCGGAGGAACCGGTAAGAAGTACCGCGGGCGGTCGGCATTGGGCGGGGAGTGGTTCCGATCGGCCGGCCCGGGAAATCCGCTCTGCAAACCCGAATTCACTCGGAGTGACTTCTGAGACGCGACCACCGCGCTGCGTTCGACGTCCTCGCGTGCGCCTTGACGCAGTGCCACAAGGACCGAATCACCGGAATGGTGCACGTCGTCGGCAACGCGGGTGGGACGTTCCACCTGCGCGACGGCCTGGTGATCGCGGTGGACAGCCCCGGCTCGCCCGGAGTCGAGGCGTTGCTCCTGGGGTCGGGCAGGGTCGGTGCGGAGGACTGGAACGCGGCTCTGGCGGACAGCGTCGAGACGCGGTCCCTCCACGCGGCGCTGGTCGGTCGTGGCGTCGTCGGGGCCACCGAGATCCAGGTCCTCACCTCGGCCGTCGTCCGGGACGGGGCGTTCGCCGTCGCCACCGGCGGCATCGAGCGGTGCGTCGTCGGCGACACCGTCGACGCGCCCCTCCTGACCGCGGCCGACGGTGTCGCCCCGGAGTCCCTGCTGGCGGACACGGCCCGCCGGCTGGACGCGGTCGCGTCGCTCCCGTTCCCCGTGTCGCCGCTTCGGGACCGAGTGGTGCCGGCGGGCGGCGTGGACCTGGCCGGGTTGACCCCGGACCAGCGGGAAATCGTCGTCCACGCGACCGGCCGGCGCACCGCGCGGGACATCGCCTTCGTGGTGGGCCGCGGTTTGTACGCGGTGACCGTCGCCATTTCCCGGATGCTCGGGAGGCAACTGCTGGAGATCGCCCCGCCCGAGACGTCGTTCAGTCCCACGCGATGGGACCTGACCTCCCTGCGCCCACGAACGGGACCGGGGCGGGCCGCCGGTCGTGGCGACGACCGGACGGGTCCGCTGCCCACCCGTCGCCCGGGGCGGTCCATGTGGGACCCCTTGCGGCCAACAGGGGCCGACCACTCGTCATGAGCCGCGCAAACGCAAGAAAGGAAACGTGGTGGACTACGACGCCCTGGCCGCCGAGTTGCGGACGCTCCGGGAGAACGTCCCCGGGATCACCGACACGGTGATAGCCGCGTCGGACGGGATACCGATCATCGCCGACGTGGCGAGGCCGGTCGACCCCGCGCACATCTCCGCGCTCGCGGCGGCCGACCACGGCATCGCGCGCCAGGCGGCGGAGGTGATCGGGCTGGGCGCGCTGAGCCAGACCGTGGTGTTCGGGAGCGAGGGTTACATGGCCGTCTACGCGATCAGCCGGATGGCGCTGATGGTCGTGCTCGGGGACCGGGGGTTGAACCTCGGCCGCCTCCTCTACGAGTCCCGGCCCGTGATCGAACGGGTCGGCGCGATCCTCACCCCGCCCGCGGGCCGTGCGCCGAACGACGGCAGGGGCCGCGTGGCCGCGATGGTCGAAACCAGCCTCGCCGGAAGCCCTTGACGGGGACCGGGCACCCGTCATCCCGAGAGGGCGCCGGTCACCGCACATGTTCACGCTTGGTGCATTGCTCTCACCAATGGCGTCCGCGTGGCGACGCGTTCGCGCACGGCCGAGGCGCGGGCGATCCGCCCCGCCGTCCCCATCCCCGAACGACACAGACACAGACACGGAGAAGTGGAACTCGATGAACATCGATACCGCGTTGAAAGAAGCCATGTCCATCACCGGCGCCGTCGGTGTGGCGCTGGTCGACTACGACAGCGGGATGTCGCTCGGCACCGGCGGTGGCGGTGACTGGCTCAACCTGGAGGTGGCGGCGGCCGGCAACACCGAGGTCGTCCGGTCCAAGCTCAGGGTGATCTCCATGCTCGGGCTCAGCGACAGCATCGAGGACATCCTGATCACGCTGCACCGCCAGTACCACCTGATCCGGCTGATGGGCGGGGTCCGGTCCAGGGGCTCGCTGTTCCTGTACCTGGTGCTGGAAAGAGACGTCGCGAACCTCGCCCTGGCCCGGCACCACCTCAAGCGCATCGAGTCCGATTTACAGGTCTAGGCGGCGCCCGCTAGCGGACGGCCTGCGGGAAGCGCAGGACGCCGTCCGGGTCGTAGCGGCGGGCCACCGCGCGCAGCCGGGGGAGGTTGTGCCGGTACGCGGTGGTGGCCCAGTCCTCCTGCAGCGGGTCCGGGTAGTTGACGTACGTGCCGGCGCCGACCAGGCCGGCCAGGGCCGACTGCACCCGGTCCACCTCCCGCGTCACCCGCTCGGGCGGCACGTCTTCGGGCCGCGCGCAGCGGGCGATCGCGGCCGGCCGGCGGTGGTCGAACAGCGAGTTGAACGGCAGCCGCGCGCTGTCGTAGCCGGCGTCGCCGGGCAGCAGCAGCCCACCGGACAGCCGGGCGCGCAACCGCGCCCACCGCCCGCGCGCGCCGGTGCCGCCGGCGACGGCCTCGGGGTGTCCCGAGACCGCCGCCGCAGCGCCGCCCGCGACCGCCGCGCCTGCCGCGACCGCCGCATTGCCAGCGCCTGCCGCGCCGCTCGCGACCGCCGCGCCGCTTGCGCCTGCCGCGCCGCTCGCGACCGCGCCTGCCGCAACTGCCGCGCCGCTCGCGACCGCCGCGCCGGCCCAGCGCAGGGCCGTCCGCCGGGAGAGCGCCACATCGACCTCCTGGGTCAGCCGGTCGTGCCGGTGACCGTGCTGCCGGACCTGGTGACGAAGTAGGTGACCCGCGCGCCGCTCCAGTAGTGGAACGTCAGCGTCACCCGAGCGTTGTCGTTCACCTCGGCGAAGAAGTCCGACGTGAGCGTGGTCGCGCTGCCCGCGTAGTCCGGCGCGAACGTGCGGTCGAACTCCTTGAAGGAGGTCCAGTTGTGCGGACCGGCGTTGGTGCCGTCCGCGTACTTCGCCTCCATGGTGGCCAGCAGGTCGCCGCGGAAACCCGTCGGGATCCGGAACGAACTCGTGGTCCCGGTGGCGTTGCCCAGCACCGGCGTGTCGTGCGTGATGAGGTTGATCCGCCACGGCACGCCTTGGGAGAACCGGGCGTGCAGCACGGCGTTCGTGCCGTACGCGCGCGACCCGCTCAGCCTGGTCATCGCCGACGCGGTGAGCGTGAGCTGGTCGCCGGAGACGGTGTAGTCGGCGCCGCGCGCCAGCTCCGTCGAGCCCTGGCTCAGGCCCGCGAACGACGTCCCGTTGAGGTTGAGCGTCAGGGTCTTCGCCGTGACAGCCGAGGACCGGGCGCTGAACACCTGGTCGGCGGACGCGGTGCCGGAACGGGTCGTCCAGCTCGACTTGATCTGCGCGATCAGCTCCGGGTCGCTCCACTGGAAGGACGTGCGGCCGAAGTGCTGGCCGTTGTCCCACAGCATCGTCGTGATGTTCTTCGTCCGCGCGTAGTGGCCGAGGTACTCGAAGAACTTCAGCTTCTCGCCCTGCTGGATGGTCCCGGTGTGCCGGTCGAAGCCGAGCAGCCCGTACTCGCCGAGCACCACCGGGACACCGCGCGCGACGAACGTGGCGTGGGCGCGGTCGAACGTGTCGGTGAGGTCCTTCTGGGCGGTGGCGTCGAACCGCGTGCCGCCGGCGACGTTCACGCTGAACGGCCAGTAGCCGTAGTTGTGGATCGTCGCGACCAGGTTCGGGTCGCGGTAGCCGGTGATGGACGTGGCCAGCGCGTCCAGCCGGGCCTGGTCACCCGAGGTGTGCAGGGTGGGCAGCACGAGCAGGCGGGCGGCGTTGTTGCCGCCCGACCGGCGCACGATGTCGCGGAACGACGTGTTCAGCTCGTGCAGCAACTGGTCGCCGCGGGCGGCGTCCACACCGGTGAACTGCGGCTCGTTGACGCTTTCGAAGACCAGCTTCGGCGAGGCGTCCCGGAACGCGGCGGCCAGTTGGGTCCAGGTCGCGTTGTAGCGCGCGAGCACCCCGGCGTGGTCGGTCGGCATGGCCGAGATCCACTGCCACGAGTCGTGGTGGATGTTGAGCATCACGTGGAAGCCGTCCGCCAGCGCCCAGCCGACGACCTCCTTGACGCGGTCGAGGTACGCGGCCTCGATGGTGTAGCCCGGCGCGCCGCCCTGGTGTTGGCCCCACGTCACCGGGATGCGGATGCTTTTGAAGCCCTGCGCCTTCACGTTGTCCAGCAACGCTTCGGTGATGCGCGGGTTGCCCCACGACGTCTCGTCGGACCCGGTCGCGTCAAGCGAGTTGCCGAGGTTCCAGCCCGGCTGCATCGCGGCGACCTGCTCCATCGCGTTGCCCGGCACCGGGTTCGTGGTCGTGGTGGTCGTGGTCGTCGTGGTGCCGCCGTCGCAGGTGACCCCGTTGAGGGCGAAGGATGACGGCGCGGTGTTGGCGCCGGTCCACGAACCGTTGAAGCCGAACGACACGGACGCGCCGGTCGCGATCACGGCGTTGTAGCCGACGTTGCTCGCGGTCGCCTGGCTGCCCGAGGAGGTGACCGTCGCGTTCCACGCCTGGGTGACCTGCTGGCCGGAGGGCCACGTCCACACCAGCCGCCAGCCGTCGACGCGGTCGCCGAGGTTGGTGACGCTGACGTTGGCGCTGAACCCGCCCGCCCACTGGCCGGCCACCTTGTAGTCGACCCGGCAGCCCGGCGCCGCTTCCGCTTGCGCCACCGCCATCAGCCCGACGCTCGTGGCCAGCGCGGTCACCGCGGCGGCCACCAACCCGATCCGACGGCGCGCTGACCGCGCCCCGATGCGCATTCCCGCCATGACGCCCCTCGCACTCGTGCGGCTGTCCGGTTCAGAGGTTCCCGGCAAACACCCGGTGGGGCAAGGAATCTATGCGCTTCGACCAGCGCTGGATTTCCTCGACGCGGAATTCGAATCGATATCGACGAAATATCCGTCGAACCGGCCGGGACCGGTCCGGCGGCGTTGATGTGAACGTGCACAAGCCGCATACTCGGCACCGTTTGCGCTCGCTGAGCTACCGACGTCGATCGGAGCCACCATGAACAAACGCTCTCCGGACGGTCACGCCTCGCGGCGGGAACCGTTGTCGCGACTGTTGGCGTTGCTGGTGCTCGTCGCCGGCCTCATGACCGCCGTCCCCGAGTCGGCGCGCGCGTCCACGAGTCACTTCAAAGGCGTCAACTGGGCCGATCCCAGGGACAACTTCGTCAACGGCGTGCTCCACGTCTCCGGGCTCGGCCCCACCGACACCTACGCCACGGCCGCGACCGTCGCCGATCAGGTGGTCGGCGGGCTGTACGCGATCACCGGCGCCAACACCGTGCGGATGCCGATCAACGAACCCACGGTCGCCGACTACTGGGGCACCTACACCGGGGCGATCGACACCGCGCTCACCAAGGGCAAGGTCATCCTCGCGTACTGGGCGCACACCGGGGGCAGGCCGGCGAACACCACCGCGTTCAACCAGATGTGGGACCGGGTGATCGCGCGGTACGGCGGCAACCCGAACGCCTACTTCGAGGTCGTCAACGAACCTCACGGGTACGGCACGACCGACCTGAACAACATGTACGCCACCTGGTTGGGCCGGTACTCCTCGGTGCCGCGCGGCCGGGTGATCCTCGACGGGGCCGGGTTGGCGCAGAACGTGCCCGCGGTGGGCGGCGACCGCCGGCTGGACGGCACGCTGCTCGCGGTCCACGACTACTCGTTCTTCGCCGGGTTCGAGAGCGAGACCCAGTGGGCCGACCACCTCGGCGGCTACATCGGCGACTTCGCCGACCGCACCATCGCCACCGAGTGGGGCGGCGCGATGAGTCCGGGCACCAAGAACGGCGTGCACTTCGACCGCGTGGACTACAGCGTGCCCAGCGGGTCGTACATGGCCGACTACGTGCGCGGGGTCAGCGCCAAGCTGCGCAGCCTCGGGATGGGCAGCGTGTACTGGCCGGGCCTGCGCGACGGCGACTGGTACAGCCTGACCACCCGGACGGGCACCGGGCTGTCGCTGACCAACGCGTCCGGCTTGCTGCGGCTCCAGCACGCGTGGGGCATCGGGGACGGCGGCACGACCGTCGCCAAGATCCGCAACGTCGCCACCGGCCTGTACGTGGACGGCCTGGGCGGCACCGCCAACGGCTCGACCGCCGGTCAACGCGCCGCCGGCACCGGTGCCGAGCAGCAGTGGGTCATCGAGAACGCGGGCGCTCACGTGCGCATCAAGAACGTCGCCACGGGCCTGTACCTCGACGGCGCGGGCCGCACCGCCAACGGCTCGAACGCGGGCCAGTGGGCCGGCAGCACCAGCACCAACCAGCAATGGTCCGTCCTGACCGGCACCACCAACGGCAACGACATCCGCATCCGCAACGTCGCCACCGGCCTGTACCTCGACGGCATGGGCCGCACGACGAGCGGCGCGGCCCTCGGCCAGTGGGGCGACAGCAACAGTACCAACCAGATGTGGCGGATCGTCCCGGCGAACTGACCCCGATCCGCGGAAGTGCCGGCCCCGCGGCTCGGGTCAGCCGCGCAGGCTCCACTGCTGGTTGGCTCCGCCGCCGCACGACCAGAGGATGATCCGGGTCCCGTTGGCGGTGGCGGCGCCGTTGGCGTCCAGGCACAGCCCGGACTGCACGCCGGTGATCGTGCCGTTGGCGTTGACGTTCCACTGCTGGTTGGTCTGGCCGTTGCAGTCCCAGATCACCACCGCCGTGCCGTTCGTCGTGCCCTGGTTGCTGGCGTCGAGGCACTTGTTCCCGTAAACCTGCAACTGCCTGCCCGCGGTGTGGGTGAAGCGCTGGTTGACGCCGCCGTGGCAGTCCCACAGTTGCGCCTGGGCGCCGTTGGCCGTGCTCGCGCCGCTGATGTCCACGCACCGGCCGGACTGGCCGCCGACGATCATCGCGGCGCTGGGCTGGGTGCCGCCCTGCCGCCGGACGAGCGACTTCGACTCCGCAGACCGCCTGCCCTGCGCGTCCACGACGTAGAGCCGGTAGTCGCCGGACACCGCGGGGACGTCGATGGTCGTGGCCGTGCCGCCCGCTCTGGTCATCGTGGGGCCTACGGCGAAGGCGGTCGTTCCCAGCGGGGCCAGCCAGACGGTCTTGGCCGGGTCGCCGGCGCTGCGGATCGGGATCGAGGACGTGCCCGCGGACGTGCTGTCCGGCAGGACGTGGTCGGGCAACGACAGGAGGTTCGGCGGGATGATGTCCCGGTACGCGTCCTCCAGCCCGGAGTTCACGGCGATGGCGTGCGCCGGTGCGGGCCACACGTAGTCCGACGAGACGATGATGTCGTGGATGGTGCTGTTCGGCAGGTTCTTGTTGGACACCTTGTTGATCGGCCCGTAGGTCTGGGTGATGCTCAGGTCGTGCTTGCGCCCGAAGTCGTCGGAGTTGACCAGCCACGTGACGTTCTTGTCCACGCTCACCACGTTGTCGCGGAAGGTGATGTACGCCGAGCCTTCGTCCGGGTGCAGCCCGTACTTGTGGCCGGCGGGGACGCCCTGGAGGTAGTTGCCGGCGATCGTGGTGTTCGGCTGGCTGCCCAGGGTGTAGATGGGTGCCGTGTCGTTGAGGCGCTGCACGGTGTCGATGATGTGGTTGTAGCTGATGTTGTTGTTCCGGGCCGTGGTCGTGGGCCGGTTGGGGGCGATGGAGCCCGCTGAGCCGTCGAAGTTCCACCAGCCCCAACCCATCGTGATGCCGTTCCACGGGGCCTTCTCGATCCGGTTGTGCTGCACGGTCAGCGTGTCGACGAAGTACGCCGAGATGGGGCTGTGCCCGTTGAACAGCACCGCGCTGTCGTACAGGTGGTTGTTCTTGATCTCGATGTTCTTCGGCAGGCCTTCGACGTGCGCGGGGTACTTCTCGCGGTTGGACGACGTGTGGTCGCCGATGTAGACGTGCTGCGGGTGGCCCACGGTGATGGCGGACCCGGCGACGTCGTTGGTGTGGTTGCCGATCACCTGCGCGTCCTGCACGTCGTTGACCATGGTGATCCCGTCCGCGCCGGTGTGCCGCACGCGGTTGCGGATCAACCGGATGCCGTCGGCGTTCTCGACGTGGACGATGCCCGGCGTGACGTCGACGTTGCGGTAGTAGTAGACGTGGAAGTTCCCCTTGGCGTACGCGGTGTTGCCCAGGTTCCCCTGCTGCGCCTGCTTGAACGCCGAACCGGCCACGGTGAACAGGTTCCAGTCGGAGTGCTGCACCGTGATGCCGGAGAACGTGATGTCGCGGACGTGGTCGGCGGTCGAGGTGCCGGCGATCCGGATCAGCGTGGTCAGGTTGTTGGGCGCGTGGACCGCCGCCGTCGCCATGTCCTCGGAGGCGGCCTTGTAGTAGTAGACCGTCTGGTTCGCCCGGTCGAAGTGGAACTCGCCCGGCGAGTCCAGGAACTCGTAGGCGTTCATGAACTTGTGGCTGCCGCCGGTCTGGAAGTTGCCGTTGAACGCACCCTGCGCGATCGCCCCGCCCGGTTGCTGGAACAACGCGACCCGGCTGGAGCCGTCACCGCTCGTGGTGACCTGGCGGACGCCCGCGATCGCCGTCTGCCACGTCGTCGCCGTCTCGATCTCGACGTCGTCGGCGTTGCGGGAGATGGCGGGCAGGTCGGCAAGGGAGTACCGGGCCCCGTCGCACTGCGAGCCCGACTCCCACGCCCAGGGCGCCTGGCCGGCGTTGACGGTGTAGGTGCCGTGGCAGCCCTGCGAGGTGATCGTCTTGCCGGCCATGAAAGCGCGCTTGTCGTTGACGTAGAGCGCGCGCAGCTTGGTGGCGCGGGTGAGCGGGGCCTTCCAGATGTTGCCGCTGTGCTGCGTCCAGCCGGTCACGCGGACGCCGCCGTCGAGCACCGGCGTCTCGTCGGGGTAGGCGGAGTACACGACCCGGTGGCCGTTCATGCCCGAGTCACCGGGCGTCAGGTCGATGGTGCTGCTCACCGGGTAGGTGCCGCCGCGCAGGTACACGTGGATGTCCCCGGACATGGTCGCGTTGACGGCGCGGACGGCGTCCCTGGCGCGGTGGACGGTCCGGAACGGCGCGGTGATCGTGCCGGGGTTGGCGTCGTTGCCGTCGGGGGAGACGTAGAACGTCGCGTAGTCGGCCGCGGCCTCGGAACGGCCCGTGGTGGTCGGCAGCAGAGCGGCCGAGGCGAGCACCGCCAAGGCGGTCAACGCTTTCGCGGCGACTGTCCGCACCGTGTCCTCCCTTCGCGTGACGCACGCGGGGCGCGTCAGATGTCCTGCATGCAGTCGTCGTGACCCCGGCGGGGCGTGTAGCGGCCGATGGCCTCGACGTTGCCGGCGGCGTCGATCGACCGGTACTCCACGTGCTGCCTGCCGTCGGGCTTGACCCTGATCTCGCCGCCCCGGTGGACCTGCCACTTCCCGCCCGAGATCCGGTACTCGGTGCGGGCCACGCCCGACGTCGCGTCGGCGGCGGTGAGCCTGACCCGGGCGGCGGAGGAGCCGCGTTCGGCCCTGGTGACCGGGGGCGCGGTGTCCACCTTCACCCCGATCACCTGCTCGGGCGAGGTGTTGCCGGCCGCGTCGGTGGCGCGGAACGCGACGACCCGCTCGCCGTCGCCGAAGGACAGCGGTGCGGTGTAGGGGATCCAGTCGCCCGTGCCCACCCGGTGCTCGACGCGCACCGGGCCCGGCCGGTCGTCGGTCGTGGACGCGGTGACGGTCACCGGAGCGGTCCACCAGCCGCCCTCGCCCGGCGACGCCGGGTCGGCGACCACCGACAGCGCCGGAGCGGTCCGGTCGGTCGTCACCCGGAAGTGGCCGAACAGGGCGGGTTTCGCCGCGGTCTGCGCGCCGCCCAGGGCGAACAGGCCGATCCGCGCGCCGGCCAGGCCGGTGTTGACCACGGGTTCCAGCGTCGTCCACGCCTGCCCGTCGGCGCTGTACGAACCGGTGTAGGTGTCACCGGACTTGGCCAGGCGCAGGTGCCACACGCCCCCGGTCACGCCGGCGCCGGGCTGCGGTTGGCCGACCACGTCACCGCTCTCGGTCCGCAGCTCGACGGCGCGCTGGACGGGCGTGCCCGCCTCGTTGACGGCCAGGTGGTCCAGCTTCACGTAGTTCGCGTCGTCCCGGTAGGCGATCAGGCCGGCCTGCTGGTAGCGCTCGTCGAACGCCGACGCGTCCACCCGCGTCTCGATCACCCAGTCGCCTTCGGGCGCGCGTTGGAGGATGAAGTTGGCCGGGGCGTCGGTGGCGCCGCCGTAGATGTCGCCGTCGCTGGTGTCGATGCGCAGGCTGCCGCCGGCGACGCCGTAGCGGGTCGGGTCGGGGCGGACGACGGCGTTCCAGCGGCACCCGTCCAGCGCCGTGCCGGCGAACTCGTCGTCCGGGGCCACCGCCGCGGTGTCGTCGGGGACGAGGGTGAACCAGTCGAACTCGGCGTCCACCACGGGGCGGTCACCGCCGCCGCCGACCAGCGAGAGCAGGCCGATCTTCGGATCGACCACGCCCGCCAGCGCCTTGGTCTGCGGCATCGCGGTGAACGCCTGCCCGTCCGCGCTGTAGGACGCGGTGAGGTTCTGCCCGTCGCTGGTGAACCGGACCCACACGGTGTCGGGGTACGCCGCGCCCAGCGGCGCGGTGTTGGACTCACCGACCTCGTTGGGCTGCCCGGCCTCCTCGCGGATGAACTGGAAGATCCGGCTCGCCGCGTCGTCGGTGTCCGACCGGCCCTCCAGCACCATCTTGGCGTAGTTGTCGTCGTCGCCGTAGATCACCAGCCCGGCCTGCTGGTAGGCGCGCCGCGCCGGGAAGCGCAGCTTGGCCGTGGCCTGGAACGGCCCGGGCGGCAGGTCCTGGAGCACGATGTTGGGCGTGTTGTTGGTGCCCGCGTAGAGGTCCGAGGGCGCGGACGGGATCACGAGGCTCCCGTCGCGCACCGCGAGCTGCTGGTTCTCCCGCACGACGGTGGTCCACCGGGTGCGGTCGAGCGCGGTGCCGAGGAAGTCGTCCGAGCGGCCGGCGAAGCAGGTCACGTCGGGGGAGCGGACGGTGACCGCGACGGTCGTCGAGCCGCTCGCGCCGCGCGAGTCGGTCGCGGTGACCTTGGCGGTGAACGTGCCGGGCGCGGTGTAGGTGTGGCTGACCGACGCGCCCGTGGCGGTGCCGCCGTCGCCGAACACCCACGTGTAGCTGATCGGGGTGTCGCCATCGGGGTCGGTGGCGGACGCGGTGAAGTCGACCTTCAGCGGCGCGGTGCCCGTGGTGGTCGAGGCGGAGGCGGTGACGGCGGGGCGCTGGTTGTGCGTGACGCCGCGGCCCGCGAACTCCACCCAGTTGAGGTTGGCCAGGTAGCCGGTCGTCGCGGTGCCCTCCGGCCGGCGGGTGACGAAGTACAGCTCGGACCCCGCCGGGACGTCGTCGGCGACCTCGGCGGTGACCGTGGTCCACGTCTGCCAGCCGCCGGTGCCGGTGAAGGTCGCCGTGCCCGCGAGCGGGCCGTCCGGCGCGCCGACGCGGACCTCCAGTCGCGCGCCCCCGGACGCCCCGGCGACGCGGAACCGCACCTGGTCGATGCCCTGGAGAGTGGCCGGGCGCAGGGAGAACCAGTCGCCGTCGGTGATGAACCCGACGTTCTGGCCGCCGCCGGTGTCGGTGGTGGCCTCCCGTTGCACGCCCGGCGAGTCCTCGCCGATGCCGTCCGCGGTGCGGCCGGTCGCCGTGTAGTACTCGGCCTCCTTGTGCTTGGGCTGGAGCACCAGGATCGACTCGCCGGTCAGCGGGGACGCGCCGTCGCCGCCCTTGTCGGTGTACTTGGCGGTGAGGACGCCGAAGATGTTGGCGCCCACGTGCCCCTCGTCGCCCGACATCAGCGCCAGGCCCTCGCAGCCGCGGTACTGCTCGTAGCCGTGGGAGTGCTCGTCGTGGCCCAGTGCGGGCTGCACGACGACGTCCCGGCAGTCGACCGTGCCGTCCTCGGCGTCGGTGACGGTGACCCGGTAGGCGACCTGGTCGCCGAAGTCGATGAAGCCGCCGTCGGCCGGCGCGGTCAGCGTGACCACGGGCGGGGTGTTGCCGACGACGATCCGCACGTTGGCGACGGCGGACCGGCCGCCCGCGTCGGTGACGGTGAGCCGCGCGGTGCGGTCGCCGTTGGTGGTGTAGGTGTGGCTGGGCGCGGCCTCGGTGCTGTCGGTGGCGCCGTCGCCGTCGAAGTCCCACGCGAAGGTCAGCGGGTCGCCGTCGGGGTCGCGGGAGCCGGCCGAGTCGAACCGGACGGTCAGCGGCGCGTGCCCGGAGGTCTTGTCGGCCTTGGCCACCGCGATCGGGCTGCGGTCGCCGCGCACGTAGTCGATGCGGTAGACGCCGCTGTCGGCGTTGTTGCCGCCGAACCCGGAACCCCACTCGATCACGTACAGCGCGCCGTCCGGGCCGAACTGCATCGCGTGCACCCGGTTGAACGCCATGCCCGGCAGCATGCGGCTGATGTCGGCGACGCCGGTGCCCTCGGCGTTCAGCTGCAACGAGAACAGCCGGCCGTCGTTCCAGTCGCCCCAGATCGCCTTGCCGTCCCAGTAGGCGGGCCACTTGCGCGGCGAGTCCAGTGCCGGGTCGTACCGGTAGGTGCCGCCGGCCATCGGCGCGCCGCTGCCGCCGATCTCCGGGTTGCCGGTGCTGGTCTTGCCCTGCCAGATCTTGGTGCCGATGGCGGCGGGCAGTTCGGTGATGCCGGTGTTGTTGGGCGAGTTGTTCACGGGTTTGGCGCAGTCGAACGGCGTGCCGGAGACGGCCGTGGCGAAGTCGTAGTCGACGTACGGGGTGTTGTCGCCCACGCAGTACGGCCAGCCGTAGAACCCGGGCCGGTCCACGATGTTCCACTCGACCCGGCCGTCCGGACCGCGTTGTGGGTTGCTGCTGCCCGCGTCGGGGCCGTAGTCGGCGACCTGGAGCTTGTTGGTCAGCGGGTCCAGGCCGATGCGGAACGGGTTGCGGAAGCCCATCGCGTAGATCTCGGGCCGGGTGTTCGCGGTGCCGGGCGGGAACATGTTGCCCGCGGGGACGGTGTAGGTGCCGTCGGCCTGCGGGGTGATGCGCAGGATCTTGCCGTTGAGGTTGTCGCTGTTGGCGGAGGAGCGCTGAGCGTCCCAAGGGGCGCGGCCGGGGGTCTCGTCGATCGGGGTGTAGCCGTCGGAGTTGAACGGGTTGGAGTTGTCGCCGGTGGTGATGTAGAGGTTGCCGTCGTTGTCGAACTCCAGCGCGCCGCCGGCGTGGCAGCACTGCTGGCGTTGGGTCGTGATGGTGAGCACGACCTTCTCGCTGCCGGGCACGATCGTGTCGCCTTGCAGCGTGAACCGGGAGACGCGGTCGACGGACTCGGTCCCGGCGGGGGAGTAGTACAGGTAGAGGTGGTTGTTCGTGGCGAAGTCCGGGTCCAGCGCGATGCCGAGCAGGCCGAACTCCTGTCCGGTGTAGACGTTCAGCGTGCCGGCGGTGACCACCGCGCCGTCGCGCCGGACGACCCGGATCGCGCCGTTGCGGTCGATGTAGAACACGCGGCCGTCGTCGGCGATCGCGAGTTCCATCGGGTTGGCGGTGGTGTCGTCGAGGGTGACCTTCTCGAAGGCGTTGGTGCGGGTGGCGGTGCAGTCGGCGGCGACGGCACCGGCGGCGGTCTGGATGCCCTTGAGCAGGTGGGTCAGGAAGGCCGGTTCGGCGTAGGACTCCTCGGTGTGGCCCAGGCCGGTGTACCAGGAGCGCCCGCCGTCGTAGTCCTGGCACCAGGCGATCGGGTGGCTCGACCCCATCGTGCCGCCGGTGTAGGTGGTCTCGTCCAGTTCGGCGAGCACGTGCACGTCGGGGGAGGGGTCGGCGCGGTAGTCGTACCACTCGTCGAAGCGCCGCCAGGTCTGCGGCAGGTGGGCCGTGGAGGGGTGCGCCGGGTCGGTGACCTTGACCGTCGCGTCCTGCGGCGCGGGGTGCCCGGCGAAGTGGGCCCCGACCAGGTCGCCGTACCAGGCCCAGTCGTACTCGGTGTCGGCGGCGGCGTGCACACCCGCGAACCCGCCACCGGCCTTGATGTAGCGCTCGAACGCGCTCTGCTGGGCGGCGTCGAGGACGTCGCCGGTGGTGGAGAGGAAGACCACGACCTCGTACTCGGCGAGGGTGGCGTCGGTGAACGCGGCGGCGTCGGTGGTGGCGTCGACGGTGAAGCCGTGCTCGACGCCCAGCCGGCGGATGGCGGCGACACCCGCGTCGATCGAGGGGTGGTGGAAGCCCGCGGTCTTGCTGAAGACGAGGGCCTTGAACGTCTCGTCCCCGTGCCCGGGGTGCGCCCGAGCCGGCACGGCCACCGCGACCAGCAACGCCATGACCGCGGCGGCGACCGACAACCGGGCGCGCTTGGACGAACTCACCACTGAGGCCTCCCGCCTGATGGGGCGCGTCGCGTTGCCGGGCGGCAATTAGTACGTTGACTAAACAAATTAATGAGCCGGTTCTCGGCGGGTCAAGGCGCGCGAGGTGTCCACAACCCGCCAATCCACGACCTGCGAAAACCCCGCGAGTCCCGCGTTCGGCGGCTTACCCCGCCCCGCCACCTCGTGGACACTGCGCGGCCCCCGTGAGCGCCCGTGACGATGCGGGGTCGGCCCCTGATCGGCGGACCGGGGACCGTCGGGGTAGATTCGATTCGAAATCGTTTCAACTCGAACCGCCCGAGCCTCGACCGCCGAACGTCCCACCGTCCGGAGTCCGCAACCGCAAGGAGCGTCTGCCATGAGCAAGCGACCGACCGCCGCCGCACTCGCCCTGGGTCTCGCGGTCGTGGGAGGAACCGTGTCGGCGCCCGCCGCGTCGGCCTCGCCGGTGCCCGCCGCGTCGGTGTCCGCCGCGTCGGTGCCTGCCGCGCCAGTGCCCGCCGCGCCGGTGCCCGCCGCGTCGGTGCCTGCCGCGTCGGTTCCCGGCCAGTGGGCCACCGGCGGGGCGTGGGCGAAGTTCTTCCAGGGGCGCACCGACCTCACCCTGGACCCGACGGCCGCGGCCGCGCTGACCTCGCTCGGCGTCGACGTCAAGCCCTTCTTCGCCCGCTCCCGCGACGGCGTGATCAGCTTCGCCGTCGTCGGCGACCCGGGTGACGGCACGATCGAGCACGTCGGCGGCCTGGTCCTGCGGGCGGGGCACACGCGGCTGTTCCTGACCGACTACACGATCGACCTGGACCGGGGCGTGCTGACCGGCCTGGTCGGGTTCCGGCAGCGCGCCGAGTTGTTCACGCTCGGCGCCGCCACCCCGCAGGGGGTGACCCTCGCGCTCACCCCGGCCGCCGCCCAGGTGCTCAACAGCACCTTCGGCGTGACCGCGTTCACCGCCGGCCTGGTCATCGGCTACGGCAACCCCGTCCTGCGCTGACTCCCCGGAAGGAGACACCCGCGCCATGCGCCCACGCACCATCGTGTCCGTCCTGGCGACCGCACTGGTCGCCACCCTCGGCCTGACGCCCCCGGCGGGGGCCGCGACCGGGGAGGTGCGGCCGGTCCGGTCGGTCGACCTCACCCGCTACCAGGGGACCTGGTTGCAGTTGGCGGCGATCCCGCAGCCGTTCCAGGCCGCGTGCGCCCGCGACGACCGCGCCGAGTACACCCTGCTGCCCGACGGCCTGGTCCGGGTCGTGAACTCCTGCCGCCGCGCCGACGGCCAGGAGGTCCGGCTGGAGGGGCGCGCCCGCCCCGCCGACGCCGGGACGACCTCGCGGCTGGAGGTCACCTTCGTCAACGTCGGCGGCGCCTGGGTGTTCGACGACCCGGGCACCTACTGGGTCATCGGGCTGGACCGCGACTACCGGTGGGCCGTCGTCGGCGCGCCGGACCGCCGGTCGGGCTTCGTCCTGTCCCGCACCGCGCGCCCGACCCCCGACCAGGTGGCGGGCATCGCCACGGCGTTGATCCGCAACGGGTACGACCTGTGCCGGTTCCGGGTGACCGTCCAGGAGGGCGGCGCGCCGGCGCCGGTCGACCTCTGCGGTCCTTCCCGAGTCGCAGCGACCACCGGTCGAGGTTGAGGAGACGTCATGCCCGAGTTGTCCCGTTTGCCACGCCCGGTCACGGAGTCGTGGGACTGGCAGTTGCAGGGGTTGTGCCGGGGCATGGACGCCGCGGCGTTCTTCCACACCCCGAACGAGCGGGGTTCGGCCCGGCAGGAGCGGGAGGCGCGGGCGAAGGCCGTGTGCGCCCGCTGCCCGGTGATCGAGCAGTGCCGCGACCACGCCCTGACCGTCCGGGAGACCTTCGGGATCTGGGGCGGGCTGGGCGAGAGCGAGCTGCGCGAGATCCTCGCGCGGGACGGAAGGGGCTGAGGAACCCCGGTGACCGGATCATGAGCGGCGGGGCACGGGCGCCGGGGGACGGCGGCGAGTGGACCCCCGGCGGGGCCGCGCGGCTGCTGGGCGTGTCCCCGTCCACGCTGCGGACCTGGGACCACCGCTACGGGCTGGGTCCGGCGGCGCGCGGCGCGGGCAAGCACCGCCGCTACACCGAGGACGACCTGCGGCGGCTGCGGCGCATGGTCGCGCTGACCGCGCGCGGGGTCGCGCCGGCCGCCGCCGCGGCGAGGGTCCTGGACGACGACGAGGGGGACGGCCCGCCGGAGGTCGCTCCCGCGGGCAGGCCCCCGCGTTCCGTGCGCACCGGACTCGTCCGCGCCGCCCGGCGGCTGGACGAGCCGTCGGTGGCCGAGATCGGCACGAAGATGATCGCCGAGTACGGCGTCGAGGTGGCCTGGCAGGACGTGTTCGCCCCCGCGCTCACCGCGCTCGGCGACCGGATCACCGTCCAGGGCAACGGGGTTGACGTCGAGCACATCGCCTCCAGCGGCATCCTGCGCGCCCTGCGCGCGGTGCCGCACCCCGAGGAGTCCGGCGGCGTGTCGGCCCTTCTCGCCTGCGTCCCGGAGGAACAACACAGCCTCCCCTTGGAGGCGCTCGGCGCGGCACTGTCCGAACAGGACTGTTCGTGGCGGCACCTCGGCGCCCGCGTCCCGCGCGCCGCGCTGCTCGACGCCACGGCACTGCTGCACCCCGTGGTGGTCGTGCTGTGGGCCCACGAGCGCAACCTCGCCCGCCTGGCGCCGGTGGAAGACCTGGTGCGCTGCTCGGACTCCGCCGTGGCCGTCGCCGGGGCGGGCTGGTCGTCCCTCGACCTGCCACCGGGAGTCGGGCGACCGACCAGCCTCGCCGACGCCGTCGACACCGTGCTCGCCGTCGTCGGCCGCGCGAGGCGCACCAGGCGTTAGAAGACGCGGCGGCGCGGTTCGCCGGCGCGGATCTCGTCGAGGTCCGCGATGCGCCGCAACCCTTGCAGGGGACGGACCATGCGGTGGTTGCCCCGTAGTTCGGCCTCGTGCCGCGCCAACCAAGCCCAGTACCCGGCGGTGAACGGGCACGCGCGCTCGCCGGTGCGCTTGGCCGGGTCGAACCAGCAGCCGCGGCAGTGGTCGGTCATGCGGTTGAGGTAGGCGCCGCCGCTGAGGTAGGGCTTGGTGGCGATCGTGCCGCCGTCGGCGTGCTGGCTCATGCCGATGACGTTGACCGGCATCACCCACGGGAAGCCGTCGACGAACGAGGTGACGAACCAGTCGTTGAGCGCCTTCGGGTCGTAGCCGCGTTGCAGCGCGTGGTTGCCCAGCACCATCAGGCGCTGGATGTGGTGGACCCAGCCGCGGTCCCGGACGCCTTCCAGCGCGGTGCGCAGGCAGGCGGCGCGCACGTTCCCCGGCCGCAGCCGCGCCCACCAGTCGGGCAGCGGTGCCGTGGCCCGGAAGTGGTTGCGCCGGAGGTAATCCGGTCCGAGGTGCCAGTAGAGGTGCCACACGTACTCGCGCCACCCCAGCACCTGGCGGACGAACCCCTCGACGCTCGCCAGGGCAGCGGCGCCGTCGCGGTAGGCGTCCTCGGCGGCGCGCACGACCTCCAACGGGTGCAGCAGGCCGAAGTTGAGCGGCACGGACAGCAGGGAGTGCGCCATCGCCCAGTCCCCGGTCAGCACGGCGTCCTCGTGCGGCCCGAAGTGGGGGAGGCGGTCGCGCACGAAGACCTCCAGCGCGGCCAACGCCTCGGCCCGCGTGATCGCGAACCGCCGCGGGCCGTCCGCGCCGACCGTGGGGGCGTCGAGCGCGTCCAGGTCCGCGCGCACGCGTGCGTCGATGTCGTCCTCGGTCGGCCACCAGGGCCGCGGGACGCCCAGACCGCCGCGCTTGGGCGGTGGCTCGCGGTTGTCGCGGTCGTGGTTCCAGCGCCCGCCGACCGGGTCGCCCCCGTCCAGCAGCACGTGGAAGCGGGTCCGCTGGGCGCGGTAGAAGTCCTCCATCAGGAACTTCTCCCGACCCGCGGCCCAGTCGGCGAACTCGTCGCGGGACAACGCGAACGCCGGGGTGGGCAGCACCTCGACACCCAGCCGGCGCAACAGGTCCTCCGCCGCGCGCGACCCGGGCTGGTAGGCGACCAGCGGCCGGCCGAACCGGCGGATCGCCTCGCCGTAGGACGCCGTCCGCAGCACGGTGGCGCGCTCACCCAACTCCGCCGCGAGGTGCCGGATGCCCGACAGGACCAGGTGCAGCTTCTGCCGGTGGTAGGGCCTGCGGCGCAGCGCGGCCGTGGACTCCACCAGCAGGACCTCCCGGTCGGGGTGCTCCGCCCGGAAGCGCGGCCCCAACTGGTCGCCGAACAACAGCAGCGCGGTCATCCGGCGAGGCCTGTCCCACTGAGCACGGTTCGACACTAAGTCCGCACATCAACCCGTGCACGACGACAGCGGGTGACCCGACCGGCACACGTCCGGAAGGGATGTCCGCGGGGTCGACGCGGGATGCGGCGTACGATCGGCTGACCGAGGGTTTGGCCCCGGCGCTGATCGCGGAGTTGGGCGGTGGGATCCGCCGCGTTTCCCACCACCTCGCGTCCTGGGACCGGACCGGGCGCACGCTGGACGTCGGGGGCACGGCCGTGCGGATGGAGGGCTTCCACTCCATCCAGCCCGACACCGTCACCCTGGTCGGTTCGGACCACACCCGCATCCGGCTGCTCGTGGTCCCGCCGGGCACGCCCGGTGGTGTCGCGCGGGCGGTGCTGCGGTCCGCGGCGACTTCGAACGCCACCG
>NZ_BAAABU010000016.1:0-174602 GCF_039521145.1 Saccharothrix mutabilis subsp. mutabilis
ACCGGAGCCTCCTGCCCACCCCGGCCGGTCCTGCCCTGTCACGTGCTGGTCGCTCGATGCGGCCACCGTACGCCCGGTCGCAGGCGGCGGCTCGCGGCCGACCTGGGGTGGGGGCTGAGGTGGCGCTCGCGGCGGTGTTCCACACCCTGTCCACGCTGGGCGTGGCGATCGGCTGCCACCGGTGCTTCACGCACGGCGCGTTCAATGCCAAGCGGGCGCTGCGGGCGGCCCTGGCCGCCGCCTGCGGCCTGGCGGCGCAGGGGCCGGTGATCGGGTGGGTGGCCGACCACCGCCGCCACGGGACCTAGGCCTGGTCGGCCTTCGTCCCGGGTTCGAGGAACAGCGGCTCGTGCTCGTCGTCGGTCGGCGGGACCGGCGGAGTCGGCCGCGGGACCTCGGGGTGGCTGAACAAACCGTCCGCGGTCACCGGATGCTCTCCGGCAGGTGGTCCAACACGTGGACCACCCGGACCGCGACGTCCTGCGCGGTCTTGGCGTCCAGGTCGGACAACTCCCGCAACGCGTTGCGCACGAGGTCCACCCGTGCTTCGTACCGGGAAACGTACTGGGCTGACATGGGTTTCCGTCCTTCTCCGCGCCCTCGGGGCTCAACGCGAACGATGTCGGAGCCGTCTCGGGACGCGGGATGCTTCGGGTGGACTCGACCGAGCCGACCCGATGCCGACAACGCTACACCCCCGCGGGCCGGAAGTCGGTGCGCGGGTCGTCGGGGGTGTGAGCCACGGCGGAACGGGTAGCCCGTATCGCCGCGCATGAGCGGCCGGTGCGCCCGGGCGGGCCGGGTCGGGCCGGCTTGAGCCGTTCAGCAGCCAGCGGCCGTGCCGGTCCGGCCAACTGCTCACCCGGGGGTCCTCCGTTCGGGTGGCAGGCCGCCCGCCGGTTTCGGCGGTGGTTCGCAGGGCACCCGCCACGGGGACCTGCCCGCGCTTCGAGGTCGCCCGAGCGTCGCGCGCCGGGCCGACCCGACGGCGGTCACGCCGCCCCACCACCACACGAATGGGCGTTCCCGATGACGTTCAACCCGCTCGAACACCGAGGCATCCCGCTGGACCGGCAGTTGCGCACGTGGCGCGAGCTGGACGTCGACCCGATCGACCCGGACCACGCCGACCCCTACACCCGGTGCCGGATCATCACGATGAACGGCATCGAGGTCGAAGCGCTGATGTTCAGCCACCAGTTCGCCCGCAACTGCCCCGACCTGGACGTCAAGCGGCAACTGGCCGAGGTGCGCTACATCGAGCAGCAACAGCAGAAGGCGGTCAACTGGTTGCTGCCCGGCGTGTCGTCGCCGCTGGAGACCACGATCGCCTACGAGCAGGTCGCGGTGGACCTCACCGCCTGGGTGGCGCGGATGGAACCCGACCCGTACCTCAAGCAGGCCTACGAGTTCGGGGTGCTGGAGGACTTCGACCACCTCTACCGCTACGCCAACCTGTACGAGATGATCCAGCGCCGCAAGGCGGAGAAGATCGTGGACGACCTCACCGAGGTCATCCCCGGGCGGCCGACGAAGTACCACCACCGGCACCCGCACGACAACGTCCGCGAGCCCTACGACCGGGCCGCGGCGGCGCCGATCTCCAAGCTGCACGCGCTGACCATCATGTCGGCCGAGCAGCAGACGATGAACTTCTACATGAACGTCGGCCCGCAGTACATGGAGCCCATCGCGCGGCAGCTCTACCAGGAGATCGGCCTGATCGAGGAAGAGCACGTCACCCACTACGAGTCCCTGGTGGACCCGGGCGAGACGTGGTGGGAGCGGCTGGTCAACCACGAGTACAACGAGTGCTACCTCTACCACTCGTTCATGGAGACCGAGTCCGACCCGAGGATCAAGGCGATCTGGGAGCTGCACCTCAACATGGAGTTGGAGCACCTGCGGTTGGCGTGCGACCTGATGCGCGCCAACGACGACCGCGAACCCGAGGAGGTCGTCGCGCCGGAACTGCCCGCGCCGGTGACCTTCGAGCCGAACAAGCAGTACCTGCGCGAGCTGCTCGACACCCAGATCGACCTCACCACGCTGGGCACCGGGTACGTCCAGGACGCGCACGAGCGGTTCGAGGCCCTGCAGGACGCCATCATGGGCGGCGAGAAGCCGCCCAGCGAGGTGGTCGTGGACCTCAACCGCACCGAGGCCGGCCGCGACTACCGCCACTCGACCGAGGGCGAGCACCCGGTGCCGTCCCTGCGCCGCAGCGGGGTGACGCGGTGATCGACGCTGACGTGGTCGCGCTGCTGGTCGACCAGCACACGCGCATCCGCGACCTGTTCACCGCGGTGGAGACGGGCGAGGGCGACGAGCGCGCCACCGCCTTCGCCCGCCTGGTCCGCCTCCTCGCGCTGCACGAGGCGGCCGAGGAGGTCGTCGTCCACCCGGCCGCCCGCGGCGTGGAAGGCGGCGACGCCGTGGTCGAGGACCGCCTGGGCGAGGAGCAGCGGGCCGGGGAACTGCTCGCGCGCCTGGGCGAGCTGGGCCCGGACCACCCCGAGTTCGCCGACGGGCTGGCCGGCCTGCGGCAGGCGGTCCTGGAACACGCCAACCACGAGGAGAGCTACGAGTTCCGGTACCTGCGCTCCCACTACGACACCACCGAACTGGCCGACATGGCGGCCCTGGTCCGCGCGGCGGAACGCGTCGCGCCGCACGCCACCCCCGGTGAAGTGGACCCGGCGCTGTTCGACCGGGTCGGTGAGGCGGTGCGCGAGTCCTTGCTCCGGCGGCGCTGAGCACGGGGCCGGCGTGCCCGAACGGGTGTGACCCGGGTCTCGTTTTCGGTGATCTTCTTGCGCGCCGCGCGCCCGGGTTGTTAGCACTCGATGGCGGAGAGTGCCAAGCCCGTCAGCTCAGGGAGGAAGGTCTTGAGCGGCTCGCATCCCTTCGTCGCCGGTCACCGCGCCCGCCGGGCGTTGCGCGTGGCCCTGGTCGTCCCGCCCTACTTCGACGTGCCGCCCAAGGCGTACGGCGGCGTCGAGGCGGTGGTCGCCGACCTCGCCGACGCGCTGGTGGCGCGCGGCCACACCGTCACCCTCGTGGGCGCCGGCGAGCCGGGGACCCGTGCCCGGTTCGTGCCCGTGTGGGACCGCACGGTCCCCGAACGCCTCGGCGAGCCCTACCCCGAGGTCATGCACGCCCTCGCCGCGCGCCGGGCGGTCGAGCGGCTGATCGCCTCGGAAGGCGTGGACGTCGTGCACGACCACACCTTCGGCGGTCCCCTCAACGCGCCCCGCTTCGCCGAGTTGGGCGTGCCGACCGTGGTCACCGTGCACGGGCCGGTGGACGCGGACCTGCGGCGCTACTACCGGACCCTGGGCCGGGACGTGCACCTGGTCGCGATCAGCGACCGGCAGCGCGCGCTCGCGCCCGAGCTGAACTGGATCGGCACCGTCCACAACGCGCTGCGCGTCGCGGACTGGCCGTTCCAGGAGTCCAAAGAGGACTACGCCCTGTTCCTCGGCCGCTTCCACCCGGACAAGGCCCCGCACCTGGCGCTGGAGGCCGCGCACGCCGCCGGCCTGCCGGTCGTGCTGGCGGGCAAGTGCGCCGAACCGGTGGAGAAGGAGTACTTCGAGACCGAGGTCAAGCCCCGGCTGACCGCGGCCGACCACGTGTTCGGCGTCGCCGACGCGACCGAGAAGCGCAAGCTGCTGGCCTCCGCGCGGTGCCTGCTCTTCCCGATCCGGTGGGAGGAGCCGTTCGGCATGGTGATGATCGAGGCCATGGCGTGCGGCACGCCGGTCGTGGCGCTGCGCGCGGGCGCGGTGCCGGAGGTCGTGGTGGACGGGGTGACGGGCCTGGTGCGCGACCACCCCGACGAGCTGGCGCAGGCGCTGCACGACGTGCGCGACCTCGACCCGGCGGCGTGCCGGGCGCACGTCGCGCGGCACTTCGGGGCGGAGGCGCTGGGCGCGGGCTACGAGGCGGCCTACCTGCGGGCGCTGGAGCCGTCCAGCTCGCTGGCCTCGCTGCGGCGCGACTTCGCGGCCCTGGACGACGCGCTGGACGACGCCCTGGACCGCCACGCGCTCAACCGCGACGCGCTCGACGGCGACACGCTCAGCCACCACGTGCTGGACCGCGCCGCCTTGGCCGGTGACGCGCTGGACCGCGCCGCCCTCGGTGACGACGGCCCGACCGCGGTGCCGGCGTCCGGTGACGCGGCATGACCGCCGAGCCGTTCAACGCGGGCGAGCCGGCCGTGGTCGGCGGCGCGGTGACCCTGGTGGAGGGCAGCACGTTCTGCCTGTCCGACCACGTCGGCGACATCGACCACGGCACCGCGCACGGCCTGTTCTTCCGCGACGCGCGGGTGCTGTCGCGGTGGCAGTTGCGGCTGGACGGGCACGTGCCGCACCCGCTGTCGGTGCTGCACCACGAGGCGTTCGGCGCGCGGTTCGTGCTGCGCCGCCCGCCCGCCGCCGGGTCGGCCGACAGCACGCTGCTGCTGGTGCGCGAACGCCTGGTCGGCGACGGCCTGCGGGAGACCATCACGCTGGACAACCTCGGCCGCGAGGCCACCGTCGCCCGGCTGGACCTGCACGTGGACGCCGACTTCGCCGACCTGTTCGCGGTGAA
The DNA here is from genome assembly GCF_039521145.1 of Saccharothrix mutabilis subsp. mutabilis. Lineage (NCBI taxonomy): Bacteria > Bacillati > Actinomycetota > Actinomycetes > Pseudonocardiales > Pseudonocardiaceae > Saccharothrix > Saccharothrix mutabilis. The sequence goes on from NZ_BAAABU010000016.1 coordinate 4,603, forward strand.
GGAGGGCCGCGCCGCGCACCGCGGCGCGGACGTCTCCGCCGCCGGCAGCGACCTGCTCTTCCGCGACCGCGGCGACGGCTCGCGCGGGGTGGCGGTGGCCGCGACCGCGGACCCCGTGGTCGCGCCGGGCGTGCTGAGCTGGCGGATCGTGGTGCCGGCGGGCGGGCGGTGGTCCACCGAGATCGTCGTGCAGCCCAGCGTGGCCAACCGGCCGGTGCAGCCGCGCTTCCGCCGCGGCGAGCGGATGGAGAGCACCGCGCCCGCACGCAAGATCCAGGCGTGGCGGGCGGCCAGCACGGTCGTCGCGGCCGGCGACCCCGTGCTGACCGGGGTGCTGCGGCGCTCGGAGAGCGACCTGGGCGCGTTGCAGATCCAGAACCAGGACGGCCGGCCGTTCGTGGCGGCGGGCGCGCCGTGGTTCATGACCCTGTTCGGGCGCGACAGCCTGCTCACCGCGTGGATGGCGCTGCCGCTGGACGTCGGCCTCGCGCTGGGCACGCTGCAGACGCTGGCCGAGACCCAGGGGCGGCGGGTGGACCCGACCACCGAGGAGGAGCCCGGCCGGGTCCTGCACGAGCTGCGGCTGGGCCCGGACAGCACGAACGTGCTGGGCGGCAGCCACTACTACGGCACGGTCGACGCGACGCCGCTGTTCGTGATGCTGCTGGCCGAGGCGTGGCGGTGGGGCGCGGACGAGGAGGTCGTGCGGTCGCTGCTGCCGGCGGCGGACGCGGCGCTGCTGTGGGTGGACCGCCACGGCGACCGCGACGGCGACGGGTTCGTGGAGTACCGCCGCGCCACCGACCGGGGACTGCTCAACCAGGGCTGGAAGGACAGCTTCGACGGCGTGAACGACGCCGACGGGCGGGTCGCGGTGCCGCCGATCGCGCTGTGCGAGGTGCAGGGGTACGTGTACGCGGCCCGGCTGGCCCGCGCGGAGTTGGCCGAGGCGTTCGGCGACCCCGCCACCGCGACCGCCCAGCGCGAACGGGCCGCGAAGCTGCGGGCCGCGTTCGCCGACGCGTTCTGGCTGCCCGACCGGGGCTGGTACGCCGTGGCGCTGGACGGGCGCAAGGCGGCGGTGGACGCGCTGACCAGCAACGCGGCGCACTGCCTGTGGACCGGCATCGCCACCGACGAGCACGCGGCGGCGCTGGTGGCGCGGCTGGCCCAGCCGGACATGGACACCGGGTACGGGCTGCGCACGCTGTCGTCCTCGATGGGCGCGTACAACCCGATGAGCTACCACAACGGGTCGGTGTGGCCGCACGACACGGCGATCGCCGTGGCGGGCCTGCTGCGGTACGCGCACGTGCCGGGCGCGGTCGTTCTGGCGCACCGGCTGGCCGACGGCCTGCTGGACGCGGCGGCGACCTTCGGCGGCCGGCTGCCGGAGCTGTACTGCGGCTTCTCCCGCGACGACTTCAGCCCGCCCGTGCCCTACCCCACGTCGTGCTCGCCGCAGGCGTGGGCCAGCGCCGCGCCGCTGCTGCTGGTCCGGTCCGTGCTGGGCCTGGACCCCCACGTGCCGCGCCGGCGGCTGGCGCTGTCACCGCACGTCCCGGCCCGGTGGGGCGACCTCGCCCTGACCGACCTGCGGCTGGGGCAGGCCACCGTGCACATCCGGGCGCACGGGGAGCACGCCGAGGTCGACGGCCTGCCGGACGGCTGGACTTCGTGACACGGGGGCCGGTGCGCTCGACACCGAGCGCACCGGCCCCCGCGGCGGCGCCCCGAGAGGAGTGCGGAGCGCCGCCGGGTCCCCGGGTCAGCCGGTCGTGAGCGACGCGTCGTCGATCAGGAACGACGTGGCGAGGTTGGCGTCCTCGGCGCCGGTGAACTTGATCGTGACGCCCTTGCCGGCGTACTGCTTCAGGTCGAAGGTGCGCTGGACGTAGGAGGTGCCCTCGTTGACGTTGGAGTAGGTGGCCAGCGTCGCGAGCACCGTGCCGGCGGAGTCGACCACCTGCACCCGGAGCGTGTCGTAGACGACGTTCTCGGTCTCGGCCGAGTCGATCCGCAGGTGGAACGACAGGGTCGCGGAGGTCGCGGTGGCCGGGATGCTCACCGCCTGCGACAGCGTGTCGGTGTGGGTGCGGCCGTAGCCGTTGAGCCACGCCTTCCACGAGCCGGTGCGGGCGGGGTAGGTCGTGTCGGAGGTGATGACGTCCTGGGTGCTCGCCCAGCCGGTGTTGCCGGACTCGAAGCCGGGGTTGGCCAGGAGCTGGCCGGTGGTGGGCGGGGTGGTGCCGCCGAGCGCGGCGATGGTCTTCTCCGCGTCGACCATGCCCGCGCCGCAGCCCTCGGAGCAGGTGCCGGGGATCGGGCGGGCGTTCTGCTTCAACGCGCTCTCCACCTGGCTCGGCGTGAGCGCCTTCTCGCCGAGCATGAGGGCGACCAGGCCGGCGACGTGCGGGGCGGCCATGCTGGTGCCCTGGTAGTACCGGTAGGTCTCGCTGCCCGGCGTGGTGGTGCCGGTGTTCAGGGTGGACAGGACGCCGTTGCTGCCGTCGCTGGCCGTCCACGTCTCGCCGCCGGGGGCGGCCACGTCGACCAGGGAGCCGTAGTTGGAGCCCGCGCTGCCGTCGGACCGGAAGATCGCGCGGTTGCCCTGGCGGTCCAGCGCCGCGACGGTGACGACGTTCGAGCAGTTGGCCGGCTGGCTGTTGGAGGCGTTCTGGTTCGAGTTGCCCGCCGCGACGACCACGGTCGCGCCGCGCCCGACCGCGCCGTTGATGGCGTTCTGGTAGGTGCTGCTGCACGCCCCGCCGCCGCCCAGGCTCATGTTGATGACCTTGGCGGGGTTGGCGTTGGCGGGCACGCCGCTGACCGTGCCGCCCGACGCCCAGGTGACGGCGTCGGCGATGTCGGACAGCGAACCGCCGCAGCGGCCCAGCACGCGGGCGTGGACCAGCTTCGCCGCGGGCGCCACACCGGCCACGCCCTTGGCGTTGCCGCTGACCGCGCCGATCGTGCCCGCCACGTGGGTGCCGTGCCAGGACGAGTTGGTCCGGGGGCTGCCCTGGTAGCAGTCGTTCTCGGCCGGGCTCCAGTCACCCTCGTCCTGCGGGTTGGCGTCGCGGCCGTTGCCGTCGCGGGAGACGAACGTGTCGCTGATGAAGTCGTACCCGCCGACGGTGTTGGCGTCGAGGTCGGAGTGGGCGGTGCGACCGGTGTCCACCACCGCCACCGTGACGCCGGAGCCGTCGGCGGTGTCCCACGCCTTGGGCAGCCGCAGGCCGGCGGTGGCTTCGAAGTAGTGCCACTGGTTGCCGTAGCTCGGGTCGTTCGGCGTGGCGGTGGGCTGGAAGACGGTGTCCGGCTCGGCGTACGCGACGTCCGCCTGCGCGGCCAGCGACCGCAGGAACCCGCGCGCCTGCTCACCGGACAACTTCTTGCCGGTGCGGACCACGTGGCCGCCGACGGCCAACTCCCGCACCTCCTGGACCGACACGCCGTGCCGCTGCCCGGCGGCGCGCAACGCCCTCGCCCGCACCTCACCCGACCGCCCGGACTGCGACCGGGCCCGGAAAGCGACGATGTACTGGTCGTACTCCTGCCCCGCGACGACGTTGTCGGTCAACGCCCGCCCGGAGGGGTTCTGCGGTTCCGCCTGGCCGGAGCCGTGGGCGGTCAGGGTGGCCAGGCACGCGACCGCCGGGACGAGCAGCAGCGCGCGCATTGTCTTTCTTCTCACGAGAAGCACTCCTTTGTGCAGGGAGGAATCGGCGAGGGCGATCCCGCAAGGCGTTGAGATCGTGCGCTGTGAATCTCGTGGAGGAAAGCGTTGCCGGTTAACAGGGAAGGGGCGTGTATTTATTGGGGTGGGCGGAATTAAATAGGGGTACGCAAACAATGCGCGGCCGGTTGCCTTCGGGGTGCGGGGTGTGTCCGACGCCCCGGTCACCACCCTGGTCACCGGCGGCATCGGCCACACCGCAACGCAACGCCGCGTCGCCCTGACGCGGTTGGGGACCGAGGGGGTTCGATGCGGAAGACGTCGATGGCGGGGCTGGTTGTGGGGGCCGGGCTGGTGCTGGGCCTGGTGGCGCCGGGCGCGGTGGCCGAGGTGCCCGGGCGGGTGACCGTGACGCGGACCGGGTCGGCGAGCCTGGCGGACACGCCCCGGCAGGGCGACGACCACGGCGGTTCGTGGCTGGACGAGACCACCGCGCGGCTCGTGGTCGCCGTGACCACCGCCGAGGACGCCGAATCGGACGCCTTCGCCGGCGTCGCGGCCCTGTTGCGCGGCGGCGACGGGTACTGGAGCGGCGCGGTCCGTTGCTCGGCCGGTTTCACGTGTTCAACGGCAGCAACCGCTACTTCCTCACCGCCGGCCACTGCGGCCCGGTCGGCACACCGACGTCGGCGAACGGGACGGCCATCGGCCTGGTGTCGCACGCCACCTTCCCCGGCGCGGACCGCGCCGCGGTGCGGGTGTCCAACACCGCCGCCTGGCAGCAGGGTCCGTGGGGCATGACCAGCGCCGGCCGTTTCACCCCTGACAAGGTCGTCCCCAACAAGCTGCGCTGCCTGAGCCACGTCGGCAAGGAGAACGTGTCCTGGTTCTCCCTGGTGACCGAGGCCCTGGTGGGCTACACCCTGACCCTGTGGATCGAACCCTGACCTGCCACGCCAACCGCGCTGTCCCCGCTGTGTCAAGCGGGGACAGCGCGGTCACGCCGCACGTCTCGCGGTGGAACGTCGGATCGCCCACTCCGCCACCGCGAGGTTGACCAGCCAGCCGGCGAGCATCAGCAGGGACTCGGCGAACGGGTCGGGGGTGCCGACGGCCAGTTGCCAGCCCCCGACGGTGAAGGCCTGCGTGCCCGCGCCCAAGGCGATCGCGTACGCGCGCGTCATCCACGCGCGGTGGCCGGCGAAGTCCCGGCGGCGGATCGCGGTGAAGCCCAGGACGAGGAAGACGATCCACGCCGTGCCGACGACGAGTCGGATGCCGGTGAGCAGGGGGCTGATCTCCGGCCGGTGTTGGAACAGCGACAGCCACAGGCCCGACACCGCGCCCACGAGTCCGCAGCCGACCAGCAGCCGGCCCGCCACCCGGTGCCAACCGCGCCGCCGCGCGCGAAACCCCGGTGCGAACTGGAAAGCGCCGAGAACGGCGTACCCGATCACGGCGACGATGTGCGCCACCAGGAAACCCGGAGCGCTCGCGTAGTCCCGGCCGCCGGAGGCGATGAGTTGCGGGCCGCCGCCCAGTTCGGCCAGGCGGAGGCTGCCGGCCACCACGGGGACGAGGCCGAGCGCGATCAGTCCGGCCGGGACGCCCCACGTGGTGCGCCGCCGCGGTGTTGTCGTGGTCATGCCCAGATCGTGGCTGGTGCGACGGCCTGGATCATCGGGCGTTGGACCAGGAGTTGAACCGGCCGGAAGACCGGCTGCCGGGTCGTACTTTCGGTTACCGCCGGACCCGGTCGGTCTCGTAGGCCCAGATCGCGATCTCCACGCGGTTGCGCACGCCGAGCTTGTTCATCAGGCTCGCGACGTGGGTCTTCACCGTGCTCAACGTGATGTGGAGCTGGTCGGCGACCTCGCTGTTGGTGCGCCCGGCCGCCACCGCGGCCAGCACCTGCTCCTCCCGCTCGGTGAGCGGTTCCACTGGCTGCACCGGGGCCGCCGGCGGCGCGGCGCCCGCGAACGCGTCGAGCAGCCTCGCCGTGACGCTCGGGGCGATCAGCGCCTCGCCGTTCGCGGCGGCGTGGACCGCCTGGGCCAGCAAGCCCGGCCCGGCGTCCTTGAGCAGGAACCCCTTGGCGCCCGCGCGCAGTGCCGCGTACACGTACTCGTCCAGGTCGAACGTCGTGATCACGACGACCGCCAACGGGTCGGCCACGCCCGGCCCGGCCAGCGCGCGGGTCGCCTCGATGCCGTCGACCAGCGGCATCCGGATGTCGAACAGGCACACGTCGGGCCGCAGCCGCCGGGCCAGCTCGACCGCCTCCCGGCCGTCGGCCGCCGCGCCCACCACCTCGATGCCCGGCTGGGCGTCGAGGATCATCGTCAGGCCGGTGCGGATGATCTCCTGGTCGTCGGCGACGACCACGGTGACGCTCACGCGGTGCCCCCGACGCGCGGCAGCACGGCGGTCACCGTCCAGCCGCGCTCCGGGCCGGGACCCGCCTCGCAGGTGCCGCCGAACAGGCCGGCGCGCTCGGCCATGCCGATCAGCCCGTGCCCGCGGGACAGCGGGCGGCTGGGGCGCTCGCCGTCGTCGGTCACCCACAGGCGCACCGCCCGGTCCTCGACGACGACCCGGACCCCGATGCGGGAGGCGTGCCGGGCGTGCCGCCGGGCGTTGGTGACCGACTCCTGCGCGAGCCGGTAGACCGCGGTCCCCACCGACGGCGACAGGTCGGCGACCTCGCCGACCACCTCCACGTCCACGGTCGGCCCGAACGGCGAGCGGCCCGCGAGCCGGTCCAGGTCGGCCACCCCGGGGTTGGGCGCGAGGTCGGCCGGCTCGGCGTGCCGCAGGAGCCGGACCATGCCGCGCATCTCCGCCAGCGCCCGGGACGCCTCGGCCTCGATCACGCGCAGGGCCTCGACCGCGGCCCGCGGGTTCGCGTCGGCGGTGGCCAGACCGGCCTGGGCGCGGATCGCCATCGCCGAGACGTGGTGGGCGACGGTGTCGTGCAGGTCGCGGGCGAGCCGCTCCCGTTCCAGCAGCTTGGCCTGGTCCAGTTCGCGCAGCCGCGCCTTGACCCGCCACCGCAGCGCGGTGCCGAGGATGGCGACCGTGGACACGACCAGCACGCCGGCGAGCCCGTCGGACCGGCTCGTGTGGCCCAGCGCCACCGAGGCGCCGACGTTGGCCAGCACGACCAGCGACCCGAGCACCGCCTCGCGCCCGGAGCCCCAGCGGAACAGCGAGTACGGCAGCAGCAGGAAGTACGCCATCGTGGACAGCTGGAGTTCGTGGCCGACCAGCGCCGCGGCGACGCCGCCGACGACGAAGGCGATCACGAGCACCAGCAGCGGACGGGTCCGCCGCCACCGCAACGCCGGCAGCACGCCCACGACGACCAGCACCGAGACGACCGGTGACGCCAAATCGTCGCGCAGCACCCCCTCAAGCACGCCGAGCACCGCCAGCACGCCGATGAGCGCCCAGTCCCACCCGGCGCGCGACGGCGGGTTCGGCGGGCGGGGTTCGTCCCAGACGGCGCGGAGGAGCTCGTGCACCGAGTGATGGTATGTGAGCCGCCCCGGCCGCAGATCGGCCTAAAGTACGAGCGCCCGGGGGCGGATCAACTGGTCGAGACCGTCGTGGGCGGTGACGTGACCGTCGTCGTCGGGCTCTGCGACGACGGTGGTGTGGTCGTCGTCACCGGGGTGCTCGCGGGCACTTCGGTCGTGGTCGGGCGAGGGCTCTCCGTCGTGGTCGTGGTGGGCGGGGCGGTGGTCGTCGTGCCGGGGATGGGGACGCCTTCCTCCCGCAGCACGTCGAGGATGCGGGACTTGGCGTCCTCCAGTGACTGCTGGATCTGCGCGGCCGTCATGCCCGGCACCTCGTCGGCCAGCCGGGACAACTGCGCCCACACCTCCTCCAGCCGGGCCTTCGCCTCGGGGCTCAGGTCCTCGGGCAGGCTCACGACCAGTTGTGAGGCCAGCGCGTAGGTCACGCACTCGACGCACGAGTGGTTCACGGCGACGGCGACGTTCTCCGGCACCACCACGTTCGCCTCGCCGACCACCAGGACCACCTGGAAGGCGACGGCGACCGTCGTGCAGCCCCGGCACGACGCCAGCGCGTAGGCCTCGTTCCGGTTGTCCACCACGCCGTCGGTCTCCCACACCAGGGCGAAGGACACCTTGTACCGGACCGCGCCGTCGGTGGTGTTCACGACCAGCGCCTGGTTGTCGCCGGGACCGGGCGGTTCGGGTCGGTCGAACGGGAAGACCCACGTCGGCGCGCCGGGCGAGACCGGTTCCAGGACCATCGCCAGGACCGGCTTGTCCTTGCGGGGCAACGGTGTGCCGGTCGGCCACACGGTGCGGGCCGGCACCGGCTCCGGCACCGGCTCCGGGCGCACGGGGCCGGGAGCCGACGCGAGGACGGGCGCGGCGTCGGCGACCGTGCCGCGCTCGTCGGGCCGGATCGGCCGGTACCGGTCGGGCTGGGGCCACCACGCCCACGCCAGGCCGGCGAGCACGGCGACACCGCACAGCACGACGAGCGCACGCCGTCCGGGCCTGCCCGTGGTGGACTTCCAGGCGCGGACGCAGAGCCGGTGCGCGAGGCGGGTGAGCAGCAGGCCGATGCCGAGCACGGGCAACGCGACCGCGACCACCGACAGCACCTTCACCAGCAGCAGGGCGAGGTCGCCGTCGTCGAACGCGGTCCTCGCCGACCGCCACTGCCCGATGACGCTCTCCCAGGCCGTCCCCACGACCCGGGGGAACGCCAGCACCAGCAGGACCGTGCTCGCCAGCAACAACGGCACGACGACCAGCACCCACGTGGTCACGACCGCGCGTGCCCACGGCTTGAGCACCTGCGGCTTGCCCCAGCGGTGCGGCAACAGGCCCAGCAGCGTGGGCTTGATGTGGTGGAACAGGTCGGGGACGCCGGTCAGGTCGGCGAGCACGTGGTAGCCGTCGTAACGCACCAGGGGCGCGAGTTGGCGCACCATCTGGAGGATCTGCGTGGCGATGACCAGCAGCAGGGCGTCCCAGCCGGTCAGCCACCAGAGGCCGTGGACGGCGACCGCGACCAGCGCGTTGAAGTACAGCCCGCCCAGGTCCGTGCGCAGCCGACCGGCCCGGCCGAGCCGGTAGCTGTCGGTCACGTCGGTGTAGAAGGCGGGCCAGAGCAGGTACAGGCCGAAGCCCATCGCGCCGGGGGTGGCGCCGCCGTAGCGCGCGGCGGCGGCGTGCCCGAACTCGTGGAAGCCCGCCGAGAGCACCGTCACCGCGAACACCAGGAGCAACAGGGCGGGCTCGTGGAAGGCCTGGTGGGTGGCGCCGGCCAGGCCCTTCACGAACAGCACCCAGAACGACACGGCCGCGAACGCCACCAGCACCGCCGCCACCACCAGCGGGTGGAACAGCCGCGCGAACGGCGCGGTGATCCGGCGGGTGCGGGCGGGCTCGGTGATCACGCGGCGCAGGCGCAGCCCGAGCAGCGGTTCGGCCTTGCGGTGCGCGGGCGGGGAGCCGTCGAGCAGCCCGAGCGGTCTGAGCTTGGTGTCCAGGAGGGTGCGCACGTCGTCGGCGGACACCGTGCGGCCGATGGCGGGCCCGACGGCGGCGGCGATGCCGGCGGGGTCGGTGCGCCCGTCGACGGCGGCCAGCACCCGGTAGAGCAGCGGGGTGAGCTGGAGGACCTGGCCGTCGCCGCGGCGCACCAGCGCCGGCGGGTGGCGGTAGCCCGAGTCGCGCAGTGCGCCGATCAGTTCGACGTCGCGCGCGCGGCGCGGCGGGGACGCGGTGTCCCCGCCGGCCGGCGCCGGTGCGGCGTTCATCGTCTCGCTCACTGGTCGATCTCGGACCTCTGCTGGGCGTTCGCCTCGGCGGAGCCGTCGATGGTCTGCTGGATGATCGCCTGCTGCTGCGCCACGGCCGTGGCCTCCGAGCCGACGGAGCCGAGGTTGGCGGCCACGGCGGCGTCGATCGGGGCGGCGACGTTGGCGTTGAGGGCGACCGCGCCGTTGATCGGGGCGGCCAGGTCGAGGTCGGCGGCGAGGTTCACGTCGAGGTTGAGCAGACCGCCGTCCAGCGCGCCGGCCACGTCCGTGGGCGCCGGGGTGTCGGTGACGGCGGGCGGCGGGGTCGGGGTGGTGCCCTGGCCGATGGCGCTGTCCTGGTCGGAGTTGGCCACCGCCTCGCCGGTGATGCCCTGCTGGATCGCGACACCCTGCTCGGAGAGGGCCTGCGCGGTGGACCCGTCGGACAGCACGTTCGCGCCCACGGCGGCGTCGATGGGCGCCGCGACGTTGGCGTTGCCCGCGAGCGCGAGCCCGATCGGCGCCGCGAGGTCGAGCGCGAGGTCCAGGTCGACGTTCAGGTCGAGCAGCGAGTACACCTCTTTGTCCGGCAGGGCGGTGCCGCCCTCGGCGGCCAGCTCGTCGATCGACAGCGGTGGCAGCTGCGCGTCGCTCATCCGTCACTCCACTTCCTCGGTGGTCGCCGACCACCCACACGGCCGGCTGATGGTCCAGACCTTTGCCGGCTTCGGGGGCGGTCAAACGGGCGGAGCGGGGAGGTGGCGCGGATCGGCGGCAAAACCGTCCTGGTGGCGGGAACCCGTTGCGCCGAATGTCGGACGAGAGAGGTGAATCCCTTTCAGGACAGCGTGGAGCCCGGCGCGATTCGCCGGTGTCGCCCTTGCTCAAGCTCGGTGTTATGGGGGTCAGAGCGTTCCACCTGGCCCGTGCCGTTGGTGTCGATCAGGGACAGCACGGCGGTCGCCAGCGGGTGGACGGTTTCGGCGAAGGTGGTGCGGGTGGTGCGGGTGGCCGGTGAGGCCGGCTGCCCACGTCGTCGCGTCGGTGCCGGCCGCGGTGGATGGTGCTGTGGGTGGCGTCCGGGTAGGTCGTCAGGTGCACCGTGCTGCCGGCGGCCGTGATGTCGGCGGCGAAGTCGTGGATGACGGTGGAGGGCACGATCTCGTCGTTGCCGGCGGCAGCCAGGAGGAGCGGGCGGTCCAGGCGGGTGACGGGGACCCGGCAGTCGTCGAGCACCCGGGCCACGTCCCGGTGGTGGGTCAGGTTGGTCCTGCCGGTCTGGTGGTTGGTGAAGTCTTTGGTGGCGTCGAAGATCTCGACCAGGAGCAGCCGGGCCGCCTGGTCGACCAGGGCGGTGCCCCGCGGGGTGCGTCGCTCGTCACCCACGCGGACCAGCGTCGGCGGGAGTCGTTGCACGAGGGTTGCAGCCGCTGACGAGTGCCGCGCCGCGCTTTCCGCGTAGTAATACTCATGTCGCGGCGGTGTTCGCAACGCGATGATCAGCGGCGTGGGGAGACGTCAGCGGGTTCTGGTCGCGTCGTTGGTCGGCGCGTTGGTGGGCGTCGGCGCGCTGGCGAGCACGAGTCTCGTCGCGTTGCTCCCGTGTGACGCTGAGGGCTTGGGCTGCCTGGGGTGGTTCGTGCTCGTGCTCTACACCTATCCGGTCGCGGGGTGGTTGCTGGGCTGGCTGCTGCTGCGCCGGCTCGGCGGTGTGCGACCGTGGCTGACCGCTCCGCTCGGGATGGTGCTGACGACCGCCGGGGTGCTTGTGGGGGCGCGGTCGAATCCGGTCGGGATCGTGGTGGCGGGTGCCGCCGGCTTCCTGGTCGCGGCGTTCGTGGTGGACGCCGTCGACCGGTGGATGGACGGGCCGGACGAGGGGCGGCCGGACCGGTCGCGCGGTGGGATCGCCGGGCGCCGGTGATCGGGTGACCGGTGGCGGCTACGCCTTGGTGAGCAGCTCGGCGGCGGCCGGGAGCATTTCGCTCAGCAGCGTCAGGCTTTGGTCTCGGGTGGCGGCGAAGGTGGTCAGGGTGGACGTCAGGTCGTCGTGGCCGAGCAAGGCCCAGCACGCGTGGGTGGTGCCGTTGTCTTCGCAGTACGTGTAGGCGGCGCTGACGCCCGGCGGGGTGGGCAGGGTGATCGGCGCGGTGACTTTGAGGGTGTGGTCGCCGGTGTCCCTGGTCGAGTAGACGTACTCGCGGCAGGACTGCGCCAGGTCCTGCGTCTTGGTGACGGCGTCCGCGCCGGTGCGGTCCTGGTACCACGTGACCACGTGGACGAACTGGAAACCGCGGTTCTTCCACTCGCGGAAGTGGTTGACGTGGTAGCCGAAGACCTGGTGGCCGGTCGTCTTCGGCTCGGCGCACGGCAGCGGGAGTTGGCGGCGTTGGCCGTTGGAGTCGGCGCCGGCCTCGGGGACGCCGAAGCGGTCCAGGGCGTCGGCGGGCAGGGTGGCGGCGCGGACGCGTTGCGGTGCCAGTTCCGCCGGTGCCGGGGTGGAGGTGGGCGCCGTCGTCGTGGTCGGCGCAGGGGTGGGGGTGACCGCTTGCGGTGGGGCCGTCGTGCAGGCGGCGGCCAGCAAAGCCAAGAGCGGTAGTGCGCGTCTCACTGGAAGTCCCCCGATGGTGATGGTGCCGGCGGGTGAGGATAACTCTCCTTTGTGGCCGTTCCGCCGCCGGCCGCTCGACCGTGAACGGTGCTGCCCACCCGATGGTGCGGTTCGTGGGTCGGCCGGAGGTCGTCCAAGCGTTGCGGTGCCACGATGAGCCGATGTGGAGACGGCTGCTGGTGGTGTTCACCGCCGCTCTGGTCGCGATGGCCGGCACGGGTGTCGTGTCGCCGCTCGCGGTCGGCGAGCGGCGGGTGGACCTCGTGCTCGACGGTGACTCGCTCGGCTGGGACCGGCTGGTGCAGGTCCTGGAGGCCGACCGGCTGACCGTGCGGCTGGACCTCAAGGCGCGGCAGAAGATGGTCGAGGCCCGCACCGGCGCGTTGGACGCGATCGCCGCCGGGCAGCGGGTCTACGGCTGGAACCAGGCGCTGGGACCGTTGAAGGACCAGCCGCTGGCCGAGGCCGACCGGGTCGAGTTCCAGCGCCGGGTGCTGCGGTCGCACGCCGCCGGCGTCGGGCTGGCCCTGTCGGACCGGGTGGCCCGGTTGGCGTTGGTGTTGCGCGCCAACACGATGGCGCGCGGCACGATGGGTGTCCGGCCGGAGTTCGTGGACCGCGTCCTGGCGCTGGTCGGGGCCGGCGTCACGCCGCGCATGCCCGAGATCGGCTCCCTGGGCACCGGCGACCTGCAACCCATGGCCGCCGCCGGGCTCGTGCTCACCGGCGAACCCGCGCCCGCCCGCTTCCAGGGCCGCGAAGCCCCCGCGCCCGAGGTGCTCGCGGCGGCCGGACTGCCGGTGGACTTCCCGTTGGAGCAAGGGGAAGCGCTGCCGTTGATCAGCGGCAGCAGCGTGCTCACCGCGCGCTACGTCGACGCGGTCGTGCGGGCCGAACGCCTGGCGGACACGTTCGACGGCGCGTTCACCCTGTTCCTGGAGGCGACGAGGGCCGAGCAGGGCGCGTTCGACGCCCGCACCCACGACGAGCGGCGCATCCCGGCCGAGGTGCGGGCGGCGGCGACGGTCCGCGCCCTGATCTGCGGCACCGGCTGGATGACCGAGGAGGGCCGCAAGCGCCTGGGGGAGGAGCACCCCCGTGTCCAGGACGCGGTGTCCGTGCGCGCGACACCGCACATCACCGGCGCGTTGCGGCAGCGGCTGGCCGACGCGCGCGGCCACATCGAGCGCGAGGCCAACGCGTCGACGTCGAACCCCCTGGTCTTCCCCAAGGCCGGCGGCGGGCACGAGTTCGTGATGGGCGGCAACTGGGACGCCGCCCTGCTCGGCCACGAGATCGACTCCCTGAACGCGCAGGTCGCCGACCTGGGGGTGCTGTCGCAGGAGCTGTCCGCGCGCCTGTTGGCCGACAAGTGGAGCTACCACCTGCCCGCCAACCTCGCCGGTGGGGAGGTGGGCCTGAACTCCGGCATGGTGCAGGTCCAGACCGTCGCCGTCGCGCTGGTGCCGGAGATGCAGCGGCTGGCCACCCCGGCGGGCACGCTGTCCCGGCCGGCCAAGTTCGGCCAGGAGGACCACAACACCATGGCCATGGCGTCCGTGCGCGCCCTGCACGACAACCTCGACCGGCTGGAAACGGTCCTGGCCGTGCAGGTCCTGATGGCCGCCCAGGGCATCGACCTCATCGCCGAGAAGATGACCGGCCTGCCCCTGGGCACGGGCACCCGGCGCGTCCACGACCTGGTCCGCCGCCACGTGCCCCGCCTGGACGACGACCGCTACCTGACCCCCGACCTGGAGAAGACCACCGACCTCGTCCGCAGCGCCGCCATCAGCCGAGAAGTCCGCGCCGCCACCGCACCCGGCGACAACAAGTGCGCGGCATGACCTCCGATCACGCGGGTGGCCGTGCCGTGCGCGCGCAGGTAGTCGGCGATTACCCCGAGCCTTGCGGAGCTACGGGCGGACGGGTTCTTTCGCGCGGGCGCGGGTCAGGGGTAGGAGGGAGATCGCGAGGAGGATGGGGAACCACAGGGCTGCTCGTTGCCAGAGCAGGTCGTGGGTGTGGGCGACATGCGTCTCGTGGTAGACCATGTGCGGCAAGCTGAACACCAGTGAGGCGATCAGGACCGCGCGCACGAACACCGGCTGCGGCCACTTGACGCACACCGCCGCCACGGGCACGAGCTGCAACGCCGCCAGCCCGAGGTCGCGCACCAGGTGTTCGTTGTACGGCGGGTGCGCGCTGACCCAGGCGTGGTCGGGGGTCGGGAACGCCCAGTAGAAACCCTCGGGCGACACGACGGCCCACAGCGCGGGCCCCGCTTGCCACAGCGCCAGCACGATGATGCCGGTGCGAAGCAGAGTCGCGGTCCTCACAAGCCCGTCCCCAAAGTCCGTGGTGGCGCTCGCGCCGGACCTCTTCCGGCGGACCAGCGCCTGTTGCGAACGGGTAGCCGCCACGCACGCGTGTACACGCACCGCCCGGTGCATCACCTGAAAGGGTTGGCGTGGACTTTCGGGTGACACTGCCCGAGAGGCTTTGAGCCGGCGGGCGCGGTGGGCGCCCGCCGGAGCGGGGTCAATAAATGGCGAATTCCCATAGGGAGTAGCCGTACGCGGTGGCGCGTTGGAAGGCGTAGAGCTTCACGTAACGCGCTGTCGCGGTGAGGTGGATGTCGTCCGTGCCACCGTCGGCCGCGTAGTTCTCGTGGACTGTGGTCCAGGTCAGGTCAGGGTGACCAGGGAACCGTTGCGCCACTCGGTCTTGGCCTGGTCGACCATCGTCTGGCGGTGGTCGACGTCGTCCTGGGCGAACAGGAAGTCGCCGCCCACAGACCGGGGTACTGACCGGTGATCGCGTGCACCTTGGCGGTGTGGCGGGCGGGGTCGGAGTTGGGTTCCTTGTTGTGCATCCCGCTGGTCGTCGCCGTTCCGCTTATTCGGTTGAGCAGCTCGACGACCGGGCGGGGCGGGGGTGCGGCTTGTGCTGCCGGTGCCGTGGCTACCAGCAGCAGAGCCGACAGAGTGGCTTGGGCGGGAACAAGCGGAGCGGTCGGGGTGCGCGATGGTCCACGCGGCTTGTGACCGAGGTCACGGGGACGCGAAGCGGCCCTGCGACGGAAAGCAGGTGTGACCGAGGACGAGTTCCAGCGCTACGCGGCGGCCAGTGCCGCGATGATCCGCCGCTTCGCCTACCGGCTGTGCGGTGACGGGCACCTCGCGGACGACCTCACGCAAACCACGCTGGCGAAGCTCTACGCGGCCTGGCCGCGCCTGGGCCGCGAGGTGAACGTGGACGCCTACGCCCGCAAAGTGGTGCTGCGCACGACGATGGACGAGACCCGGCGGTCCTTCCGCAAGCGCGAGACCGTGGTCGCGGAGCTGCCGCCGGTGAGCGTGTCGCCGGCGGCGGTCGAGGACGTGCTGGACGTGCGGGCCGCGCTGGTGCGGTTGCCGCCCGGTCAGCGCGCGGCGGTGGTGTTGCGCTACTGCGCGGACCTGAGCGTGGCGGAGACGTCCGAGCGGTTGGGGTGCGCCGAGGGCACGGTCAAGAGCCAAGCGGCCAAAGGGCTTGCCGCGTTGCGCGAGATCCTGACCTCCGACCGGGCCGCCGCGTGAGGACCTACGGGTAGGGGTGGATGGGGGAGGGGCGGTAGCCGCCGTAGTCGAGGTAGCGCCGGTGCAGCCGCGCCGGTGCGCCGGGCAGGCTGAGCGGGAGCAGGTCCGGCGACCAGACCCGGTGCACGTGGAAGCCCAGGCGGCGGACGTCCGGGGTGGTCAGGTCGCCGTGCAGCAGGCGTTTGCCGGTCGCGCGGAACGCCTCCAGGTACCGGTGCACGGCGTCGCGCGTGTCGGTCGTGACGTCGGGCGGCAGGTCGGCCGCCGAGGCGGTGTCGCAGTCGGCGAACCGGTCCTCCACCACGCGGGCGTTGGCGGGCTCGGAGTAGTGCGTGACGTTGCCGTTCAGGTCCAGGAACCGCTCCGGCTCCTCGTCGGCCTCCTCGCCCGGCGGGACCGGACTGGTGCTGAACAACGACACCAGCGCGGTGCCCTCGACCAGCGCCTTGAACATGGCGGTGGTGAGCCCGGCGCTCGCGCCCAGGCCCACGCTCACCGCCGGGCCGCCCACCGCCGCCGCCCGCAGCAGGCACGCCACCGTGAACCCGGGCAGGTCCGGGCTGGGCAGCAGGTGGAACTCCGGGCGCGGGGCCCGGCCGTCCCAGTACCGGTCGACCAGGTCGGCCAGCGCGCGGGTCCGCTGGTCGAACCCGATGCGCACGCTGCGCGTCGCGGTGTGCCAGTGGCCCATCGTCGCGTCGAGCTGGACCAGTTCCCGGACGGCGTTGAGCAGCGCCGCGCCGGGATCGGTGTGCGCCGCCGTGCCGGTGGACACCGCCGGGTGCAGCCACGGTTCGGCCTCGCCCGGCCGGTAGCCGACCAGGGTGGACTGCGCGGGCACGAACAGGTCCGGCCCGCCGGTCAGCGCGGTCATCCGCCACCAGCCCAGCGGCGCGGCCGGGTCGGGCCGGTCGAACGGGAACCCCGGGTCGGCGTGCTGGTCGTCGTCGAACAGCGCTCCCGGGGGCACCGCCGGACCCGGCGGGTCGGCGCTGGGCGCGACCGCGAACCGGTGGTGGGCCGGGAACGCGTAGTGCGCGTACCGCTCGATCGACTCGGCCAGGCTGCGGATCACCGCGTCGGTCACGGTGAGGCTCGCCGCGCCGATGTGGTGGGCGCCCGGTCGCGCCGCCGGTCCGCCGACCAGGTGGTGCACGCCCGCCAGGTCGCACGTCGTCAGCACCACCCGCGTGCCGCGCCGCACGCGGGCGTAGAAGCCGATGCTGGGCACCAGACCGGTCAGCGGGCTGACCACCCGCCGCGCCAACGCTTCCGTCGCCGCCCGCGGGTCGCGGTGGCTCCGCAGTTCAGTGCGCATCGAGTCAGTGCGCATCGAGTCAGTGCTCATCGAGCCAGGCCCTCACGTCGAAGTACAGCGCGGCGTCCTCGCGCTGGCTGACCGGGCCGCACGCCGCGCACCCCGGCACCGGCAGCACCTCGTTGACCGTGGTCTCCCACGTCGGCAGGTACAGCCCGAGCACCTTGCCCGCGGTGAAGGCCGCGCCGGTGTGCGCGAGGTTCAGCACGTCCAGCGCGAGGTAGGACGTGAGCAGCGTGGTCAACGCGGGCAGCATCGGCATCCGCCCGCCGGACACCGCCGCCGTCGCGAGCGCCTCCTTGTAGCGCAGGTACGAGTCGGCGCCGGTCAGGTTCATCAGCACCCGCGTCTCGAAGCACGCGTAGCACGCCGTCCGGCCCGGCAGGAACACCGGCCCGACGAGCAGGAACGGGCCGTCGACCGCGCCGTGCGCCCACGGCGCCTCCAGGTGCAGGCTCATCTTGTTCAGCACCGCGCACCGCACCGGGTCCACCCGCGACCCCGCCCACACCAGCACCGAGTCCCGCCAGTGCGCCAGCGGGGCCAGCCGCTCAGCCCGCCGCAGCGGGTCGTCGACCCAGGAGGTGTCGGGGTCGTCGAGCAGGTGCTGCGCGGTCTCGTCGGTGGCGTCGAGCACGGCGAGCTTCGGGTCGCTCGCGGTCAACTGCTGCGCCAGCGGGCCGACCACGTCCGGGTCGCCGAGCAGCCGCACGCTCGGCGGCGGGCCGGGGTCGCGGTCGCGCAGCACGTGCGCGTGCGCGTCGAGGTAGTGGTCCAGCGCCGACTGCGGGCCGTCCTCGACCGCGCCCAGCTCGCGCAGCCGGTCGACCAGCGCCGTGACCTCCTCGGCGGTCGCGCCGCAGCGGGCGGCCAGGTCGGTCTCGGTGGCGGTGCCGTCCAGCGCCCGCACCATCGTGAGCAGCCGGCCCGCGCCGGAGTCGTCGCTGATCAGGTGCGAGGTGGTGTTCCACACGCCGGTGCGCAGTTCGACCTCGTCGGGGCCGTGGGCCACGACGGTGAACGACCGCTTGATCCGAGGTGCCGTCTGGGGCCGCATCTTCACTCCGTTCCAGTTCGCGGGCCGGTCGGGGCCGGTTCAGGTCGCGGGCCGACTCAGGTCGCGGGCCGGTTCAGGTCGCGGGCCGGCCGAGCAGGACCGTGTGCAGCACGAGGTGGCGCAGCCCGTCCAGGCCCAGCGCCCGGTTGGCCGGGACGTCGTAGAAGCTCGACCAGTCGGTGCTGGCCAGGCCGAGCGCGCCGGCGGTCAGGTGGAACTGCTGGGACATCGCGCCGACCTCGTGCAGGGTCAGCCGCATCCCGCGGGGCCCGTACTTGCGCATCGACCGCCACGGCCGCGCCACCAGGACGCCGATCGCGGCGCACCGGGCCACCGGCGAGTCCTCGCCGAGGTCCAGCAACGCCTCCCGCAGGAACCGCGCGACCACCCCGGCGTCGCCCTCGCGGGCGAGCACGTCCCGGACCGGCGCGTAGCGGTAGGCGCCGCGGTCCAGGCCCGGCACGTCCAGGGCGAGCACCCACAGCTCCACGGGGTACAGCGCGCCGCCGCTGGCCACCGCCCGGCCGGGCAGCACGCCGTCGCCGGGCTCGCGGGTCACGCCGGCGCACGCGCGGACCAGCGTCGCCAGCTCCGGCAACCCGACGGGACCGCCGCCGAACGCCCGTGCGCTGCGCCGGGTGGCGATCAGGTCGCAAAGCCGCGCGGTCGGCTCCACCGACGCGGGCAGTTCGACGGCCGCCGGCGCCGCCTCGGTGTCGACCGCCGCCGGCGCCGCCTCGGTGTCGATCGCCGCCACCACGGGCAGGAATGATTCGTCCAGGTACTCGCGCACGGAATGCGCCACTTCGCGGTCGTGCGGGTGCAGGCGCGACGCGAGGAGGAATTCCTCGGCCGCCGCCGGCGGCGCGCCGAAATCGAGGTGGCCGTGCCGGGCCACCGGCGGCCGGAATGCGGTCGAGCCGAACCACGGGGTGGTCGGCCGGTGCGAATTCGCCCGGACGGTCCGGAAGACGAGCGCCGGGTCGGGGTGCGGGGCGTCTGCCATCTCGGCTCCGTTCGGTCGCCGTCGCGGATCGGGGACGGCACGCCGTCCAGCGGCACGTGGACGGCTCCCGGACGGCGTGCCCGTCGACGCTCGGTGCGCCCTGCTCACGTGCTACTTCTTCGCGCCCTTCGGGCCGGGCCGGACGGAGCAGTTGGTGCTGTTCGTGCAGTTGGTGCTGTTGGTGCTGTTCGTGCTGCTGCCGGCGACCGCCGTCATCGGCTGCCCGGTGTGCGCCACGCGCGACACGCTGCGGTCGTCGTTCGTGCTCTTCACTGTGATCGACATCGGTTTCACCTTTGCCACTGGGTTCACCGCCCGCTTATTTCTCGGGCAGTGGATCGACCGTACTATGCTATTCTCGGAAGGCACAATCGGGAATCGGGCGGTCACTCTGAAGAATGAATGGCAAACTGCTCACCGAGCGTGTTCCCGGAATTTCCCGGAAGGGTAACGGGGAACTCGTGGAGGTGAACCCGAAAGGTGGTGGCGATGTCCACGGCGCACACGTCCGCGGACCGGGTCGAGCGAACCGCGTTGGGGAACGGGCGAAGTGGTTGGTGGGTGGGTGACCACGCGGCGGCCCGCGCCGTGCTGGCCGATCTGAGGTTCAGCTCGGCCGCCGCCGCCGACCCGTGGGTCAACCGCGGTCGCGACGTCCCGTTGAACCCCCGCTCGATCCTGGGCATGGACCCGCCCGAGCACACCCGGATGCGCAAGCCGTCGCTCAAGCTGTTCACCCCGGCCCACGCGGAGCGGCTGCGCGGCCTGCTCGAACGCACCGCGGAGGACCTGCTGGACGGGCTCGGCGACCCGCCCGCGGACCTGCTGGAGACCTTCGTCGCGCCGTTCACCTCGGCCGGGATCACCGCCGCGCTCGGCCTGCCGCCGGTCGACCACGCCCTGGTGCGGGAGCTGAGCAGGCCGGTGCTGGCGCTGACCGCCGAGCAGGCGGCGGGCGCGGGCGAGGCCGCCGCGCGCTACGCGGAGTTCGTGCACGGCCTGTTGCGGGACCCGGCCGCGTGGGGCGGGGACAGCGCGGTCGCGGAGTTGATGGCGGCCCACGACGACCCGGGCGAGGCCGTGCGCATGACCGCGTTCATGCTGGTCTCCGGGCACGTGTCCACGTCGGTGCAGCTGTCCAACGGGGTGCTGGAGCTGCTGGCCCACCCCGACCAGTGGCGGCGGCTGGTGGCGGAGCCGGCCCTGGTCGACCGCGCGGTGGAGGAGCTGCTGCGGTTCACCCCGCCGGAGGCCCACGCGCTGCACCCGAGGATGGCGGTGGAGGACGTGGACCTGGCGGGCCTGCCGATCAGCGCGGGCGACCTGGTCTTCGTGTGCCCCCGCCAGGCCAACCGGGACCCCGCCGTGTTCCCCGACCCCGACCGGCTCGACATCACCCGCGAGAGCTGCCCGCACGTGACGTTCGGGCCGGGGCGGCACTACTGCGTCGGCGTCCACCTCGCCCGCGTCGAGCTGCGGGTCGCGTTGGCGGTCCTGGCCCGCCGCCTGCCGGGGCTGCGCCTCGCGGTGCCCCGCTCCGAGGTGCGCCACCGGGAGGGGTTGCAGTTCCGGGAGCTGTTCACGCTGCCGGTGCGGTGGTAGCGGGATGTCGTGGGGCAGCACCGCGCGTCGGGCCGGGGTCGCCGCGCTGGTGGCCGTGCTGCTCGTGCCGTCCGCACCCGCCGGCGCGGCGCGGCTCGAATTGGACTCGGCGACGATCCCTCACCTGGTCCGCGAACTCGACGCGGGCCGGCTGACCTCCGTGGACCTGACCCGCGCCTACCTGCGCCGCATCGACACCGTCGACCGCGCGGTCCGCTCGGTCCTGGCCGTCGACCCGACCGCGCTGCGCCAGGCGGCGGAGAGCGACCGGCGGCGCCGGGACGGCCGGGCGCGCGGTCCGCTGGACGGAATCCCGTTGCTGCTCAAGGACAACATCGACACGCGCGGCCTGGCGACGACGGCCGGCTCGCGGGCGCTGCGCGTGCCGCCGCGGGACGACGCCGAGCTGGTGACCCGGCTGCGCGCGGCGGGCGCGGTCGTGCTGGGCAAGACGAACCTGTCGGAGTGGTCGAACTTCCGCTCCACGCGGTCGATCTCGGGCTGGTCGGCGGTCGGCGGCCAGACGCACAACCCCCACGTGCTGGACCGGAGTCCGTGCGGGTCGTCGTCGGGGTCGGGCGCGGCGGTGGCGGCGTCGCTGGCGCAGGTGGCCGTGGGCACCGAGACGGACGGCTCGATCGTGTGCCCGGCGGGCGTGAACGGGATCGTGGGGCTCAAGCCGACCCTCGGCGTGGTGAGCGCGGACGGGATCGTGCCGATCTCCTCGCGCCAGGACACGGCCGGGCCGATGGCGCGGCACGTGGTGGACGCGGCGGTCCTGATGTCGGTGCTGGACCGCCGGCGGGCGCCCTACGAGCTGACGCCCGGTGCGTTGCGCGGCGCGCGGGTCGGCGTGTGGCGGTGGGCCGGGCACAGCCCGGAGGTCGGCCGGGTCGTGGCGTCCGCGGTGGAGGTGCTGCGGCGGGCCGGCGCGACCGTGGTGGACGTGGAGTTGGCGCACCAGGAGGAGATCCGGGCGGCGGAGTGGCCGGCGCTGCTCTCCGAGTTCCGGCACGACGTGGAGCGCTACCTGGCGACGCGGCCCGGCGCGCCGCGCACCCTGGCGGAGCTGATCGCGTTCAACGAGCGCGATCCCGTCGAGCTGAGCCGGTTCGGCCAGGAGGTCTTCCTGCTGGCCCGGGACGCGCCGCCGATCACCGACCCCGGGTACGTCGAGCGGCGGCGGACGGCGACGGCGCTGGCGAAGCGGTCGATCGACGAGGTGATGACCGCGCACGACCTCGACGTGATCGTGTCGCCGACCAACACGCCGGCGCCGAGGACGGACCGGGCGGCACGGGTCACCAGGGCGAGGTCGTCCGCGCCGGCGGCGGTGTCGGGTTACCCGAACGCCACCGTGCCCGCGGGCTTCGTCGGCGACCTCCCGGTGGGCCTGTCCTTCCTGGGCGGCCACGGCGAGGACGTGCGGGTGCTGCGGCTGGCGGCGGCGTTCGAGCAGGCGGCGGCGGCCCGGCGGCCCCCGCGCTACCTGCCGGGCTGACATCGCCCACGCATCCGACGTTTCCGCCCTGGCGGTTCGTTGCCAACGCGCCGTTGAGGGCTACCCGCCCCGCATACATCGGATCTATGCTGCCCGAGGCCGAGCCTGAAATCCGATCACCCGAGCCAACGGAGGATGCCCATGCGTGGACCGCTGGCGAAGTCGGCAGTCGTGGCGCCGGCCCTGGTGTCGACCGGCCTCGCGGCGCTGTCCGACCGCCCGCCGCGCGCGCACGCCCAGCGGGCCGCCGACGGCAACACCCTGTGGTACGACGAGCCCGCCACCGACTGGGAGAGCCGGGCGCTGCCGATCGGCAACGGCGCGCTGGGCGCGATGGTGTTCGGCGGCGTCACCTCCGAGCAGGTGCAGTTCAACGAGAAGTCGCTGTGGACCGGCGGTCCCGGCGCGGCCGGCGGCTACGACTCCGGCAACTGGACCTCGCCCCGGCCCGGCGCGCTGGACGAGGTGGTCGACGCCATCGACCGGAACGGCTCGGCCGACCCGTCCTGGGTGGCGGGCCGGCTCGGTCAGCCCAAGACCGGCTTCGGCGCGTACCAGACGTTCGGCGACCTGCGCCTGGACATGGCCGGGCACGGCGCCGCCCACTCCGGGTACCGGCGCGAGCTGGACATCGGTGACGCCACCGCGAAGGTGAGCTACACCGTCAACGGCGTGGCGCACAGCCGCGAGTACTTCGCCAGCCACCCGGACGGCGTGGTGGTGGGCCGGCTGGCCGCGAACCGGCCGGGCCGGGTGTCGTTCACCCTCCGCCACACCTCCCCGCGCGGCGACTCCACCACGACCGCGTCCGGCGGGCGGCTGACCATCCGGGGCGCGTTGGCCGACAACGGCATGGTGTTCGAGGCCCAGGTCCAGGTCGTCACCGACGGCGGAACCGTGACCGGCGACGGGTCGTCGATCACGGTGTCCGGAGCGAACAGCGCGATGTTCGTGCTGAGCGCCGGCACCGATTACGCCGACACCTACCCGACTTGTCGCGGCAGCGACCCGAGTGCGCGGGTCAAGTCCAGAGTGGACAGTGCGGCGGCCAAGTCCTTCGCGACCCTGCGCGCCAACCACACCGCCGACCACAGGGCGCTGTTCGACCGGGTGCGGCTGGACATCGGCCAGGTGATGCCGGACAAGCCCACCGACGACCTGCGCGCCGCCTACACCGGGGGCTCCTCGCCGGACGACCGGGCGTTGGAGGCGTTGTTCTACCAGTACGGCCGCTACCTGCTCATCGCGTCGTCGCGGACCGGGTCGCTGCCGGCGAACCTCCAGGGCGTGTGGAACAACTCCACCTCACCGCCCTGGTCGGCGGACTACCACACGAACATCAACCTCCAGATGAACTACTGGCTCGCCGCGCAGGCCAACCTCGGCGAGACGGTGGAGCCGTTCGTCCGGTTCGTGGAGGCGCTCAAGGCGCCCGGTCAGGTCACCGCGGCCGGCATGTTCGGCACCGCCGGGTGGGTCGTGCACAACGAGACCAACCCGTTCGGCTTCACCGGCGTGCACGACTGGGCCACCGCGTTCTGGTTCCCCGAGGCCAACGGCTGGCTGGCCTCCCAGGTCTACGACCTCGCCACCTTCACCCGGGACCCGGCCCTGCTCAACCGGGCGTACGCGCTGCTCAAGGGGGCCAGCGAGTTCTGGCTGGCGAACCTGCGCGCCGACCCGCGCGACGGCAGGCCGGTCGTGACACCGAGCTACTCGCCCGAGCACGGCCCGTTCACCGCCGGCGGCGCGATGGCGCAGCAGATCGTGTGGGGACTGTTCACCGACACCATCGCCGCCGCGAACGCGCTCGGCGTCGACTCCGACTTCCGGTCCCGGGTGCGGGCCGGGCTCGACGCGATGGACCCCGGTCTGCGGGTGGACGGCGGCGGGCGGTTGCGGGAGTGGAAGAGCGACGGCATCACCGGTGAACCGCGGCACCGGCACGTGTCCCACCTCTACGCGCTGCACCCCGGGCGCCAGATCGCGGCCGGCACGGCGTTCGGCGAGGCCGCGAAGGCCACGCTGCTCGACCGGGGCGACGGCGGCACCGGCTGGAGCAAGGCGTGGAAGATCAATTTCTGGGCGCGGCTGCTCGACGGCGACCACGCCCACAGGGTGCTCGCCGAACAGCTCAAGTCGTCCACGTTGGCGAACCTGTTCGACACGCACCCGCCGTTCCAGATCGACGGCAACTTCGGCGCGACCGCCGGCATGACGGAAATGCTGGTGCAGAGCCAGAACGGCGACGTCCACGTCCTGCCCGCGAAGCCCGGCGCCTGGGCCGGCGGCTCGGTGACCGGTCTCAAGGCCCGGGGCGACGTCACCGTGGACGCGTCGTGGACGGCGGCCGGCGGCGTCGACTTCACCGTCACGCCGGCCGGCTCGGGCAACCTGACCGTGCGCAGCGGCATCTTCGCCGGCCGGTACGCGTTGATCGACACCGCCACCGGGCAGCCGGTCGCGGGCACCCGGGTCGGCGACCGGGTCACCTTCGCCGCCACCGCCGGCCGCACCTACCGCGCCACCGGCACGGTGCGGCCGGCCGGCCCGGCGTCGCGCGCGGCGGCCGGCCGGTCGAGCACGTGCCACCCGGGGCCGGTGTCCCCACCGGCCCCGCCGTCCCGCTAGGCGGCCAGGACCGGCTCGCGCTTGCGGCGCGAGGTGGCGAACCGCTTCATCATCGGCCGTTCCACGACGGTGAAGGTCGCCCAGGCCAGGACCAGGGTGACCGCGAACAGCAGGAGCATCACGACGACCGTGGTCGTGGTGCTCCAGTCCTGGCCCGTGCCGAGCCATTGCTGACCCAGGACCAGCACCAGGTAGTGCCACATGTAGAAGGCGAACGAGACGTCACCCAGCCACACCATGGCCTTGCTGCCGAGGAACGTCGGCTGCCGGTCCACGTCGGCGACCGCGGCGGCGGCCACGAGCAGGCCGAGCGGGACCAGCATGACCGCGCTGAACCGGTAGAGCGGCTCGAACAGCGGGGCGACGAAGTACGCGCCGACGGCCAACCCGACCGCCCCGCCGAGCTTGAGCGGCAGCGGCCGGCCGGTCAGCACGATCCTGGCCAGGAACATGCCGAAGACGAACGTGAGCAGCTGCGTGGGCGGCAGGTGGAAGACGAACCACAGCTCCCGGTCGCTGTAGCCGAACGGGAACGGCTGCCCCTCGGGCAGCAGCGCGGCGAAGCTCGGCAGCGAGACCACGGAGGCCGCCGAGAGGGTCGTCCAGAGCCACAGCCGCTCCGGCCGGACCCGGTCGACCAGCTTGATCAGGAACGGGAAGGCG
Organism: Saccharothrix mutabilis subsp. mutabilis; assembly: GCF_039521145.1. Classification (NCBI taxonomy): domain Bacteria; kingdom Bacillati; phylum Actinomycetota; class Actinomycetes; order Pseudonocardiales; family Pseudonocardiaceae; genus Saccharothrix; species Saccharothrix mutabilis. The sequence goes on from NZ_BAAABU010000016.1 coordinate 30,040, forward strand.
AAGTAGAACAGCGCCTCGCAGGACAGCGACCAGGCGACCACGTTGAAGCCGGTGCGGACGGCCAGGTCGGGGTGCCAGCTCTGCAGCAGCAGGACGTTCAGCACGCCGTCCCACGCGTCGAGCGTCGCCCCGGTGACCAGGCCCAGGACGACGAGCGCGGCCACGAACGTGAGCAGGTGGTTGGGGTAGACCTTGAAGAACCGCCGGCGCCAGAACGCCGGCGCGGTGTCGCCCGGCCGCACCGACCAGGTGAGCACGAAGCCGCTGAGCATGAAGAAGAACGTCACCCCGGTGAAGCCGCCTTGCAGGAACAGCGTGTCGGCGTTCTCCTGCGCGTCGGGCGAGGCGAAGGGGAACAGCAGGGTCGCGTGGAAGAAGAAAACGAGACCGGCGGCGACGAAACGCGCGCCGGTCAGTGACGGCAAGCGGGTCGGCACATTTTGTGCCGGCGGTGTGCTCAATCGAGGATCGACAGTTCCATGCGCCACGGATGTACCCCCTGAATAGTGCTGACGGGCGACGGCCTTCCCCCAAGAGCGCCGTCGATTCGCCCAGTATCAGCGCACGACCGCCCGTCCGCACAGCACCCGAACAGAGCAGGTCATGCGCCTGATCAGCACGGTTGGGCGCAATTTTTGCGGGAGTTCGGCCACGCCGATATCCATCTGCGGCCATTCGGAGTCGGTCGGCCTTGACCAGTTGTGGACACACCTTTTGAGACGGTAACAGCCTTTGGTGACACACGCGTTCCGAGCGTTTACCGCGTGTGACGACCAGGGCTAATCGAATACTTCTGGCAATTGCATTGGGCGGCTTGGGCGGACCGGGGTCGACCACCGGTCGTCCCCGTGGCGGGCCCAGTAGCGGTCGCGGAGGCGTCGGGTGTGGGGGCCGGGGCGGCCCGAGCCCACCGGCCGGCCGTTGACCTCCGTGACGGGCATGACGCCGCCGGCGGTCGAGGTGACGACGACTTCCGTCGCGCGCAGCACGGCGTCCGCGCTCAGGTGTCCCTCGTCCAGGGCGACGCCGTCCTCGGCGAGCAGTTCGATGACCGACTGCCTGGTGATGCCTCCCAGCACCCCGTTCTTCGGCGTGACCCACCGGTCGTCCACGAAGGCGAAGATGTTGTAGCCCGCGCCTTCGGTGATGCCGCCGGACTGGTCGCGCAGCACGACGAGTTGCGCGTCGTGGTCGTAGGCCTCGAACTGCGCCATCTGGATGTCCAGCCAGTGGTAGTTCTTGACCGCCGGGTCGACGCTCTCGGGGGCGATGCGCGGGCGGGAGCTGATCCACAGCGACGCCCCGTGCTCCTGCTGCTCCGGGGTGGTGATCCACACGAACGGGACCGCGAAGGCGTAGAACCCGTTGCGCGCGTTCCGGATGTCCCGGCTGCCCGGCACCGTCGTGCGACCGCGCGTGCAGGTCATCGACACGTACGCGTCGCGCAGGCCGGCGCGGCTCACGCACTCGTGCAGCACGTCCTCGATCTGCCGCCGGGTGAGGCCGGGGTCCAGCCGCAGGGCGTTCATGCTCGCCTGGAACCGGTCCAGGTGGCTGTCGAGCCGGTAGAACCGGCCCTTCCACACGTGCACGACGTCGTACGTGCTGTCGCCCTTGGTCAGGGCCATGTCCAGCACGGAGATCCTCGCCTCCCCGACCGGGCGGAACCGCCCGTCGACGAACGCGACCCCCTGAGCCACCTCGTCCATGCGCCACCCTCCGCGAAGTCCGGACCACTGTGACGCGGCGGGGGCGGGCGGCACACCACCCGCGACCGGAACTCGATCACCGCGCGAGCGGTCAGTCGGCCGTCGTCGAGTCCGTGCCGCCCGGCAGCTTGGGCACGTGCAAGTGAAGCCGCCTTGGCGTGGGAAGGCCTCCCGGGTGCGCGCGAGCTGGGCTCACCGCACCAGGGAGGCCTTCCCGCGCCCGTACGACTACCGCAGCGGGGGAGAGGCGAGCTTCGCCAGTTCCAGGGCCTGTTCGGGCCACCACCGGCCGGCGGGCGGGCCGCCCTGGCACTCGCCGTCCGACTCGCCCGGGCGCTTGACCCACAGGAACGCGTCCACCAGCGGGATGCCGGTGTTCGCGGTCGGGCGTTCGCCCAGGCCGCGGCCCGGCGGGTTGCACCAGTCGGTCTCGCCCGGGCCCGGGGTGTAGTGGCCCCGGCCGTTGCGGCTGGTGTCGAGGACGAAGTGGGTCATGCCGGGCTTGTGCACGGGCATCGCGTCCAGTTCCGCGTCCGACGGGCAGCTCGTCGCGCCCTGCGTGCGCAGGTGGATGCACTTGGAAACCCGTGTCCCGTAACGGACCAGGTCCTCGGTGGTCCGGTAGTTCGACGTGTTCAGGGCGAAGCCGTCGGCTCGGGTCACGCCGCCGCGCAGCAGGCGGTTGACGATGCCGGACTGCTGCCTGGGCTCGCCGTACCCGGCGTCGTAGTCGTTGAGCGCCTGCCACGCCGAGTGGCCCGCGTCCAGGTAGACCCGGGTGTGCTTGCCGCGCTTGAGGGCGTCCACGGCGTGGTTGATCTCGCGGTACCGCTGCGGCACCAGCTCCTCGTCCGGGCCGATGGTGCACCACGGTTCGCTGGTCAGCAGCGCCAGGCCGTCCGGCTCCACCACGACCACGGCCTTCTCGTCACCGATGCCCTGCGCGAAGGCGTCGATCCACTCCTTGTACTCCTGCTCGCTGCGCGCGCCGCCCGCCGACCACTGCGAGCAGTCCCGGTACGGCACGAAGTACGCCACCAGCACCGGCACCCGGTCCTGGGCCTTGGCCGCCCGCACGACCCGGCGCACGCCCTCGCGCACCTGGTCCGCGCCGGCCGTGGTGAACCAGATCGCCTGGCCGTGGGACGCCATCGCGTCCATCAGGTCGGCGTCGGCGGTGCGGCCCTCCTGCCGCCAGATCGCGGCCTGCCGGGCCGCGCCGGAATCCGGGTCCACGTAGAACCCGGTGCCCCGGGGCAGGTGCGGCGGGCCGTCGCCCTCGCCGGTCCCCGCGGTCGCCGTCGTGGCGAACGCGCCTGCGACCAGCGCGGCGGCGGCCAGCCCGGCCAGGGCGGTCCGGCGTCTCGTCCCTCGCTTGTCCACGGTCCTCTGCTCCTCCTCGTCGTGTCTGGGAGCGCTCCCAAGAGTCGGCCTAGCATGGATGGTCGTGCGGTAGATCACAAGCCTTCGCCGGTGGGTTGCAGAATCACCGGTATGGGCGACGGGTCGTCGGCGGCGTACCTCGGGACGCGCTGAGCGTGTGCGGGGAGGCGCTGCCCGCCGCCGACGACGTGGACGGGTTGGCACGCGCGGTGGACGGGGTGGTGGTCGTCGGTGTCGCCGGTGCTGCCCCGGGTTCGGCGGCGGACGGGGAGATCCCGGTCGGCCGGCCCACGTGGTGGTGGGAGGTGGGAGCCGTGTACCCGATGTACCGCTCGATCGTGGTGTTCGACGTGGCCGGTTTCGGTCGGCTGGACAACCGTGCCCAGCTCCGGGTGCGGGAGGCCCTGCGCGGCGTGGTGCGCGGGGCGTTCCGCGCGGCGGGGGTGCGGTGGTGGCGGTTGGCGGTGGCCGACCGCGGGGACGGGTTGATCCTGGTGGTGCCGCCGTCGGTGTCCAAGGCGGTCCTGCTCGACCCGCTGGTGCCGCGACTGGTGGCGGGGCTGGCGGCCCGGCCGGAGGGGGTGCGGCTGCGGATGGCGGTGCACGCGGGCGACCTCGACCGCGACCGCCACGGCTGGACCGGCACGGACCTGGTCACGGCGTGCCGGCTGGTGGACAGCCCGGAGCTGTACCGCAGGCTGGCCGACCGGCCCGACGCCGACCTGGTGGTGGTCGTGTCCGACGCGGTCCACCGGGCGGTCGTGCGCCAGGGCTACGGCGGGTTGCGGGCGGCCGACTTCGACCCCGTCCGGGTGGTGCTGAAGGAGGTGGACGAGCAGGCGTGGGTGCACGTGCCCGACCCGCGCGCCGCCGTGCCGACAAGGCTTGGTGGGGCCAGGGTCGGGGAATAGCGGGGGTGGCGGTCGTGCGCCACCCCCGCGCGGGTCAGCAGGTGCCCTGGTCCTGCCAGACGGCCCACGAGCCGGGCGCGCCGGGCTCCGCGCCCGACGAGTACCAGGTGGACTTCCACTTGTGGTTGTTGTGGGACACCACGTCGTCGGGCGCGTAGGACGCCGACGCGCTCCACGCCGGGACGCCGTCGCAGCCGCCCGGCCCGCCGCCGGTGACGGTCAGCGTGTAGGTGGCCGAACGGGCGGTCGTGCCGGTCCCGGTGACGGTGACCGCGTACGTGCCCGACGCCGCCGAGGCCGGGACGGAAACCGTTGCGGTGGAGGAAGAACCGGACTGGACGGTGCCCGGGTCGAACGTCACCGCCACGCCGCTGGGCGCGCCGGTCGCCGACAGGGTGACGGTCTGCGGCGAGCCGGCCGTGGTGGACGTGGCCACGGTGAACGTGGTGGAACCGCCCGCCGCCACCGAACCGGACGACGGCGACAACGACAGCGAGAAGTCGTTGGCGGGGCTCTCGTTGACGGCCTGCTTCCAGATCGTGTGGGCGACGCCGTCGGCCGCGCGGTCCAGCGCGGTCGGGTTGATGTTGCCCGTCGTGTCGCACCGGGCGTGGTAGCACGGGTCGTAGGCCGCGCCGGCCGTGCCGCCCCACTTCGCCGCCTGGGCGCTGGTCTTGCGGGCCGACGCGCCCGTGGCGTAGCCGGAGGAGGGGATGCCCGCCTGTTGGAACGAGTAGTCGTCGGACCGGCCCGCGCCCTCGACGTTCTCCTCCGGCGCGAGGCCCAGCGACGTCCAGTACTCGCGCAGCGGGGCCGCGGCGGCGGTGGAGATGTTGTTGACGAAGTAGCCCGCGTTGCGCGACCCGACCATGTCGAAGTTGTAGTACGCCTTGATGGCCGTGCGCTGGGCGGAGGTCAACTGGCCGACGTAGAAGCGCGAACCGTTCAGGCCCTGCTCCTCGTCGGTCCACCACGCGAACCGGACGTGCTTGGTCATCGACGGGTTGCGGGCGGCGAGTTGGAGCGCGTTCTCCAGCAGGACCGCGGACCCGGAGCCGTTGTCGTTGATCCCGGGACCGGCGGACACGCCGTCGAGGTGCGCCCCGAACACGACGGTCTGGTTGGCGTCGCCGCCGGGCCAGTCGGCGATCAGGTTGTTCGACACGTAGGTGCAGGAGGTGCAGCGCTGCTCGGTCACCGTGTACCCGGCGGCTTGCAGCTTGCCCTTCACGTACGCGAGCGACTGCGTGTACCCGGCGCTGCCCGCGCGGCGGTGGCCGCCGTTGGCGGTGGCGAAGCCGTTGAACTGGGTGAGGTGCGCCTGCACGGCGGCCACGTCCACGTTCGGCGGCGCGAGGGTTGTCGTAGCGGGCCCGGCCGCCGCGGGGGTCGCCACGCCCGGCTCGGCTTGGGCCGCCGGCGCGAGGACCCCCGTCCAGGCGAGGGCCGCGAGGGCGACCGCCGCGCCCAGGGTTCTGTGCTTCATCCGATGCTCCTCGTGAGGCAGGGGGAAGCCGACCGCACCGGCCCCACGCGGGCGGCGGCCCGGCTGGGTGCGGTCGAACCCCCGCAGCGTCGCACCCCCGCGCACCGCGCGAATAGGGCTTCCGGTAGGTACCCGCCGACAGATTTCCCCGCCACACTTCAAGGTTGCGTGAGAAGCACACGGGACCACGCGCGGAAATGGTCCCATATCGCGGAACCCATACCACCATGCTTCCCCGCCGACGTGGAATGCCTTGAGCAGGCCGCAATTCAACGGATTCGCATAACCATGCAACGGGCGCATGGACGCGACTTGCCCGTTATTGCACGATTCGTGCTTCCGCATACCGCACGGCGAGGCCGTGCGGTATGGCGCGGGGGTGGGGAGGTCGTCACATGCGCGGTGTGGTGGCGTGGTTCGAGGCGCAGGTGTTGCGAGCCGGCCTGGCGGGGTTGCTCGAAGCGTCGCTGACCGTGCTGTCCGTCGGCGCGGTGCTCGGCGCCGTGTTCGGGGGTCCGGTCGCGAAGACCGCGGCCGTGGTGGTCGCGGGGATCGGGGTGCTCGCCGCGTTCGCCGCGCTGGTGGCCCACCGCCGGCGCGGCGAGGCCGACCGGCTGCGGGACCGGCGGCTGATCGCGCGGTACTGCGAGCTGGTGCAACAGGCCATCGGCGGGCCCCTGCACTACCTCAGCTGGGACGACGTGACCGTGATCGACGACCGGGGCGGCGCGGCGGAGACCGTCGCCGTCCGCGCGCGGGTCGAGGCGGACGTCGCGCCCTTCGTCCGCTTCCGGATCGGACCGGCGTGGAACCAGCCCGAGCGGCAGCGCGCGAAGGTGACCTGCCGCGTCCGCACCCTGTCCGGCGCGACCACCCCCGGTCCCCGGTGCGACACCACGCAGACGTGGCTGGCCGACGGCCGGCTGGAGGTGATCGCGCACCTGGCCTCCCCGGTGAAGGCGGGCGACGAGCTGCGGCTCGTGATCGACCTGGACTGGCCCGGCATGTGCGAACCCCTGGTCCGCAAACGGCAGCCGGACGACTTCTTCCTGCGGTTCGCCCGGCCCGCCGACGCGGTGCGCTACGTGATCGTGCTGCCCGAAGGGGAGGACGCCTACGCCGAGCCCATCGGCTTCGCGGAAGGCGACCGCGGGTACGACCTGATCGTCAAGGCCAACGACACGGGCCGCACGCAGGTCACCCTGACCGCCACCGACGTCCCCGGTCGGCACCGCTTCGGCGTGCGACTGGACCTGAAGTAGGCAACGCCCGACTCGGCCGCCGGGCGTTGCCTCGTGTGGATCAGTCGTCGTCGGTCTTGTCGCCGCCCACGAGCATCCTCCTCAACTCCGTCGACCTGCCCTCGGCCGGGAAGGGAATCCCGGCGGGGCGGATTCGATCATCACCGGCGGTGTCTCGCGTGGCCGTGCCGGACGGTGCCGACCCGTCGAGCCGAACTGCCGCGCGTCCCCCCGCCTCCGGTCGCGCGGTGCGGCGTCGGGCGGCGCGGCGGACGGTGTCGAGCCAGCGGAACTCCGCGTCCCAGCCGTCCTCGGGCACCGCGATGCCGTCCAGCGCTTCCCAGACGCCCGCCTCCGTCCAGTGGACGAACCTGCGGTGCGCGGTGGCGCGCGAGATCCCGAACACGGGCGGCACCTCCCGCCAGGAGCACCCCGAGACCAGCACGAAAGCCACAGCCGCCAACGAAGCGCGGTCGTCCTTGGGCTCCGTGCCGCCGCCCTGCCGCCGTCTCGGCCACTCGGGCAACGTCGGGTGGATCAACTGCCACACGCGACACGGCACGAGCATTTCGACGAGGTCCTGCGACACGACGGGGATTGTGCGCCGCACGCCGACATGAGATGGCGGATTCCACGCTATGGGGACTGCTTGTCGCCCAGTGGTCGTCACGGGTCGGTCAACGGTGAAGCGGATTTCTGCCGCACTTATACCTTGATCAGCGAATACGAGCGCGAGTCGCGATTGTGGCGTCCCCGGAATGCGGGACGGTCAGCAGCCGATGCGGCGGGTGGACAGGGCCAGGTCGTCCAGCCACACGTCGTAGGCGCCGGGGTTGGGCTGGTAGAGCTGCCAGCCGAACTTGACCGCGTCGAACCGGGGGAACAGGAAGTCGACCGGGTTGCCGCCGTGGACCTTCGTGGACACCGTCAGGTCCGGTTTCGGCCGGCCGTCGATCGACACGGTGACGCGGTTGTCGGTCGCGTCCATGTGCCATTCCACGCATTGCCACACACCCGCCCGCGACGGGGCGGATTCGCGCCAGTTCGTCCAGTCGCCGGTCGGGCCGCCGTCCGCGCCGACGCCCCACAGCGCCTTGTCGACCGTGGGCACGTACTGGCCGCCCAACGGGCGGATGATCTCCGGGCCGTCGCCGGTGGTCTCGACGAGGGTGTAGTGCGCCCAGTCGGGTTCGGTGGGGAAGGCGGCCACGCGGATGCGGGCGCGGCCGTGGAAGCTGTTGCCGGGGGCCGAGAAGTGGTCCACGCGCAGGAACGCGCGGCCGTTGCCGACCGTGTGGGCGTGCAGGACCTTGTTGCGCCCGTGCCGTTCCACGGTCAGCGTGCCGTCTTTGGTGTCCACGCCCCACTTGAGGCTGGTCGCGCCGCCCGTGGCCACGCGTTCGAAGTCCTCGCAGAACAGCAGTTCGGCACGGGAGCACGGGGCCGGTTTCGCGTCCGCCGTCGCCGCGGTGGGCACGGCGAGCAACGCGGCCAGGCAGGCCGTCAGCAACTTGCGCACAGCGGATCTCCCTCGGGCGCCGGTGGACGTGACTCGAACCCTACGCAGTTCTGGGAGCGCTCCCAATGCACCGTTCGGCGGCAACGGCGGCGGCCTTCGGAGGCGTCACCCCTTCTGAGGTGTCACTGGAGGATCTCCGCGTGGCGGTGGACGACCACCGGCTCGCCGTCCTCGTCACACCACCGGATTTCCGGCCCGCAGGGGCCTGAGGAACCGCGCGCGGACGCCGTGGGCGGCGGAAAAGTTGCCTCGCCGACAGGTCAACGTCGAAGGACCCGAAGCCTTTTTCAGTAGATGTGAGGGGTATTCGAGTGGCATTGGTGGCGATGGGGGTCGGCGCGGTGACCGTGATGGCGATGGTCGTGGTGGCGGGGCCGGGGGAGCAGCGGGAGGGGCCTGCCGCCCCGGTGGCGATCGTGACGGAGGTGCCGGTCGTGACGACGACACCGACGACGACACCGACGACGACGCAACCGACCACCACCACGACCACGGCCGTGGCGGCGACCGAGCCGCCGGTCGTGGAACCGCCGGCGCAGGCGCCGCCGACGGTCGACCTGGCGGGCGTGGCGCCGGGGGTGCGGCGCGGTGTGGCGGTGTTCGACCGGCACGCGGGGGCGGAGGTGTTCGCCGAGCGGCCCGAGGAGGCGTTCCCGGCGGCCTCGGTGATCAAGCTGTTGATCGCCCTCGACGCGCTGGAGCGGGGCGCCGCGCCGCCGGACGTGGTGGCCGAGATGCTGTCCACCAGCGACGACGGCATCGCCAACCGGCTGTGGCGGCAGGCGATCCCGCGGACCTGGGCGGCGCGGATCGGGCTCGACGGGCTCGTGCCGCCCCCGGACCCGAACATGTGGGGCGACACGCTGATGACCGCCCGCGACGTCGTCGCCGTCTACCGGCACGTGCTCGACTCGCCGCAGGCCGACGTGGTGCTGCCGGCGCTGGCGAACGCGACGCCCCGCGGCGCGGACGGCGTGGACCAGACCTTCGGCATCCCCGCCGGGCTCGACGGGCACCGGTGGGCGGTCAAGCAGGGCTGGGCGTGCTGCTACAGCGGTCAGCGGGCGTTGAACACCACCGGGGTCGTGGACGACCGGTTCCTGGTGGCCGTGCTGACCGAGCAGCCGGCCTCGACCGGGTTCGCCGCGGCGGCCAAGGAGGTGACCGTCCTCGCCGCCGCCCTGGACCCGCTGTTCGAGAGCGCGTGACGGGTCGGCGCGTGACGGGTCAGCGCGCGGGGGTGTCGCCGGTCAGGTGCAGGTGGGTGTTGGTGCGGCGCAGCAGGCGGTCCAGCACGGCCGGCGGGTTGCGCACGGTGAGCGTCGCGCCGGCGGCGGACGCGCGGTGGTGCGCGGCCAGGAGGGTGGACAGGCCGTGGGAGTCGCAGTGGGTGAGGCCCGCGCAGTCCAGGACGACCACCGCCGCGCGGGTCGCCAGCGCCTGGTCCACCACGCCGAGCAGCCCGTCGTCGCGGCCGTAGACGAGGTCGCCGGACAGCGCCACCGTGGCGAGGCCGTCGGTGGTGGACAGGGCGCAGCTCAGCGCGGCGCTCACGCCGCGGGCCCCTGGTCGGCGAACCCGCCGGCCACCGAGCGGGCCGCGTCGAGCAGGCGGGTGGCGCGGGGGAAGTCGCGCAGTTCGGCGGCGAGCACGTCCAGCGCGGGGACCAGCGCCGACAGCGGCGTGCCGCGCGCGGCCTGGACCTCGGCGTGCCACGCGAGGTAGCCGGTGAGCAGCGCCGGGTCGTCGGTGTAGAGCGCGGCGCACAGGAAGTCCACGATGTGCGCCAGGTCCTCGGGCGGGCTGCCGGCGGCCACGCCCGCGCGCACCAGCCGCCGCGCCGACCGGGACACCAGCGTGTACTCCTGGTCGGCCAGGTGCGGCAGGTCGTCGATCGGCTGGTGGGCGTCGCGGGTGCGCGGCGGCAGGCCGCCCGCCAGCAGGTCCGCCGCCGCCCGCGCGTCGGGCGCCCACAGGTCCGCGCCCAGCAGGCGCGCGTAGCGGCCGTCCGGGCCGAACGCGCTGCCGCCGACCAGCACGGGCGTCCCGGCGGCCTGGCAGGCGGTGATCGTCGCGTGCGCGGTCGGCAGCCGCACGGCCAGCGACCCGGACAGCGCCACCGCCGCCGGCCCGGTGGTGTGCAGGTGGGTGATCAGGTGCGGCACGGGCAGTTGCGCGCCCAGGTAGTCCACGCGGAACCCGCGCAGCGCCAGCACCTCGGCCAGCAGCCGGGCGGGCAGTGCGTGCCACTCGCCGTCCACGCACGCCACCACGACGTGCGCGAGGCGCGGTGGGGGCCGTTCGACGACCGCGCCCAGCGCCGCGATCACCCGTTCGTTGATGGCGGTGGCCGCGTGCTCCTGCGCGACGGTGAGCCGGTTGGCCGCCCACTCCGCGCCGACCCGCCGCTGCACGCCGCCGACGACGTCGAGCAGCACCGACTCGGGGTCCAGGCCCGCGTCGAGCGCGCCCAGCACGGCCCGGGTCGCCGCCTGCTCGTCGCCCGCGACGACCGCGGCCCACAACGCGTCCGCGACGCCCGCGGCGGTCACGACGCGTGCCGGGGCGCGGTGACGGCCAGCAGCGCGATGTCGTCGTGGCTGCCGCCGCCGATCCACTCGGCCGCGACCATGTGGACGTGCTCGGCCACCGCGTCGGCCGGCATCCCCGCGCACGCGGCCAGCGCCGCGTGCAGCCGCTCCTCGCCGAACATCTCGTCGCCCAGCGGCCCGCCCACGGCCTCGGTGATCCCGTCGGTGTAGAGCAGGCACGTCTCGCCGGGCGCGAGCACGACCTCGGCGGTGGTGGACACGACCTCGGGCAGCACGCCGACCAGCGTCCCCGACGTCGGGGCCTCCTCGACTACCCCGGTGGTCCGCACGACCAGCGGCGGCAGGTGGCCGCCGGAGGTCAGCCGCAACCGCACCCCGCCCTGGACCGGGCGCGCCGACGCCAGCACCAGCGTGACGAACCGGGTGCCGTGCCGGCCCAGCAGCGCGTTGTTGAGCAGGGTCAGGACCCGCTGGTGGTCGTCGGACATCGGCAGCAGCGCCTGCACGACGCTGCGCACCTTGCCGGTCACCACGGCGGCCTCCAGGCCCTTGCCGCACACGTCGCCCAGCACCGCCAGGTGCTCGTCGCCGACCGGGTGGACGTCGTAGAAGTCGCCCCCGACCCGTTCGGAGTCCGACGCGGGCCGGTAGCGGCCGGCCAGCTCGACGCCCTCCACGCGGTGCAGCACCGGCGGCAGCAGCTCGCGCACCAGGGTTTCGGTGATCGACGCCTGGGCGGCGAAGCTGCGGGCGGCGGAGATCGCCGACCCGGCGCGGGCCGCGAACAGCCGCGCGAACACCTCTTCGTCCGGGGTGTAGGCCCGGTCGGCGCTGCGGCGCAGCAGCACCAGCGCGCCCGCCGGCACGCCGTGGCCGGGCAGCGGGGTCACCACGATCGAGCCGATCGCGCCGAAGCCGTCGGGCACCAGCCAGTCGGGCGCGGACGCCGGGTCGATCCACCGCGAGGGCACCGGCGGGAACCCCTGCAACGCCTCGCCCAGGCCCGCCACGTCGTCGGGGTCGACCACGAGCCGGTGGTGCACCGGCGCGTCGCCGCGCACGCACACCGTGGCCGGGTGGCCGGCCACGCCGCCGGGGGCGATGACCCACGCGGCGTCGGCCAGGTGGTCGGCGGCCAGCTGCGCGGTGAGCTGCATGCAGCGGTCGGGGTTGAGCGAGGTCAGCAGGGCCGAGGAGACCTTGCTCAGCAGGGCGGCGCGCTCCCGTTCGACGCGCAGCTCCTCGCGGGCGCGCCGCACGTCGGTGTTGTCGACCAGCCACCACGTGACCGCGCCGTCCGCGTGCGGCACCGGGTGCGCCTCGAACGCGCGGTCGCCGATCGGCCCGGACGCCACCGGACCGCCGGCGGGGAAGGCCTCGTGCGCGTCGGCCAGCCAGTCCACGGTCCCGCGCAGGGCGGCCCCGGCGGTCACCAGGACCCCGGCGGCGGCGTTCGCCTCCCGCACGACTCCGCCGCTCTCCACCACGAGCGCGGGGTAGGGGGCCTCTCGCCACACCGGGTCGCCGACCTGCGGCCGACGCATTGCACGTTCGGTATCCACCACGCGCGCGGACTCCCGGAGCGGGGGCCCTCCACCTCACAGAAGTCGGTTGACGGTTCACCAACAGTGTAGCGACGGCGGGCATCCGGTCACGCCCAGCGGGGTGCCGCTGCTAACGGGATCGCGCATTTATTTAGCCGGTCGGAGGCGTTGCCCGCGCCGTCCCGCTGTGGTTATGGTCGCCCTCTGCAAGTATCGTAAACTCAATCGAAAGTTTCGGTGCGCAACATGAAGCTGACAGCGAAGTCGGTCTCACGAGTCGCGCTCGTGGCGAGCCTGGTGGCCGCCACGGCGGGCGCCGCGGTGCTGGTGGCGGCGCCCGCCAGCGGCGCGGCGGCCACGCTCGCCGCCGCGGCCCAGCAGAGCGGGCGCTATTTCGGCACCGCGGTGGCGGCGAACAAGCTCGGCGACTCGACCTACGTCGGAATCCTCAACCGCGAGTTCGACATGGTCACGGCCGAGAACGAGATGAAGATGGACGCGACCGAGCCCAACCAGGGCCAGTTCTCGTTCGGCAGCGGCGACCGGATCGTCAACCACGCTCGCAACCAGGGCAAGCGGGTCCGCGGGCACGCCCTGGCCTGGCACTCCCAGCAGCCGGGTTGGATGCAGAACATGTCCGGCAGCGCGCTGCGCCAGGCCATGCTCAACCACGTCACGCAGGTGGCGTCCTACTACCGGGGCAAGATCTACGCCTGGGACGTGGTGAACGAGGCGTACGCCGACGGCACCTCCGGCGCCCGCCGCGACTCCAACCTCCAGCGCACCGGCAACGACTGGATCGAGGCCGCCTTCCGCGCCGCCCGCGCGGCCGACCCGGGCGCCAAGCTCTGCTACAACGACTACAACACCGACAACTGGTCGCACGCCAAGACCCAGGGCGTCTACCGGATGGTGCAGGACTTCAAGTCCCGCGGCGTCCCCATCGACTGCGTCGGCTTCCAGGCGCACTTCAACAGCGGCAACCCGGTGCCGTCCAACTACCACACCACGTTGCAGAACTTCGCCAACCTGGGCGTGGACGTGCAGATCACCGAGCTGGACATCGAGGGTTCCGGCAGCACGCAGGCGCAGCAGTACCAGGGCGTCGTGCAGGCGTGCCTGGCCGTGTCGCGCTGCACCGGCATCACGGTGTGGGGCATCCGTGACAGCGACTCGTGGCGCGCGTCCGGCACCCCGCTGCTGTTCGACAACTACGGCAACAAGAAGGCCGCTTACACGTCCGTGCTCAACGTCCTGAACAGCGGCACGGGCACCACCACGCCGACCACCAGCACGTCCAACCCCGACCCCGGCGGCTGCACCGCGACCTACGCCGAGGGCGAGAAGTGGAGCGACCGCTTCAACGGCCAGGTGACGGTGACGGGCACGAACAACTGGGTCGTCACCGTCACGGTCAGCTCGCCCCAGCGGATCATCGCCACCTGGAACACCACGGCGACGTGGGAAACGGCCAACGTGATGACGGCCCGTCCCAACGGCAACGGCAACACCTTCGGTTTCACCATCATGCACGGCGGCAACTGGACCTGGCCCAGCGTCTCCTGCCGGGTCGCCTGACCCGAGCTGCGCCCCGGTGGCCGCCCGACCCGCCTCGGACGAGGCGGGTCGGGCGGCCACCCCGGTCACGGGGTCATCGTGGTGGCGCCGATGTGGTCGAGGCAGAACTCGACGGAGTGGGCCATCAGCCAGCCGGTCTGGGCGTCGCGGAAGACGCGCTGGATCGGGGAGGTGGTGACGAAGCCCGAGCCGCCGCCGACCTGGAGGCACAGCTGGGCCAGGTCGCGGGCGACGCGGTTGGCCGTGGGCTTCGCGCGGGTCGTGGCGGGCAGGAACGCGGGGGAGTTCCGGTCGGCCAGCCACGAGGTGTTGTGCGCGACCAGGGTGGCGGCCTCCAGGTCGAGCACGGCCCTGGCCACGTCGAACTGGAGGTGTTGTTGCGCGGCAAGGGGTTCGCCGGTCGGCAGGGTCCGGGTGCGGGCGTGGTCGAGGAGGGTGGTCAGCGCCGTGTCGGCGACGCCGAGCGAGAGCCACGCCAGGCCGGCGGCGATGTGGTTGGGGCCGGGGGGCGCCGGCGGGCAGCGCCGGTCGGAGCGCAGCACGGTGCCGTTGAGGCCGACCAGGTGGCTGCGGGTGGCGCGCAGGCCGAGGGTGTCCTGCGGGGTGAAGGTCACGGTGTCGTCGGGTTCGAGCCCGAACAGGGTGGGTTGACCGTCCACGAGCGCGTTGATCAGGAAGTGGTCGGCGATCTCGCAGCCGGAGATGAACCGTTTGGCGCCGGTGAGCCGGTAGCCGCCCGCGACGGGTTCGGCGACCTGCTGGGGCGAGAGGAACTGGTTGCCGCCGGTGGGTTCGGACAGGGCGTTGGCGAACCGGCGTCCGGCGATCAGCTCGTCGGCGTAGTAGCGGGCGACCTCGGAGGTCGAGTAGCGCACGAGCGCCTCGGCGGCACCGATGTGCATGAGCCACAGGCACGCGGTGGACGGCTCGGCGGCGCTCGACCAGCGCCGCCACGACGATCGCGACCCCCACCGCCACCGCGACCGGGGCGACCGGACTCGCCGGCGGCGCGGCCACCGCCAAGGCGACACCGACCCCCACCCGCAGCGGGCCACTCCGCCGCAACGCGCTGACGAGCAGCCCGACCGCCACCCCGCTGACCAGCAGCCCGACCGCCACCCCGCTGACGAGCAGCACGACCCGGACCACCGCCCACCCGGCGACGCCCGGCCCGGCGAGGAGCAGCCCCCGCCGCACACCCGGCGACAACACCCCGGGCACCTCTGTCGGTCATCGCCGCACGAGCGGTCTCCCGCTCCCAGCGCCGGTCCTCGCGGCGCGCGTTGATCAACCGGCCGGCCACGACGCCGACCAGGCCGATGACCCCGACGACGATCGGCACCCAGACCGAAACCCGACCTGAAGGCACGCCCGACAACATACGGTCCGGCACCCCCTGTCACGCGAGCGAGTGAGAGCCGGTGGTCGGGCGGAGAGAACCGTCCTCAATGGACGATTTCGTGCGGCCGAACGGGTTGCGGGGCTGCTCGGAAGAGCGAATACCCGCACTAATCGGAAATCGCGTGCGGCAAAAGGGTTTACCCCTTCGGGTAATGGTCGCGGTCGTCGGCGCGTCGGTACGGTCGCGTCATCCCGAGATCTCGCACGAAGGAGTGCGTCCATGGACTTCGATGCCTTGAGCCTGCTCCGCGACGGCCTCCCGGAAAGCAAGGAACCCCGTCGCCGCGTAGTCGTCGTGGGCGCGGGGATCGCCGGGCTCACCACCGCCCTGCTGCTCAAAGACGCGGGCCACGACGTGGTGTTGCTGGAAGGGCAGAACCGCCTGGGCGGGCGCATCCTGACCCACCGCGACTTCTCGGGCGACATGTACGGCGAGTTCGGCGCGATGCGCTTCCCCCGCCAGCACCCGCTGGTGCAGCACCTCATCGTCGACAAATTCGGCCTGGAGACCGCGCCGTTCCCGATGTACGACGAGGACACGTTCATCTTCCTCCAGGGCAAGGGCGTTCGGCGCAGCGAGTTCGACGCGTCGTCGTTCCGGTTCGACCTCGCCCCCGAGGAGAAGGGGCAGACGCCGCACGAGCTGCTGCGGCGCGTCGTGCACCCGCTGGTCGAGGTGATGGAGAACGACGAGCCGGACCCGGCGTGGCAACGGCTGCTGGCCGACTACGACCGGTACACCCTGCTCGGCTTCCTCAAGGAGCGCGGCCTCAGCGACGGCGCGCTGGCCATGCTCGGACCGCTGTTCAACCTGGAGGGCCGCTACCACTTCTCGCTGCTGGAGTGGTTCTCGCACTACTACGAGGACGTCTTCGGCGACCTGGTCTACCTCCCCGCCGGCGCGGACGCGCTGCCCCGCGCGTTCGAACCGCACCTGATGGACGACATCCGGTTCGGCGCGGTGGTGCAGGGCATCGAGCAGTCCGACAGCGACGTGCGCGTGCACTTCCGGACCGGTCGCGACGTGCGGACCGTCACAGCCGACGAGTGCGTCGTGACGGTGCCGTTCGCGAGCTTGCGGCACATGGAGATCTCCGGGCTGGACCCGGAGAAGTGGTACGCCATCCGCAACACCTACTACGGCCGCGCCCACAAGCTGTTCATGCAGTTCAGCGAACGCTGGTGGGAGACGCGGTACGGCATCACGCACGGCACGACGGTCACCGACCTGGCCATCCGCAACGTCGTCTACCCGCCGGCGGGCCAGGACCGCAAGCACGGCAAGGGCGTCATGATCGCCTCCTACTGCTGGGAGCAGGACAGCATGCCGTACACGCCGCTCGCGGGCGAGGAATGCGTGATGCAGGCGTTGGAAGACCTTTCGAAGATCCACCCCGAGGCGCGCGAGACCTTCGAGTTCGGCGTCTACAAGGACTGGGCGCTGGACTGGTTCGCGTGCGGCATCGGCCCGTTGTTCCGCGCCTACGAGATGAGCGAGTCGTTCTACGAGGACGTGATCCGCCCGGTGAACCGAGTGTGGTTCGCCAACGACGCCTGTGACCGCCGGCACCGGCGTTGGGCGGAAGGCTCGGTGAAAGCCGCCATCAAGAACGCCTATGCGATCCACACCGGACTACGTGACGAACTTCCCTGGCACGACTGAGGCGGTTGCGCACTTCGCGGCGTCCGCCCGCGGGTAAGCTCGGGGGAATGTCGAAACAACCGGACCCGCCCAGGACCACCGTCGTCGTGCCGACCTACAACGAGCGGGACAACCTGCCCGTCCTGGTCGACCTGCTCGCCGACCTCGGTGTGCCGGGCCTGCGCGTCCTGGTGGTCGACGACAATTCCCCCGACGGCACCGGCGACGTCGCGGACAAGTTGGCGCTCGAAGGTCCGCTCCCGCTTTCCGTGTTGCACCGCACGGAAAAGGACGGCCTCGGGCGCGCCTACGTCGCGGGAATCCTGAAGGCCCTGGACGACGGCGCCGACCTGGTCGTCCAGATGGACGCCGACCTGTCGCACCCGGCGAGCGCCATCCCGACGATGATCGAACAGCTGCGGACCTCGGAGGCGGCGGTCGTCATCGGTTCGCGTTACGTGCCCGGCGGGTCGGTGTCGGGCGAGTGGAAGTGGCACCGCAAGGCGCTTTCCCTGTGGGCCAACGTCTACGTCAACGCCATCCTGCGGCTGCGCGTGAAGGACGCCACCGCCGGCTTCAAGTGCTGGCGCGCCGCGACGCTCCGCAAGATCGACGTCGGGTCGATCCGCAGCAACGGGTACGCCTTCCAGGTCGAGATGAACCACCGCGTGGTCAAGCGCGGCATGCGCATCGCCGAGGTGCCGATCCGGTTCGAGGAGCGGGCGGAGGGCGCGTCGAAGATGAGCTTCGGGGTGCAGCTGGAGTCCGCGGTCATGCCGTGGCAGCTGCTGTTCAAGAAGAGCTGATCACTCCGTCTGCACCGCGTACGCCCGCGGGTACTTGCGGCCGGCCGGGGGAGTGGACGGGCCGGTGAACGACACGGACGTGCCGACCGGCAGGGCCACCAGCCCCAGCGGGAGGTCGTCGCGCGAGACGAACCAGGACGCGCCGCGCGTGTCGGTGATGAACCCGTGCGGTTGGCCGGGCTTCCACCCGGTGACGGTGCCCTTGCGCCGGCCGCGGGGTTCGCCCGCGACGGACGCGCCGCCCCCGGAGGTCCGCACGAACGGCGCCCGCAGCGGGTAGTCGTCGCGTTCGGCGGGCGTGAACAGGTCGTCGAACGTGGGCGTGGCCGACGCCGCCGCGCGCAGCGGCGCCGCCGTGCGCGGCATCCACGCCGGCGCGACGACCCCGCCGTCCACCACCGGCACCACGACCCGGACGCCGCGCGCGACCAGGCGGGTGGCGAGGGGCGCGAAGTCCGCGTCGCCGGTCACCAGCACGACCCACCGCAGCGGGACGGCCGTGGCCCGCTCCCAGGCCTCCAGGGCGAGGTGGACGTCCACCCCCTTCTCCTTGCCCGCGTGCAGCGGCAGGTCGTGCCGCACCACCCCGGCCGCCGCCAACACGGCGTCGAAGGCCACCGCCGGCGTGTCGATCCGCCCGCGGACGTAGTGCGCCTCACTGACCACGCACTCGTCCAACGGCTGGTTGGTGACGGTGCGCACGTACCAGCGCAGGGCGTCGTGGAACCCGTCCAGCGAGACCCGGGCGGCCCGCGGGTGCACCGACGCGAAGTAGTCGCTCAGATACGCGAACCAGGTGCCGTCGTAGAACACCCCGATCCGCTCGCCATTCCCCACCCGCGAACCTTAACCGGCGGGGTGCGCAGGCCCGTCCGGCGCACGATTCCGCCGCACGCCGGACGGCTTCAGTGGTTCGTGCGCGGGGGCCGGTCCGGTTCGGCTGCCGCGGGTGGTTCACCCGATCGTTGTAATCGGTTTCACTGAGTAGTGGGATGGGTGCGGATCGTGAGATAAATCGGTCGCGGTGGCCGCGGCGGGTCGGCACCATGTGGGGGCATGACCTTGTCCCACCTTGTCGACGTGGTTCGGCGCGCCCACCCCGATGTCGATCTTGAGGGTGTCAGCGTGCACTCGGGCCAGTTCCACGACGTGTTGATCGCGCGTGATCGGGTGTTCCGGTTCCCGAAGACGGCCGCCGCGGCGGCCGAGTTGCCGGGTCGGGTGGCGGTGTTGACCGCGGTCGACGCGGTGGAGCTGGGGGTGGGGGTGCCGGTTCCGCTGTCGGAGGTGCGGGACGGCGGTCCGCACGGGTTCCTGGTGCTCAGCCGGCTGCACGGCACGCCGCTGGAGCGAGGGGACGCGACGTCGCCCGAGGTGATCGACGTCGTGGCCGCCGAGTTCGCGCGGGTGTTGCGGGCGATGGCCGGCGCCGACGTCGAGAAGCTGCGGCTGGTGCTGGCGGTCGCCGACGCCGGGCGGTGGCGCGGGTTCGCCGGGCGGGTCCGGGCGACGCTGTTCCCGCTGATGTCGGAGGACGGGCGGGCGCGGGCCGAGCGGGAGCTGGCGGCGGCCGTGGCGATGGACCACGTCGCCACCGGGTTGGTGCACGGCGACCTCGGCGGGGAGAACGTGTTGTGGCAGCAGGCGGAGGAGTTGCCGCGGCTGACCGGGATCGTGGACTGGGACGAGGCCAAGGTGGGCGATCCCGCGGAGGACCTGGCGGCGGTGGGGGCCAGTTACGGGCCTGAGCTGGTGGAACGGGTCGTCGCGCTGCTCGGGGCGGGGGACGCGTGGCCGCGGATCCGGGCTTACCAGGGGACGTTCGCGTTGCAGCAGGCGCTGGCGGGGGCCGAGGACGGCGACGACGAGGAGCTGGACGACGGCCTGACCGGCTACCGCTGAGTCCGGTCGAGCCGTGCCGGCCTGCGCCGTGCCGGTGCCCGCGCCCCGACGAGGCGTTGAGCTGTCGGGGCGCGGGCGGGGTCAGGATCGTTCGTGTTTGCGCCACCACCGCCGGCCCGTCTCGCCCAGCGTGGAGATCGGGTCGTAGTAGGGATAGCGGCGGTCCAGGGCGTTCGGGTCGTCCGACTCGATGCCCGTCCGGTAGTTCTTCGTCCAGTACGAGATGCCCAGCTCCCGGTCGTACTCGACCACCTGGTGCACCCACCGCTTGCCCACGTACGGCACGTCGCACACGATGCGCGGCGTCGCGTAACCGGGTAAGTAGCCCATGATCGCCGCCTGCAAGTCCTGCGCCTCGGCCACCGACGTGCGCCAGTGCTCGGCGTTCGGGATCATGTCGCACAGGTAGAAGTAGTACGGCAGGATGTTCGCCTCGCCCTGCAACGCGAAGCACAGCTCCAACAGGTCGTCCGGCGTCGCGTTGACGCCCTTCATCAGCACGCCCTGGTTGCGCACGTCCCGCACCCCCGCGTCCAGCAACGCCCGCGCCGCCTCGGCCACCAACGGCGTCACGGACTGGGCGTGGTTCACGTGCGTGTGCACGGCCAGGTTCACGCCCCGGCTCGCGGCCGTGCGGGCGACGCGGGACATGCCCTCCACCACCTGCGGCTGGAGCCAGTGCTGGGGCAGCCCGGCGAGCGCCTTGGTGGCCAACCGGATGTCCCGCACGGTCTCGATCTCCAGCAACCGCGCCAGGAACGACTCCAGCTGCGGCCACGGCACGTTCGCCACGTCCCCGCCGGAGACCACCACGTCCCGCACCGCCGGCGTGCTGCGCAGGTAGTCCAGCATCCTGTCCTGCCGGTCCACCGGTTTCAGCTCCAGCTTGTGCTTGCGCACCTGCGGGGTCGAGTTGCCGACCAGGTCCATCCGCGTGCAGTGCCCGCAGTACTGGGGACACGTGGACACCAGCTCCGCCAGCACCTTCGTCGGGTACCGGTGGGTCAGGCCCTCCACCACCCACATCTCCGCCTCGTGCAACGAGTCCCGGGACGAGTACGGGTGGCTCGGCCACTCGGGGTCGCGGTCCGACCGCACCGGCAGCATGTACCGGCGCACCGGGTCGGCGTAGAACGCCTCGGTGAAGTCCGCCGCGGTGAAGTCCGCCGCGCCCTCGGGCACCATCGTGTTGAGCATCTGCGGGGGCAGCAGCATCGACATCGTGGCGAACGACTCCTGGTCGGCCGCCAGGTCGTCGTAGAACCGCTCGTCGAGCAGGTCGCCGACGACCGCGCGCAACTGCCGGGTGTTGCGGACGCAGTGCACCCGCTGCCACTGCGGGTCGCGCCACTGCTCCCGCGTGACGCCCCGCCAGCCGGGGAACCGCCGCCAGGACGGCTCCACCGGCGTGCGCCGGACGTGCTCGTGCGGCTGGACGGGCACCGCGCTCACCTCGGGGTCCGGCTGATCAGGCCCGCCAACGCGGTCGGGCTCGGGTGGTCGAACACGTCGCGGAACGTCAGCTCCACCCGGTAGCTGCGCCGGATGCGCGTCAGCAGCCGGGTCGCGACCACGGAATCACCGCCCTGGTCGAAGAAGTCGTCGTCGGCCGCGCACGGCGTGCCCAGGACTTCGCTGAACACCACCGCGAGCTGCCCCGCCAGGCCGGCGCCCGGCGCGACGTCGGAGCGCGCGAACCGCTCCACCAGCGCGGCCTGGTCGATCTTGCCCGTGGTGAGCAGCGGCATGCTGGGCACGGACACCAGGCGGTGCGGCAGCAGCGCGGGCGACAACCTGGCGCGCAACGCCGCCGCGACCGTCGCGGGCGTGGTGCCGGCGTCGCCGGGCACGAACGCGCCGACCAGCAGGACGCCGTCCGACGCGTTGTCCACCACGAACGCCGCCGCCGCGGTCACCCCGGGGCACGCCATGAGCGCGCGTTCCACCTCGGCCGGCTCGACCCGCACCCCGCGCACCTTGACCTGCCGGTCGGCCCGGCCCACGAACACCAGCGCGCCGTCGTCGGCGACCCGCACCAGGTCCCCGGTGCGGAACCGCCGCCCGCGCTCGTCGGGCAGGAACCGCTCGGCGGTCGCCGCGGGCCGGTCCCGGTAGCCCCACGCGAGGGTGGGGCCGCCGACGTGCAGCTCGAACAGGCCGTCGCCGACCGGTTCGAGGTGCTGGCGGACGTGCGGCAGCGGGTGCCCGATCGGCACCGCGCCCCCGTCCGGCGGCGCGAGACCGCCGATGTCGGCCGCGTGGGTGACCATGACGGTCTCGGTCTGCCCGTAGGTGTTGAGCAGCCGGATTTCCGGCGCGCGCCGGGCCCACACCCGCACCTGCCGCGCCCGCACCTCCTCGCCGCCCACGACGACCAGCCGCAAGCACTCCGGCACCGCCTCGCCGGTCGTCTCCAGGTAGTCCACCACCTGGTTCCAGAACGCGGTCGGCAGGTCCACGACCGAGACCGACCGGCGTTCGACCGCGCGCAGCAGCGCCGGGACCGACCCGGAGGTGGCCTCGCGGTCGAGCACCAGGCCCGCGCCGGACAGCAGCGTCGAGTACAGCTCCTCGCCGCTGGTGTCCCACACGAGCGACGCCCAGCTCAGGAACCGGTCGTCCGGCGTGATCCCGCACCGCCGCGCCAGGGACGGGGCGGCGTGCGCGATCGACCGGTGCGGCACCATGACCGCCTTCGCCGTGCCCGTGGACCCGGAGGTGAACATCACGTACGCCAAGTCCTCGGGACCGGGCAACCCGCCGACGCCACCCGAGCCCGAGCCCGAGGCCGGGGCTGAGTCGGGGGCCGAGTCGGGGGCCGGGGCCGAGCCGAACGGGACCGGGTGCAGGCCCAGGTCCGGCAAGGCCGCCAGCGCCTCCGCCCGCCCGGTCGCCCACGCCGCGCCCGCAGTCCGCACGACGTGCCGCAGCCGGTCGACCGGGTCGCCGGCGTCCACCGGCACGTACGCCGCCCCGGCCCGCAGGACACCGAGCATCGACACGATGCCCTGCCACGTCCGGTCCGCCGGCACCACCACCCGGTCCCCGTGCCGCACGCCCGCCGTCCGCAACGCGCCCGCCACGCCGGTCAGCTCGCGCCACAGCCGCCTGTAGGACACGGTCTCCGCCTCGTCCAGCAACGCCGGCGCGTCGGGCCGCGCGCCGGCGAGCTGGTCGAGGCGGTGCAGCGCGGTCACACCGCCTCCGCGCGGCGGCGGACGCTGAGCGGGCGCATGTCGGTCCACACGGTCTCGATGTGCGCCAGGCACTGCTCCTTGTCGCCCGAGGTGCCCTCGGCGCGCCACCCGGCGGGCAGCGGCCGGTCGGCCGGCCACAGCGAGTACTGCTCCTCGTGGTTGACGACCACCAGGTACGTGTCCACGTTTCCCCCTATTCCGCGGTGATCTCGTCCAGCACGGCCAGGAAGTCGGCGGTCAGCGCCGCGGCCGTGCCGCTGTCGTGCAGGTCGGTCGAGTACTCCAGGGACCCGGCCAGCTCGTCGCCGTCGCGCACCAGCTCCAGCTCCAGGTCGGAGGCGGCGGCGCCGGTGGGCAGGTCCAGTTCCACGCACCGCACGCCGGGCAGCGCCAGCCGCCCGACCGGCGCGTCCTGGAAGGTGAACAGGGCCTGGAACAACGGGGTGCGCGCCGGGTCGGGCGGTTCGCCCACGGCCGCCACGACCGCGTCCAGCGGGACGTCCTGGTCGGCGAACGCGTCGAACGCGGCCTCCCGCACCCGCCGCAGCACCTCCGCCGGGCCCGGCCCGCCGGCCAGGTCGGCCCGCACCACGACGGTGTTGGTGAACAGGCCGATGACGTTCTCGCTGTCCGGGTCGCCGCGCCCGGCCACCGGCACGCCGACCGCGAAGTCGGTCTGCCCGGTCCGCCGGTGCAGGACGAGCTGGAAAGCGGCCAGCAGCACCATGAACGCGGTGACGCGGTGCCGCCGCGCGCACGCCCGCACCGCGCCGGTCAGGTCGGCGGGCACGGTGAACCACACCTGGTCGCCCTTGCCCGACCGCACCGCGGGCCGGTCGGCGGCCAGCGGCGGCACGCCCGCCAGCCGGTCCCGGCACCGGGCCACCGCCGCCGGGTCCACCGCACGCCGCGCCACCAGCTCCCGGTGGTCGGCGACGGGCGGCAGCTCCGCACCGCCGTAGAGCCGGGACAGCTCGTCGTGCAGCAGCCCCAGCGACACCCCGTCACAGGAGATGTGGTGCACCGCCAACGCCACCACGTGGTCCTCTGTGGACAGACGCGCCACGAGCACCCGCAGCGGCCACTCCCGCGCCAGGTCGAACGGCCGGGCGCAGAACCGCGCGGCTTCGGCGTGCGCGGCGGTGAACCCCTCCGCCGCGACGGCCTCGACCACCACCGGCCCCGGAGGGTCCACCACGGGGTCGGGCCCGCCGTCCGCCCCGACCGGGAACCGGGTGCGCAACGGCGAGTGCCGGGCCACCACCGCGTCCACCGCCGCCGTGAACGCGCCGAGGTCGAACGGCCCGCGCAGCCGGTGCGCCGACGACAGCGTGAACCCGGTGTCGTCCAGCTGGTGCAGCACCCACAGGCTGCGCTGGGCGGGGGAGAGGTCAAGCACGGCGACCCCCGACGAACCGCTCCAGCACCGCCATCGCGCTCGCCGCCTTCATCGCCGCCTGCGTCCACGCCAGCGACCGCGCGCCGTCCAGCACCGCGCCGGCCACCTCCTCGCCCCGGTGGGCGGGCAGGTCGTGCAGGAACACCGCGTCCGGCCACCGGTCCATCAGCGCGGTGTCCACGTGGAAGGGCCGGAACGCCTCGCGCCAGTCCGGGTCGGCCTTGGCCGTGCCGGTGGTCTGCCACCGGGTCGTGTAGACGACGTCCACGTCCCCGGTGACCTCCGCCAGGTCCGCGACCTCCCGCCACGGGCCGGGGTCGCGCGGCCCGTAGCCCTTGGGGCAGGCCAGCACCAGCTCGCAGCCCGGGACGGCGGCCAGCGCGTGCACCAGGGCGGCGGCGGTGTTGTTGCCCTCGCCCACGTACAGCACCCGCACGCCCGCCAGGTCGCCGAAGTGGTGGCGCAGCACCGCCAGGTCGGTCAGGCCCTGGGTGGGGTGCTCCTCGCGGCTCATGGCGTTGACCACCGGCAGCACGCCGCCGCCGGACAGCTCCCGCTGCCGCGCGACCGGCCCGGCGGTGCGCACGACCAGCCCGTCCAGCATGGACGCCAGGACCCGGCCGGTGTCCGCGGTGGACTCGCCGGTGGCGGTCTGCAACTCGTCCGGGCCGAACGCGACCACCGACGCGCCCAGTCGCAGCGCCGCCGTGGTGAACGCCGTCCTGGTGCGGGTGGAGGTCTTGGTGAACAGGGTGCCCACCACCAGGTCGGTCAGCGGGCGGTCGTGCGCGGTCCGGTCGCGGTGCAGTTGCACCGACCGGTCCGCCAGGGCGAGGACGTCCGCCGGGGACAGGTCCGCCAGCGAGTACAGGCCGGTCATCGGGCCGCGCCCAGCAGGTCGAGGGTCGTGCCCAGCCCGGCGGAGCGGGCGTGCGCGGCGACCTCCGCCAGCAGGCCCACGTCCAGCACGGCCATGCCGAACGGGTTGCTGACCACCACCCCGTCCCGGGGCCGCACCGGGGCCACCGCGCCGGTCAGCACGCCGCCCAGCGACCCGGTGACCGGGACGTCGCCGTCGGCCAGCAGCGCGCCCAGCACCCGGCGCGGGTTCTCCCGGATCAGCTCCAGGTCGTCCACGAACAGCGCCTCGGACTTGAAGAACACCTCGGGCAGCAGGTCGTCCAGCGACACGTGCGCGACGAACGACCCCGGCCGGAACCAGTCGTGCGGGATGTACCCGTCGTTGACCGTGGTCAGGGTGACCAGGACGTTACTGGCGCGCACGGCCGCCTCGGCGGTCTCGTGCACGTGCACGGTGTGCCCGGACGCGCCGGTGAACGCCTCGGCCCTGGAGCGCTCGGAGTCGAACACGTGCAGGTCCCGCACGGCCGGGAAGTAGCGGGCCAGCAGCTCGGCGTGCACGCGGGCCTGCGCCCCCGTGCCGATGAAGCTCACCGCGTCGAACCCCACCGGCCCCAGGTGCCGCAGGCTCGCCATCGTGTAGGCGGCGGTGCGCAGTCCCGACAGGTAGGCCGCCTCCGCCAGCACCACGGGCCGCGCGGTCCGCGGGTCGAACAGGAACCCGCAGCCGCCGGCCCGGTCCAGGCCGATCGAGGGGTTGGAGACGGCGGCGTTGATCAGCTTGATGCCGTAGGTGGGGCCGCGTTCGCCGTCCACCGCGCCCAGCATGGCGATGGACCGGCAGTACGCGCCCTGGTCGTTCTCCCACGGCAGGTAGCCCTCGGCGGGCAGGGTGGTGCGGCCGGCGGCGTGGCTGCGCAGCACGGACTCGACCACCTCGACGGGGTCCACGCCCGCGACGCAGGCCCGCACGGTCGCGCGGTCCAGGAACAGCAGTTCTTCCCTCGGCGTCATGCCTCACTCCTGTTCGGTGCTGGTCAGGTGGCCCGCGATGAGGTGCAGCAGCGCTTCGTCCGCCCCGCCCGCGAAGCTGCCCGCGCGGGCGTCGCGGTAGGTGCGCTCGACGTCGTCCACGCCCAGGTAGCCCGCCGCGCCCCGGACCTGGAGCCCGACGTCGGCGACCTCGCGCAGCAGGCGGGTGGCGCGCAGCTTGGCGATGCTGGCCTCGCGCAGGCACTGCGCGCCGTCGGCGAGCAGTTGGTAGGCCTCGCCCGCGTAGCCGCGCACGAGGTCGAGTTCGGCGTCGAGTTCGGCGAGCCGGAACCCGATGGCCTGGTGGTCGGTCAGCGCGCGGCCCAGGACGCGGCGGCGGCGCGCGTGGTGCACGGTCGCGCGCAGCACCCGTTCGGCCTGGCCGAGCGCGACCACGGCCAGGAAGCAGCGCTCCCGGGTGAACGTGCGGGTCTGGAGTTCGTAGCCCTCGCCGACCTCGCCCAGCAGGTAGGCCGCGGGCACCTCCACGTCGGTGAAGGTCAGCGTGCCGTGGTCGCACGAGCGGTGGCCGAGCTTGCCGGTGTGGCGGACCTGCCGCACCCCGGCCAGGTTCGTCGGCACCACCAGCAGCGCCAGGTCGCCGATGCCGGCCGCCTCACCGGTGCGGCACAGCACCACGGCGAAGTCCGCGACCGACCCGTTGGTGATGAACGCCTTGGTGCCGTTGACGGTGAAGCCGCGCCCGGTGCGCACGGCGGTGGTGGTGAGCGCGCCCAGGTCGGACCCGCCCGCCGGTTCGGTCGCGGCCAGCGCCGCCACCAGCTCGCCCCGGATGGCCGGCCGCAGCACGTCGCGGCGCACCTCGGGCGTGCCGGCGCGGGCCAGCAGCGGCGCGACGATGTCGGTCTGCACGGACAACGCCATCGCGGGCGCGCCGGCCGGGACGCGGCCCAGCTCCTGCGCCCACACGTAGGAGTACCCGAGGTCCAGGCCCAGCCCGCCGTCCTCCACCGGCATGGTCAGGCCCAGCAGCCCTTCGCCGGCCAGGGTCTTGCACAGCTGGTGCACGGGCATGACGCCGTCGCGCTCCCAGTCGTCGACCAGCTCGACGCACTCGCGGTCGAGCACCATCCGCACCGACTCGCGGAACAACTCGTGCTGCCGGTTGAGCTTCACCGCGCGCTCCCCTCCGGGTCGGCGACGCCGCGCACGACGTGCTCCAGCGCCACGAGGTACTGGCCGGCCCACGCGGCGACGGTGGCCCGGCGGAACAGCGACGGCCGGTAGGTGACCGTCAACCGCAGGCCGTCGGTGTCGGAGACGGTGAAGGCCAGGTCGAACTTGCTCTGCCGCTCCGGCGGGTCGCGGAACTGCCAGGTGAAGCCCAGCTCGGGCGCGGGCGTGCCGGGGTCGTCGAAGTTCTGCACCGCCAGCGACACCCGGGCCAGCGGCACCCTGGTGCCCGCGCGGCGCGCGCCGAGCAGGTCCACCAGGCGGTCGAACGGGAAGGTCTGGCAGTCCACCAGCTCGTCCACCTCGTCGCGGTTGCGCTCCAGCAGCACCCGCACGTCCGAGGTGCCGCCCAGCCGCACCCGCGCCAGGGCCGTGTTGACGAACAGCCCCACCAGGTCCTCGTGCTCGGTCTGCGCGCGGCCCGCGACCGGCACCGCCACCACCAGGTCGTCCACGCCGGTGATGCGGGCGAGCAGGACGCCCAGCGCGGTCAGGTGGAACGTGAGCGCGGTGTGCCCGAAGGAGGTCCGGGCGCGTTCCACCGCCGCCGCGAGGCCGGGCGGGGCGTGCACGGTCACGTCGTCGCCGTCCTCGTGCGCCGGCACGTCCACCGGGTCCACCGGCAGCGGCAGGTCGGCGGGCCGGTCGGCGAACCGGCGGGCCAGCCGCACGGCCATGTCCGGCCACCGCGAGGACTCCACGTCCCGCTCCCACGCCACGTAGTCGGCGAAGCCCACCGCTGGCGGCGGCAGCGCGGGGGAGCGGCCCGCCAGCGCGCGTCCGTAGGCGTCGAGGAAGTCGGCGAGCAGGGTGTCCAGGCTCCAGCCGTCGCACACGATGTGGTGCACGGCCAGCTCGATCCGGTACCGCCGGTCGGCCAGGCGCAGCAGCGCGAACCGGGCCAGCGGGCCGGTGTCCAGCCGGATCGGGGTGGTGCGCAGGAGCCGGACCCGTTCCCCGGCGAGCCGGTCCCGCACCGGGGCGGGGAAGCGGGCGAGGTCCAGCACGCTGATCTCCGGCGCGGCCTCGGCGTCCACGACGACCGCCACCCGGTCGTCGTCGGCCTTGACGAACCGGCTGCGCAGCGCCTCGTGCCGGCGCACGACCGCGGTCCACGCCGCGGTGAACGCCGCCGGGTCCACCGTCCCGGCCACGTCCAGCGCCACGGTGACCAGGTGGTCGAGCCGGTCGGGGTCGAGCTGGTGCAGCAGCCACACCCGTTCCTGCGCGGTGGACGGCCGCCGGTCGGCCTCCGCCCCGGCGCGCGGCGCGGGGATCGGCGGCGCGCCGCCGCCGCGGAACTCCTCCTCCAGGTGGGCGGCCAGCAGGTCCGGGGTCGGGTGCTTGAGCACGCCGGCGGGCGGGACCTGCCGGCCCAGCCTGCGGCCCACCCGCCCGGCGACCCGGATGGCCAGCAGCGAGTTGCCGCCGTGGACGAAGAAGTCGCTGTCGGGGGTGAGGTCCGGCGCGTCGAGCACCTCGGCGAACACCGGCAGCACGGCGGCGACGATCTCGGCGCGGCCCGGCGGGGCCGGGGTGCCGGTGGTCGCCGGGGTGCCGGTGGTCGCTGGTGTGTCGGTGGTCGTTGGTGTGCCGGTGGTCGTTGGGGTGTCGGTCGTCATGGTCGCCACGCTCCTTCGAGGTGGTGCGCGAGGTCGTCGAGGACGGCCGACCTGGCGGCGCGGAGGTAGAAGTGCCCGCCGGGGTGGACCCGGTGGGTGAAGGGGCCCTCGGTCAGCTCCGCCCACGCCGCCGTGTCCTCGGCCGGGGTGGCGTCGTCGTCCGCGCCGGTCAGCGCGAGCACGGGCACGCGCAGCCGGGGGCCGGGGCGGTGGGTGTGGGCGTCGTGCAGGGCCAGGTCGCCGCGCAGCGGGCGCAGCAGCATCGCGCGCCACTCCGGGTCGGCCAGCACGTCGTCCAGGGGGTCGTCGTTCAGGTCGCGGACGTGCTCGACCAGTTCGGCGTCGGACCGGTCGCGCGCCCGGTCGGGGTCGAGCCGGTGCGGCGGCACGTGCCCGGACACCGCGAGCAGCAGCGGGTCGGGCGCGCCCCGGCGGTCCAGTTCGCGGGCCAGGTCGTAGGCGATCAACGCGCCCAGGCTGTGCCCGAACAGCGCCAGCGGCTGCTCGGCGATCTCGCCCAGCGCGTCGGCGATCTCGCGGACGAGGTGCTCGGGGTCGGTGATCGGCTGCTCGGCGAACCGGTCCTCCCGGCCGGGCAGCTGGACGGCCACGACGTCGAACGCGTCCTGCCGGTCCCAGCCGGCGTAGGCGAAGGCGCCCGCGCCCGCGTGCGGCAGGCACAGCAGCACCGGGCCGCCGGACCGCCCGCCCACCGGGCGCAGCCAGTGCGGGTCGGGCGTCACCGCCGCTCACCCGCCAACGCCTCGACCCAGCCGGCGGCCACGGCCTTGACCTCGTCGGCGGGCAGGTCCCAGCCGGTGACGTGCAGCCGCAGGCGTTCACCCGCGACGACCGCGAACTCCACCGCTCCCGCCGACGCCGGGTCGAACGCCGTGGGGCTCTCGTGCAGCGGCAGGTCGGGCGCGAGCGGTTCGTCGTCGGCGGTCACCACGAGCCGGAACGAGCCGTGCGGCGCGATCCGGGGCGCGGGCCAGTCGTCGGCGAGGTCGGGGCAGGCGTCCAGCAGCGCCGCGCCCCAGTGCACGGCCGGGTCGGCGAAGCGCCGCCACTGCGCGTCGGCCTCGTCGTCGTCGGCGACCACCAGGGGCAGCACGTCGGCCAGGTTCGCGACCGAGTCGCCCGCGCCCGGCCAGTGCCGGGGCACGCTCACCGGCACGTCGACCAGCTCCAGCCAGGACCGCACGGCCGTCGCGGCGGCGGCCACCAGGCGGGCGTGCCAGCGGGTCGGCGGGGTGTCCAGCAGCGCGTCGGGCGCGTGCCCCAGGTCCACCTCCACCACCCGGTCGCGGTGCTCGCGCGGCAGCACGGCCAGCGCGGCCTTCTCGGCCTCGCGGAAGCGGACCAGGTGCCCGCGCAGCCCGTCCGGCGCCGGTCCGCCCAGCGGCTGGTCGGCCACCGGCACGACCGGGCGGGGCCGCGGCGCGCGACCCAGGCCGGCCGCGACCTCGTCGGCGACCCGGCGCAGCGCCGCGCCGTCGACCAGCTCGTGCCGGATCGACACCAGCAGCCGGCCCGCCACCAGCGCGGCGGCCGTGGGCAGCCCGGTCGCCAGGTCGGTGGACTCGGCGAGCCGGGCCTTGGCGTCGTCCACCGGGCCGTCGAGGGCGCGCAGCTCGAACCGGTCCACCGGCACCGCGCGCGGGCCGTCGTCGTCGATCCGGGCGCGCAGCACGGGGTGCCGCCGCACGATGTCCTCCAGCACGGCGCGGACCCGTTCGGCGGGCACGTCGGCGGGGAGGCCGATGTCGAGGGTGGCGTTGCCGCCCGGCCGGCGCAGGGCCAGCCGTGTCGAGGGCGTCAGCACCAGGTCCTCTTCGGCGACGGCGGCCAGTCCCGCGACCGTGCGCTCGCGCAGCACGTCGGCCGGCCGCACCCGGACCCCGCGCCGGCGCAGCCGGTCCACGACCCGGAACGCCAGCAGCGACGACCCGCCGTGGCCCAGGAAGTCCGCGTCCGCCGACACCTCCGGCAGGTCCAGCACCTCGGCCCACACCGCCGCGACCACGGACTCCACACCGGGGCGCGGGGCGCGGCCGGCGGAGTCAAGCGCGAACCGCCGCACCAGCGCGGCCAGCTCGGCGGTGTCCATCTTCCCGTTGCGGGTGAACGGCAACGCGTCCACCGGCACCAGCAGGTGCGGCACCAGGTAGGCGGGCAGCCGCCCGGTCAGCTGCGAGCGCAGCCGGTCCGGCGGCACGTCGCCGACGTAGCAGCACACGAGCTGCTCGGCCGGTTCCCCGCGCACCACGACGGCCGCGTCCCGCACGCCCGGCACGGCCTTGACCGCCGCGTCCACCTCCTCCAGCTCGACGCGGTAGCCGGAGATCTTGACCTGGCTGTCCACCCGGCCCTGGAACTCCAGCACCCACCGGTCGGCGTGGCGCACCAGCCGGGCGAGGTCGCCGGTCCGGTACAGCCGCTCGGTCCGTCCACTGTGGACTTCCAGCTGGTGGAACGCCTTCGCGGTCGCCTCGGCCGACCGGTAGCCGCGCGCGAGGCCGGCGCCGGCGATGTGGATCTCGCCGGTGATGCCCGGCGGGCACAGCCGCCCGTCCTCGTCCAGGGCGTAGAGGCGGTAGTTGGGCAGCGGGACGCCGATGGGCACCTGGCCGCGGTCCAGGTCGGGTTCGGTGAGGTGCTCGGTGGCGTTGACCGCCGCCTCGGTGGGGCCGTAGATCGTGTTCAGCCGCGCGGGGGAGGACACGACCCGGTGCCAGCGGTGGGTCTGGTGGTAGTAGTACGTCTCGCCGCCGATGATGATCCACCGCAGGTCCGGCAGCTCCGCCGGGCGCGCCTCGGCGGCGTTGAGCAGGTGCACCCAGTGCGAGGTCACCAGGTCCAGGTGGGTGACGCGTTCGGCGCGCAGCCAGCGCAGGAAGGCGGCCGGGTCGCGCTGGACGTCGTCGGGCACGGTGACCAGGCACGCGCCGGTCGCCCAGGCGGGGAAGACCTGTTGCACGGACGGGTCGAACGTCAGCGGCGCGGTCTGGCCGAGCCGGTCGTCGGGCCGCACGTCGTGCCGCCGCGCCACCCAGTGCGTGAGGTTGTCCACGGCGCGTTCGGCCATCACGACGCCCTTGGGGCGGCCGGTGCTGCCGGAGGTGTAGATGACGTAGCAGACCCGGTCCGGCTCGTGCGGCACGTCCGGCGCGGGCGCGTCGGGCAGGCTCGCCGGGTCGGTGTCCAGCAGCAGCGGTGTCGCGCCGGCGTCGGCCAGCACGAACGCCACCCGGTCGGCGGGGTCGTCCGGGTTGACCGGCACGTAGGCGCACCCGGCCTTCAGGACGCCGAGCAGCGCGGCGTACGGGGCGAGCGCGCGGGTGGCCGCGATCGCCACCACCGAATCCGGCCGAACACCCCGTGCGGCCAGGAAGGCGGCCACGGCGTCGGCGCGGCGGTGCAGTTCGCGGTAGGTCCACACGCCGTCGACGGCCCGCACGGCGGGGCGGTCGGGGTGCTCGCGCGCCACGGCGTCGAGGCGGGCGAGCAGGTGCGGGCCGGGGAAGTCCTCGGCGGTGTCGTTGTAGGCCAGCCAGGCGGCCCGTTCGTCGGGTTCGAGCGCGGCGTCCGCGGTCACGGCTGCATCCCCTTCGCGAGTCGGTTCTGGGCCCGGCGGACCTCCTTGGCGACCAGTTCGGCGGTCGCCCGGGACACCGCGGCGGTGTCGAACTCCAGGCGGCAGCCGGGCACGCCGTCGTCCTCGAAGCACACCAGAGCCAAGGGGTCCGACCCGGCCTCGCGCCAGCGGCCCTCCCCGGGCACCTCGGGCAGCGGCCGGTGGCCGGGCGGCACGGTCGCGTCCGGGTAGTTCTGGAAGACGAAGGTCGCCACCGGGTGCCGGACGCCGGCGGGCACGTCGGCCGGGAGCACGTCGGTGTCCACGTCGTCCATGCCGACCACCACGGCGAGGTCGCGGTGCAGCCGCGCCAGGCGGGCCTCGGCGCTGCCCACGGCGTCCACCGGCAGCGGCACGGTCCGGGCCAGGCACGCGACGGCCTCCTCCACGCCCGGCACGTCCACGTTGCGGCCCGAGGACACGACACCGACGGCGAACGCGTCCTGCCGGCACACCCGCCGCAGCGCCTCGGTGAAGGCCAGGAGGTGGATCGCGGCCGGCGACGCCTCGGCGGCCCGCGCGCGGGCGGTCAGTTCGCGGTGCGTCTCGGCATCGATCGGCCACTCGATGTGCTCACCGCCGACGCCGTTCCCGTCGGCGGGCAGCAGCAGAGCGGGCGTGGCGGCCAGGCGCGTCACCCACGCCGGGTCCGGCGTCCCGCCCGAGCCCAGGCGGCGGGCCAGTGCCCGCAGCGGCAGCACGGGCGGCGGCAGCGGCCGGAACCTGCCCGCCCGCAGGGCCACGTGCAGCCGGTCGAACTCGCGTTGCACGATCTCCCACGACCACCCGTCGGAGATGACGTGGTGCAGGGTCCAGGTCAGCGAGAACACCTCGCCCCGGTCGAACGCCCGCACCCGCACCAGCGGCGGCTCGGCCAGGTCGAACGGGGTCGCGTAGTCGCGGTCCGCCGCCTCCAGCACGGCGCCCCACTGGTCGGCCACGCCGGTCAGGTCCACCACCTCCAACGGCACCGCCACCTTCGGCAGCACCCGCTGCGCCAGACCCGGCGTGACCGCCGTCCGCAGTACCTCGTGCCGCTCCAGCAGCACCTCCAGCGCGCCGCGCACGGCGTCCACGTCCAGCGGCGCCCGGTAGGTGACGGTCTCCTGCACCAGACCGCGCTGCGCGCCGCCGTCGCTGAGCAGCGCGGCCAGGGCGAGCGGCCGTTGGGCGGGCAGCAGGGGGAACTCGCCGTCGGTCGGCGACTCCTCCGGCGCGGGACGGGCGCGCGCGGCCAGGGTGGTCCGGTTGTCGTCCACGTACCGGGCCAGCCGCCGCACGGTCGGGTGCAGGAACACGTCCACCGCCCGGATCGGCAGCCCGGCCTCCACGCACTCGCGGCGCAACCGGATGCTGGTGATCGAGTTGCCGCCGACCTGGAAGAACTCGTCGTCCGGGCCGATGTCGTCACGGCCCAGCACGCTGCGCCAGATGCCCAGCAGCGTCGCCGCCGTCGCCCCGAGCGGCCCGGCGCCGCCCGACGGGCCGGACAGGTCGCGCGCCAGCTCCGCGCACGCGGCCCGGTCGAGCTTGCCGTTGGCGTTGTGCGGCAACGACTCCACGACCACCACCCGCGACGGCACCAGCGCCGCCGGCAGTTGTTCCGCCAGCCCGGCGCGGATGTCCTCGGTGGACAGCTCGACCGCCGAGGCCACGCACGCCACCAGCTCCGCCCGGCCCTCCTCGCGCAGCACCACCGCCACCGCCTCGGTCACGCCGGGGTGCGCCAGCAGGGCGTGCTCGATCTCGGCCGGCTCGACGCGGACGCCGTTGAGCTTCACCTGGTCGTCGCGGCGGCCCACGAACACCAGCAGGCCGTCCGCACCGACCCGCACCACGTCACCGGTCCGGTAGAACCGCTCGCCGCCGCGCTCCACGAACGACCGCGCGGTGCCCTCCGGGTCGTCCAGGTAGCCGCGCGCCAGCCCCACCCCGCCCAGGAACAGCTCGCCGTCGGCGTCCACCGGGCAGGGGTTGCCGTGCGCGTCCAGCACGGAGGCGGTGATCCCCGGCAACGGCCGCCCGATCGGCACCACCGCGCCCACCGGCCCGGTCACCTCGAACGCGGTCGCGTTCACGGTCACCTCGGTGGGCCCGTAGACGTTGAACAGCCGGTGCCCCTGCTCCCACGACCGCCACCGGTCCACCTGGCGCGCCGGCAGCGGCTCGCCGGCCAGCAGCACGGCCCGCAGGTCGGGCAGCACGCGTTCCCCGGCGGCGATCCGGTCGGCCAGGTGCTCCACCACGGGCGTCCACAGCGAGGGCACCGAGTCCCAGTGGGTGATCCGGTGCCGGGCCAGCCACGCGGCCAGCTCCGGCCCGGACAGCCGCACCCGCTCCGGCACCGGGAACAGCGTCGCCCCCGACGCCAGCGCCGGGAAGATCTGCTGCACCGAGGCGTCGAAGTGCAGGGACGCGTTCTGGGTGACCCGGCTGCCCGGCCCCATCGGCACCAGGTCGCGGGCCCAGCACGTCAGGTTGACCGCCGCCCGGTGCTGCACCACCACCCCCTTGGGCGTGCCGGTCGAACCGGAGGTGAAGATCACGTAGGCCACGTCGTCCGGTGCCGGCCCGACCGGCTCGCCCGCGTCGGGCAGCCCGGCCAGCACGGCGACCCGCCCGCTGTCCACCTTGGACCGCTGGAAGGGCAGCGGCTGGTCGGTCAGCAGCGCCGGCAGCCCCGGCTGCTCCACCAACGCCCAGCTCTCCGCGGTGGTCACCACGGCGTGCGCGCCGGCCCTGGACAGCACCGCGCGCAGCCGGGCGGGCGGGGCCGCCGGGTCCAGCGGCACGTACGCGCCGCCCGCCAGCAACACCCCCAGCAGCACCGGGTAGGTCGCCAGGGACCGTTCGCCGAGCACGCCGACGCGCGGCGGCCCGGTGCGCGGCTGCCGGGCCACCCAGGCCGCGACCCGCCGCGCGGAGGCGGCCAGCTCGCGGTAGGTCAGGGCGTCCGGCCCGATGCGGACCGCGTCCGCGTCCGGGGTGCGGTCGGCCTGGTCCAGCACCAGCCGCGCCAGCGTGGTGTCGGGCGACCACGCCGGCGGCGGTCCATTCAGGACGGTGGGGGTGGCGTGCTTCTCGGC
Organism: Saccharothrix mutabilis subsp. mutabilis; assembly: GCF_039521145.1. NCBI lineage: Bacteria > Bacillati > Actinomycetota > Actinomycetes > Pseudonocardiales > Pseudonocardiaceae > Saccharothrix > Saccharothrix mutabilis. The sequence continues at coordinate 65,742 of NZ_BAAABU010000016.1, forward strand.
GTCGGTGCGCAGGTCCCACCGGGTGAAGTCGACCTGGGTCATCAGCTCTCCTGGCGTCAGCCCGATGATCGGGCGGGCTCGTCGGGGTGCGCGGGGGTGCGCAGGCCCCGGCTGACCGTCGCGAAGACGGCCAGGACCAGCAGCACGGCCTCGTAGGCCAGCAGCGTGGACGTGGTGCCGAGCAGGCCCAGCAGCACGCCGGTGAGCGCGTAGCCCAGCGGCAGGCTGCCCTGCTCGATGAACGTCAGGAACCCCTCGACGCGGCCGAGCTTGCTGTTGGGGATGACGCTCATCAGGTACTTCATCTGGATCACGTTGAGGATCGAGATCTGGAACGAGATCAGGCCCCAGACCAGCCCGGTGGCCCAGCCGGGCAGGTCCACCAGCAGCAGCGGGAACAGCGCGGCGGTCAGCCAGTGCTTGGTCAGCACCGCCGGGATCATCCCGATCCGGTCCTCGACCCGGCCGGCGAGCACCGAGCCGAGGATGCCGCCCACCGCGGCGGCGGTGAACACGGTGCCGGTCTCCAGCCCCGACGCGCCGTTCTCCCGCACCATGACGATCAGCAGCAGGCCGATGCCCGCGAACAGGAAGTCGCCCGCGACGGTCAGGATCGTCAGGGCCCGCACCAGCGGCCGGCTCAGCGTGACGCGCGCGCCGGTGGTGAGGTCCTGCCGCCAGGAGACCTCCGGGTAGGGCTTGTCCGCGCCGAGCCGGGCCCGGATCGCCAGGACGCACACCATGATCGCCACGAACGACACGGCGTCGATCCAGAACGGCGAGGTCGGCCCGGCGGTCTCGAACAGCAGCCCGGCCAGCGGCGGCGCGACGATGGCCGAGATGCCCCAGATCGTCTCGCTCTGGGACGCCGCCTCGCCCAGTTTCTCCTCGCCCGCGATCCGGGGCAGCGCGGCGGTGTCGGCGATCCGGTACACGGTCGCCGCAACGCTGTTGACAAATGCGACCACGTACAAATGCGGAAGCGTGAGTTCACCCAAAAGGTGCACGACCGGAATGGACGTGATGGAGATCGCGCTGACCACGGAACCGCCGAGCATGAGCGCCCGCCGGGACGTCCGGTCGGCCAGCACGCCGATCGGCACGCTCAGCAGCAGCGGCGGCACGGCCGCCACGCCGCCGACCAGGCCCGCGTGCGTCGGCGACCCGGTCAGGAACAGCACGAGCAGGGGAAACGCGATCAGCGTGACCTCGTCGCCGATGGCCGACAGCACGGTGCCGCCCCACCAGAACCGGAAGTCCCTGTTGTCGCGCAGCCTGCGTGGCGCGTTCTCGATGGCTGCCACGGTGATTCCTCTCGAAACGGCGATGTTGCGCTGCGTAGTCAACCAGTCACAGTTTTGCCGGCAACCGCTTTTCGGCCAGCACGGCGCCCAGCGCGGTCAACCCGGCCTCGAACACCGCGGGGTCGCAGCCGAATCCGATCCGCATTCGGCCGGGGAATCCGAAACAACCGCCCGGAACGGTCAGGACGCCGTGTTCGGACATCAGCCGGTCGCACAGCGGCGTCACGTCGGCCACCCCCGGGAACCGGGGGAACGCGGTCACCCCGCCGCCCGGCGCGGGGCAGTCCACGCCGTGCGCGGCGGCCCAGTCCAGCAGCCGCCGCCGGTTGGCGGTCGCCTCCGCCAGCCGGGGCGCGATCAGCTCGTCGGCGTGCTCCACGGCGACCGCGGCGAGCAGTTCGGTCAGCGGCGACAGGCTCAGCGTCAGGTAGTCCCGGACGCGGACCAGTTCCGGCGCGAGGTCGGCGGGCAGCACGCACCACCCGACCCGCAGCCCCGGCAGCCCGTGGGCCTTGGACAGCGTGCCGGTGGACAGCACCCGCCCGCCCGCCGCGGTCGGCTCGGGCAGCGGTGGCGCGTCGTAGACCAGGTCGCGGAACGCGTTGTCCCACAACAGGTACGCCCCGCTGCGCCCGACCACGTCGAGCAGTTCGGCCTGCACCGCCGCGTCCACGGTCACCCCGGTGGGGTTGTGCGGGAAGTTCACCACGACCAGCCGGGTGCGGGGCGTCAACAACGCCCGCAGGTCCGCCGGGTCGGGCGCCGCGCCCAGCACCGGCCACGGCCGCAGCACCGCCCCGCACGCCCGCGCCAGCGCCGACAGCGAGTGGTAGGCCGGGTCGGGCACCACCACCTCGTCACCGGGCCGCACCAGCGCGGTCATCGCCAGGAACAGCGCCTCGCTGGACCCGTGCGCGGTCATCACGACGTGGTCGGGTCCCGGCCGCAGCCGGTCGGCCAGCGCCGCGCGCAGCCGGTCCGCGCCCAGCGACGGCCCGTCGCGGAACACCACCGCGTCCAACTCCTCGACGGTGATCCCGCCCAACCGCCGCAGGTCCGCCAACCGGTGGTCGGCCACGCCGCTGCTGGAGACGTCCACGCGGGCGGTGAAGTACCGCTCCCGCAACCAGTCCTCCAGCGCGGCGGCCGGCAGGTCGCCCACCATCACGCCTCACCCAGCACGCGCGCCTGGGCGTCGCGCCGCGCCGCCCGCGACTTGCGCAGGTCCGCGGTCACGTTGATGCGCTTGAGCCAGCGGTCCGTGCCGTCGAACCGGGCCCGGAACGGACGGCGGCCGTGCACGACGTTGCGGTTGTCCAGGAACGCCACGTCACCCGGGCCCAGCACCACCTCGTACAGCGCGCCGCCGAGGTGCTTGACCAGCGTGTCCAACGCGCCCGCGGCCTCGGCGTCGCCGTCCACGGCGGTGGTGAAGTCGCTGTCCACGCACAACTGCGGCGCGTCGCGGTGCCCGCGCAGGATCGACACCGCGCGCGGGTTCTCCACCGCCTCGACGATCCCGGCGAAGTAGTCGCTCAACCGGCCGCCGCTGTTGTGCGTGGGCAGGTGGGAGTTGTCGGGGCGGATGTGGAAGCGCTCGCCGAACAGCACGTCCACCACGGCCGGCCCGACCAGGTCGGGGTCCAGCCCGGCCACGGTGGTGGCCACCGAGTCGGGGTTGCGCAGCGAGAACAGGCCCACGTAGTCGGCCCGGTAGGGGGAGAACGCGTCCTCGGTGTGCCAGCCCAGCTCCACGCTGCTGCTGGAGCTGACCAGCGAGTCCTCCTGCCCCTTGATGGGCAGCACGTCGGTCACCACGCGCCCGTCCTGCTGGGTGGCCCAGCCGACCACGTCGCCGAGCAGGGAGGCGTAGAGCACCAGCAGGAAGCCGTAGCGGCGGGACGCGGCGGTGCGCGCCTGCCGCCAGTGCGGCGGGGTCGGGCCGAGCGCGTCCTGGTCGACGTCGTTGCCGCGCACGACCAGCGCGTGCAGCCGGTCGTCCAGGCGGGCGCGCTCGACCTGCCGGCGCACCGCCCGGGGCAGGTCGTGGGCCAGCACGGCGGCGTCGGCGAGGAAGTCGGCGGAGTCGGGTTCGGCGTAGCGCTGCGCGCACTCCAGCGCGAGCAGCGCGGCCTGCGCGGACTCCGGCTCGCTGAGCCGGATCTCGCGGATGGCGGTCATGGGGTGCTCTCCTGTCCGGTGTCCGGTTCGGCGTGGTGGAAGCGCGCCCCGCGCAGGCGGGACCGCAGGAGTCCGGGGTCGTCGGTGAGCCGCAGCGGGGCCAGCCAGTCGGGGTCGTAGACCGTGCGCGTGTAGTTCTCGCCGAGGTCGGCGCACACGCACACGGCGGTGGTCAGCGCGGGGTGGGCGGCGAGGTGGTCCAGCGCGCCGGCGACGACCGCGCCGCTGGACCCGCCGACCGCGATCCCGGTGTCGGCGCGCAGCACGTGGCACGCCGCGATCGCCGCCGCCTCCCGCACGTACACCAGGTCGTCGCACTCGGCCCGGGTCAGGAAGGTGGAGCGGCGGCTCGCGCCGATGCCGGTCAGCACGCGCCCGCCGGGCACGCCGCCGAACACCGTCGAGCCCTCGACGTCCACGGCCACCAGGCGCGTCGCCGGGCGGGCGCGGCGGAAGTGGGCGGCCAGGCCCGCCAGCGTGCCCCCGGTGGACACCGCGACGAACACCGCCTGCGCCTCGCCGCCGACCTGGCGGTCGATCTCCGGCGCGGTCCACGTCTCGTGCACGTGCCGGTTGGCGTCGTTCTCGTACTGGTTGGGCCACACCGCGCCGGGGATCTCGGCGACCAGCTTGCGCACCCGGTCCAGCCGGTCCAGCAGGTGCGTGGTGGCCGCGGCCGGCGTCCGCACGACCTCCAGCCGCGCGCCGTTGGCCTCGATCGCCGCCTGGATCACCGGCGACTGCTTGAGGTCCACCACGGCCACGAACGGCAGGCCCAGGTCGCGGCAGATCGCCGACAGCGCCACGCCCAGGTTGCCCGAGGTGGACTCCACGACCGTGACGTCCCGCGACGCCATGCGCGGCGCGATCGAGCGGACCAGGCCCAGCGCGGTGCGGCCCTTGATGGACCGCCACGGCGAGCGGCCCTCCAGCTTCAGCAGCAGGGTGCGCGGGATGCCCGCGACCTCGACCCGCACGCGGGCGATCGGCACCTCCGGGTACGCCGCCACCGCGGCGTCCACGTGTTCCAGGACCTCGGCGGCGGTGGCGCTCAGCTCCGCCGCCGGGTCGACCGTTGACAGCACGTCGTTCCCCCTCGACATCACGCGAAATCGGGTCGGCGGGCGTCCACCGGCAGGTCCGGGTCGGCCAGCAGCGTCAGCAGCGCGGCCTCCCAGTGGTTGCGGACCTGCGCGACGCGGGCGGCGGTGAACCGCTCGGGCCGGTACTCGAACGCCCCGGTCAGGCCGTGCTCGGTGTCCAGCACCTCCAGCAGGAGGTCGAACTTGGCGGTGCCGTTGTGCGGCGGGGTGAGCCGGGTGGCGGTGACGCCGTCCAGCCGCGGTGCGTGCCCGCGCACGTCCAGGTGCGAGAACGCCACGCTCGTCGGCGCCCTCCCGGGCCCCAGCAGGTCCACCACCAGGTCGAACGGCACGTGCTCGTGCGGCAGGACGCGCCGGCGGGCCTCGTCCACCGCCGCCACCGCCTCCCGGCCGGTGCCGCGCGGCGCCACCCGCACCGGCACGTGGTTGACGAACAGCCCCACCAGGTCGGCGGTCGCGGCGGAGGCCCGGTTGGCCACCTCCACGCCGATCGCGCCCGGCGAGTCCTCGCCCAGCGCCAGCGCGAACGCGGTCAGCCCGAGCACGAACGGCGAGACGCCCAGGCCCGCGGCGGTGGCGCGCAGCTCGTCGGACAGCGCCGCGCCGAGCGCGAAGTCCAGCACCGCGCCGGGGCCGTGCGCGTCGGCCGGCGGCTGCGGGCGCAGTCCGGCCAGTTCCCCGCGCCAGAACGCCAGGTGCGGGTCCAGGTCACGGGTCTCGTGCTCCCACCACGTGTAGTCGGTGAAGGTCAGGCCCTCGCGCGGTGGTGGTGTGCGGCCTTCGCGGCGGTCGTGGTAGCAGGCGGCCAGGTCGCGCCACAGCACGTCCAGCGACCAGCCGTCCACCACCAGGTGGTGCGCGGTGAACTGGAACAGCCACTCGTCCGGCGCGAGCCGGTGCAGGCTCGTGGCGACCAGCGGGCCGGCCGGGTCGAACACCCGCGCCGACTCGGCGGCCAGCGCGTCCCGCACCCGGTCGGCCGGCAGGTCGCCGACGCGCAGCGCGGTGCGCGGTCCGGGCGCGACCACCAGTTCCGGCTCACCGTCCTCGACGGACTCGACGTGGGCGCGCAACGCGTCGTGGCGGCGCAGCACGTCGTCCACGGCCGCCGCGAACGCGGTCTCGTCCAGCTCGCCGCGCAGCCGGAACGCCTCCGGCACGGTGTAGGTGGCGGTGCCGGGCCGGAGGTTCTCCTCGATCCACAGCCGGCGCTGCGCGGACGACAGCGGGGCGCGGTGGCGCCGGTCGGGCCGGGGCCGGACGGGTTCGCGGTCGGCGCGCGTGCCGTCCACCGCGGTCGCGAGGTCCGCGAGGCGGGGGAAGCGCAGCACGGTCGGCAGGGGCAGCGCGACGCCCAGCGCGGCGCCGGCGCGGGCGGCGACCCGGGCCGCCAGCAGCGAGTGGCCGCCCAGCGCGAAGAAGTGGTCCTCGGCCCGCACCTCGGGCACGTCCAGCAGTTCGCGCCAGATCGCGGCCAGCGCCGCCTCGGTCGCGGTCAGCGGGCGGCTGTCGCCGGTGTGCCGGCCGGTGGGGGTGGGCAGCGCCGCGCGGTCGAGCTTGCCGTTGCCGGTCAACGGGAACCGGTCGAGCGTCAGCACCGCGGACGGCACCAGGTGCTCGGGCAGCCGCTCGGCCAGCGCCGTCCGCAGCTCCTCGCCGTCCCGGTCGGTGACGGCGTAGCCGATGAGCCGGTCGTCGTGCGCGGTGACCAGCGCCCCGTGCACGCCGGGCAGCGCGCCGAGCACCGCCTCGACCTCGCCGGGCTCGATCCGGTGCCCGCGCACCTTGACCTGGAAGTCGTTGCGCCCCAGGAAGTCCAGCTGTCCATCGGGCAGCAGCCGGGCCAGGTCGCCGGTGCGGTACAGCCGCGCGCCCGCCGGTCCCAGCGGGTCGGGCACGAACCGGTCGGCGGTCAGCGCCGGGCGGCCCAGGTAGCCGCGCGCCACCGGCAGCCCGCCGACGCACAGCTCGCCGGTGCTGCCCGGCGGCACCGGCCGCAGGTCCGCGTCCAGCACGCGCACGACCGCGCCCTCGAACGGGCGGCCGATCGGCAGCCGGTCCACGGTGTCGTCCACGACGTCGTGGTCGGTCATCTCGACCGTGGTCTCGGTGGGGCCGTACATGTTGCGCAGCCGGGCTCCCAGCAGGCGCCGCGCGGCGCGGGCCGTGGCCACCGGCAGCGTCTCGCCGCTGGTGAGGACGTGCCGCAGGGTCGGGCACCGGCCGGGTCCGGGCAGGCCCTCCAGGAACACCGCGAGCGAGCTGGGCACGAAGTGCGCGACGGTCACCCGCTCCCGCTCGACCAGGTCCACCAGGTAGCCGGGGTCGGCGTGCCGGCCGGGTTCGGCGACCACCACCGACGCGCCCCGGGTCAGCGCCCAGAAGACCTCGCGCACCGACACGTCGAACGCCAGCGGGGACTTGTGCAGCAGCCGGTCGTCGGGGGTGAGGTCGAAGCGGCGGTCCAGCGCGTCGAGGAAGTTCAGCACCGCCCCGTGCTGCACCATCACGCCCTTGGGGCGGCCCGTGGAGCCGGACGTGTAGATCACGTACGCCAGGTGGTCGGGACCGGTGAGTGGTTCCGGGTCGGTGGTGGGGCGCCGGGGCAGCGGCTCGTCCACCACCACGACCTCCGCGCCCAGCGCGGCCATCCGGTCGGCGAGTCGCCGCCGGGTGAGCACCAGCGCCGCTCCGGAGTCGGCGATCAGCTCGGCGATCCGCCGGTCGGGGTTGCTCGTCTCCACCGGCACGTAGGCACCGCCGGCCTTCAGCACGCCGTAGACGGCGATCAGCGCTTCGGGGGAGCGTTCCAGGCACACCACGACCGGGGTTTCGGCTCGGACGCCGCGGGCGCGCAACTCGTGGGCGAGCTGGGCGGTTCGCGCGTCGAACTCGCCGTAGGTCAGGCTGTTCTGTCCGAAGTGGATCGCCGGGCGGTCCGGGTGGCGTTGCGCGATCTCGTGGGCGAGGCCGTGCAGCGTCGTGGTCGGCGCTTCGCGCGTGGTGCCGCTCCAGCGTTCCAGGTCTTGGCGTTCGTCCTCCGGCAGCAGCGGCAGGTCCGCGACCCTGGTGTCCGCCGCGGCGCCGGCCAGCAGGGTCGCCAGGCGGCGTGCCCACCGGGTCGCCGTGGCGCGGGTGAACACGTCGGTGGAGAACTGGAGGGTGAGGTCGATCCCGCCGTCGCGCGGCACGAACCCGAACGACGCGTCCGCCTGCGCCGATCCGCAGTGGACGGTCACGTCGGTGGCCGTCACGCCCGGCAGCGCCAGCGCGGTCTCGTAGGGTTCCTCGTAGAGCGCCATCACCTGGAACACCGGGGTGCGACCGCTGTCGCGAGTGGGGGCGAGCTTGTCCACCACCCGGTCGAACGACGCGGCGTCGTGCTGGAGGCCGTCGGCGAGCCGGTCGGTCACCGCCCGGATGACCTCGCCCAGCGTGTGGTGCGGCTGCACGGGCCAGCGCAGGGCGAGCGTGTTCAGGCACAGGCCGACCAGGTGGTCCAGCTCGGCGTCGGGCCGGCGCGCCACGGCCGTGCCGACCACCACGTCCCGGTGCCCGCCGACGCGGTGCAGCAGCACGCCCACCGCCGCCAGCAGCACCGCGAACGGCGTGGTGCGCAAGCGTTCGGCCAGCGCGGTGACCGGCGCGGCGTCGATCCGGTGCCGCACGACGTCGCCGCGCCCGGTGCGCTGCGCGGGGCGGGGGTGGTCGGGCGGGAAGCTGACCTCGTCGGGCACGCCGTCCAGCGCGGTGACGAAGTGCTCCAGGGCGCGGCCCAGGGTGCCGTCCTGCTCCTCGGCCCGTTCCAGGGCGAGGTAGTCGGCGTAGCGGCCGGGGGTGGCGGTCGGCGCGCCGGCGTAGTGGGCGGCGATGTCGCGCAGCAGCACGTCCACCGACCAGCCGTCGGCGATCAGGTGGTGCAGCACGATGGCCAGCACGTGGTCGTGCGGGCCCTGGTCGACCAGCGTGAAGCGGGCCAGCGGGCCGGTCGCGGGGTCCAGCGCGGCGACACCCTCGGCGAGCACCTCGCGCACCGACCGGTTCGCCTCCTCGGCCACGGTGATCGAGCCCGGTTCGAGCACGACCCGCGTCGGAGCGCCGTCGGCCTCGGGGAAGACGTGCCGCAGGCCCTCGTGGCGGCGCACGACGGCGTCCACGGCGCGCTTGAGCTTGGCGACGTCCAGTGGGCCGGCCAGGCGCAGCGCCACGGGGATCGCGTACTCGGCGGGGTGGCCGCCGAGCCGGCTGAGCAGCCAGATCCGTTGCTCGGCCCGGGAGACCTCGGCGACGGGCTCGGGGGACGGCGGGGCCAGGAGTGCCGCCATCGCGGCCGGGGTGGGCGCCTCGAACGCCAGCCGCACGGGGACGTCGGTGTGCAGGGCGGCGCGCAGGCGGGCGGCGAGGCGGGTGGCCTGGATGGAGTTGCCGCCGGAGCCGAAGAAGCTGTCGTCCGGCCCGATCGGCGCGCCGAGCACCTCGGCCGCGACCGCCAGCACCACCTCCAGCACCGACCGACCGTCCGAGCCGCGCTCCAGCGCCGGCCGACCGTTCCAGCCGTGCTCCAGCGCCGGCCGACCGTCCGTGGCGTGCGCCGGTGCCGGCCGACCGTTCGTGGTGTGCGCCGGCGGTGCCGCGGGCGCGGGTTCGGCGGGCACTTGGTCGGGCTTGGGCAGGGCGGCGCGGTCCACCTTGCCGTTGGGGGAGATCGGCAGGCGGTCCAGGCGGATGAACCGCGCCGGCACCAGCGGCCGGGGCAGTCGCCGAGCCAGGAACTCCCGCAGCGCCGCCTGGTCCAGCCCCGCGTCCGCGCCCACGTAGGCCAGCAGGGTCGCGTGCTCGTGCGCGCCCTCGGTCACCACGACCGCGCCGTTCACGCCGGGGTGCGCGGTGATCGCCGCCTCGATCTCGCCGGCCTCCACCCGCCACCCGCGCAGCTTGAACTGGTGGTCGCGCCGCCCCAGGAACTCCAGGTCGCCGTCCGGGGTCACCCGACCGAGGTCGCCGGTCCGGTACAGCCGCGACCCGGGCGGCCCGAACGGGTCGGGCACGAACCGCTCCGCCGTCAGCGCCGGCCGCGCGTGGTAGCCGCGGGTGACGCTCGCGCCGCCCAGGAAGACCTCGCCGACCACGCCGGCGGGCTTGGGCCGCAACCGCTGGTCCAGCACGTACGCCGTGGCGTTGGCCATCGGCCGCCCCACCAGCACCGGGCGGTCGGGCCGGGCGCGGTCGGCGGTCCAGTAGGTCGAGTCGACCGACACCTCCGTCGCCCCGTACAGGTTCACCAGCTCCGCCGAGGTCCGCTCGTGCACCAGCGCCACCAGCGACGGGTCCAGCGCCTCACCGGACACGAACACCCGCCGCAGCCCGGCGCCCGCCCCCGGGTCGGCCTCCTCCACGAACAACCGCATCAGCGACGGCACGAAGTGCAGGCACGTCACGCCGTGCCGCTGGATCAGCTCCGACAGGTGGTACGGGTCGGTGTGCCCGCCGGGCGCGGGCAGCACCACCGCCGCGCCCACCTGCAACGGCCAGAAGATCTCGTACACCGACACGTCGAAGGACAGCGAGGTCGCCTGGAGCACGCGGTCCTCGGGCGTGAGCGGGAAGTCGTGCTGCATGCCGCGCAGGTAGGACGCGATGCCCCGGTGCTCGACCATCACGCCCTTGGGCCGCCCGGTCGATCCCGAGGTGTAGACGACGTAAGCGAGGTCGTCCGGACCGGACGACGCCGGCGGCGCGCTGCTCGGGTGGTGGGCGAACCGGGTCGCGTCGTCGTCGGTCACCAGCACGGGCGGGCCGTCGCCGGCGAACCGGTCGCGCAGCCGCCCCTGGGTGAGCACCACGGCCGCGCCGGAGTCGGCGAGCATGTGGGCCAGGCGGTGCCGCGGGTACTGCGGGTCCAGCGGCACGAACGCGCCGCCCGCCTTGAGCACCGCCAGCAGCGCGACCACCAGGCCCGTCTCGCGTTCCAGGCACACCGCGACCGGCGTCTCCCGCCGCACGCCGCGCTCGCGCAGCTCGTGGGCGAGGCGGTTGGCGCGGGCGTCCAGCTCGGCGTAGCCGACCTCGCTGCCGGCGAAGACCAGCGCGGTCCGGTCCGGGGTGCGGCGGGCCTGCTCGGCGACCAGGTCGTGGACCGTCGCGGGCGCACCGAGGTCCACGGCGGTCGCGTTGGGCGCGAGCACGACCCGGCGGTGCTCGTCCTCGGGCATCACCACGGGCTCGGGCGACTCGTCGTGCGCGCCGGCCAGCAGCGCGGCCAGCCGGGACACCCAGCGCCGCGCGCCGGGGCCGTCGAGGGCGTCGGGGTGGTGCGCGACGCCGGCGAGCAGCCCGTCGGGGGTGTCCAGCAGGCGCAGCACGACCCGGTGCGGGCCGGGCAGGTCGTCGGCCAGCCAGAACCCGGCGGGCACCGCGGCGGGGTCGAGGCCGGCCAGCCGCAGCGCCGCCGCCGGCTGCTCGCCGTACTGCACCGCCACGTCGGCGGGCGCGTCACCGCGGCGGGACCGGGCGGTGGCGACGGCGGCGGTGGTGCGGCGCAGCGCCTCGGCGAACGACGGCCGGCCGGTCAGGTCCACCCGCAGCGGGCGGGCCTCGCGCAGCGCGCCCACGGCGGGTCGGTGCGCGGCCGGGTCGCGGGGGTCGGTGACCAGGCCCAGCACGAACTCCTCCCGCTCGGCCAGCTCGCCCAGCAGCAGCGCCCACGCCGTGACGACGACGACCTCGCGGGTCACGCCGTGCCGGCGGGCGAGCGCGGAGACGTGCCGGCGGGTCGGGTGGCCGAGGTCGACGCGGGTGACCACGCGCGGTCCCGGCTCGCCGCGCCCGAACAGCTCCAGCCCGGGCAGCTCCAGCCCGGCCGGCTCCAGTCCGGGCAGCTCCGATTCGGGCAGCTCCAGCCCGGCCGGCTCCGATTCGGCCAGCTCCAGTCCGGCCGGCTCCGATCCGGGCTGCTCCAGTCCGGCCGGCTCCGGTCCGGGCAGGGGCTCGACGTCGTGCGGCGGGCGGTCGTCCGGGACGACCTGGGCCGGCGCGGGCAGCCCCTCGGAGGGGTGGCCCAGCTCGCGGGCGTAGAGCGCGGACAGCTCGGCCAGGACCGCGGGCACCGACGCCGCGTCGCACCCGGCGGTCAGCGCGAACTCGCGCCGGCCGGGGGCGCGCAGCAGGTGGCAGCCGGGTCCCGCGCGCACCGCGTCCTCGAACTCGGCGACGTCCCGGTGCGCCCCCAGCGGACCGGCCAGGGCGGGGTGCCGGGCGCGCAGCGCCGCCCACGCCCGGGTCAGCGCGGGCACGTCCGGGTCGCCGTTCAGCGTCAGGCGCAGCTCGATCGTGAGGTCAACGGTCATGGTGGCGTCTCCGGCTGATGTCGATCCGACCCGGCCCGGGCAAATGGCCCTCCGGTCGTCGCGAATTGGGGACGCCGCTCAGCCTATGAGTGACCCCGCCGTTTTCGACAGACTTCCTTTGGTGGCCCGCCGCCTCATTCCGGCGAATGCCCGGTGCGGATATTTCGAACGAGTGCCATTCGTTCCTAAGTAGGGTGACGCCTCGTCCGCTGGTAGGAGAAAACTAATCACGCAGAGTGATTTTGACGGGGTTCACTTCCCCCATTGGCGTGATTTGGGGCCACATTTTCCCAGGACCGGGCTCCGCGCTGCTCCGGAGGGGTGGGCAGCGGCCGGTATTTCCGGCAACGATTGGCAGGGCCCCTCCGGCGACGTTCCGGAGGGTGTTTCCCCGTAATTCTGCGGCCCGTCGCCGGCCGTTTCCCGCAGGTCCTCACCCACTCACGCGAAGGGCCCGTTCATGCCTTCCGAAGGTCTGGTCAAGGTCGTCGGCAAGCGGTGCGTGCCGCTCGCCGACGCCGAGTTCTCCCAGTTGCGCGCCCGTCACCGGTCGGTCCTGCTCGACGTGGGCACCGGCGACGGCAAGCACGCCTACCGGCTCGCCCGCGCCGACCCCGACCGGCTGGTGGTCGGCGTGGACGCCAACCCCGACCGGATGCGGGGCGTGTCCGCGCGCGCCGCCGCCAAACCCGCGCGCGGCGGGCTGCCCAACCTGGTGCTGGTGCACGCCGCCGCCGAGGAGATGCCGCCCTGTCTGGGCGATGTGGACGAAATGCACGTGTTGATGCCGTGGGGCAGCCTGCTGCGCGGCGTCCTGGGGCGCGACCCCGCCGTGCTCGCCGGCCTGGCGGGCGCGTGCCGCGCCGGCGCCCGGTTCCACATCACCGTCAACCTCCACGCGTGGCGGCCGGCGGCCCCCGCCGTCACCGGGATCGCCGAACCGACACCCGAATGGGTGCGTCGGGAACTGGCTCACGTCTACGCCGAGGCAGGCCTGCGCGTTACCCGGGCCGGGTATCTGGCCGATGTCGGCGCGAGCGAGTTGACCAGCACGTGGACCCGTCGGCTGGGGGCCTGCCGGGAGGAGTTCGACGTGCTCGGCGTGGAGGGCACGGCGCGTGGCGGACCGACGCCCGGCGTCGCCGGGATTACTTCTAAAGCGGCATGTCTTCCCGCCTAATTGGCGCGTTAGTGTGAGTGCGTGCACACACCGTGCGGACGTTGCCGCCCGTCCGGTGGTCCGGTAGGTTGGGTGTTAATGCATATTGTTTGCAACTGGGGTGGCGTCGATCCGGATTGCCGGCGACGCCTGGGGATGGTGAAGCAGACGGCCGGGGTGCCGCGGGTCGGCGGTCCCGGGCGGCTCGCGGTTCCGGTGGTGTTTTCGCGCCCGCCGCGACTGTTTCGAAACGCCGTGGGGAAAACCCGTGGCCGAGGGGGTCGGAAGAACGTGACCGGAGAAGTGTCGGACGAGTATTCAGTCGGGCCCCGGTACCGTCGGGAGACCGGGGCGATAAGCGTGCTGACACCGGCCGAGGCGGGGCGGTCAGCGCGGGCGCGGCGGGGGATCGCCGTGCTGCTCGCCGACGACCACGAGGTGATCCTGGACGGCCTGCGGGCCGTGCTCGCGCGTGACGACGCGATCACCGTGGTCGGCGCGGTGCACGGCGTGCCGGAACTGCTGGACCGGATCGGCCGCGACCAGCCGGACGTGGTGCTGGTCGGGGCGTCGTTGTTGCGGGTGGACGATTTCCGGGTGGCGCGGCTGCTGGCGGGGCAGCGGGTCGTGGTGGCCACCCAGGACGACTCGGACGAGTTGCTGGTGTCCGCGATCGCGGCGGGCGTGAGCGGCTACCTGCCGCTGGGGTCGCCGGGGGAGGAGTTCCCGCGCGCGATCCGGGCGGTGGCCGAGGGCGGCGCGTACCTGCCCGCGCACGTCACCAAGCGGGTGTTCGAGAGCTTCCAGATCATCCCGCTGCCCGACCCGTCCGCGCCGGCCCTGCTGTCGCTGACCGAACGCGAGGGCCAGGTGCTGCGCGCCATCGGCCAGGGGCGGTCCAACCGCGAGATCGCCCGCGAGTTCGAGGTCAGCGAGACCACGGTGAAGAGCCACGTGTCCCGGGTGTTGGCCAAACTGGAGCTGCGAGACCGCGTCCAGGCCGCGTTGCTGGCCTGGCGCCTGGGCCTGGTGACCGCGCGCGAGGCCCCCGAGGTGGTGAAGCCCCGGGGCGCGTCGGCGTGACCGCCGGGGCCGAACCCGCGGGTGACGGCGGCCGATCCGGGCCCTCCCGGACCGGTCCGTCGCCGCCCACGTTCGAACTTTCCGCTTGAGCACTGGGGGGACAGTGGCCGGCACGGACCTCTACGACGACATCGGCACGGGCTACGCGCTGGGCCGCCGCACCGACCCGCGGTGGATGACCGCGGTCCTCGGCGCGCTCGGCGGCGCGCGGACGATCGCCAACGTGGGCGCGGGCACCGGCTCCTACGAGCCGGACGACCGGACGGTGGTCGCCCTCGAACCGTCCACCGAGATGATCCGCCAACGCCCGCCGGAGGTCGGACCGGCCGTGCGCGCGGTCGCCGAGGCCCTGCCGCTGCGCGACCACGCCGTGGACGCCGCGCTGGCCGTGCTCACCGTCCACCACTGGACCGACTGGCGGGCCGGGCTCGCCGAACTGCGCCGGGTCGCGCCGCGCCGGGTCGTGCTGGCCTACGACCCGAGCCTGCACACCGAGTTCTGGTTCGTCCGCGAGTACGTGCCCGAGATCGCCGACCTCGAACGCACCCGCCCGTCGGCGGACGACATCGCGGACGAGCTGGGCGCGGACAGCGTCACGCCGCTGCCGCTGCCGTGGGACTTCGTGGACGGCGTCTTCCCCGCGTACTGGCGCCGCCCGGACGCCTACCTCGACCCGCGCGTCCGCCGCGCCTGCTCCGCGCTGGCCCAGAGCGACCCCGCCGCCGTGGACCGCGGCATCCGCCGCCTGCGCGCGGACCTCGACAGCGGCCGGTGGCACGACGACCACCGCGACCTGCTCGACCTGGACCAGTGGGACGCCGGTTTCCGCCTCGTCGTCTCGCACACCTGATCGCGGATCGCTGGTGCGCTCGGCTGCGATGATCACCTTCTCTGCTGGATCGGGGGTTTCGTTCGCGCAAGGTGAGTGCTGATGCACCACACCACCGCGGATGAAGACCTTCGCCTTCACTCGGGTCGGTGAGCGACGCGGAACTGGGCAGCGCCCTGCTGGAGATCGCCGCCATCGCCCGCGCCGTGGGCGGCCGGCGCGACCTGGTCTCAGTCCTGTCCTGCGACGCCGCCCACGTGACGCACCCGCTGTGCCGAGCCGAGGGCATCCCCCTGGTGAGCGGCGGCGGAACCGACCTGCGCACCGGCTTCACCCGGGCCCTGCGCACCCGCCCGGACGACCACCGACCGGACCCGCCGCCCGCGTGGGCCCGGGTGGTGACCGTGGGCTGAGCGGTACTGTCGGCACGCATGACCGGCCTCCACGCCCAAGCCGTCGACACCGCGCGCCTCGACCTGGTGCCGTTGCGGGTGGACCACGCGGAGGAGATGGCCGTCGTGTTGGCCGACCCCGCGTTGCACACGTTCACCGGCGGCACCCCGGACGACCCGCGAGTCCTGCGCTCGCGCTACGAACGCATGATCGCCGGTTCGCCCGACCCCGCGGTCTCCTGGCTGAACTGGGTCATCCGGCTGCGCGAGGAGTCCCGCCTGGCGGGCACGGTCCAGGCCACGGTCGGCCCGTCGGACCGGGGGCTGATCGCGGAGATCGCCTGGGTGGTGGGGACGCCGTTCCAGGGGCGGGGGATCGCTCGGGAAGCCGCCCGGGGGCTCGTGGATTGGCTCGGGCGGCAGGGCGTGCGCACGGTCATCGCCCACGTGCACCCGGAACACCACGCGTCGGCCGCCGTCGCGACCGCCGCCGGGCTCGCGCCCACCGACGAGGTGCACGACGGCGAAGTCAGGTGGCGCCTGACCCGGTGACGTCCCGGCTGACCCGGTGACGCCCCCGCCTGACTCGGGTGACGCACCCGCCGCGCCGGGTCACCTCGCGCGGAGGCGGGCGTTTTCCCGTTCCAGCTCGGTGATCCGGTCGCGCAGCGCGCCGATGGCCTGTTCCACGGCGTCGCGCGGGAACAGTTGCGGGATGTGCTGGCGGCAGTTCCAGTCGTAGGCCTCGACCTCGATGAGCACCGCGCGTTCGACCTTCGCCCGGTAGTCCGGCAGGGCGAGCCGCTCGACGACCTCGGGCGAGTCGTCGGCGCGGGCGTGGCCGACGAGCTTGAGGCGCGTGCGGTTGGCGTAGTCCATCAGGAACAGCGCCACGCGGTCGTCGTGGTCGAGGTTGCCGCGGGTGATGTACTGCCGGTTGCCGCGGAAGTCGGCGAAGCCGAGCGTGTGCTCGTCCAGCACGCGCAGGAAGCCGGGCGGGCCGCCGCGGTGCTGGATGTAGGGCCAGCCGGTCTCCCCGACGGTGGCCAGGTAGAAGCTGTCGCGCTCGGCGATGAACGCCGCCTCGTCGGGGCCGATGCGGTCCCGGACCGGCGCGGCGGCGTCGGCCATCCGGGCGTAGGCGTCGCGGCTGCCGTGCCGCTCCTGGTGGAGCTGGACGTCCGGGGTGAACATGACTTGGGCGAAGCGACTCGTCATCTCGGCCTCCGGCGCGTTCTAACGTTTGACATCAAGGTCAACCGTTAGGTCGTTCACGATCATTCCGCCCCCGGTGATGTGTGACAGCAGTCACAGCACGAGTTCACTCGATAGCGTGGCTCAGGTCCTCGGCGGTGGTTTCTTGATCGGGCCGTCGTTAAGGTCCTCGCTCGGGTACGGCGACATTTCCGCCGTGTGGTCGCGAGACGAACCACCCTCCCCCCGAAGGTTTCAGGTACGCCTGCGCGCCGCCTTGTGCCGCACCGGCAGGCAGACGGAGAAGGTCATGCGCATCACCGATGTCCAGCGTTGTGAGGTCCGGCCCGGACGCGTCGTGGAGTGGGTGCTGCGCCCCGTGGCCACCGCGACCGGCGCGCCGGACGACGCGCGACCACCGGCGTACCTCCAGGAGTCGCACGTGCGCACGGCCCGCACCCTGCGCGAGGACGGCCTGTTCGTCCCGACGTGGCTGGGCGTCGCGTTCGACCTGCCCGGCGCGGTCGACCTCGACGCCCTGCAGGAGGCGCTGCGGGTGTGGACGTTGCGGCACGAGACGCTGCGCAGCGGTTTCCGGTGGGAGGACGGCGAGATGCGCCGGTTCACCCTCGACGCCGACGCCGTCGCGCTGCACCGCGAGGACGTCGGCGAGTTCACCGACGCCGACGTGCTCGTGCAGCACCTCCAGGACCGGTTCGACGTCGCCGCCGACACCCTCACCTGGCCCAACTTCATCTACGCGGCCGTGGTCCGAGAGGACAGCACGAGCGTCTACCTCGCGTTCGACCACAGCAACGTCGACGCCTACTCCATGTACCGCGTCCCCGCCGAACTGCACGAGCTGTACGCCGCCGCGCTCGACGGCCGCACGGTGCACGCCTCGCCGATCGCCAGCTACGTCGACTTCTGCGCCACCGAGCGCGCCGACGCCGACGAGGTCGACGCCGACCACCCGGTGGTGGACCGGTGGCGGCGGTTCGTGGCGCGCTGCGACGGCCGGATGCCGAACTTCCCGTTCGACCTGGGCCTGGAACCGGGCGGCCCGCTGCCCACCCAGAAGTCGTTGCACGAGATGCTCGTGGACGACGCCGACGCGGCGGCGTTCGAGCGGCACTGCCGCCCCTACGGCGGCTCCCTGGTCGGCATCCTCGCCGCCACCGCGCTGATCATGCGCGAGATGACCGGCGACGACGTCTACCGCACGGTCGTGCCGTTCCACACGCGGGCCAAGTCGCGGTGGTCGGACTCGGTCGGCTGGTACGTCGGCGGCGTGCCGGTGGAACTGCCCGTGGCCACGGCGGGCGGTTTCGACGGCCTGCTGCGCGCGGCCCAGGCCGAGCTGCGCGCGAGCCGCGCGGCGTCGCGGGTGCCGGTCGCGCGGGTGCTGCGCCTGCTGGGCGAGGACTTCCGCCCCACCTCGCCCGACCTGTACTCGATCGTCTCGTTCATGGACGCCCGTCCCACGCCGGGTTCGCAGCGCTGGCGGGACATGAAGGCGTACGGGCTGATCCGCGTGTCCTACGGCGACCAGGTGTGCGTGTGGGTGACCCGGCTGCACGAAGGGCTCCAGTTCGCGTGCCGGTACCCGGACAACGACGTGGCGTACAAGAACATCCGCCTCTACGTGGACCGGCTGCGCGAGGTCGTCCTGTCCGTCGCGCGGCCGGTGGGCGCACCCGCGGCACGGTAGCGCCCACCGGCCGCGGGGTCAGCTCGCGTAAGGGGCCTTGGCGGCCTTCGCCGCCGTCAGGAACGCGCCCTTGTTCCGCGGCCAGAACAGGCTGTCCACGCACGAGTACTGCGGGAAGAACCCGCCGCAGCTGCCGCTGCTGGACCCGATCTCGAACGTGTAGCTGGCGATGCCCAGGGTGCCGTAGGTGAAGTCGTCGGTCGTGCCCGTCGTGTCGCCCTCGGCCACCACCGTGTACCCGTTGAACGCCGCCATCTTCTTGCCCAGCGCGGCCAGCTGCGCGGCGTTCGGGTTCGCGTTCCACGTCCAGCCCCACGGCGGCATGATCAGGTTGCCGTAGCTGTGGATCGTGATCATGACGCCCTTGGTGGTCAGCGGCGCGGGGTCGGTGTCACCGGGGCCGCGCTGGTCGGGGAACAGCTGCCTGAACCACGCCTCCAGCGCCCTGGTCTCCGGCTCCGACCCGGCCGCCGTGCCCTGGTAGGTCTCGCCGCACCGGTTCGTGCCCGCGCCGCCCCACTTGAACGTGGAGTTGCGGTTGAGGTCCACGCCGTAGCTCGGCACCGAGCACGACGCGCCGGTGTTGTTGGCGTTCTTGCGCTGCATCAGCGGCCGGCTGCCGCCGGAGGCGACGATGTCCACGCCGTCGGGGTTGACGATCGGGACCACCCACAGCTCGGTGGTGTCCAGGATGGACGTCACCTCGGCGTCGGTGCCGTAGCCCCGGGTGACGTGGTCGATCCACCGCCACGCGAGTTCGCCGGTGGCCAGCTCCCGCGCGTGCAGCTGCGCGATCATGGCGAACCGGGGCTTGGGGGAGTCGGGGCTCAGCGTGCAGTCGCCGGCCTGCTTCTTGGTGATGCAGATGGCCTTGATGTCGTGCCCGCCCAGGCCGCGGGTCTTGCGCCAGCTGTCGCCGATGTCGAACACCTGCGTCAGCGCGGGGTAGGCGGCGGCCACGTCGGTCAGGTGCTTCTCGTGCTCGGCGACCGTGTGGTACCCGCCGTAGAACGTCTGGACGCCGATGTCGCCGCTGCGGCCCGGCGGCACCGGCTTGTAGACGGTGTCGAACTTCTTCGGCTGGTAGCCCAACGCGGTCAGCCGGCCTGCCACCCGCGTGTCCCCGACCACCTGCACGCCGCCGTCCACGCCGTGTTCGACGTCGAACCCGGCGTCCTGCAACGTGCGCTCATCGGCTCCCGGGACCTGCCAGTAGAACGGCGTCGAGTCCGGTGGAGCGGCCATCGCGTTGGTTCCCAGCAGCAACAGGGCCGCGGTGAGAAGTCCCGCCCGTACTTTCATGGAAGACCTCCAGACGAGCCGGCGGTCGGTGCAGGGTGGGGGGTGACCGCCGCTCCGCTCGCGAGTATGGGGCCGGCTCGGTCACGATCAACACCTACTATCGGTGGTCAGCCGCATCTTGAGCGTGATCGCAGTAGGGTCGCGGCATGGCGGGACTGGGGGTCGTCGCCTTGCTGTTGGCGACGGTGGCATCGGCCTCCCCGCCGCACGGCCGAGCCGGGAGCCGACCCGGTTCGCCGACGACCGGATCGACATCGTCGAGTGCCGCCACGAGTTCGGCGATTCCGGCGACGTGCCCACCGAGCCGTACGACGAACCGGCGCCCGACAAGCCCGGCACGCTCGGGAACGCCCGCCACGGCCTCGCGTCGGACCCGCAGGCGAAGGACCCCGCGATCACGGGCGCCGGGAGCACAACGTGTTCCTGACGGTCGAGTACGGCGGGGCGAACGGCAACGCCAAACCGCAGGGCATGCCCGCCGACGAGAGTCGCGAGGGCGCCCTGCGGCTGCTCACCGGCGCGGCGTCCCGGTTGCCCTGCCCGAATACCGGCTGCTGAACAGCCTCAGGCGGTCGGCCGGGGTCGTCCGATCCACCAGTTGGCGGGCGAGTCGGGGTCGGTGCTGGTCCAGTACTCGACGGTGGCCCGGATGAACTCCTCCGGGGACAGCGAGCCGTCGCCGTCGGTGTCGAGGTGCTCGAACGCGGCGGCGGCGTCCTCGTCGCTCAGGCCGGGGAAGTGACCGCGCTGGAAGGTCAGGAACTCGGCGGGCGTGACCCGGCCGTCGGCGTCGATGTCGGCGATCCGGAGGAACTCCCGGGCGATGGCGCCGAGCGTGGCGTCCGCGGCGGCCGGGTCGTCGGCGAGGTCGCGGGTGGCGGCGATGAACCCGGCCCGGCCGATGGCGGTGGTCCCGGCCGGGAGGTGGGGGAGATGCACGTCGTGCCAGACGCGGACGTACATGCCCACGATCCGCTCCTCCTCCGGCGACCCGGGCCCGTGCCCGAGCGCCGCCGCGACCCGCTTGCCCATGAGGACGTGGTCCCGCTCGTCGAGCAGCCCGTCACCGTCGGCGTCGAGGTGGTCGAATCCCCGCCCGATCTTGTCGACCAGCAGGTCGTTGTCCGTGGAGGTCATAAGGCGGAGTTTCGGGTCGGGGGTGGGGGCGGGCAAGGGAGATCACCGGATCGGGAAGCCGCCCTCACCCGGTCAGCCGCACGCGCGTCGAGGGCGTGAGAGGGGCCGCAGTCCGCATTCCGGCGGATTCGCGGGTCGCCGCGTTGGGTATGTCGTCGCGTGAGCCGCTTGTGCGGCGGGATGCCCGATGGGGGTGATGTGGTCATGTCCTCGCAGTCGTGGGACGCGGGAGACGAGTCTGGCGACGAGGTGGTGCTCGCGCTGGACGGGGTCGCCGTGCGCGAGGTGCGTGACCTTGTGCGTGATCTGCTCGCGGACCGCGCCGGGGTCGCGGTGGACGACGCCGTGCTCGTGGTGGACGAACTGGTCAGCAACGCGTTGCGGCACGGCGAGCCGCCCAGCCGGTGCCGCCTGGTCCGGGTCGGGCAGCGCCTGCGCGTCGAGGTGGACGACGCCGGCTCCGGCCAGCCCCGCATCCGCACCGCGGACGCCTCCGGTGGTCGCGGCCTGGTGATCGTGCAGGCGCTGTCCACCGACTGGGGCGTGGTCCGCCACCCCGGGCACAAGACGGTGTGGGCGGAGGTCCTCCTCGCCGGCCAGAGCCGTCCCTCGCACGTGGCCCCCGCGCAGGCGTGGGGCGACCCCCCGGCACCAGGCCGATGATCACCGGTGCTTGAGTCCGGTAGCGTGCCGGCCGTGGACGACCACCCGGACCCGACCGTCGCGCTGCGGATCGACCGCCGCGTCCTCGACGGCGCGCTGGTGCTCGCGGTCGCGGGCGAGGTGGACCTCGACTCGGTCGCGGGCCTCGCGGCGGCGCTCACCGACGCCGTCGACCGGGGCCCGTGCGAGGTCGTGGTCGCGGACCTGTCCACGGTGACCTTCCTCGGCTCGATCGGCCTGACCGCGCTGCTGGGGGCCACCCGGCGCGCCGAGGCCGCCGGCCGGTCGTTGCACCTGGTCGTGGACGCGAACCGGCCGGTCATCCGGCCCATCGAGATCACCGGCCTGGACTTGGAACTCGTCCTCTTCCACACCGTGGAGGAGGCGCTGCACGGCCACACCCGGTGACCGGCGAGATCGCCGACGCCGTCCGGGCCTGGACGCCGAGGACCAGCCGCTCGTGGACCGGGCGATGATCGAGCCGGCCGGCACCCCGAACGAGGGGCAGTCGGTCCCTCCCGACCGCCCCGGTGCTCAGGCGAGGGGAGTGGGCGACCCCCACTACCGCGGAGCCGTCGCCACGACCAGGGTCGAGGAGATGTGCGCGTTCGAGGCGCTTGACGGCACGAAGAGCGTTTCGATCCCGGTCAAGTGACGGTTCGTGTGCGCCATCGGCAACTCGTGCTCGAAGTCGGCCAGGTTGCGCACGCCCCGCACGATCACGCCGGCACCCGCCTCACGGCAGTAGTCGACCAGCAACCGGCCGGGACACGAGTCCACCGTGACGTTCGCCAGGCGCCACGTCGAGATGTCCTTGTGTGGCAGGGTCGAAAGAGCCGGGGAACACGGCGCGCATGCGTCGCGATGCTAGCGATCAACGCTGACCGCGAGGACGACCGGTGACCGGAGTCCCGCGAGTGTCGCCGCGAAGGCTTGCCAAGCGAATCGCCCATCCCCGCATCCCGCCGGAGGCCATAATCCTCGTGGAGCTTCACCCGAACATGAGGGGGATTCGTGAAGGGTTCGTTACTCCGCCGTGCCGTCGTCGCTGTCGTGGCGTCGACGGCCGCGTTGGTGTCGCTGTCGCCGTCCGCGAGCGCTTCGACCGACACCACCGGCTCGGCCTCGTTCACCGGCGATCCCGGCGACTGGGTCACGCAAGGCTTGTCCTACAAGTACAACACCGACGCCGGCGACTCACTGCGGGCGTCGGGCAGCGAGAACAACAACTACGTGCGCGTCAACATCGACGGCGCGAACGGGGACTGGTGGTCGGTCGAGTTCGCCGCGCCGCAAGGGCAGCAGCTGACCGTCGGCACGTACACCGACGCGCAGCGGTACCCGTTCCAGCCCAGCACCGCGCCCGGCCTGGACTACTCCGGCAACGGGCGGGGCTGCAACCAGCTCGGCGGCACCTTCACCATCGAGGCGATCGAGTTCGGGCCGCGCGGCTACGTCGAGCGGCTGGACGCGACGTTCGAGCAGCACTGCGAGTTCGCCACCGCCGCGGCCCGCGGCGAGGTGCACGTGCTCAACCCGCCGCCGCCCGCGCAGCTGAGCCTGGACATCGCGGTCTCCACCAGCGGCACCGCCAGTTCGCTCAACGGCAAGGCCACCATCAACGGGACGGTGGACTGCTCCGCGCCGGTGCGCATCCACCTCAGCGGCCGGGTCACGCAGGTGAAGAACAACGTCCTCATCCGCGGCGACTACGCCACGGCGGTCGACTGCGTCCCCGGCGCCGGCGCCCCGTGGACGGCGGTGGCCGACCCGACGGGCACGACGCCGTTCCAACGCGGCCTGGTCGAGGTGACCACGCACGGCTACGCGATCGACCCGCACTACGGCAACGCGGTCGAGATCGACAAGACGACGGTGGTGCGCCTGGAGCGCGCCGCCGCCTGACCGCGGGCACCGATGAACCGGGGCAGTTCACCGCGGGTCCCCACCTGTGGTGGACTGCCCCTCGTCGGATCTCTGGCGTTGGGGGACTTCTGTGCGGTTGGGGTTGGCCGAGCTGATCGATCCGGCGCTCGCGGTGCACGTCGCCGAGTGCCGGGAGTTCAACGCCAGGACGCCGCCGGGCCGAGGGCCGAACGGACCGGAGGAGTTGCGGGAGGCTCGGGCCCGGCAGGTGCCCGCTGCCGCCGACCCGGCGGCGGTGGAGGAGGTCGTCGAGGCCGGTGGGCGGCGGGCGACGGTCCGGGTCCTCCGGCCTGACGGCGTAGCGCCGCGAGGGGTGCATCTGGACATCCACGGCGGCGGCTTCTACCTGGGGTCGGCGGTCGGCGGGGACGTGCGCAACCGGCAGCTCGCCGACGCCCTCGGCGTCGTGGTCGTCAGCGTGGACTACCGGCTCGCGCCCGAACACCCCTGGCCCGCCGCGCCCGACGACTGCGAGACCGCCGCGCTGTGGCTGGTCGAGCAGGCGGAAGCGCGGTTCGGCGCGCGACGGTTGACGATCGGCGGCTTCTCCGCCGGAGCCACGCTCGCCACCACGACCCTGCTGCGCCTGCGCGACCGCGACCGCGTCACACCGTTCGTCGGGGCCGTGTTGCAGTTCGGCACCTACGACCTGAGCGGTCTCACGCCGGCCGGGCGGTTGATCGCCGACGAGTACTTCATCCAGGCCTACGCCGGCCACGTCACCGACCGCGCCGCACCCGACATCTCCCCGATCTACGGCGACCTGCGCGGACTGCCCCCGCTGCTCATGGTCGTCGGCGGCCTGGACGTGCTGCTGGAGGACAACCTGGCCCTGGCGGCCCGCGTCTCGGCCGCCGGGGGCGACGTCGATCTCCGCATCTACCCCGAATCGCGCCACGGCTTCACCTCCCGCTCCACCGGGATGGCGAAAGCGGCCCGAAGCGACATCGAGGGTTGGCTCGCGGAACGGTTCTAGACCAACGCCGCCGCCACCGCTTCAGCCTCCGCCACCAGAGGACCGGGGTCGTCCCGGGTCAGGGTGCCGTGCAGCATGGTCAACTCCACGTCGTCGATGCCGCAGTACCGCGACACCCCGTCCCGCAGTTGACGTTCCACCAGCCCGGACATCCCGTGCCGCACGAACGTGTCCTCCGGTTCGCCCGCCAGCCCGATCCACCGCATCCGCTTGCCGCCCAAGCTCGACGGACCGTAAGCGAAACCGTGGTTCCACACCCGGTCGATCCACCCCTTCAGGATCGCGGGCGGCCCGAACCACCACACCGGGAACACCACCACCAGCACGTCCGCCGCCACCACGCGCGCCATGTGCGCACGCACCTCGGGCGAGTACGCCTTGCCGGGATCGGACCAGTCCGGCTCGTCCTCCGCCGTCATGCGCGGGTCGAAGCCCTCGGCGTGCAGGTCCAGCACGTCCACCTCCGCGCCGGCTGCCAGCCGGGCCCGCACCCGGTCGGCGACGTGCGCGGTCAGGGAGTCGCGGCGCGGGTGGGCCACGACGAGCAGCGCCCTCACCGGTCACCCAGCCGCACGAGCATCTTGCCGGTGTTCGCGCCGCGCAACACGCCCAGCAACGCCTCGGGCGCGCGCTCCACCCCGTCCACCACGGTCTCCTCCGCCCGCAGCGACCCGTCCGCGAGCCACCGCGCCGCCGCCCCGACGTACTCGCCGAACAGGTCGAAGTGGGAGGTGACCAGCATGCCGCGCATCGAGATCTCCTTCTTGGCCACCTCGTACAGGTTGCGCGGACCGGGCGGCGGCTCGACCAGGTTGTACTGCGCGACAGCGCCGACCAGCGCGATGCGGGCACCGGTGCGGGCCGCGCCGATCGCGGCCTCCAGGTGGTCACCGCCGACCGCGTCCAGGTAGACGTCCACGCCGTCGGGCGCGGCCGTCGCCAACTGGCCGGGCAGGTCGCCCTCCCGGTGGTCGATCGCGGCGTCGTAGCCGAAGTCCGAGAGCTTCCTCGTCTTCGCCGGACCACCGGCGGAGCCGACGACGCGCGCCGCACCCAGCTCCCGGGCCACCCGACCGGCGACGCTGCCCACCGCGCCCGCCGCCGCCGACACGAACACCACGTCACCGGGCCGCACCGGGGCCACCCGGGTCAGCGCCGCGTACGCGGTGAGCCCCGGCGTGCCCAGCACCCCCAGGTACGCCCGCGGCGGGGCGAGGGCGGTGTCCACGACGGTCACCGCCGCCGCGTCCAGCACGGCGTACTCCCGCCACCCCAGGAAGTGCGTCACCACCGCGCCCACCGGGACGTCCGAAGTGGACTCCACCACCTCGCCGACCGCGCTGCCCTCCAGCGGCGCGCCCAGCTCGAACGGCGGGAGGTAGGACGGGGCGTCGTCCATGCGGCCCCGCATGTAGGGGTCCACGGACATCCAGGTGTTGCGCACCAGGACCTGGCCCTCGCGCAGCTCCGGCACCTCGGTGCGGACCAGGTCGAAGTGCTCCGCGCCCGGCTCGCCGACGGGGCGGGCGGCCAGGCGGACCTCACGGCTCGTGCGGGTCATGTCGTTCCTTTCCGGTTGTTCGCCGACGTGGTCCACACTGCGCCGGGCCTGTTCGGATCCGGCTCGGATCCGGTTCGGACTAGCGTGGGCGGCATGCGTTTCGGGGTGCTGGGCCCGCTGGAGGTCCGGGCGGCGGACGGCACGCCGGTGCGCGTCGTGGAGCGGAAGGTGCGGCTGGCGCTGGCCGTGCTGCTGGCCGACGCGGGCCGGCCGGTGTCGGTGGACCGGCTGGTGGACGCCCTGTGGGTGGACCGGCCGCCCGGCAACCCGGTGCGGGCGGTGCAGGCGAAGGTCGCGCAGCTGCGCCGGGCGCTGGACGACGCCGAACCCGGCGCGCGCGAGCTGGTCGAGTCCCGCGCGCCCGGCTACGTCGTGCACGCCGACCTGGACGCCGACCGGTTCACCGCCCTGGCCGACCGGGCCCGCCGCACCGACGACCCGGCCCGGCGCGCCGCGGTGCTGACCGACGCGCTCGCGCTGTGGCGGGGACCGGCGTTCGCGGACTTCGCCGACGAGGAGTTCGCCCGCCCCGCCGTCACCCGCCTGGAAGAGACCCGCCTGACCGCGCTGGAGGACCACGCGGAGACCCGGCTGGCCCTGGGCGACCACGCCGCGCTGGTCGCGGACCTGGCGGAACCGGTCGAGCGGCACCCGCTGCGCGAACGCCTGCGCGCCGCCCACCTGCGCGCCCTCTACCGCTCGGGACGCCAGGCCGAGGCGCTGGCGGCGTACGAGGACCTGCGCCGCCGCCTGGCCGACGACCTGGGCCTCGACCCCGGCCCCGACCTGCTGGCCCTCCACCAGGCGATCCTGACCCGATCGCCGGAGGAAGCCCCACGCCCCACCACCGCCCGCGCCCCAGCCGCCGACGCGCCGGCCGCCGACACCCCCGCCGCCGCTCCCGCTCCCGCCGCCGCTCCCGCTCCCGCTTCCGTCCCCGCTTCCGCTTCCGTCCCCGCTTCCGCCCCCGCGAGCACGCTGCCGGTCCCGGCGACCCCGCTGGTGGGCCGGGCCGAGCTGGTGGCCGACATCGGCGACCGGCTCGCCACCGACCGCCTGATCACGCTCGTCGGCCCCGGCGGCGTGGGCAAGACCCGGCTCGCGCTGGAGATCGGCCGCCGCGCCCGCTTCCCCGACGGCGTCCGCCTCGCCGACCTCACCGGCCCCCGCACCCCGCTGGACGTGGTCGCCGCCGCCCTCGACGTCCGCGACGACGGGACCTGGGGCCTGCACCGCGTCCCGCCCGTCGAGCGCGTCGGCCGGGCCCTGCGCGACCGGCGGCTCCTGCTGGTCCTGGACAACTGCGAGCACGTCGTGGACGAGGTCGCCGCCCTCGCCCGCGACCTGCTCTCCGCCGCGCCCGGCCTGCGCGTCCTGGCCACCAGCCGCGAGCCGCTGGCCATCGCGGGGGAGGTGCTGCGGCCCGTGCCACCGCTGCCCGACGCCGACGCCGTCCGCCTGTTCACCGACCGGGCCGCCGCCGTCGCGCCCGGCGTGCCGCTCGACGCCGACGCGGTCACCGCCCTGTGCCGCCGCCTCGACGGCCTGCCGCTCGCCCTCGAACTGGCCGCGACCAAGGTCCGGGCGCTGGGCGTGCGCGGCGTGCTGGACCGGCTCGACGACCGGTTCCGCCTGCTGCGCGACGGCTACCGCGACGCACCGGCCCGCCAGCGCACCCTGCGCGCGGTCGTGGACTGGAGCTGGGAGCTGCTCACCGACACCGAGCGCCGGGTCCTGCGCCGCCTGGCCGTCCACGCCGACGGCTGCACGTGGGAGGCGGCCGAGCACGTCAGCGCGGTGGACGACGTGCTGGAACCGTTGACCCGCCTGGTGGACCGGTCGTTGGTCGTGGTCGGCGACGGGCCGCGCTACCGGCTGCTGGAGACCGTCGCCGCGTACGGCGTCGAGCGGCTGGCCGAGGCCGGCGAGCTGGCGGAGGTCCGCCGCCGGCACGTCGAGCACTACACCGCCTACGCCGAACGCGCCCGGCTGCGCGGCCCCGACCAGGGCCGGTGGCTGGACCTCCTGGACGCCGAGGCCGCGAACCTGCACGCCGCGCTCACCCACGCCGACCCCGCGCACGCCGCCCGCCTGGCCGACGCCCTGGTCTGGTACTGGGTGCTGCGCGGCCAGCTGGGGGAGGCGTCGCGGGCCCTGGCGCCCGTGGCGTCGGCGTCGGCGCGGGCGTGGCGCACGGGCCTGGCCGTGCTCACCGGCGACGGCGCGGACCGGGCCCGGCGCATCGCCGACGTCCTGGCCGACGACCCCGACACCCGGTCCCGCTGGTTCCTGGGCCACGCCCTGTGCGCCATCGGCGACCTGGCCCGGGGCGAGCGGTTGGTCGAGCAGGCCCTGCGCGCCTTCCGCGCCGAGGGCGACCGCTGGGGCGAGGCCGCCGCGCTGGCCGACCGCGCCACCGTGCGCCTGCTGCGCGGCGACCTCGACGGCGTCGCCGAGGACGGCGGTCGCGGCGCGGAGCTGTTCACCGAGCTGGGCGACCAGTGGGGCAGGCTGCGCACCGTGCTGCCCCTGGCGGCCCGCGCCGAGGCGTTCGGCGACTACGCCGAGGCCACCGCCCGCCTGGACGAGGGCCTGGTCCTGGCGCGCCGGCTGGGCCTGTGGACCCACGTCGCCGACCTGACCGCGGGCCAGGCCCGCATCGCCCTGCTCCGCCACGACCACACCACCGCCCGAGCCCTGCACGAACGGGCCCGCGACCTGGCCGCCGGCCACGGCCACCGGGCGGGCGAGGTCAACGCCGTGCTGGGCCTGGGCCTGGGCGCCCGCCGCGAGGGCGACCTGGACACCGCGGAGGCCCACCTGCGCACCGTCCTGCGCTGGCACGAGCAGGTCGGCCTGATCAGCGCGAACGCCCTGGTCCTGGGCGAACTGGGCTTCATCGCCGAACTGCGCGGCGACGCCGGCGCCGCGCTGGACCTGCACCACCGGGGCTACGAGGCGGCCCAACCCACCGCGGACCCCCGCGCCCTGGCCCTGGCCCTGGAAGGCCTGGCCGGCGCCCACACCCTGGCCGGCCGCCCCGCCACCGCCGCAGTGCTCCTGGGCGCGGCCGACACCGCCCGCCGCTCCCGCGACGCGCCGTTGCCGGAAGCCGAACGCGCCGACGTCAACCGCATCACCAATGCCACCCGGGACGCCCTGGGCGCAGAAGCCTTCGCCCACCACTACACCACCGGCACCACCCTGACCCCGGCCGAAGCCCACGCCGTGAGCGCCGGCCCGATCGGCGCGGCGCCGCGGTAGTCCACACTGGACTGCACTGTTCCCGCCCCGGGAACTACCCGGCCGCCGACGTCACGGCGTCCGCGGCGATCGCGGACGTGTGGCGCCGGGGCGTGCGGCAACCACGGTCACCAGGGCGGCGGTCGTCAGCACCGCGCTGGTCCACGGCGCGGAGCGGTGGCCCGCCAGGCCCGCGAGCAGCGGACCGGCGACCGCGCCGACGTTGAGCGCCGCCGTCGCGAACGCCCCGCCCAGCGCGGGCGCGTCGG
The DNA here is from genome assembly GCF_039521145.1 of Saccharothrix mutabilis subsp. mutabilis. Classification (NCBI taxonomy): domain Bacteria; kingdom Bacillati; phylum Actinomycetota; class Actinomycetes; order Pseudonocardiales; family Pseudonocardiaceae; genus Saccharothrix; species Saccharothrix mutabilis. The sequence goes on from NZ_BAAABU010000016.1 coordinate 95,121, forward strand.
CGGCGGCGCGCACGATCGCGGTCACCAGCGCCGACCCGACCCCGAACGACAGACCGCCCTGGACGACCGTCACCGCCACCAGCGCCACCGGGTGGTCGCCCACCAGCGCCAGCACGGCCCACCCGGCGGCACACGCGGCCACCGCCTGCCACCGCACGCGTTCACCGACCCGCCCGGCCACGGTGACCCCGCAGAACGCGCCGATCCCGAACGCGGCCAGCAGCAGCGGCGGGCTCACGACCCCGGCCAGCACCGCGAGGTAGGCGAACGTCGCGAAGGTCGCGGCGTTGACCAGGACGGCAAGCCCCAACGCCACCCGAACCGACCCCAACCGCAACACCCGCAGTTCGTGCGACACCGACATGTGACCGCTCGGCGCCGCCGGGAACCGGAACACGAACGCGGGCAGGCACAACACCGCCACCGCCCAGAACGCGGACCGCCACCCGGCCCACTGCGCCAACACCGCCCCGGCCGGCACCCCGACCACGCACGACAACGTCACCGCGGCCACCAACACCGACGTGGCCCGCGGCCCTTTCGCCGCCACCACAACGGACATCGCGACGGCCAGGAACCCGGCGTTGATCACAGCGCCGACGACCCGCGTGCCGAACAGCACCGGGAAACTCGTCGTCACCGCGCCGATGACGTGCACGGCGACGAACACGGACAGGAACACCAGCAACGCCCGCCGACGCGACCACCGCGCGCTCCACAACGCCATGACGGGCGCGCCGAGAACCATCCCGATGGCGTAGGCGGACGTCAGGCTCGCGGCGGCGGTCACCGACACCGACAGGTCACGGGCGACACCCGGGACGAGACCGGACAGCATGAACTCAGAAGTGCCTTGCGCGAACACGGCAAGGCCAAGGACGAACACGGACAAGCGACACCCCAGGACAGAGGCGGACAGGACGTCAGGACGCCGCCCGTGACCCTGGGGGCCTCAGGCGACGGGCGTCGTGGCTCTGTCCGACTCGGGGCTCGTCACAGCCCGCAACCTACCACCGGCCGGCAACGCCTTTTCCCCACCACCAACGCCTGACCCGCACCACCACGAGCTGCGCGACCACCGTCACCGCCGCCGCCACCGGGAACGCCACACCGCCCATGCGTTCGACGAACACGGCGACCAACAGGCAGAACACCGCGAAGCTGAACAGCCCGAGCAACACGCCCGCCAACGTGCGCACGGTCGCCGGCGCCCCTTGCTGCGCGTGGACGAAGCCTGCCACCACACTCGTCGCGACGGGGAACGGTGCGAGCAACCCGGTCCACTGCGGCCCCAGCGCACCGGACGCCGTGGTCACCGCGAGCACGAGCAGCGCGGTCGCGACCGCGCGCCCCGGCAGGTCCCACGACGGCCGCCGCGCCACACCCGCGTCCGGCCCGACCGGCGGCATCAGCGACGACGCGACCGCAGCGGCGGCAACGGCGACCACGAACGCCACGACGGTCCAGACACGCACGAACGACAGCGCGGCATCCACCACCAGCACGGCCACCCAGCTCACGGCCGTCGTGACCAGCCACCCGGACCGGCCCGCCACCCGCGCGAACACCACGGCGAACACCGCCAGCGCCACGAGCCCGAACAGCGACGCCCCGGCCGCGCCGGCGGTGAAGCGCGGGCCGTGGAGCAGGTGGGTGACGAACAGGATCGGCCCGGCGACGATCGGCAGCCCGACCAGGATCCCGGCCACGTCCGCGCCCCACCGGCGGCCGGCCACCGTGGAACCGACGACCAGCAGGGGAGCCAGGCACAGCTTCAGCAGAAGGATCTCCACTTGTCCGCAGTGTGCCACGCCCGGCGGCGGCGATCCTGAATATCGGTCAAAGACCAATCGGTCGAAATAGGGGAGAAAGACCGGATGTGTGTTCGGTCGATCACGCGTATGGTCCCGGATCGTGCGCGTTGTGGGGACGTTGCGGTTCCCGTCGGCCGATGCCCCGGTCCTCCTCGACCGGGTCCGCGTCGAGGTTCGCGACGTGTCCGAGGCGGACGCGCCCGCGCGCACGGTGGCCGTGGTGACGTTGCCCGCGGTGCGTGTTCCCGCTGGTGGGCTGGAGTTGCCGTTCGCCGTGGACGCGGACGTGGACGGCCCGGGGACCTTCGTCGTGCGCGTGCACGGTGACCGCGACGGGTCCGGGGTCGTCACCGACGGTGACCTGATCACCACCGCCGCGCACCGGGTCACGCCGCGGCCGATGGTTCTCGACCTGCACCCGGTCGGTCATTGACGAACGCCGTATCTGGCCGTCGCCGGATGCCTCTGTCAGACATACGCCCAATTTTCGGGAGAGGAATCAACCGTGGACGAGATCGTGACCGGTGACGGCATGGCCGCCAGCCGCGAGGTGCGCACCGGGTTCCTGTCGGGGCCGGGGTTCCGCGACAAGCCCGTCCGCTACAGCGTGGTCGACGGCATCGCGCTCTACCAGGGGTGCATCGACATGGGCCCGGCCGAGGAGGTCGAGGCCGCCGCCAGACTGCGCCCGGGTGAACCGGCGGACGTGGGGCAACCCCCGTCCGAGCTGATGGGGATCGGGCTGCCCGCCGACTCCGACATGCTGTGGACCAACGGCGTCGTGCCGTTCGTCATCGACGCCGGGCTGCCGAACCAGGCCCGCGTCACCCAGGCCATCGCGCACATCGAGGAGAACACCGCGATCCGGTTCGTCGCCCGCACCAGCCAGGCGAACTACGTGCGGTTCGTGCGCAACCCCGACGTCGGCTGGAGCTCCTCGCCGATCGGGATGCGGGGCGGCGAGCAGCGCATCCGCCTGTCCGACGGGGCGACGACGGGCACCACCGTCCACGAGTGCCTGCACTCGCTGGGCATCCTGCACGAGCAGAGCCGGTGCGACCGCGACCAGTACGTGCGCATCGAGTACGGCAACATCCAGGACGGGTTCGAGTCCAACTTCGACCGGTTCTGCGACGGCTTCACCGACTACTTCGACTACGACTACGACTCGATCATGCACTACGGCCCGACGGCGTTCGGCGTCAACGGCGCGACGACGATCGTTCCGCTGCGCCAGGGCGTGACGATCGGGCAGCGCGACGGCCTGAGCTTCGGCGACCGCGTGACCATCGCGCACATGTACGCGCGGTTCACCGGGCGCGGCCACACCGGCGTGTTCCGCGCGGGCAGCGGGAAGCACGCGCTGTGGGTCAACGTCGGCTGGGACAGCTTCAAGGCCAAGTGGCAGGAGTGGGCGGCCGAAGGGCTGCGGCTGATCGACCTCAACGTCCGCCGCGTCGGCGGCGAGAACCGCTACTCCGGTGTCTGGACGGCGGGCACCGGCGGTTACGCGTTGTGGGCCAACGCTTCCTGGGACAGCTTCAAGGCCAAATGGCAGGAGTGGGCCGGGCAAGGGCTGCGGCTGGTGGACCTGCACGTGCTGCGCGCGGGCGGCGAGGACCGCTACTCGGGCGTGTGGCGCGCGGGGACGGGCGGTTACGCGTTGTGGGTCAACGCGTCCTGGGACAGCTTCAAAGCGAAGTGGCAGGAGTGGGCCGCGCAGGGCCTGCGGCTGGTGGACATCAACGTGCACGAGGTCGACGGGCAGGCGCGCTACTCGGGCGTGTGGCTCGCCGGGTCCGGCGGGTACGGGCTGTGGGCCAACGCTTCCTGGGACAGCTTCCGCGCGAAGTGGCAGGAGTGGGCGGCACAGGGCCTGCGGCTGGTGGACGTCAACGTGCACCAGTCCGGCGGCGAGAACCGCTACTCCGGGGTGTGGCTGCCCGGCACCGACCGGTACTACCTGTGGGCGAACGTGCCGTGGGAGAGCTTCCGGGCGCGGTGGCAGCAGCAGAGCGCCAACGGGCTGCGGCTGGTGGACTACGAGTTCACCGAACCCGCCGCCGCGGACTCGCTGGACTTCACCGGCTCCCCGGAGGAGGCGCTCGCGCTGCCCTCGGGCGTCGGCGGCCTCTTCGACGGCGAGGCGCTGCACGACCTGACCGACGTCTCCGCCGCCGACGGCACGCCGATGGCCACCGACGGCGACGGCGGCGCCGACACGGCCGTGCCGCCAGTGATCGGCGCTCCGGCCGGTGACGGCGTGGGCGGCATGTCCGTCGCGCCCGAACGGCCCGCGGCGACCGCGGCGGACGGCGACGGCGGCCTGGTCGCCGAGCCGGTCCAGCCGACCGTCACCCTGACCGCCACCGGCCTCGGCGGCGCACCGCACGCCACCAACGGCGCCGACCACCCGGCCAAGCCCAACCGCCGGACCAAGGCGGCCAAGCACTGACCTCCCCCGGTTCGCACCGCCCTGCCGGTGCGAACCGGTTCGAACACCTGCCTGGCGGATTGTTGCGCCGAACCCGCGCGCTCTACGGTCGGCGGACAGGAACCGGTTCGATCCAGTGGGGGAGCGAGCATGGCCAGGGTGCTGGTGCTGACCGGCGACGCCGCCGAGGTGCTGGACGCGATGTACCCGGTGTTCCGGCTGCGCGAGGGCGGCCACGAGGCGGTCGTGGCCGCTCCGACCACGCGGCCGGTCAAGCTCGTGGTCCACGACTTCGAGCCGGACTGCGACGCCTACACCGAGAAGCCCGGCCACCGGCTGCCCGTGGACCTGGCGTTCGCCGACGTCGACCCCGAGCGGTTCGACGCGCTGGTCATCCCGGGCGGGCGGGCCCCGGAGCACATCAGGACGCACCCGGACGTGGACCGCATCGTCCGCCACTTCTTCGACCACGACCTCCCCGTGGGCACCATCTGCCACGGCCCGCAGGTGCCCGCCGCGCTGGGGCTGCTCCGGGGGCGCACGACCGCCGCCTACCCGCCGTTGCAGGTGGACGTGGAGCAGGCCGGCGCGACGTTCGTGGACGCGCCCGACGTGGTGGACGGGGCGATGGTGTCCTGCCGCGGCTGGCCGGACCTGCCGGAGTGGTCCCGTGCGTTCATGCGCGTCTTGGCGAAAGTGCCGCAGCGCGCCTGACGGGGTCGTTAGGCTGGGTCCGGGCCGCCGTGACACTCCTCCCGAGGGGGATACTGTGACGCGTCTTCGATTACTGGCGCACGCGGCCGGGGTGGTCACCATGGCCGCCGTGTTGCTCACCGCGGTCCTGGTCAGTCCGGCCAGCGCGTGTGTCTGCCTCCCCGGCAACGAAGCCCTGCGCTACCAGCAGGCGAAGTACGTCTTCAGCGGGTTGGTCGTCGCCCGGAAGATCGAGCAGAAGGACGGCTACAACCACAAGTACCGCTACACCGTGAAGGTGCACACGGAGTACAAGGGCGACGTCCCGCGCTGGGTCTACGTCACCACCCAGATCAACTACTCGTGCCGCTACGAGCTGACCGTCGGCACCGAGTACGTCGTGTTCTCCAAGAGCGACCAGGTCGACCGCCGCCTGGAGGTCGACCAGTGCGGCGGCACGCGGCCCGCCTCGGCCGGCCCGCCGGTGACGACGTCCCCGTCCTCGGGCACGTCCACCACCCCGCCGACCACGCCCTGCGCGACGGCGGCGGCCTAGCGACCCGGGCCGGCTGCGTCGGACTGCCCGGCGGAGCCGGCCCGGTAGCCGGGGATCTCCTCGACCCGGTGGTACACCGGCAACCCGCGTTCGCGCGCGATCCGCACGTCCTGGTCCGCGCCCGTCGACTCGCCGGGCAGCCGCAGGACCGCGTCGCAGTGCTGGAGCAGCCGTTCGGCGGTCGGGTACAGGATCCCCTCCGCCACCGGGTCGGTCGGCCCGTCGCCACCGGCCCCGCGCAGCACGGGCAACGCGACCCACTCGCCGATCATCGGCACGTGCCCGCTGCGGAAGATCGGCCACGCGGCTTCCTCCAGGCGGGCCAGGTTGCGCGCCATCAACTCCGGGTCGTCGCCGGTGCCCGACCGGTAGGGGCCCGCGATGAGGATCATGAGTGGTTTCGCCATGCCGCCCACCGTAGTGTGCAACAATCGGAAGAAACAAGGAGGAACAGGCATGCTGGCGGCACAACGGCGCGATCTCCTGCTGGAGCGGCTGCGCACCGACGGGCGGATCGTGGCCAAGGACCTGGCCGCCGAACTGGGCATGTCCGAGGACAGCATCCGCCGCGACCTGCGCGAGCTGGCCGCGGCCGGGCTGTGCCAACGGGTCTACGGCGGTGCGCTGCCGATCTCGCCTGCCATCGCCGACTACGCGACCCGGCAGGGCGTCGAGACGTCCGGCAAGGAGCGGGTCGCGACCCGCGCGGCGGCCCTGGTCGAACCCGGCAGCACCGCGATCGTCGACGGCGGCACGACGGCCCTGGCGGTCGTCCGGGCCCTGCCGCTGGACCTGCGGGCCACGGTCGTCACGCACAGCCCGACCGTCGCCAGTGCCCTGGCCGACCACCGGGACGTGGAGGTCTACCTGATCGGCGGACGGCTGTTCAAGCACTCGATGGTCGCGTGCGGGGCGGCGGCGGTCGAGGCGGCGCGGGGCCTGCACGCGGAGGTGTTCCTGCTGGGGGTGACCGGCGTGCACGAGGAGTACGGCCTGACCACGGACGACGCGGACGAGGCGGCGATGAAGCGGACGCTGGCCCACCAGGCGGCGGACACGTACGTGCTGGCCAGCTCGGAGAAGATCGGCGCGGTGTCGAGGTTCGCGGTGGTGCCGCTGCCGGAGGTGGCTGGCGTGATCACGGACGCGCCCGCCACGACCCCGACCCTCCGCGCCCTGGACGTGCCGGTGATCCACGCCTGATCCCCAAAGCGCCGCCATTCCCCGTAGAACTGCGGCCACGGCGCACCGGCCGGGTGAACCCGCCCACGCACCGCGACCACGTCGTCAACCCGCGGTGGGATGTCCACTTCGGACACTCGCCACCAGCCTTGACGCGCACGTCCGCCGAGGACCGGAGGCCCCGCCCGTGCCGGAACAGCGCGACAGCGCCGTCACGCTCACCCACCGCGCCATCCGCCTGCGCGAGTCGGACCCGGACGAGGCGCGGGCGCTGCTCGGGCGGGCGCTCGCCCTCGACGCCGGCTACGAGCCCGCCTGGTGGTGGTTGGCCGACCTGGTCACCGACGACGCCGAGCGCAGGTTCTGCCTCGACCGCGCCTACGACCTCAAAGTCGACCCGGACACCCGACGGGCCCGCGCGGCGCTCAAGCGGGTCGCCTCCCGAGCCCCGGACGAGGTGGCGGACTTCGTGGAACCGCCGCGACCGGACCCCGTGCGCGCCCGGCCGCGCCGACCCTCCCGCACCGGCAGGTGGATCGGGGTCGCCGCCGCCGCGCTGGCGGCCCTGCCGGTCTACAAGGCGGCCGGCATCCCCGCGATCACGCCGACGGCCGGCTCCGCCCGCATCACCGACGAGAGCGAGTGGTACTTCCGCAGCATGTTCGGCAGCCGCACGCAGAACGACTTCCTCGCCGGCTACACCTCGCGCGTGCTCGGGGCGAAGTCCGCCGCCGTCGCGTTCGACGACGACGAGTTCGGGCGGGCGACCCGCGACGGGTTCAGCGCGGTGTTCAGCGGGTTCGGCGCGGTGGCGGCCGAGGTGCCGATCGCCGCCTACTACGTTGTGTAGTAGAAAGGTCACCATTCGTGCACTGTTGAATTCTGGGCCGCGCCGCATACACTGCCTGGCGGCGCCGGACCTCCCCCCGATCCGGTGTCGGACGCGGTCCCTGGCTTCTCCCCCCGATGGTCAGGGGCCGCCTCCCGCTACGGCGACCACCACGAGAAACCACCCTCCCGCGGGCGTTCCACGGCGGCGATGGCGTCTTCCAGGGTGGGGCGCAGGGTCAGCAGGCGTTCCACCTGGGTCACGCGCATCGGGTTGACCACCACGCGGTGCCCTGCGGCGACCGCGAACCCCATGCCGAGCCGGTCGACGTGTTCGCGCACCTCGACCAGCACGGCGATGCCCATCGACCCGAAGAACTCCACGTCCGCGAGGTCAACCACCAGGGCCGTGGACCCGTTGTCCAGGCAGCCGAGCAGTTCCGCGCGGACCACGTCGTAGTTGGCGGTGTCCACCTCGCCGCGCACGTGCGCGAACACCACGCCCCGACGTCGGGTGGTCCGGACCGCCACGTCGGGGTGCTGACGGTCCAGCGGCACGGACCCTGGTTGCTCAAGGTCGTGGTTCACGCCCTGGCACGTACCCCGGGCGGGGCGCCGGGAAACGACCTCCGGCGGGCCTCGACCGCGCGGGCGGGCGACGGGCGTAGGGTCCGGCGCATGGCTGTGGGTGGCAGCAGGCGGGTGCGTGCGGCGCGCAAGCGGAAGCGGCGGATGGAGCGGGCCGAGAACGACCTGTCCGCGGCGGAGTGGACCGCGCTGAAGGAGGCGTGGGGCGGTTGCGCCTACTGCGGTGCGACCGGGACCGCGTTGCAGAAGGACTGCGTGCAGGCGTTGTCGCGCGGCGGTCGGTACACAATGGACAACATCGTGCCCGCTTGCGCGTCGTGCAACGCCAGCAAGTGCAACGCCGAGGTGACCGCGTGGTTGCGGCGCAAGCGGTTGGACGAACGGGCGTTCCTCCTGCGGCACGTGCGGGTGCGGGCCGAGTTGGCGCCGCGCTTCGGTCCCGGGGTCGTCGCGAGCGACTGACCAAGATCGCCGATCCGCCTCCACGGCGTGCGCGGGCGTGGGAGGCTGGGCGTCGAGATCGGAACGGTTGATGGGGGAGTGGTGACCTCGTGGGCATGACGTTGTCCTTCACCCGGGTGACTCCGGACGAGCTGGCCCGGGCGTTCGAGGACCCGGAGTGGGCGATGGAGCAGGTGGACGACGAGGAGCGGCCGTACTGCTTCCTGGAGAAGGCGTGGGCCGGCATCCAGTACCTGCTCATGTCGGCCGACGTGTACGTCGAGCTGTACGAGGACGGCGACCCCATCGACGAGGAGGCCACCCTCATGGCGTGGGACGCGGCCATGGTCGCCGCCACCGCGAAGCGGCTCGGCGAGACCCCGTTCTCGGTGCTGGAGCCGCACTGCACCCCGGCGAACCTCAACGAGGGGAAGGTCTACCCGATGGGGACCATGTGGGACGCCGACGACCTCGACTACCTGCGGGACCACTACCCGGCGCTGGTGACGTTCTTCGCGGAGACGGCGGCGGCGGGCGACGCGGCGATCCGGCACTTCAGCTTCTGACGCCCCCACGGCGGCGGCCCGGGTCGGCGTGGGCCGCCCGCACAACGCGCAAATCGGGGAAGGTCACTGTCGCCGGTGCCCGAACGCGCGGGTGACGCCTGCCCTGGTCAACCGCCCGGGAAAACGTCACCAATAGTGCGCGTCACCGCATTTTTCCTCCTTTCCCGGTGGTTGTCGGGTTCCATGGAATGGCCCGTTGTGCACCCCCAGCGGGCATTGCCGACACGGAAAGTCGGCTCCTATGTCCGAAAGCGTCGGGTCGAACGGTGCGCTCGGCGGATTTCGTCCATCCCAGGAAATCTCGATGATGACCAAAACAGCGAGAGCGCTGGCGACGGCTCTGCTCGGGGTCGCCGCCGCGGAAAGCCCGCGGCGGGCAGTGCTCGGCGGCGTGAACTGTGGGAGTTCTGCCGCAAGCTCGGCTTCGCCGACGTCACGAACGAGCACCCGCACAACGTGTGGACCTGGTACTGCGTGAAGCAGGCCGGCGGCCTCACGGCGAGGACCGACGCCCGCCGGGCCGCGATTCAGGGCAGGGTGCGCAGCAGGTCGGTCAACCGGGTGACGTTGTCCACGCCGACCCGTCCGCCCAGCGCCTGTTCGTGCGCGGCGGCCAGGGACTCCAGGCGGTCCAGCTTGGTGTGGCCCAGCGGCGAGACGTGGACCGACACGCGGCGGCGGTCCTGCTCGGACTGCGAGCGGTACAGCAGCGCCGAGTCGACCAGCGCGTCCACCACGCGGGTCAGGGTCGGGTGCGGGATCTCCAGGGCGGTGGCCAGTTCGCCCATCGTGCGTTCCTCCGCCGCCAACGCGCGCAGCACCCGCCACTGGTCGACGGTGAAGCCCTCTTCCTCCAGCACCGCGCCCAGGTCCCGGACCAGCGCGCGCTGGGCCCGGATCAGCAGGTCGACCAGGTCCGCACGTCCGACCTCGGTGCCGTGCCGACCAGCCATGACGAGCCTTCCTCCGGGAGCCTGGACACCGAGCATACTGTGACCCCCATGGACTCCACCGCGGTCGTGCGCGCGGTCGTGCGGGACCGGGTCGAGGTCGCGGTGACCGGGCCGGACCCGGGTGCGCTGCGCCTGGGCGTGCTCCTGCCGCTGTCCGGCGCGCTGGGGTTGACCGGCCCGTCGGGGCTGTCCGCCGCCGCGCTGGCGGCCACCGAGGTCAACGCCGCGGGCGGGGTGCGCGGGCGGCGGGTGGAGTTGGTGCTGCTCGACGCGGGGCGCGCGCCGCACGAGGTCGCCGCCGACGCGGCCGGCGTGGTCGGGCTGGTCGACGCGTTCGTCGGCTTCCACACCAGCGACGTCCACCGCGCCCTGGAACGCTCCCTCAACGGCCGCGTGCCGTACGTGTTCACCCCGCCGCACGAAGGCGGGTCGCGCCTGCCGGGCGTCGTCCTGCTCGGCGACTCCCCGGCGCGCCAACTCGCCCCCGCCGTGCGCCGGCTGGTGGCCGGGCGCGGGCTGCGCCGCTGGGCGTTGGTGGGCAGCGACTACATCTGGCCGCGCGCGGTGCACCGGGCGGTGTCGGCGATCGTCCGCGACGTCGGCGCGGAGGTGGTGTGGGAGCGGCTGGTGCCCTTCCCGAGCCCGGGGATCGACGCCGAGCGGATCGTGGCCGCGCTGGCCCGGGCGCGGGCGCAGGCCGTGCTGGTCAGCCTGGTCGGCCGGGACCTGGCCCGGTTCAACCGCGTGTTCGCCGCGTCGGCGCTGGCGCAGCGCGTGGTGCGGCTGTCGGGGGCGCTGGAGGAGAACGTCCTGCTGGCCGCCGGTGGCGACGAGACCGGCGAGCTGTACGCGGCCATGCGGTCCTTCGCGGGGCAGGGCGACGACCGGCGGATCGCGTTGGCCGAGCGGTACCGGGCGTTGTTCGGCGGCGGCGCGCCGGTGCTCGACGCCTACGCCGAGGGCTGTTACGACGGGGTGCTGCTGGCCGCCGCCCTGGCCGCGAGCGGCGGGCTCACCGCGTCGGCCGCGCGCCGCGAGGCGGCCCGGCTGCTGGCCACCCCGAGCGCGTGGCCCGCCGGGACCCTGGGACCGCCGGTCCCGGGCGGTTACCTGGCCCGCGCCGACGGCCTGGACCTCACCGTCATCACCCGCCTCTGATCTTTCTAGATGAAACCTTTCCATCTGGAAGGAGTCGGTCTAGGCTTCGCCGCACTGTCGCGTGGCGAGGAGGACGGCGATGAGCCAGGACACGGACCTGGGCCGATACGGCTACACCCAGGAGTTGCGGCGCTCGCTCGGCTTCCGCGACCTCCTGGTCTACGGGTTGATCTTCATGGTGCCGATCGCCCCGTTCGGCATCTTCGGCGGCGTGTTCCAGGGCTCCGGCGGCATGGTCGCCCTGACCTACGCCATCGGCATGGTCGCCATGCTGTTCACCGCCAACTCCTACGCGCAGATGGCCAAGGCGTTCCCGCTGGCCGGCTCGGTCTACACCTACGCGGGCCGCGGGATCGGCGCGCCGGTCGGATTCCTGGCCGGGTGGATGGTCCTGCTGGACTACGTCCTGGTGCCCGGCCTGCTCTACCTCATCGCCAGCGTGGCGATGAACTCGCTCGTGCCCGGCGTGCCGGTGTGGCTGTGGCTGGTGCTGTTCGTGCTGCTCAACACCGCGGTCAACTACCTGGGCATCGAGATGACCGCCCGGGTCAACCGGATCATGCTGGTGGCGGAGTTGATCGTGCTGGCGGTCTTCGTCGGCATCGGCGTGGTCGCGGTGGCGCAGGGCAAGGGGCAGGGTTTCAGCTTCGACGCGTTCTTCACCAGTGAGACGTTCTCGTGGCCGCTGGTCCTCGGCGCGGTGTCCATCGCGGTGCTGAGCTTCCTCGGGTTCGACGGCATCTCCACGCTGGCCGAGGAGAACCGCGAGTCCGCGCGGGCGATCGGCCGGTCGATGGTGGCCGCGCTGCTGCTGGTCGGCGTGCTGTTCGTGGTGCAGACGTGGGTCGCGGCCATGCTCGTGCCCGACCCGCGAGCCCTGGTCACCGACGGCGACCCCGGCGGCACGGCGTTCTACGACGCGGCCCGCGTGGCCGGCGGTGAGTGGCTGGCCGTCCTGACCGCCGCCGCGACCGCCGTGGCGTGGGGGTTCGCCAACTCGCTGGTCGCGCAGGCGGCGACCTCCCGGCTGCTGTACGCGATGGCCCGCGACCGGAGCCTGCCGAAGTTCCTGGCCAGGGTGCACCCGACGCGGCGCGTGCCGGTCAACGCCACGCTGCTGGTCGCCGCGGTCTCGCTGGCGCTGGGCCTTTACATGCAGTCCCGCGAGGACGGCATCACGTTGATGAGTTCGCTGGTCAACTTCGGCGCGATGATCGCGTTCCTGTTCCTGCACGTGGCCGTGGTGGTGCACTACATGGTCCGGCGGCGCAGCCGCGACTGGTGGAAGCACCTGGTCGCGCCGGTCATCGGGTTCGCCATCCTCGCGTTCGTCGTGGTGAACGCGAAACTGGCCGCGCAGACCAGCGGACTGGTGTGGCTGGGCGGCGGGATCGTGCTGATGGTCGTCCTGCTCGTGACGGGGCGCGGGCTGCGCCTGTCCGGCATCGGCGGGACGGGAACGGGCGAGCCGGAATCCGGCGAGCCGGAAACCAGCGGAACGCAGACCGGCGAGTCGCCGATCGCCGCGACGGAGGAGAACAAGTGAGCATCGAGGTCGTGCGCCTGACCCCCGAGCCCGGACAACTCGCCTACGCCTTCGGCGGGCGGGAGCCGCTGCTGACCGTGCGGCCGGGCACCGTGGTCGAACTGTCCACGGAGGACTGCTTCGGCGGGGCGGTGCGCACCGTGGACGACCTGCCCAGCCGCGTCTGCGCCTTCCCCTACCTCAACCCGGTGACCGGGCCGATCGCGGTCGAGGGCGCGGAGCCGGGGGACGCGGTGGCGGTGCACTTCGTGGACATCCGCCCGCTGCGCGACTGGGCCGTCTCCACGACGTTCCCGCACTTCGGGGCGTTGACCGCGACCCACACCACGGCCATGCTGCACGACGCACTGCCCGAACGCGTCTGGCGCTACGACGTGGACGTGGCCAAGGGCGTGTGCCGGTTCCACGCGCGCGGCGGCGACTTCCAGGTGGAACTGCCGCTGGACCCGATGCACGGCACCGTCGGCGTGGCGCCCGCCGCGAACGAGGTGGTGATGAGCATCAGCCCCGGCGCGCACGGCGGGAACATGGACACCCCGGAGATGCGCGCGGGCACCACGGCGTACTTCCCGGTCAACGTGCCCGGCGCGCTGATCTCCCTGGGCGACGGCCACTGCCGCCAGGGCGAGGGCGAAGTGTGCGGCACGGCCGTGGAAGCGGCGATGTCCACGGTGGTCGTGGTGGACCTGATCAAGGGCGCCGCCCCGGCCTGGCCCCGGCTGGAGAGCGACGACCACCTCATGTCCACCGGGTCGGCGCGGCCGTTGGAGGACGCCTTCCGCATCAGCCAGCACGACCTGGTCGGGTGGACGGCCGGCCTGCTCGGGCTGGACGCGCTCGACGCCTACCAGCTGGTCAGCCAGGCGGGGCTGGCCCCCGCGGGCAACGTGGTGGACACGAACTACACGATGGTGGCGAAGTTGCCCAAGACGGTCCTGGGGCGGGCCACCGCCTACGACGGCATCCACGCCCGGCTGCGCGCGACCGCGGCCCGCTACCTGGCCGAACGGTAGCGGGCCGCGGTCCCGGCGTCACAGGACCTCGATGTAGCCGTCCGTGCCGTTGACCCGGATGCGCTGGCCGTCGCGGATGGTTCGGGTGGCGTGCTCGACGCCGACGACGGCCGGCAGCCCGTACTCCCGGGCGACCACCGCGCCGTGCGTCATCAGGCCGCCGACCTCGGTCACCAGGCCCGAGATCGCGACGAACAGCGGTGACCAGCTGGGATCGGTGTGCGCGGTGACCAGGATGTCGCCGGGATCGAGGTCGGCCTGCGCCATGTCCAGGATGACGCGGGCCCGGCCCTCGACCGTGCCGGCGGACACCGGGAGGCCGACCAGCGCGCCGGCGGGCAGGTCGTCGCGCCGGTACGCCCCGGCGACGGCCTCGCCGTCCGACGTGAGCACGCGGGGCGGCGTGAGCGCTTCGTAGGAGGCGAACTCGTCCCTGCGGCGGCGGATGAGGTCGTGGTCGGCCCGGTTCGTGCGCACGACCTCGCGGATCTCCTGGAACGTCAGGAAGAAGACGTCCTCCGGCTCGGCCAGCACGCCGGCCCGCGCCAGGCGGTCGGCTTCGGCGAGCAGGGCCCGCTTGTAGTGGGAGTAGCGGCTGATCATGCCGTACTTGGGGTACTCGCGGTAGCCGATGAACGTGCGGACCAGGTCGATCTTCCGCTCGGTCTCCTCGGCTTTGCGCTCGCCGTCGGGCAGGGCCTTCAGCCGTCGCAGGACTTCCTGTTGTTTGGCCAGCGCCTCCCGCCGGCCGCGTTCGAACCGCCGCGCGGCCTCGCCGGGTTCGGCGTTCTTGATGTTGGACAGGATCAGCGGCAGGAGCATCGAGGGGCGTTCGCTCCAGCGTGGCCGCGTGATGTCGATTTCACCGACGCAGCGCATGCCGTACTTCGCGAGGTAGGCGGTGATGGCGTCGCGTGCTTCCGTGCCGCCGTCGAGGTCGGCGAGGTGGTCGAGGAAGTTCTCGTCCTCGGTCTCGCGCAGGAAGGCGACGACCTCGGGGTGCGGGCGGATGGCGTCGGCGACGTCGAGCAGGGCCAGGCCCATCTCGGAGGTGATGTTGTGGGGCACCGACTGGGAGAGCGTGTCGGCGGCGTCGCGTTCGCCGAGCCACTCCCGGAGGTTCTCGTTGAGCCACCAGGTCGCCTGCATGGCCGCCATGATCACCTCGATGCTGCGCGGCTCGAACAGCACGCGGCGCAGCTCCTGGATGTCCTCTTGGATGAAGTCGAGGAGTTCGGTCCCGGACTTCGTGCGGATCTCCGCCTCCATCGCGGCGACGGACGCTTCGGCGCGTTCGACCAGCTCGGTGACGAGGGCCGGGTCGGTTTCCACCGCGGCCGGGGCCGCGCCGGGGACCTGCGGGACCGGGCCGTCGCCGGGGGCGGGGAGGAAGCCGTCGCGGTCGACGATCGTCCGCAGCGCGTCCTCGGTCAGGGGGTCGGACTTGCCCGTGACGCCGAGGAACCCGGCGCGGTCCGCGGGGGAGGCGAGGAACGGGGTGACGTCCACGAACAGCCGTCCGCCGGCTTCGGCCATGGGGCGCGGGGTCGTCAGCTGCCAGACCGACAGACCCAGCGGCTTCATGGCGTCGGTCATCATCTGCTGGTGGCCGACCGAGACGTAGACGTGGTTGGCCTGGTCGGTCGTGGCGGGGACGGGGAACAGCGTGGTGATCGGCCGGCTCTGGACGATGTGGAAGTCGTCGTCCACCAGGCACCACTCGATGTCCTGGGGGCGGCCGAAATGCGCTTCGATCCGACGCCCGAGGTCCACGAGCCGCACGACCTGGTCGTCGGTGAGCGCGGGTTGCCCGCTCCGCTCCGGCTCGACCCCCTCCTTGGCGACGATCGCCTTGTCGATGACCTCGCCGTCACGCACCTTGAAGCGGTCCGGGTTGACCATCCCCGAGACGAGAGCCTCACCCAGCCCGAACACCGCCTCCACCGCGGCGACCTTCCGGTTGGACGTGACGGGGTCGGCGGTGAACAGGACACCGGCGGCCCGCGGGAACACCATCCGCTGCACGACCACCGCCATGTGCACCTTCCGGTGGTCGAACCCGTTGCGCGCCCGGTAAGCCACGGCCCGCTCGGTGAACAACGACCCCCAACACCGCCTGACGTGCTCCAGGACCGCGTCCTGCCCGACGATGTCGAGGAACGAGTCCTGCTGCCCCGCGAAGGACGCCCCCGGCAGGTCCTCGGCCGTCGCGCTGGACCGAACCGCACAGGCGGTCGCCTCGCCCAGTTCCCGCAACGCGGCCGTGATCTCCCCGACGACGTCGTCCGGAACCTCGGTTTTCTCGATGATCCGCCGGATCTCCGCGCTGGACGCCCGGATCGCCTCCCGGTCGTCCGCGTCGACGCGCGCCAACTCGTCCAGCCGGTCACCCAGGTCCGAGGCGTCTCGCAGAACCCGCTTGAACGCATTGGTGGTCACGACAAAGCCATCCGGCACCTGAACGTCGTCAATCCGCGACAGCTCGCCGAGATGCGCCCCCTTACCGCCCACAACGGCGACCTGCGCCTGGTCGATCTCCCGGAAACCGAGCACGTAGCTGTGCATTCGTACGCCTTCCCCCGTTCGCCTGCGGTGACAGCATCCCTGCCGCCACGAATTTCCGCAGGCCATGGCCACGGCGGAGAGTGTGCGCCCTTACCGGGGCCTTGCCGCAAGACCCCCTGGCTGCTATAAGTTGAACATGGCAGGGAGAGGTCTTCTCCTTGCCATGTTCATTTTCGTCAGGGCTCGTAGTGGTTGGGGACCCGCGGGTACGGCGGGGGCGTGAGCGGGGCCCGGTCGCGGCGGCGGGCGCGCATGGTCAGCACGGTGACCAGGGTCATGACGAGCAGGACGAAGCCGACGGCGATCCAGACCGCGTACCGGCACGACGATCACGAGCCGAGTGGGTACTGCCCTCTTGGGTGGGATTTCGGCGTACCAACATCATCGCGGTCAGGTGACGCGGGTCACTGCGGCTGTCCACAGTGGATGGTCAGGTCATCGCGCCGCGCTCGGCCAGGGCGGGCAGGCCCAGGCGGTCGCGGGTGGACTCGTCGAAGTCGTCCAGGAAGTCGCGCCGTGCCATCGACCGGGCGGGGCCCAGCCGCCCGTCCGGCGTCACCGCGGTCTGCCCGAGCAGAGTCGTGGTGTCGCTGGTCATGGTCGTGGCCTACCCGAGCGTGCGGTCGTCACGTGTCCGCGCAGGTGAACCTGATCGAGTGGCCGCGGCGGCCGACTTGCGGGCGTGATTCGCATCGACTAGGAATAGTCGAACCTGTGTTCGACCGCTCGGCCGAGTGCGTTCGCCCGGTCGAGTGCCCGCCGGCTTCCCCACGGCGTCGTGATGCCCGGGGAAGGTGTGCAGTGGGGTTCGACAGTCGGCCCGAGGTGCCGTGGAGTGAGCTGGAACGGGCGTTGTCCGGGCGGGTCGACGCCGACGGGCGGCGGATGGCGGCGCCGCGGGGCGCGGACGGGTACACCCGCGCCGGGGACCTGGTCGGGCGGCGGGTCACGCGGGAGCGGCCCGGGGCCGTGCGGGTGCCCTACGCCGAGCTGCACTGCCACTCCAACTTCAGCTTCCTGGACGGGGCCAGCCACCCCGAGGAGCTGGTGGAGGAGGCCGCGCGGCTCGGCCTGGACGCGGTGACGCTGACCGACCACGACGGGATGTACGGGGTCGTGCGGTTCGCGGAGGCCGCACGCGACCTCGGCGTGCACACCGCGTACGGCGCCGAGCTGAGCCTGGGGCTGTCGGCGCCGCAGAACGGCGTCCCGGACCCGGAGGGCGAGCACCTGCTGCTGGTCGCGCGCGGTCCGGAGGGGTACCGGCGGCTGTGCTCGGTGATCTCCTCGGCGCACCTGCGGGGCGGGGAGAAGGGGCGGCCGGTCTACGACCTCGACGAGGTGGTGGACGAGCTGGCCGGGCACGTGCTCGCGTTGACCGGGTGTCGCAAAGGCATGGTGCGCAAGGCTTTGGCCGAGCAGGGGCCGTGCGCGGCGGGGGAGCGGCTCGCGTGGCTGGTCGACCGGTTCGGGCGGCGCAACGTCGCGGTGGAGCTGGTGGACCACGCCCTGCCCGGCGACTCGCTGCGCAACGACGTCCTGGCCGGGCTCGCCGAGCACGCCGGGGTCCCGACGGTCGCGACCAACCAGGTCCACTACGCGCACACGCGGGCGGGACGGTTGGCGACGGCGGTGGCGGCGGTGCGGGCGCGGCGGTCGTTGGACGAGATGGCCGGGTGGTTGCCGCCGTTCGGGGCGGCGGCGCTGCGGTCCGGGCCGCAGATGGCGTCGCGGTTCGCGCGTTTCCCGGGCGCGGTGACGCGGACGGCGTTGCTGGCCATGGAATGCGCGTTCGACCTGCAGGTCGTCGCGCCCAGCCTGCCGCCGTTCCCGGTCGGGCCGGGGCACACCGAGGCGTCGTGGCTGCGGAAGCTGGCGGTCGAGGGCGCGCGGGAGCGTTACGGGCCGCCGGGGTCCAACCCGGGGGCGTACGCGCAGATCGAGCACGAGCTGGAGGTGATCGAGCGGCTGGACTTCCCCGGCTACTTCCTGATCGTGCACGACATCGTGGAGTTCTGCCGCCGCAACGACATCCTGTGCCAGGGGCGGGGTTCGGCGGCCAACTCGGCGGTCTGCTACGCGCTCGGTGTGACCAACGTGGACCCGGTGCGCTGGGACCTGCTGTTCGAGCGGTTCCTGTCGGTGGAGCGGGACGGGCCGCCGGACATCGACATCGACATCGAGTCCGACCGGCGCGAGGAGGTCATCCAGTACGTCTACGACAAGCACGGCCGCCGCCACTCCGCCCAGGTCGCCAACGTCATCACCTACCGGGCCAAGTCGGCGATCCGCGACGCCGCCCGCGCGCTGGGCTTCCCGCCGGGCACGCAGGACGCGTGGAGCAAGAGCGTCGACGGGTGGGGCACCGTGCACAGCGCCGCCGCCGAGCACCGCGACAGCCGCACGCCGATCCCGGCGGCGGTGTGGCGGTTGGCCGCGCAGTTCGAGGGTTTCCCGCGCCACCTGGGCATCCACTCCGGCGGCATGGTCATCTGCGACCGGCCGGTGTCGGAGGTCGTGCCGGTCGAGCACGCCCGGATGCCCGGCCGGACGGTGCTGCAGTGGGACCGCGACGACTGCGCGACCGCCGGTCTGGTGAAGTTCGACCTGCTGGGCCTGGGGATGCTCTCCGCCGTCCGCTACGCCCGCGACCTGATCGCCGAGCACGACGGTCTCCACGTCGACCTCGCCCACCTCGACCTGGCCGACCCGAACGTCTACGACATGCTGTGCGCGGCCGACACGGTGGGGGTCTTCCAGGTCGAGTCCCGCGCCCAGATGGCCACCCTGCCGCGCCTGAAGCCCCGCGACTTCTGGGACCTGGCGGTGGAGGTCGCGCTGATCCGGCCCGGCCCGATCCAGGGCGGTTCCGTGCACCCCTACATCCGCCGCCGCCAAGGCGAACCGTGGCAGCACGACCACCCGTTGCTCGCCCGCGCCCTGGACAAAACCCTCGGCGTGCCGTTGTTCCAGGAGCAGGTCATGCAGATCGCCATCGACGCGGCCGGGTTCAGCGCCGGCGAGGCGGACGAACTGCGCCGCGCGATGGGGTCCAAGCGCGCACTGTCCAAGATGGACAGACTGCGGGACCGGTTCTACCGGGGAGCCGCCGCCAACGGCATCCACGGCGAACTCGCGGACAAGGTGTTCCTGCAGGTCCAGTCGTTCAGCGGCTACGGCTTCCCCCAGAGCCACGCGCTCGCGTTCGCGCACCTGGTCTTCACCAGCGCGTGGCTCAAGTGCTACCACCCCGCCGCGTTCTGCGCCGCGCTCCTGCGCGCCCAGCCGATGGGCTTCTACACGCCGCAGTCGTTGGTCGCCGACGCCCGCCGCCACGGCGTCCGCGTCCGCCGGGCGGGGATCAACACCAGCCTCGCCCACGCCACCCTCGAACCCGACCCGGCCGGCACCGGCGGGCACGCCGTGCGCCTGGGCCTGGCCGGCGTCCGCACCCTCGGCGACGACGTGGCCACCCTCATCGCCGACCACCGCGCGCAGCACGGCCCGTACACGAGCCTCGACGACCTGGCCCGCCGCACCAACCTCACGACCCCGCAACTGGAAGCCCTGGCCACCGCCGGCGCCCTGGCCGACCTGGAACCCGACCGCCGCACAGCCCTGTGGAAAGCCGGCGCGGCGGCCCGTGAACACCCCACCACCCTGCCCGGCACCGCGAGCGTCACCACCGCCCCGGCCCTGCCCGGCATGACCGCGTGGGAACTGGTGGTCGCCGACCTGTGGGGCACCGGCATCACCCCCGACACCCACCCCGTCCACCTGGTCCGCACCTACCTGGACTCCCTGGGCGCGCTCCCCGCCTCCCGACTGGCCCACGTGCCGGACGGCACCCGCGTCCGCATCGGCGGCGTGGTGACCCACCGCCAACGCCCCGGCACCGCCGGCGGCATCACGTTCCTGAACCTGGAAGACGAAACGGGCATGACGAACGTGGTCGTCAGCGTGGGCCTGTGGAACCTCCACAAGAACACGGCCCGCAACAGCAACGCCCTCTTGATCCGCGGCAAGGTCGAGAACGCGACCGGCGCGATCAACCTGGTGGCCGACCACATCCGGCCCCTCGACCTGCGCCTGGCCCTCAAATCCCGCGACTTCCGGTGAACCCGGCCGGCGGTCGGCGAACCATCGGTTGTTGATATTTCTCCGCCGCGCGGGAAGGCTGTGATCATCACCCGTTCGGCCGCATGGGTGTCGGGCGTCCCCGTCCGGCGCCGGCCGACCAGCACGGCAAGGGAAGACCTGGTGCGCAAGCTCGTGTACTACATCGCCTCGACGCTCGACGGCTTCATCGCCGGGCCCGACGGGGCCGACCCCACCGGGCCCGGCGGGTTCTGGCCGATCGCCGAGGACTACCTGCGGCACATGGTCGCCGAGTTCCCCGAGACCCTGCCGGGGCCGGCGCGGGACGCGCTCGGGGTCACCGCCGAGGGGACCCGGTTCGACACCGTGGTGGAGGGGCGCAAGTCCTACGAGATCGGGCTCGGGGCCGGCGTCCCGGACGCCTACCCGCACCTGCGGCACATCGTGTTCTCCCGCACCCTGCGGACCACGGACGTCGAGGTCGTCGCCGGTGACCCGGTCGAGGCGGTCCGGGCGCTGAAGCAGGAGGACGGCAAGGACATCTGGCTGGTCGGCGGCGGCGCGCTGGCCGGGGCCCTGTACCCCGAGATCGACCGGCTGATCGTCAAGCTCGCCCCGCTCACCATCGGCTCGGGCGTCCCGCTGTTCGGCGCGGGCACCGGGTTCGACGTGCGGAACTGGACCCTGACCGACCACGTCCGCCTGGACAGCGGCTCGCTGTTCCTCACCTACGACCGCGCCGCGACGGGGGCCGCGTGACCGACGTGACCCTCCGCCCGATCACCGGGCCCGACGAGATCGACCTGTTCAACCGCCTGCCCTACACGCTCAACCACGAGCTGGCCGACGACCTCGCCGAAGGCCGCCGGCAGCCGGGGTGGATGTGGCTGGCGCTGCGCGACGGCCGCCCGGTGGCGCGGGTCGCCTGGTGGGGGCGCGGCGGCGAGCCGACGCCGTCGCTGCTGGACGTCCTCGACCTGGACGACGACGTGCCCGACGCGACGGAGGTCGCCTCGGCGCTGTACGAGAAGGCCGCCGCCGCGGTCCTCCCGCCCGGCGCGACGCCGCCCGAGTACGGCCGCTACCTGCCCGCCGACTGGCGCGACGACCCCGGCCCGGTCCACACCCGCATGTCCGTGCTGGAGAAGGCCGGTGCGCGGTTGACCGTCGAACGCCTGCGCCTGGAATGGCGTCCGGACGCCGGCGTGCCCGCGGCGGACCCGCGCCTGTCCTTCCGCGCCTTCGCCGACCACGACGAGCTGATCGCGCTGACCGCCCGCGCCCTGGACGGCACCCTCGACGCGCACAGCCGGGCCGACCTGGCGGAACTGTCGCCGCACGACGCCGCGGTCAAGCACTACGAGGAGGAGTTCGCGACCTTCTCCAGCCCGCGCGAGTGGTGGCGGGTGGCGACGGTGGACGGCGAGCCGGTCGGTTTCGTCCTCCCCGCCCGCAACTCCTACCACGCCATCATCGCCTACCTCGGCGTCCTGCCCGAGCACCGCGGCAAGGGCCACGTCGACGGCATCCTCGCCGAGGGCACCCGCGTGTTGGCGGAACAGGACGTGCCGCGCGTCCGCGCCGCCACCGACGTCGGCAACACGCCGATGGCCGCCGCGTTCGCCCGCGCCGGGTACGTCACCTTCGAACGCGCCATCAACATGGCCTGGAACTAGCGACACCACTGGGGGAGACATGGAATCGTCAAGGGTCTGGTTCATCACCGGGGCCTCGCGCGGGCTCGGCCGCGCCTTCACCGAGGCGGCGCTGGCCGCCGGTGACCGGGTCGTCGGCGTGGCGCGGGACGTCACCCCGCTGGACGACCTGGTCGAGCGCCACCCGGACCGGCTGCGGGCGCTGCGCCTGGACGTCACCGACCGCGCGGCGGTGTTCGACGTCGTGGGCGAGGCGTCCCGCGAGTTCGGGCGGCTGGACATCGTCGTCAACAACGCGGGCGCGCTGTTCATGGGGATGGTGGAGGAGTTCTCCGAAGCCGACGCCCGCGCGCAGATGGAGATCAACTTCTTCGGCGCGCTGTGGGTGTCCCAGGCGGTGCTGCCGGTGCTGCGGGCGCAGGGCGGCGGGCACGTCCTGCAGGTGTCCAGCATCGGCGCGCTCGGCGGGTTCCCCAGCACCGGGCTCTACAGCGCGAGCAAGTTCGCGTTGGAGGGGCTCAGCGAGGCGCTGGCCGCCGAGGCCGCCGGGTTCGGTGTGAAGGTGACCATCGTCCAGCCGGGCGAGTACTGGACGGACCTCTACACCAGCATGCGGCAGGCCACCGCGAACCCGGTCTACGACCCGTTGCGCGAGGAGCTGGCCAAGCAGTGGGCGGAGGGGTCGGCGGACAGCGAACCGCGCCTGGCCGCCGAGGCGGTGCTGAAGCTGGTCGCCGGCGACGACCCGCCGTTGCGGCTGCTGCTGGGCAGCATGGTCTACGACGTCGCCTTCGACATTTCGAGGCGGCGCATGGAGACGTGGGCGCGGTGGGAAGAGGTCAGCCGGGCGGCGGAGAAGGCGATCCCGAAGCCCTGAGCCAGGCCGCTCGACGCGCGGGCCCGGCCGAACGCGACCGCTCGACGCGCGGATCGGGGTGCGCGCGTCGAGCGGCCGTGGCGGTCGTTGCGGTGCCGGCGGTCCTAGCGGTCCTGGCGGTCCTGGCGGTGCCGGCGGTCAGCCCTTGGGGTACTCCTCGGTCTGCCAGCGGCCGGTGGTGTACTCGAAGCGGATGTCGTCGTCGCCGTTGAGCGGGCCTTCGAGCTTCTGGGACAGCTGCACCCGGGCGATCTTGTCGCCGGCGCTCAGCTTCACCTCGACGACCTGGGCGTCCTCGAACGTCTTGCGCGACTCCTCGCTCATGCGGGTGTGCACGTTGGTGAACGCGGAGGGGCAGTCGCCGTCACCGGCGCTCGCGGCGAACGCGCGTGCTTTCTGAGCGGTCAGCAGTCCGCAGGCGATGGCGCGGTTGCCCGACGCCCAGGCGTCCAGGTACGCGCGGACGGCTTCGCGGGCACCCTGCTCACCGGCGGCGGTGCCGACCGACCCCAGCTCGCCGTCCTCGTCCAACCCGGGGCGGTCACCGCTGCCACACGCGGATAACAGCACGCAGGACAGGGCCACCGCGGTCATCGCGGTCCGTGTCGTGGTCATGACCGACAGTGTGCCAAAGCGGTCAGCCGGTGTCCGACCGTTCCAACTCGTCGGCGATCTCCACCACGACCCGCGGGTCGAGCCGGGCCAGCACGGGCAGGATCGTCGGCCACGCGCCGGTCACCAACGCCTCGCCCAGGAACCGCTCGACGCCGTAGAGGTCGGCCACCACCGCGAGCGCCGTGAGCGCCTTGGCCTTCCGGTCGGGGCGGGTGGCGCGGTGGACGATCCGCGCGGCCTCCTCGGCGAGCAGGCGTGCTTGTTCGAGGTCGCCGGCGGTGGCGAAGGTCCTGGCCAGCCCGGCGAGTGCGGCGGCCTGGCCGTCCGGGTCGCCGGTGCTGCGGATGAGGCGGGCGGCTTCGGTGGCGAGCAGGCGTGCTTGTTCGAGGTCGCCGGCGGCGGCGAAGGTCCTGGCCAGCCCGGCGGCCCGTCCGTAGTGGCGCGGGGTGATGCGCGCGGCCTCGGTGACGAACCGGCGTGCTCGCTCGTGGTCTCCTGCCGCGACGAGCGTGTCGGACAATTCGGCAAGAACAGCGGCCCGCACGTCCGGGTCGAGCGTGTACCGGGCCTTCCGCGCGGCTTTGATCGCCACCTGGCCCGCCAGGGCGTGCTCGTTCCGGTCGGCCAGGGACTCGGCCAGCCGGGACAAGGTGACCGCCTGCACGTGGTCGCGGGACATGTCGAAGGCGATCCGCACCGCGCGCTCGGGATGACCGCTCGTGATCAACGCCTCGACGACCTCCGTCCACGCGGACGTCCAGCCGTTGCGGGCCGCCAACCGGTCGACGACCGTCCGGAGTTCTTCCTCCGCTCCGACAACGGCGAACGCGTGGGCGATGTGCTCCAGCGAGGTGGTGTGCTGGATGGTCCCGGCGAGCCGCGCCACCCTGACGGTCAGGCGGTGGGCGGACCGCTCGTCAGCCGTGGCGGACAGGGCTTCGATGAATTCCGCCGTCGTCCTGGCTCGGGTCGGCGTGAACCCCTCCGCCGCGATCTCCGCGGCGACGTCCGACAGGCGACTGGCGCGGTAGCGCTCCTTGGTGGTGAGGGCTTCGAGCAGTCGTGCCAGCACATGCGCTTTCTGCGCCACATCGCTGCCCTCGCGGGCGGTCGCGGCGGCGTCCTCGGCCAGTCGCCGCGCTGCCGGCGGGTCACCCGCGCGAACGCGGGCCAGGGCCAGTTCGACCCACGCTCGGGCGCGGTCGTCGGGTCGGGGGATGCCCCGCGCCACCCGGGCCGCGCGGGCGTGGTCACCGGACGCCGACATCAGCGAAGCCAGGGTGGACAGGACTTCCGTGCGCGCCGCCCGATCCGCGACGGCGTCGGCGATCCGGCTCGCGCGTTCGGGCAGGCCCGCCGACCACGCCGCCTTGGCCAGTTCGACCAGGTGCCGGTCCCGGTCCTGCGGGTCGGTGATCTCCCGGGCGAGCTGTTCGGCCTCCTCGACCAGCCGGTGCGCCACACCCGGGACGTCGGCGGCCACGGCGGACCGCGTCAGGTCGAGCAGCGCCCGCCCGCGGTCGGTCGGGTCGGTGATGCGGTGGGCGGTCCGGTTCGCGCGCTCGTGCTCGCCGATGGCGGCCAACGCGCCGGCCAGCGCGGTGAGGGTCCGGGTGTGCCGGTACCGGTTGGTGATGGCCCGGGCCAGCTGCTCGGCCTCGGTGGCCAGCCGGCGTGCCGAACCGGGGTCGGTGTCGGCGGCGTCCCGGGCCAGCGCGGTCAACGCCCGGGCCCGGTCGAGCGGGTCGGTGATGGTGCGGGCGAGGCGCTCCGCGTCGTGCGCCGGGTGCGGTGCCGCCGGGTGGGCGGAGTCGCGCGCCACCAGCCTCAACGCCCGCACGCCGTCGCCGGGGCGGGGGATGGCCCGGGCGACCGACCGGGCGCGGTCGTGGTCGCCGATCGCGGTCAGCGCTTCGACCAGTCCCACCAGCGCCCAGGACCGGTCGCGCGGGTCGGTGATGCGGCCGGCGATCCGGTCGACCTCGGCGACCAGGTCGTGGGCCCGCTCGTGGTCGCCGGTGCGGACGGCGACCCCGACCAGGCCGGCCAGCAGGGTCGCGCGGAGTTCGTCGTCCGTGGTGCGGTGCGCGATCTGCTCGGCGTCGGCGGCCAGTCGGCGTGCGCCGCGCCGGTCACCGGCCACGGCCGCCGCACGGGCGAGGGTGGTCAGGACCCGGGCCCGCTCGTGGTCGTCGTGGATGGCGCGGGCGAGCCGGACGGCGTGGTCGTGCTCGCCCAACGCGGCCCACGTCCCGGCCAGCACGATGAGCGTGGCGGTGTGCTCGTGCCAGCGGGTGATCGTGCGGAGGAGGACGTCGGCCTTGCCCGCCAACGACCGGGCGTGCCCGGTCGCACCCAGCCGGGCGGCCACCCGCGCCAGCGCGCGGGCCCGTTGCGACACGTCCGGCAGGCCGCGGACGATCTGTTCCGCGTGCCCGGCGTCGCCCGTCGCCGCCACCGCGTCGGCGAGCAGTTCCAGGGCAAGCTCCTGGTGGTGCGGGTCGGTGACGCCCCGGGCGAGCGCCTCGGCGCGCGCCGTGTGGCCGAGGACCGCCCAGACTGCGGGCAGTTCGGTCGGGATGTGCGAGTTGCGGGTCTGGAGCTCGTGGCGGTGCACCGACAGGCGGGCGAGCGCGAGCAGGTCGGCGCCGGGCGCGGCGAGCAGCAGGTCCTGGCACGTGGTGATCTCGACCAGGGCGGCGGCGTCACCGCCGCTCACGTCGAGCATCCGGTCGTGGCGGACCCGGTCGGTGGCCAGCGCGGTCAGGCGGGCCGCGTCGCCGATGGTCGCGAGCATGCGGGGGTAGCCGGTCACCAGGTACTCCGGCGTCTCCGGCGGCCACGCCGCGCGGCCCGCGCCGGGCGCGAGGTAGCCGTCGGCCCAGGCGAACAGGCGGGCGCGGTAGGCCGCCAGGCGCTCGGGGCCGAGGTAGTCGCACGCGGCGGTGTGGAGTTCCTCGTGCCCCAGCAGGTACACCTCGGGACCGGCGATGCCGGGCCGGCGGGTGAACGTCCGCCCGGCCACCGTGTGCAGGACGTCCTCCACCTCCACCAGGCCGGCGCCGGTCAGCACGCGCAGGTCCGACCGCGACAGCCCGCCGCGGGCGGCGGTGAGCAGTCCCAGCACGTCCTGCTCGACCGGTCCGCCGCGCAGCAGCCGCTTGAGCTCCGACTGACCGAGCCGCTGCCGGTCGCGGGCGTGCGGGGAGCCCGACAGCGGCCGGACGACGGCGGCGTCGCGCAGCGGGTGCCAGTC
Organism: Saccharothrix mutabilis subsp. mutabilis; assembly: GCF_039521145.1. Lineage (NCBI taxonomy): Bacteria > Bacillati > Actinomycetota > Actinomycetes > Pseudonocardiales > Pseudonocardiaceae > Saccharothrix > Saccharothrix mutabilis. The sequence goes on from NZ_BAAABU010000016.1 coordinate 121,959, forward strand.
CGGCACGTCGTCGGGGATCGGCGGGTTCGGCCGGCCGGCGACGACCACCCGCATCCCGTGCTCGGGCCGGCCGGGCAGCAGCGCGGCGATGCTGTGCGCGTGGGGACCGGTCGTCACGCCGCGGTCCTCGTCCAGCCCGTCCACCACCAGCACCAGCCGCCCGCCCGCCGCCCGGCACGTCGCCGCCGCCCGGGACAGCAGGTCCAGCATGAGCAGTTCGCGGACCGACTCGTCCACGCCGAGGGCCGGTTCCTCGCCCAGCAGTTCGCACAGCTGCGCGGTCACCGCCGTGGTGAAGGCGTCACTGGTGTCCTGCGCGGCCAGGCGGGCGGTGACGAAGAACGACACCAGCCACACGCGACCGGCCAGCGACTCGGGCGGGTCCGACACGAACGCGGCCAGCAGCGCGGACTTCCCCGCCCACGGACCGGCCTGCCACCACACGTACGGGCCGCGGTCCTCGCGCAGGCAGAAGTCCTCCAGCTCGGCCAGTTCGCGCTCCCGGTCCAGCAGCCGCGGGGCGGCGATCCGGTCGACCTGCCGCAGGTACATCGGTCGGGTCGACCGCGGGCCGCCCGGGGCGCTCGGTCCGCGAGCGGGGCCGGCGCCCGGCCGGAACGAGCCGTTGTGCACGAACGTGACGTCCCCGCCCGCCTGCACCACGATCCCCGCGTCGGACGCGACGCCGGTCTGAGCGGTCCGGGCGCCGTCGCCCTCGTCACCACCGTTCGCCAAGGAAGCAGCCCATCCACGCGGTCACGCCCAGCCGATCACCCCACACGAGAACCCCGGACCTCGGGTTCCCACAACGCACAAATGCGGTCACGGCGCCCCGGTTCCGGCTCGACGACCGGGCGGGTGGCTCGGCCCGGGCCGGGGAGTTGCCCGGGCCGAGTGCCTGATCCGTCCGCAGCTCGACCGGTTGCGGCCTGATGTCCGGGGTGTCGGGCCGCGTAGGTTCGGGGTGTGGATGGTCGGGTCGTGGTGGTCGTGCAGGCGGCTGTCAACCTTCTGGATTTGGCTGGGCCTGTGCAGGTGTTCGATGCCGCCGCCGAGCACGGCGGGCGGTACCGGGTCGGGTTCGTCGGGGTTGAGGCCGGGGTCGTCAGTGCGCAGGGGTTGCGGCTGGCGGATCTCGGTCCGCTGCCGGATGTGTCCGCTGGGGACCTCGTGCTGGTGCCTGGCACCCGGCTGGACGCCCGGGGACCCCTGGTCGATCCCCGGGTGGTCCGGTGGTTGCGGGACGTGAGTGGGTCCGGGGCTTCGTTCGCGGCCGTGTGCAGTGGGGCGGCGGCGTTGGGGGAGGCCGGGTTGTTGGACGGGCGGCGGTGCACCACGCATTGGGAGCTGCTCGACGCCATGCGGCGGCGGTATCCGCGGGCCAGGGTGCAGGACGGTGTGTTGTTCGTGCACGACGGGCCCGTCAGCACCAGTGCCGGGATCGCGTCCGGGATCGACCTCGCCCTGTCGCTGGTGCACCGCGACCACGGGTCGGCGGTGACGGCGGCGGTCGCGCGGAGCCTCGTCGTGTACCTGCGGCGGCCGGGGTCGGGGGCGCAGTTGAGCCCCTTCCTGCAACATCGGTCGCATGTGGACGACGCCGTGCACGTGGTGCAGGACCACATCGCGGAGAACCTGTCCGGACGGCACACGTTGGCCGACCTGGCGGCCCGCGTGCGGTTGTCGCCGCGCGGGTTGAGCCGGGCGTTCACCGCCGCCACCGGGATCACGCCGCTGGAGTTCCAGCAGCGCCTGCGGCTGGCGCTGGCCGACGACCTGTTGACCGCCACCGACCTCCCGGTGTCCACAGTGGCCAGTCGGACCGGGTTCCGCGACGCCCGGCAGTTGCGCCGGCTCTACCGCGCGCGGTACGGGGTCTCGCCCAGCGGTGTGCGGGGGCGGGCATGAGGTGGGTGGGTGTCGCCGCGGCGGTGCTGCTCGTCGGCGGGGTCGTCGCGGGCGGTGTCGGGGTGTCGATGGCGCGGAGTTTCCCGGCCGCGCCCGGCGGGGAACTTGCGGCGGCGCGGGCGGCCGATCCGGATCGGGTGCTGGTGGCCGTCGCGGCGGGATCTTCGGGGACGGTGGCGGCGGACGCGTTGGCCCCCTACGCGGTGTTCGCCGCGTCCGACCGGTTCGCGGTGCGGGTGGTGGCGGAGACGTTGGCGCCCGTGACGTTCTCCGGTGGCCTGCACGTCGTGCCGGACACCACCTTCACCGGGCTGGACCGGGCGCCGGACGTGGTGGTCGTGCCCGCCGTGGTCGACTGGAACGGGCCGCGCGAGGCGGCGCTGCGCACGTGGGTCGCGGCGCAGGCGGCGCGCGGCGCGGTGGTGCTGGGCGTGTGCGCGGGGGCCAAGATGCTGGCGGCGGCGGGGGTGCTCGACGGGCGGTCGGCGACGACGTTCTGGTCCGCGTTGCCGGACATGCGGTCGGACTACCCGCGCACGTCGTGGCTGGCGGGCAAGCGGTACGTCGAGGACGGCCCGGTCGTCACCACGGCCGGCGTCACCTCGGGCGTGGTCGGCGCGCTGCGCGTGGTGGAGCGGCTCGCCGGACCGGCCGAGGCCGATGCGGTGGGCCGGCGGGTGGCGTACCCGGGGTGGTCGCGCACGGGCTCGCTGGACATCGAGGCGCACTCCTACGCCCCGGCGGACCTGCCGTACGCCCTGAACGCCGCCTTCCCGTGGGGCAGGCCGACTACCGGGGTGGCGGTGCCCGACGGCGTGGACGAGTTGGCGCTGGCCGCCGTGCTGGAGACCCACTCGGGCTCGTCGTTCGCCGCCACCACCGTGCCGGTCGCACCCGCGGACCGGACGACCACGCGCCACGGCCTGCGGCTGCTGCCCTCGCGGACCACGGACCTGACCCGGCTGATCGCGTTCGACTCGGCGCTGGACGGCTGGGCGGCGGCCCACGGCGTCCCGGTCACCCGCCTGGCGGTGGCCGCCGGGGAGTCGCCGTTCGACGCGGCCCTGCGCGACCTGGCCGCCACGGGGGACCGGGCGACCGCGCGGGCGGCGGCGACGTTCACCGAGTACCCGGCGGGTCACCTCGCGTTGAGCGGGCCGGCGTGGCCGTGGCGTCCGACGGCGCTGCTCGTGCTGACCCTGCTCGCCGCCACGGGCGTGGCGGTGCTGCTCAGTTGTCTGCACCATCTCCCACTGGTTGATCGTGGCGCTTCTCGTTGATCAAGGAGAAGCCAGTGGACCTTCGCCGCCAGTTGATGGAAGGCCGTACGTCCGTGCCCCGAGTCGGATCCGTCGTCAAGGTGGAGCGAATCCACCCGCCGTTCGTTGTCCACGACTCGGGGGGCGTTGAGGTTGTCGATGTCACGGAGTACTTGCGGGACTTGGCTCTGGGCGACGGCAGTCCGCTGACCGGCCGCAGTTGCGCGTTCGGGTTGCTGCGCTGGTTTCGGGTGCTGTGGCTGTTGGGCGTTGCCCGGGAGACGGCGACCGAGGCTGAGGTGGCGGTGCTCGTCGGCTGGTTGCGTACCGCGCCGAACCCGCGGCGGCCGACGGAGCACACTGTGCACTGCCGGGCCCGGCGGGATCAATCCGCGGACCGGCAAGCCGACGCTCGCGGCCGGTTGCGCCCGCACGACGATCAACCATGCGCTGTCCTCGGTGAGCGGGTTCTACGAGTACCACGGCCATCACGGTCGAGGCCCGCTGGTGAACCGGAGGCACCGTCCTGAACAGGATCAAACGGCGCTGCGACGAGCTGGCCGAGCAGCACCCGGGCTTCGGCACGACCTGGTTCACACCGCACGACTTCCGCCGCATCTTCGCCACCGAGCTGGTCAACAGCGGCCTGCCCATCCACATCGGCGCAGCTCTGCTCGGCCACCTCAACATCCAAACCACCCGCGGCTACGTCGCCGTCTTCGACAAGCGCAAGGTCGAGCTCGGCTCCTGCGGGCGCCCCTACGGCACGCCCTGCCAGCACGAACACGCCTGCATCCGCTGCCCGATGCTGCACGCCAACCCCAAGATGCTTGCCCGGCTCGACGAACTCGAAACCGACTTGCTCGCCCGCCGCACGCGCGCACAGGCCGAAGGCTGGGGCGGCGAGATCGAGGGTATCGACATGACCCTCACCTTCCTGCGCGCCAAGCGCGACGACACCCAACGTCGGCTCCGCCGACCCGCCGTCAACCTCGGCATCCCAACTTCCAAGGAGGCGAACGAAAGAGCCGCACCTCCTCAACCAGCAGCCACGTCACATCCACGGAGAAAGTGGACGAGCACCTCTTGCGGCACGGTCTGTCCGAGACCGCCTTTGCTCCTTGCAGCCGTCAGTGTGGGGACAACGACGCCAGGACCAGGCATCTCCGGTCAGGGCTGGAGCCAGCGGTCGAACCAGGCACGGGTGCGATGCAGGATGTCGAGTTGGTGGTTGCGTTCCCGGATCGAGTGGCCTTCCCTGGGGTAGATCACGAACTCGTGCTCGGCGCCGAAGTGGCGCAGTGCCCGGTGGAAGTACACGGCTTGGCCGAGCGGGACGTTGGTGTCCTCGGCGCCGTGCAGGATGAGCACCGGGGTGCGGACGCGGCTGGCGAAGGAGACCGGGCTGACCGCGTCGTGCGGGTGTGGGCCGATCCCCTCCCATCCGATGCTGCCGCTCAGCGCGCCGTCGAGCCGGCCGTGCTCCCCGGTCGCGGCGAGCATCCCCCAGTCGGTGATACCCGCGTCGACCAGCGCGGCGCGAAACCGGTTTGTCTGCCCGATCGCCCAGGCGGCCATGAATCCGCCGTGGCTGCCGCCGGCGATGCCCAGTCGGTCGGGGTCGGCGATGCCCTCGGCGATGAGCAGGTCGATGCCGGTCAGGATGTCGGTCCATTCCTCCCGGCCGACCCTGCCCGCGACGCTGGCCGCGAACTCGTGGCCGTGGCCCTGGCCGCCGCGCGGGTTGGGCAGGAACACCGCGTATCCGGCGGTGGCCAGCCATTGTGGCCGTGCACTGTGGAACGAGAACAACTGGAGGCGATCGGCGTACCGGTCGTCGGGGCCACCGTGCACGATCGTGACGAGCGGGAAAGGGCCGTCCGAAGCGGATTTCCCGGCCGGCAGTACGAGCAGACCGTCCAGATCGAGACCGTCGGCGGCTCGATAGGCCAGCGGTCGCTGGGTACCGAACGTGATGCCGTCCAGTTCGGGGCGGGTGTCCGTGATCTTTCGCAGCGGCCCGGTCGGTGGCCCAACATGAACGTTCGTGGGTTGGTGACGGGTGCCGGTCAGTGCCGCGATCGTCGTGCCTGCTGGAGTGGTGGTGAGGGCGTCGAGGTGGCCGGGGTGCTGCGACAGCGGCGTGGGACCGTCGGGGTCGAGCCGGGCCAGGGTCGTGTTCAGGCCGTTGGCGAAGACCACCAGCGGGGCGGCGTCGGTCTGGCACAGTTCGAGGGGGCACATCGGCAGGTCGGCGGTGCGGTTGCGGCGGACGCGGCTGCCCATAGCCAGGTCGAACACGGCGGTGCCGGCGTGGAGGACCGGTGGGGTGAGGGCGACGTAACCGAGGTGCCAACCGTCTTCAGCCGGCCACCAGGCCAGGGATTGTGCGTCGACCTCGACCGGTCCGAGGTCCTCCGCGGTCCCCGTGGCGGGGTCGAACAGGTGCAACTGGCCGCTGCGGGGGCCGTAGTCCTTGTCGGCGCTGGCCTGGGTGAGCACGGCGAGCGGGCCACCGTCGGGTCGTTGCCGCAGTTCCACAACGTGCCGGCCGTCGAACACGCTCGGGGTGGTGACCTGGCCAGTGCGCAGGTCGAGCAGGCGCAACCGGGCGCGCGGTTCGCTTTCGCCGACGACAACGGCGTCGTCGCGGTCCCGGGCGCGGCGCATGTCCTGCTCGGTGGGCTCGTCGTTGGCGAGCAGCGCGATCAGGTTGGGATCAGCGAGCGGCAGGTGGTCGATGATGCCGGCGCGCCAGCGGGTCAACGCGATCACCACGCCGTCGGCGGGGGTGAGCCGGTGCAGCTGCGGGCTGTCACGCTCGGCGCGGTCGGACAGGAAATACAGCGTGCGCGAGTCCGCGGACCAGCGGGGCTTGGACTCCGTCGCGGTGTCGGCGGTCACCCGACTCCACACACCGTCGCCGTTGATGTCGGCCAGCCAGAGTGCGGTGTCGAGGTGGTCACCGATTCGGCTGATGGGGGCGAGGACGTAGCAGAGCAGGTGCCCGTTCGGAGCGAGAGCCGGTGTCTGCGGGACGCAACCCTCGACCACGAGTTCAGCCGTCAAACCTGTCATGTGATCAGTGTGCCAACGTCAACAGCGCACCACGTGGACGAGTCACTGCGCTCGGCACACTCGGCCCAGACGTGCAGCCACACCGACGGTGCAACACCCCAACGCGCCCGGCCAGTCGAGGTGCAGAAAAGCCGGCGCTCCTGCGCCGGGCCCGCCGGGGATGAGCGGCGCGGATCGCAAGGCGATCGCAAGGTTCGCCGACGCCTGTCACCGCCACGATGGGGCCGGTGCCGTGCCAGGGTCCTGGTGCGCCCTGCCCCGTGAGAAAGTCGACACCTGCCGCTGTGACCGCGATCCCCCCTGCCGACGGCACCCGCTCACCCCTGCTGATCTGCGACGACTGCGGTCGCGCCTTCGCCGTCGAGCACCCGTCGCCGCTGGAGTGGCTGGTGCTGTGGACCCACGCGGTGGAGGCCGGGTGGCGGGGCCGCGACCGCCCGGTGGGGCCGCACGTCTGCGAGCGGTGCGCGCCGACCGGCGCCGGCCGGTGGTGATCAGCCCGCGGGACCGGGAGTCGTCGGGGGAGCGGACGACGGCGTGGACGACGGCGTGGTGCTCGGGTCGGGGCGTCGGGTCAGCGTCGGGGTGGGCGCGGGGCCGGCCGGGGACGTGGTGAGCGGCTGCGGCTCGTCCTGGGCCGTCACCCCGCACGCCGTCAGCCCGCCCGCCGCCACGCCGAGCAGCACGGCCGCCAGCACGGCGGTCCTCATGGGCGGGCCTCCGGGATCTCCACGGTGAACCGGGCGCCGCCGCCCGGCCGCTCCTCGACACCGACGCTGCCGCCGTGCAGCCGCACGTGCTGCGCCACCAGCGCGAGACCCAGCCCGCTGCCGGTGTCGCCGCCCCGGCTGCCCGCCCGGCTGCCGCGGTCGAACCGCTCGAAGATGCGCCCCCGCACGTCCGGCGGGACACCCGGGCCCGCGTCGTCCACCTCCAGCCGGGCACGGCCGTCGCGCCGCCGCACGGCGATGCCCACCGCCCCGCCCGCGTGCCGCTCGGCGTTGTCCAGCAGGTTGTTGACCACCCGGTCCAGCCGGCGGCGGTCGCCCACCACCTGCGGCGGCGGCTGGTCGGTGGCGACCGGGACGGCCGGCCCGGGGCGGGCGGCGACCACGTTGCGCACCAGCGAACCCAGGTCGATGGTCTCCAGCGCGGTGTCGTCCACCCGCTGGTCGGTGCGGGAGATCTCCAGCAGGTCCACGACCATGCGGGCGAACCGGTCCACCTCGGAGGCCAGCAGGTCGACGGCCTTCCCGGCGGGCCCGGGGATCTCGGCGCGCCGCCGCGCCAGCACCGCCGTGGCGTTGACCATCGTGGTCAGCGGCGAGCGCAGTTCGTGGCTGACGTCCCCGGCGAAGCGGGCGTCGCGCAGCACCCGCCGCTCCAGCGCGTCGGCCGTGGCGTTGAACGTCGCCGCCAGCGGCTTGAGGTCCGGGTCGGCCTGGTCGGGCAGCCGGGCGCGCAGGTCGCCGCCCGCGATCCGGGACGCGGCCCCGGTCAGCGCGGTGAGCGGGCGCAGGGCCCGTCCGCTGGCCCACACGCCGAGCGCGACGCCGAGCAGCCCGCTCAGGACGGTGCCCGCGACCAGCAGCCCGCTGAGGAACCGCAGCGTGCGGTCCAGTTGCAGCATGGGCGCCAGCTCGACGTAGGTGGCGCGCGCGGAGGTGATCGGCAGCACAACGGCGAGCACCGGGACACCGTCGACGACCAGCCGCTGGGCGGCGGGGGCGCCCCGGCGGCCCAGGTCCAGCAGCCGGTCGGGCAGCACGGTCGGCTCGACCTGCCGCCCGCTGGTGACCACGCGGCCCGCGTGGAACAGCAGCACGGTGGACTCCGGTCCGGTGGTCAGGCCGGTGAGCAGCTCGTCCAGGCCGGTGGAGCCGGCCCGCAGCGACTCGCCGATCAGCCGCGCGTTGACCTCCGCCTGCCGCACCCCGCTCTGCTCGCGCTGGCGCAGCATGTACCCCGAGGTCAGGTTCCAGATCGCGACCGCGATGGCGCTGGTGATCAGCAGCGAACCCAGGCCCAGCACCAGCGCCACCCGCCAGCGCAGCGACAGCCGCGACAGCGGGTTCACGGGAGCATCCCGACCTGGTAGCCGGCGCCGCGCACGGTGCGCACGAGCGTCGGGTCGTCCGGGTCGGGTTCGACCTTGCGGCGCAGCCGGCGGATGTGGACGTCGAGCAGGCGCGTGTCGCCGTAGTAGTCGTAGCCCCAGACCTTCTGCAGCAGCTGCTCCCGGGTCACGATCCGCCCGGCGGCCGACACCAGTTCCACCAGCAGCCGGAACTCGGTGCGGGTGAGGTGGACCTCGACCCCGCCGCGGTAGACCCTGCCGACCTCGGGCCGCACCTCCAACTCGCCCACCCGCAGCACCTCGTCGGTGCGGTCGGCGGCGCCCCGGCGGCGCAGCAGGGCGCGGATGCGGGCGGCCAGCACGCTGGCCATCAGCGGCTTGGTCACGTAGTCGTCCGCGCCCGCTTCGAGACCGGCGATGACGTCCGAGGCGTCGGCGCGGGCGGTCACGATGATGATCGGCAGGTCGCCGCGGGCGCGCAGGGTGCGGCACACCTCCAGGCCGTCCACACCCGGCAGCATCAGGTCGAGCAGGACGACGTCGGGGTCCTCGCGGGTGAGCAGGTCCAGCGCGGCCTCGCCGGAGACGGCGTCGGTCACGGTGAAGCCCTCGTCGCCCAGCGCCAGGCCCAGGGCCTGCCGGATGTGTTCGTCGTCCTCGACGAGCAGTACGGAGTAGTTCATGGCGCGTCGATTCTCCCCGCCCGGGTGGCGCCGGCCGGCGGTGGCCGTCCCGGTGGGGCCGGATCGCAAGGCGATCGCAAGGTCGCCCCGCGCGCCGTCGGCCTCACCCGGCGGGCGGCCGGGGCAGCAGGTAGCGGCCGTCGGGCAGGCAGCCGGGCGGTGTCGCGGAGGGCCGGGTGGCGGGGCGCGTGCCGTCGAGGGCGTCGAGGGTGTTCTGGTAGTGCGCCCGGCCGTGGACGGCGATGTTCGCGGCCGTGATGCAGATGGCCAGGGCGTGCGCGCGGCCTACGGGGCGCAGGCCGCGCAGCGCCGCTCCCATGTCCATCGCGCCGCCGGTGACCGCGCGGACGGCGGTGGTGATCGCGAACTCCAGCTCGGGCGGGGCGGTCGCGGCGACCCGGTCGATCTCGCCGAGCACGGCGGGCAGCCCGGCCCTGCGCCCGGCCAGCGTGCGCAGGGCGTCGTTGTACTCGGCGACCTGCGCCACGGCCACCTGCTCGACCTGGCCGGTGTCGAGGCCGTCGAGCAGGGTGGCGACCAGCTCGGGGTCGCGGTACGCGTAAGCCCGCCACAGGCGCAGCGCACGCCGGCTCGCCGTCGCCGGGGACCGGTCTTCGTCGCTCGGGAAATCCATCCAGTCCAAGTACCACCCGCGTGCCGCGTCGGCATGCGGAGTCACCCGCTCGGGGCGCAATCGGGCTGGGTCGTCGTGCCGGTGGTCGGCAGCGTCTCCGCGGTTCGCCGGCGCGGGGTCAGGGCAGGGTGACCGCGACCACCAGGCCGCCGCCGGAGCGCGGGGTGGCGCGGGCGGCGCCGCCGTGGGCTCGGGCGATCGAGGCCACGATGGACAGGCCCAGGCCGACGCCCTGGCTGGTGGCCAGGCGTTCCCGGCGCAGCTGCACGAACGGTTCGAACAGGCTCTGCACCCGGTCCGGCGGCACCTCCGGGCCGGTGTTGGCGATCTCCAGCGCGGGCGAGGCGTCCACCCGCACGACGATCTCGCCGCCGTCGTTGTACTTGATCGCGTTGTCCACCAGGTTGGTCACGAGTTGTTCCAGCAGCACCGGTTCGCTGCGCACCACCCGCGGCGCCAGCGACGACCGGACCGCGATGCCCGCTGTCGCGAGCTGACGCGCGTGGGCCGCCAGGACCCTGGCGACGACCTGGTCCAGGCGCACGTCCTCGGGCCGTTCCAGGCCCCGGTCGCTGCCGGCCAGCACCAGCAGGCCCTCGATCAGGGCCTCGCTGCGCGCGTTCATGACCAGCAGCCGTTCGCACAGCTCGCGCAGCGGGGCGTTCTCCCCGGGCCGCGACAGCGCCACCTCCACCAGCGTCCGCTGCGTCGCCAGCGGGGTGCGCAGCTCGTGGGAGGCGTTGGCGACGAAACGGCGTTGGCTGTCGAACGACCGCTCCAACCGGCCCAGCATCTGGTCGAACGTGTCGGCCAACTCGGTCAGCTCGTCCTTCGGTCCGCGCAACCCGATGCGCCGGTGCAGGTCGTCCGCGCCCAGCCGGCGCGCGGTGGCGACCACCTCGTGCACCGGTCGCAGCATCCCCGCCGCCGCCAACCGGCCCAGCAGCAGCGCGATCACCGCCGACGCCGCCAGCGCGACCCCCGACTGCACCAGCAGCGTGTTGAGCACGTCGGCGCGGTACTGCCCGACGTTGACCTCCTGCACCTGCGACCCGGTCACGGCGGTGTCCGGCGACACCTGCACCGCGCCGGTCTGCGGGGGCGGGCTCGCCGACGGCGGTTCGGTGGGCACCGGCAGCGCGCCGCGCACCAGCAGGTAGTTCACGCCCAGCAGCAGCGCGCCGCTGCCCAGCAGCATCACCGCGATGAGCAGGGACAGCCTGGTGCGGACGGTGAACCGCCCGCGTCTCAGTCCGCCAGCTGGTACCCCACGCCCGGCACCGTCCGGATCACCGCCGGCGCGCCGAGCTTCTTGCGCAGCGTCATGATCGTCACCCGCACCGCGTTGGTGAACGGGTCGACGTGCTCGTCCCATGCGCGCTCCAACAGCTCCTCGGCGCTCACCACCGCGCCCTCCGCCCGCATCAGCACCTCCAGCACCGCGAACTCCTTGCGGGACAGGTGGACGAAGCGGTCCTCGCGCAGCACCTGGTGGCGCGGCACGTTCATCTCGACGTCCCGCCAGCGCAGCACCGGCGGCACCGCGGGCCGCGCCCGCCGGCCCAGCGCCTGCACCCGCGCCACCAGCTCGGCCAGCGCGAACGGCTTGGTCAGGTAGTCGTCCGCGCCCAGCCCGAGGCCGTGCACGCGTTCCATCACGTTGCGGGCCGCGGTCAGCATGATCACCCGCGTGTCCCACCCGCCGGCCACGATCGTGCGGCACACCTCGTCGCCGTGCACGGTCGGCAGGTCGCGGTCGAGCACCACCACGTCGTAGGTCGTGAGCGCCACCCGGTCCTGCGCGTCGGCGCCGTCGAAGCACACGTCCACGGCCATCGCCTGCTGGCGCAGGCCCTCGGCGATCGCTTCCGCGAGCAGCACCTCGTCCTCCACCACCAGAACGCGCATGGCTGCCATTGTGCGCAACTGCCTATAAGCACGCCATAAGGACGACCCTTACGGCCCACAGATAGTGCTCCCGGTACAACAGCGATACCGCTCATTCACACCGGGAGGCGAACCATGAATGCCCGAATGGCTGTATTGGCGTTCGGCGTGGCCTGCGCGGTCCTGACCGCCGGTTGCGGCAACGCGGACCGCGAGCCCGAGGTCGCCTCGGTGTCCGGGTCGTCGTCGGCCGCGCCACCGGCCGGCGGCCAGGACGAGTTCACCAAGTGCATGAAGGAGAACGGGGTCGACCTCGAACTCGGCGGCACGCCGGACGAGGAGGGGAGGGGCAGCACGCAGGGCTCCGCCAGCCCCGCCGACCAGCGCGCGCAGCGCGAAGCGCTGGAGAAGTGCCGCGCGCACCTGCCCGACGGCGGCGCGCCGAAACCGCCGGGCGAGGAAGCGTTGCGGCAGGCGCGCGATTTCGCGAAATGCATGCGGGAAAAGGGTGTGGACTACCCCGACCCGGATCCGAACAAGGGCGGTGGCGAAGGCGTCACGCCGTTGCCGGAAGGGTTGGACGTGGACGACCCGGCGACGCGCGAGAAGATGGCGGACTGCTCGCGGCAGACCGGCGGGGTCGTGTCGGGGAGCCCGCGGTGACCGATCCGGGGCCGGGCTCCGGAGCGGGTGCGGGGCGCGATCGCGAGGCGGGACCGAGCGCGGGGCTTGAGCGCGGGGCGGGGCCGGGAGCGGTTCGGCGGCGGCGTCGGCGGCGGGTGTGGGCCGCCGCCGCGGTGCTCCTGGTGGCGGCCACCGCCGGGGTCGTCGTGGCCACGCGGTCGGCGACGGGGGCCGACCCCGAGCCGGCGGCGCCCGCGCGTCCGCCCGCCACGGCCAAGGTCACCCGGACCGACCTGGTGGACCGCGTCCAGGTGGACGGCGAACTCGGCCACGGCCCCGCCACCGCGATCACCGGCCGCCGCGCCGGCACCATTACCTGGCTGCCCGAACCCGGCCGGCAGGTCGGCCGCGGTGAAGCGCTCTACGCCGTGGACGCGGTCGCCGTGCCGGTGCTGTTCGGCGCGACCCCGCTGTACCGGGAGTTGCGCGAGGGCGTCCCGGCCGGCCCGGACGTGCTGGTGCTGGAGGAGAACCTCGCCGCGCTCGGCCACGCCGACTCCACCCCGGACGACAAGTTCACCGCCGGCACCGCGCGGGCGTTGCGCAAGTGGGAGAAGGCCGCCGGGTTGGCCGTGGACGGCGTGCTCGCCCCGGGTGACGTGCTGGTGCTGCCGGGCGCGGTGCGGGTGCACGCGCTGACCGCGCGGCTGGGCGCTCCCGGCGAGGCCGACCTGATGACGGTGACCGGGGTCGAACGGCTCGTCTCGGTCGAACTGGCCGACTCGCGGCGGCCCTACGCCGTCGCCGGGGCGAAGGTGGACGTGGTGCTGCCCGACCGGCGGACCGCGCCGGGGAAGGTCCGCGCGGTCGCGGAGAAGGCCGACGCCAAGGACGGCGGCACCCTGCTGCTCACCGTCGCCCTGGACGACCCGGCCGCCGCGCCCGAGTCGGGCCGGGTGCGGGTCGTGCTGTCCGGCGAGCGGAGGGAAGGGGTGCTCGCGGTGCCGGTGCAGGCGTTGGTGGCGTTGGCCGAGGGCGGGTACGCGGTCGAGCTGGTGGACGGGCGGCGGCTGGTGCCGGTGACGCCGGGCCTGTTCGCCGCGGGGTTGGTCGAGGTGTCCGGCGAGGGGTTGGCCGAGGGCCAAGAGGTGGTGACGACGGCGTGACGGCGATCCTGGAGCTGGACGGGGTGTCGAAGGTGCACCCCGGCGGGGTGGTGGCGCTGCGCGAGGCGTCGGTGCGGGTCGCGGCGGGGGAGCTGGTGGCGATCGTCGGGCCGTCCGGGTCGGGCAAGTCCACGATGCTGCAACTGCTCGGCACGCTGGACCGGCCCACGACCGGGCGGGTCCTGGTCAACGGCCACGACGTCGGCGGCCTGCCGGACCGGCGGCTGTCGGCGCTGCGGGCGTCGTGGATCGGGTTCGTGTTCCAGCAGTTCCACCTGGTGGAGGGGCTCACCGCGCGGCAGAACGTGGTGGCGGCCCTGGTGTACCGGGGGGTGCCGGCGCGGGAGCGGGGCCGGGCGGCGGACGGTGCGCTGGCGCGGGTCGGGCTCGCGCACCGCGCCGACCACCTGCCGGCGGAGCTGTCCGGCGGGGAGAAGCAGCGGGTCGCGATCGCCCGCGCGGTGGTGAACCGGCCGGTGGTGGTGCTCGCCGACGAACCCACCGGCAACCTCGACTCGACCTCCGGCGGCGAGGTGCTGGCGCTGTTGCGCGACCTCAACGCCGAGGGCACGACGGTCGTGCTGATCACGCACGACCCGGCGGTGGCGGGGTCGTCGCCGCGGCGCATCGAGGTGCTGGACGGGCGGGTCCGGCTGGACACGGGGTGGCGGCGATGACCGCCCCGCCGCCCCGCACCCCGCACCCGGACCCGGCCGACGCGGCGAGCACCCCGCCGCCCCGCGCCACGCGGCTGAGCCTCGCCGACGTCGCCCGGCTGGGCACGGTCGGGTTGCGCACGCGGATGGCGCGGACGGTTCTCGCCGCGCTGGGCATCGCGATCGGGATCGGCGCGCTGGTCGCCGTGGTCGGCGTCCCGGCGTCCAACCAGGCCGCGCTGCGCGAGCAGATCGCCGCGCTGGGCCCGAACCTGCTCACCGTCGCGCCCGGCAACGACCTGTTCAGCGCCGCCAAGGCCAAGCTGCCGACCGAGTCGGTGGCCATGATCGGCCGGATCGCGCCGGTGGAGGCGGTCAGCGCCACCGGGGTCACGACGGCCTCGGTGCGGCGCAGCGACCAGGTGCCGGCGGAGGAGACCGGCGGCATCCGCGTGTCCGCGAGCCGGCTCGACCTGTTGCAGGTGCTGCGCGGCCGGGTGCGGGCGGGGACGTTCCTGTCGCCCGGCGGGGCCGAGTACCCGACCGTGGTGCTCGGCGACCGGGCCGCGCACCAGCTCGGTGTGTCCCTGGCGGCCGACCGGCCCGCGCCGCTGGTGTGGATCGACGACCGGCCCTTCCGGGTGGTCGGCGTGCTGGAGCCGGTGGCGCTCGCCCCGGAGGTCGACGGGTCGGCCCTGGTCGGGTGGGCGGCGGCGCAGCGCTACCTCGGGTTCGACGGGCACCCCGGCCTGATCTACGTCCGGGTGCGCGACCACGCCCTGGAGGCGGTCAAGTCGGTGCTCGGCCGCACCGCGAACCCCGCGCGCCCCAACGAGGTGCTGGTGAGCCGGCCCTCGGACGCGCTCGCCGCGCAGCGGCTCACCGAACGGGCGTACTCGGCGCTGTTCCTCGGACTGGGCGGGATCGCCCTGCTGGTGGGCGGCATCGGCGTGGCGAACACGATGGTCATCTCGGTGCTGGAGCGGCGGCGCGAGATCGGGTTGCGCCGCGCGTTGGGCGCCACGCGCGGCCAGGTGCGCACGCAGTTCCTGGCCGAGTCGGCGTTGCTGGCCGGGTTGGGCGGCGGGATCGGCGTGCTGCTGGGCACGGCGGTCACCGCGGCCTACGCGGTCAGCCAGGGCTGGCCCGCCGTGCTGCCGGTGCCGGTGCTGGTCGGCGGGGTCGGCGCGGCGGTCGTGATCGGCGTGCTGGCCGGGGTGTACCCGGCGGTGCGGGCCGCGCGGCTCGCACCGGCCGCCGCCCTGGCCGACGTGTGAGGACGGGCCGGGGCCCCGACGACCGTGGTCGCCGGGGCCCCGTGGGGTTCCGCCGCCGGATCAGCCGACGGTCTGGACGCCCGAACCGGTGCGGTAGGTGCCGCTCGGGCAGATCTGGAGGATGCGCCAGCGGCCGGGGCCGACCCACGGCGAGTAGTAGGTCCAGCCGTTGCTGCACGAGATGTAGGAGCGGAGGTAACCGGAGTAGACGGTGCAGTAGCGGTCGATCGCGTTGGAGTAGAAGTAGGTGGTGCAGCTCCACGACGCGGCGACGCTGGGGCCCGACGCGTCCTGCGGGGCGGCGGCGAGCGCCTGGACCGCCGCCTGCGGCGCGGGGGCGGGTGCGGCCGACGCGGTCTGGGCCAGGCCCAGCGTGGCGGCGAGGAACACGAAGGCGATCGCGAACAGTCTCAGCCCGCGGTGCGCGGTGAACGTGGGTGTTTCGGACATCGGCGGCCTGTCTTTCCTCTCGTGGGTGGTTCGGACGCCATGCAGCATCTGTCGCACCGGACGCGGATCGAGAGGAATGGAAGCGAAGACTGCCGGCTGACATCGCTTTAGCCGCCGTTTTCGCGCATAGCACGCGATCGCCCGGCCGGGAAGTCCTGGAAGAGAAGGCTGCCGCCCACTCGGGTCCCGCTAGACCGAAGGGGTGGCGAACAGCCAACTTATGATTTGCTTATCGCGCCGGTGGCACACTGACGCCGAACAATGTATCGCGCAGCGTGTGGGGTTTTCGTCGGGTTCCCCCCGGGAGGGCGCGAGTTTGCACGGCTGAAAGGGGGACTGCAGTGCACGAAGCGACTCTGGTGGCACACGTCCGGTCGGCCCGGCGCAGGACCGACGGACCCCGACTGATGAATGCGGGTGAATTCTCCGCAAAAATAGGGCTGTCCGCGCGCACGATCCGCTCCTACCACGCGCGCGGCCTGCTCCCGCCGCCGGTGCGGATCGGCCGCACGCCGCACTACCTCGACGACCACCTCACCCGCATGCGGCAGGTCCTGTGGCTCCAGCGGCGGGGCCTGTCCCTGGACGCGGTGGGCGCGCTGCTGGAGCCCGACGCCACGCTGGGGCAGGTCGTGCCGGTCGGACCGGCCGTCGCCGAGGCGCTGCGCGGCAAACCGGACCTGCTGGCGGCCGGCGTGGAGAGCGGGATCATCTCGCAGCACCCGGACGGCACGGTCGAGGTCCACGCGGTCCGCGCGGTCTTCGCCGCGGGCGGCCGGGGCACTTCGGTGGCCCACGCGCTCGGGCTGCTCGCGGAAATGGCCGACGCGGTCGCGCCGCACGTGGACAAAGCGGTCGAAGCGGTCCGCCGGTCCACGGCGTGCGCGAATTTGGCCAAACCGACCGTGCCAGACGACCTGGCCGATCTCGTGCTCGAAGTCGTGCGCGCCCGGATAAGGCGCACCCTCGGCTGCACGACGCCCACCCGCGACAACTGACACCGTTCCGCCCCGCGTTGTCCTGAAAGCGCGTCGACTTCTCCGCGAAACGATCTCCCGCCCATCGGAACCGCGTTCTCGCCCGCCCCTGGACGCCGTTCCGATCACGGCCGGGGCCCGACTCTCCGCCCGCCCGCGCCGGCCACCCGCTTTGTAACCGGTTACATCGGCCACCGAGACTCCGCTGACCAGCTCGGATGTGCCACTACCTGCGGAAACGCGCAGCACCCCGCCGGGCCGGGTTACCTCTTCGTTACTTGACGGTCCGAGCGTGAAACGGCTGTCATGTGAGGCACCAACCGGGCCGGAGCGAGATCCGGCCGCATTCGTCGGAAAGCCCACTTCTCGAAACGGGTGTCCGGCGTGCCCGAAAAACGGAAGGGGCCGGAAATGGGACGTACCGGGCCACTGGTCGGCGCGGCGCTGCTCGTCGGGAGCCTGGTCGCGGGCTGCGGGGGAGCGGGGGACGGCAAGACCCGGATCGCCATCGGGTTGTTCGGCAACTTCGGCTACCAGCAGCTGTTCGAGGAGTACGAGCGAGACCACCCCGACATCGACATCACCGACCGGACCGCCTCCTACTCCGACCACCACAAGAACCTCGCCGCGCACCTGGCCACCGGCAACGGCGCGGCCGACATCGAGGCCGTGGACACCGGGTACGTCAACCAGTTCAAGCAGAACCCGGAGAAGTTCGTCGCGCTCGACCAGGGGCTCAAGGACCAGTGGCTGGCGTGGAAGTGGGAGGCCTCGCTGGCCAAGGACGGCACGCAGATCGGGTACGGCACCGACGTGGGCGGCCTGGCCATCTGCTACCGGCGCGACCTGTTCGAGCAGGCCGGGTTGCCCGCCGACCGCGACGCGGTGAGCGCGTCCTGGCCCACGTGGGAGAAGTTCGTGGAGACCGGGCGGCGGTTCCAGGCCTCCGCGCCGCAGGGCGTCAAGTTCTTCGACGGCGGACCGACCGTGCTCAACGCCATCGTCGGGCAGGCGCCGGTCGGCTACTACGACAAGACCGACCGGATCGTCGTGGGCGAGAACGCCGACCTGCGCAAGGGGTGGAACCTCGTCACCGGGGCCGTCGCCGACGGCCTGTCGGCGGGCCTGCTGTTCAGCACCCCGCAGTGGAACACCGGCATCAAGCAGGGCCAGTTCGCCACCATGGCCTGCCCGGCCTGGCAGATGGCCAAGATCAAGGACCAGGCGCCCGACACCAAGGGCAAGTGGGACCTCGCCGCGGTGCCCGGCGGCGGCGGCAACTGGGGCGGCTCGTACCTGACGGTTCCCAAGCAGGGCAAGAACACCGACAAGGCGCACGCCCTGGCCAAGTGGCTCACCGCGCCCGAGCAGCAAGCCAAGGTCTTCGCCAACGCGGGCCTGCTGCCCTCCACGCCCAAGGTCTACGGCGAGCAGTCGATCAACCAGATGACCTCCGAGTTCTTCAACAACGCCCCGGTCGGCAAGGTGTTCATCGAGGCCGCCCGCTCGTTGCGGCCGCAGTACCAGGGGCCCAAGGCCGGTGACATCCAGACCGAGCTGGGCAACGCGATGCAGCGCGTCGAGCAGGGCAAGCAGAGCGCGGACGAGTCGTGGGCGCAGTTCGTCGCCGACGCCGGGCGGCTCGCCGGATGACGACCGCGGACTGGCGGGAACGCCGCCACCGCTGGGACACCAGGTACGCGCCCTACGCCTACATCGCGCCGTACTTCCTGCTGTTCGCGGTGTTCGGCCTGTTCCCCCTCGGCTACACCGCCTGGGTGTCCCTGCACGACCGCAACCTGCTCGACGGCGACGCGGCCACGTGGGTGGGGCTGGGCAACTACGTCCGGCTCGTCACCGCGGATCCGTACTTCTGGAACGCCATGGGCAACACGGTGAGCCTGTGGCTGCTCACCACCGTGCCGCAGATCCTGTTCGCCCTGGGGATCGCGCAGTTGCTCAACCGGCGCATCCGCTCCCGCACGCTGTTCCGGATGGGCGTGCTGCTGCCCAACATCACCTCGGTCGCCGCCGTGACGATCATCTTCGCGCAGCTGTTCGGCCGTGACTTCGGCCTGGTCAACTGGGTGCTGGAGCTGTTCGGCGCGGGCCGGGTCGACTGGCAGGCGGGGACGGCCAGTTCGCACACCGCCATCGCGGCGATGGTGGTGTGGCGGTGGACCGGCTACCACGCGCTGATCTTCCTGGCGTCCATGCAGGCCGTGCCGACCTCGGTGTACGAGGCGGCCCGGCTGGACGGCGCGAGCCAGTGGCAGCAGTTCTGGCGCATCACCGTGCCGATGCTGCGCCCGCAGATCATCTTCTCCACGGTGATCGCCACGACCGGCAACATGCGGCTGCTCGCCGAGCCGCTGCTGTTCAACCCCGGCGCCGCGGCGGCCACCGGCGGCTCGGACCGGCAGTTCCAGACCGCGGCGCTCTACCTCTACGAGCAGGGCTTCACGAAGTACGACTTCGGCTACGCCTCGGCGATCGCGTGGCTGCTGGTGCTGGCGACCGTGCTGGTCACCGGCCTGAGCTACCTCGCGGCGCGCCGCATCCGGACGGACTGAGAGGCCACCCATGACCACCCTGTTGGACCGCCCGCCGGTCGTCGCGCCGCCGGTGCGGCGCCGGCGGGCCGTGCCGCTGCCCGGTCCGTGGACCTACGCCGCGCTGATCGCGGTGCTCGCCGGGTCGGCGTTCCCGGTGTACTGGTCGCTGGTCGTGTCGTCGCAGACCCCCGACAAGGTGGACCAGGTGCCGCCGGTGCTGGTGCCCGGCGGCCACCTGTTCGCCAACATCGCCCGCGTCTTCGACACCACGGACTTCGCGCTGGCGTTGACGAACTCGTTGGTGGTGTCGGGCACCATCACGCTGTCGGTGGTGTTCTTCTCCACGCTGGCCGGGTTCGCCTTCGCCAAGCTGCGCTTCCGGGGCCGCAACGCGTTGATGCTGCTGGTGATCGCCACCCAGGCCATCCCGACCGAGTTGGGCGTCATCCCGCTCTACATGATGATGAGCGACTTCGGGTGGGCGGGCGAGGTGCACGCGGTGATCGTGCCCGGCCTGGTCACGGCGTTCGGCGTGTTCTTCATGCGGCAGTACTTCGAGCGCGCGGTCCCCGACGAGCTGCTGGAGGCCGGCCGGATGGACGGGTGCAGCTCCCTGCGCCTGTACTGGCACGTGGTGCTGCCCGCCGCGCGGCCGGCCGCCGCCGTGCTGGGGCTGTTCACGTTCATGCAGGCGTGGAACGACTTCTTCTGGCCGCTGGTCGTGCTGGTGCCGGAGAACCCGACCGTCCAAACCGCACTGTCCACACTGGCCAGCGGCTACACGACCGACTACACCCTCGTGCTCACCGCGGCCACCATCGGCACCGTGCCGGTGCTCGCGGTGTTCCTCCTGTTCGGCCGCCAGATCGTGGGCGGGATCATGCAAGGAGCACTCAAAGGATGACCGACTTCCCTTCCGGGTTCCGCTGGGGCGTGGCCACGTCCTCGTACCAGATCGAGGGCGGGGTGGCCGAGGACGGCCGCGGCCGGTCCATCTGGGACGCGTTCTGCGAGGTGCCGGGCGCGGTCGCGGGCGGGGACACCGGGGCCGTGGCGTGCGACCACTACCACCGGTGGCCCCTGGACGTGGCGCTGCTGGGCGACCTCGGCGTGGACGCCTACCGCTTCTCCGTGGCGTGGCCCCGCGTGCAGCCCACCGGCGCGGGCCTGGTGGAGCGGCGCGGCCTGGACTTCTACCGGCGGCTGTGCGAGGCGTTGCTGGAACGCGGCATCGAGCCGTTCCCCACGCTGTACCACTGGGACCTGCCGCAGGCGCTGGAGGAGCGGGGCGGCTGGCGGTCGCGTGACACGGCGATGCGGTTCGTCGAGTACGCGACGGTCGTGCACGACGCGCTCGGCGACCTGGTGACCAAGTGGACCACGTTCAACGAGCCGTACGTGTCCTCGATCGTCGGCTACGGCGAGGGACGGCACGCGCCGGGCGCCCGCGAGGGGCACGGCGCTCTGGCCGCCGCGCACCACCTGCTGCTGGCGCACGGCCTGGCCGTTCGGGAGATGCGCGGCGTCGAGGGGCACGAGTTCGGGATCGTGCTCAACCAGTCGCCGTCGGTGCCGGTGTCCGCGTCCGAGCGCGACGTCGCCGCCGCCCGCCGGCACGACCTGCTGCTGCGCAGGCAGTTCACCGACCCGCTGTTCGGCGGTCGCTACCCGGAGGACTACGAGGAGGTGTTCGCCGGCGTCACGGACCTGTCGTTCCGACACGACGGCGACCTGGCGGCCATCGGCGTCCCGCTGGACTACGTCGGCATCAACTACTACTACCGCCAGCACGTCGCCGACGCGCCGCACCGCGACCCGGACCCGGCCACCCGCACGGCCATCGACATCGGCATCGACACCACCCGCCTGCCCGACGTGCCGCGCACGGCGATGAACTGGCCGGTCGAGCCCGCGGGCCTGACCGAGACCCTGCTGGGCCTGCGCGACCGCTACCCGGACCTGCCGCCGGTCTACCTCACCGAGAACGGCTGCGCCTACCCCGACCGCCCCGGCTTCGCCGACCAGGAGCGCATCGACTACCTGCGCGACCACCTGGCCGCCGCCCGGGAGGCCATGACCGCCGGGGTGGACCTGCGCGGGTACTTCGTGTGGTCGTTCCTGGACAACTTCGAGTGGGCGCACGGCTACAAGCACCGCTTCGGCCTGGTCCACGTGGACTACGAGACCCAGGACCGGACTCCCCGCGCCAGCTACCACTGGTACCGGGAGGTGTTGGCCCGGCAACGCCGTTCGACCGACTGACGGGCCGCGCCGCCGCCGCCCGGTCACTACGCTCGGCGGGGTGCCGCTCCGAGACCCCGACGCGCTGCGCGACGAAGCGATCGGTCTGCTCAGCTCGTACCCGCTGACCGGGCGGCGCGACCTGGTCGAGCAGGCCGTCGCGCTGTTCCGCGAGGTGGTCGCGGGCCGGCGGCGGGCCGGCGACCTGAACAACCTGGTGGCCGCGCTGGGCATGCTGTCCGAGCACGACGGCGATCCGGAGGTGTTGCGGGAGGCGGTGCGGGCCGGGCGGGAGGCCGTCGCGAGCGCGGGCGGCGACCGGGCGCGGGCGCGGTACCTGGACAACCTCGGCGGCGTGCTGCGCGGCCTGTTCGCGCGCACCGGGGAACCGCACCTCCTCGACGAGGCGGTGCGGGCCGGGCGGGACGCCGTCGCGCTCACGCCGACGGGTGACCGGCAGCGCGTGGCGTTCCTGAGCAACCTCGGCGCCTCGCTCCAAGCCCGGTACGACCGCACCGCGCAGCTCGACGTGCTGCGGGAGGCCGCACGGGTGGGACGGGAGGCGGTGGCGGCGTGTCCACCCGACGACCAGCACCGCGCCGTCTACCTGCACAACCTGTGCGGCACCCTGGAGCACCTCCACCACCGCGGCCGGGACCTCGACGTGCTGCGCGAGGCGGTGCGGGTCGCGCGGGAGGCCGTGGCCGCCGCGCACCCGGACCACCCGGGACGGGCCGCCATGCTCGGCAGCATGGCGGGCGTGCTGGCCCTGTGGTCCGAACGCGTGGGCGACGCGGGTGCGCTGCGGGAGGCGGTGCGGGTGACGCGCTCGGCGGTGGCCGCGACCCCGCCGGGCCGTCCCGACCGCGCCATGCACCTGAACAACCTGGGGTCGATGCTGCTGGCGACGTTCCGGCTCCGGGGGGACGTCGACGCGCTGCGCGAGGCGGTGCGGGCGGGGCGCGAGGCCGTGGCGGCGAGTCCGCCGGACGACCCGGACCGGTCCCTGTTCCTGGACAACCTCGGTGCCGCACTCCGGGAGCTGTCCTCGCCCGAGGCGGTGGACGAAGCACGCCGCTGCCACCGCGCGGCCGCGGAGTCCACGACCGGCAAGACGACCGTTCGCATCCGCGCCCACCGCCGGCTGGCGTCCCTGGCCGACACCCCCGGGGAAGCGCTGCGGGCCGTGGAGGCGGCCATCGACCTGGTGGAGGCGCTCACCTCGGACGGCCGAGCCCGTGCCGACCGCCAGCACGACCTGGGGCGGTTGGGCCGACTCGCGGACGAGGCCGCCGCGGCGGCGTTGGCCGCAGGCCGGCCGGAGCGGGCCGTCGAACTGCTGGAACGCACCCGCGGCATCCTCGCCGCCGACGCCGTCGGCATGCGCGGCGCGGACTACGACCGGCTGCGCGACCGGCGGCCCGACCTGGCCGACCGGCTGGACGAGCTGCGCGCGCGGCTGGACGACCTCGACCGCGCCCCTTCGGACCGGAACCCCCGCCTGGCCGACGAACGCCGCGCCACGCACCTGGCCCGGCAGCGCCTGGTCGAACAGATCCGCGCCCTGCCGGGCTTCGCGGGCTTCTTCCGCGCCCCGCGCGTCGAGCACCTCGCCGCGCACGCCCGTGACCGGCCGGTCGTCTTCGTCACCGCGGGTCGGGCGCTGGTGCTGGCCGAGGGCCGTCCCGTCGGGGTCGTCCCGCTGCCCGGCCTGACCCCGGCCGCCGCCGGCGAGCAGACCGACCGGCTCCTGACCGCGTGCCGGGCCGCGGGCGTGCGCGAAGTGGCGCCCGCCGCCGGTCGCTCCGCGCAGCACGAGGTCCGCGACGTCCTGTCCTGGCTGGGGGACGCGGTCGTGGACCCCGTCCTGACCCACCTGGGCCACACCGCCACCCCACAGGGCACGTGGCCGACCGTGTGCTGGTGCCCGGTGGGCGCGATGGCGTTCCTGCCGCTGCACGCCGCCGGTTCAGCCCTGGACCGAGTGGTGTCGTCCTACACGACGACCGTGCGCGCGTTGAGCCACACGAACCACCGCCGAACCGGCACGGGAACCCTGGTCGTACCCGTGCCGGAGGAGGCGTTGCCGGGCATCGGCCGGGAGGCCGAGGCGATCCGCCGCCTGGTGCCCGACGCCCGCCTGCTCCGGACCCCGACCCGGGACGCGGTCCTGGAAGCGCTGCCGGGCCACCACATCGCCCACTTCGCCTGCCACGGCCACGCCGACCGCGCCGACCCCAGCCGCAGCCGCCTCGTCCTCGCCGACCACGCCACGAACCCGTTGACGGTCACGGAGGTCGCGGCCCTGCGGCTGTCGGCGGACCTGGCCTACCTGTCGGCGTGCGACACGAGCGTCACGGCGCCCGAACTGGCCGACGAGTCGGTCCACATCACCGGCGCCTTCCACCTGGCCGGTTACCGCCACGTGGTCGGCACCCTGTGGCCCATCGACGACACCACGGCGGCCGAACTGGCCACCGAGTTCTACACCCGCCTGACCGACGGCGGCACCGCCCCGCCCGAACCGGCCCGCAGCGCGTCCGCCCTGCACGAGGCCACGAGAACCCTCCGCGCCCGCCACCCCGGCACCCCGACCGCCTGGGCGGCCTACACCCACACCGGTCCCTGACGCGGTGCGGGCGCGGGTCACTTGTCGCGGGGGTAGGTCTTCTGGATCTCGCCCTGGAGGTTCGCCTGGAGGTACGCGCCGCCGTACTCGTCGGCCAGGTAGACCCGGATCGACGCCTTCTTGTCGATCAGGCCGGTGTCGATGATCACGTAGCGGGCGGTCGGCTGGGGGACGCCGAGTTCCTTGTTCGCCTGCTCGATCAGGGTGGGCAGGGCGTCCCAGTTGACGTCGTTGAGGTTGAGCACCGCGCGGTCGGCGTCCACACCGTCCGCGCCCTCGCGGTTCGCCCGGCCGTTGCGGTACTCGAAGTTGTCGAAGCCGTTCGCCACCGCCTTGGTGCGGGCGGTCGCGGTGGCGCGGTCGGGCCACAGGGTCAGCTCGGAGACCTCCGTGCCGCCCATGACCTCGCTGAGCGCGGCGACCGCCTTGCGCGCGCCGGCCGGGGTGAGCAGGTCGTCCTTCGCCGCGGCGGCCGGGGTGGTCGTCGGGCCGGCGGGTTGGCCGCCGACGGTCGGCTGCCCGGCCTGCTGCGCGGTGGACGTGCCCTTGCCGCCGGGGTCCGCCGAGCCGGTCGTGCCGGTCAGCTTGACGACCACGACCGTGATCGCGACGACCACCGCCACGCCGACCAGCGAGAGCACCACGGACCCGGTCCGGCCGCGCGGCTTGGGCACCGGGTAGGACTTCGGGTCGTACTGAGGCGTGCCGACCGGGTTGGGCGTCGACCCGGACGGCCAGTGCGCGTACGCGGGCTGGGGGCCGCTGGGCGGTCCGGTGACGGGGAAGCCCTGCGGGGTGGGCGGGCCGGTGACGGGCAGGCCGCCCGGGGTGGGCGGGCCGGTGACCGGGAAGCCCTGCGCGGCCTGGTCGCGTTCGGCGGCGGCGAACATCCGGTCCAGCACCTCGCCGGTCGGGCGCTCGGCCGGGTCGGCGCGCAGGGCCGCGTTGAGGGCGGGGGCGAGCGCGCCCGCGCGGCGCGGCGGCGGGACCGGCTCGGTCATCACCGCGGCCAGGGTCGCCATCGTGCTCGCGCGGCGCATCGGGTGGTAGCCCTCGACGGCCACGTAGAGCAGCATCGCCAGCGACCAGAAGTCGGACGCGGTCTGCGTCTCGTCGCCGCGCAGCCGTTCGGGGGCGATGTACTCGGGGGAGCCGATGACGTCGCCGGTGGCGGTGAGCTGGGTCGAGCCCTGGAGGGCGGCGATGCCGAAGTCGGTGAGCACGGCGCTGCCGTCGGTGCGCAGCAGGACGTTGCCCGGCTTGACGTCGCGGTGCATCACGCCGGCGGAGTGGGCCGAGCGGAGCGCGGCGAGCACGTCGCGGCCGACCCGGGCCGCCTCGGCGGGGCTCAGCACGCCCTCGCGCAGGCGGGCGTCCAGCGAGGTGCCGCGGACCAGTTCCATGACGATCCACGGGTACGGCGAGTCCGGCGAGTCGATGATCTGGTAGATCGACACGACGTTGGGGTGCTGGAGGCGGGCGAGCGCGCGGGACTCGCGCAGCACGCGCTCCCGGAGCTGGGCGGCCATCGCCGGGGTGCTCTCGACCTGGTCGGCGTCGGCCGGGCGGACCTCCTTGATGGCGACCTCGCGGTGCAGCCCCAGGTCCATGGCACGCCAGACCGTGCCCATGCCGCCGCTGCCCAGCCGTTCCAGCAACTCGAACCGGCCGTCGACGATCCGCCCTCTGTGCTCTCGCTCAGACACCGCGTCACGCTAGCAACCGGTCGTCGGCGGCGGAGCAGAAGGAGGCAGGTCGGTGCGCGGGCGGTCCATCGAGCTGGGATGATGTCACCGACCAGCGCCGTTGCTCCGGAGGACCGACACCGTGCCACTGCCCTACGGGCCCGACGACGACCAGGCGGCGAGCCGGTTCGTCAACGAAGCGTTGCGCAACCGCGACCCGGAGACGTGGCGGCTGCTGTCGTCGGACGAGCACGTGGAGCAGACCGAACGGGTCCTGCGCGGCATGCTGGACCGCATCGCGGCCGACCGCGTCCACCGCACCACCGAACGCGACACCGCCCGCGTGCGCCTGTCGGCGGGGGAGATCAGCCGGGCGGACTACGAGCGCGACGTGGCGGAGTCCGGAGAACGCACCCGCCGCACCGCCCACTTCGAGGCGCTGGTCCGCGACCACCACCGCCTCGTCGTGGCCCAGGCGCGGAGGTTGCGCGGCGACGACGTCCGGGACGAGCTGATGAGCCTGGTCGTGGCCCTGGGAGCCGCGATCGACGCGCACCGTTCGGCGGTCCTGTCCGGCGGCGGCGTCGCGAGGCCCGCCGACCAGGCCCTGTGGGACCGGTTGACCACACTGGACGTCCCCGGGCCGAACCGCACCCCGTTGGCCGAGCTGGTCCAGCGGCACTCGGCGCAACAGGACGACCACGCCCGCGTGCTGGCCGCGATCGTCCTGGACCTGGCGGAGGACGCCGATTCCATCCTTCGCACGGACCTGCTGGAGGTGTGGAAGCGGAAGGTCGCGCCGACGTTGACGCAGGAGGACAAGGCGGAGTTCGCGGCCAAGGGCAAGGGCTCGCTGGTCACCGAGCGGCTGCGCAAGGCGATGGGCGCGCTGGAACGCCGGGGCCTGGTCACCCGCTCCGGCCCGCAGACCGCCCAACGAGTCGACATCCTGGACCGCGCGGGCTTGGCGGACCTGGCCGCCGAGCACTGACCGTGAGCGGTCGGGGTGGCGCGCGGGTCAGACCTTGTTGTACTGGAAGTACCAGCCGCCGCCCGACTCGTAGCAGCCCCACGCCGGGTAGATCTGGTGGTAGCGCTCCTTGTCCGGTTGGCACGTCTCCTTCGACGGGTACGGGCCCACGGTGATCCAGTTCGTCGCCTCGGCCGCGGCGGGGGCGGCCAGGGTGATCAGAGCGGCGGCCAGGGTGGCGGGGACGACGCGCATGGACGGCTCCTCGGCTCGGTCGTCGTCATCGTGCCGGAGCGCCGTGGTCGGGGGACACCGCCGATCGGCCCGGGTGGTCTAGGCCAATCCGGCGGACGGTGAGCAGGAGCGCCGCCGCCATCGTGAGCCTGGACGCGATCACCACCTCATGAAGGCGGAACCCCGACGCGCAGGTCGGACAGCACGGCCTGGGCGGCGCGCCTGCCGGACACCAAAGCGCCCTGGATCGAACTGGTGTCACGATGATCGCCACACACGTACCGCCGCCCACCCGCACGCACCGAAGAACGCAACGGGTGCGGCGGAGGCATAGCCGGCACCGCGTGCGGAATGTCGTAGCGCGCCAACGACTCCCAACGCCCGGTGTCAACGCCGTACAAACGCGCCAAGTGCGCCCGAACTTCCACTTCGGGAACCGACGCGTCCAGCACGGAAGCCTGCACCAGCGGCGCGTCCGGCGAGTACGACGGCGCGACCTCGGACATGACAGCGGTGTCCACCACCGGCCCGCCCTCGGCGTCCACCAGCAGCACGCCGTCCCGCAACGGCGGCTCCGGCGGCCGGAAGTACCAGGTCGTCACCCCGTTCCAGACGGGTTCCGGCTGCCCCGGCAGGAGAGCGGCGGCGGTGGTGCCGTCGGTGGCGACCACCACCGCGTCCGCGTCCAGCCGCGTCCCGTCCGCCAGATCCACCCCGTCGTCCCGCACGGCGACCACCCGCACCCCGCACCGCACCGCGGGCAGCCCGGCGGCCAACAGACGCGGCAACGCGCCCATCCCGTCCGCCGGCACCGCCGCCCCACCCCGCACGAAGCACCGCCACACCAACTGGAAGAACCGCGACGACGTGGCCAGCTCGCCCTCCAGGAACACCCCGGACAGGAACGGCTTGAGCACCCGCTGCACCGCCCGCTCCGACAACCCGCTCGCCCGCAGCTCCTCGCGCGTGCTCCGATCGGAGCCCTTCAGCGCCGCCACCGGACCGAACCCGACCCGCGTCGACAGCGCGCCCAGCGCCAGCGCGTCCCGCGGCGACAGCACCCGCTGCCGCAGCATCCCGCCCCACGCCCGCACCCCGGACCGCGGGTCCGCCAGCAGGTCCCGCCGGCCGCCGTCGTGGACCAGCACCCCGGGCCGGAAGTGCCGCAGCCGCAACGCCTCCACCTCCACCGCCGCCGCCAGCTCCGGGTAGGCGGGCAGCAGGATCTGGAAACCCCGGTCCAGCCGCACGCCGTCCACGACGTCCGTGCGCACCCGCCCGCCCACGTCGTCCGCCGCCTCGACCACCGTCACCGAGACCCCGGCCCCGGCCAGCACCCGCGCCGCGCTCAACCCGGCGAGCCCGGCCCCGACCACCACGACTCCGATCACGTTCCGACCGTAAGTCCGCCGGGACGGGGCCGCACGACAGGCGTCAGGCGCGGAGCCGGGCGGCGGCCAGCCGGCCCGAGATCAGGACCGGCGGGATGCCCACGCCCGGGGTGGTGGCGGCGCCGGCCAGGACGACGTTGCCGTCGCGGTCGGGCAGGTTGCCCGGCCGGAACGGACCGGTCTGGGCGACCGTGTGCGCCAGGGAGAACGGGGTCCCGGCCGGGTGCCCCTGCCGCGCCCAGTCGTCGGGGGTGGTCAGGGCCAGCTCGCCGATCTCGGCGTCGGACGGGACGAGCTTGCGCTCGGCCAGCAGTCCCACCAGCTCCTCCGCGTACGGGCGGGCGAGGGTGTCCCAGCGCAGCGGCGCGGACTCCAGGTTCGGGCACGGCGCCAGCAGGTAGTGCAGGTGCCGGCCGGGCGGGGCCAGGTCCGGGTCGGTGCGGGTGGGGGTGGTCAGCAGCAGCGACGGGTCGGTCATCAGCCGGCCGTCGTCGATGATCTCCCGGAACGTCTCGTCCCACCGCTCGCCGAAGGAGATCGTGTGGTGGGCGAGGTCGTCGGTGGTGGCGGTGGAGGTCAGGTGCGCCACGACCGCCGACGGCGACCAGCGCGTGCGGCGTCGGCGGGGTGGCGCGCCGGTGACCACCACGGCGTCGCACGGGATGCGGTCGTCGGCGGTGCGGACGGCGGTCACCCGCGAGCCCTTCCGCTCGTAGCCGGTGACCTCGGTCGAGTAGCGGAACACGACACCCGCGTCCTCGGCCGCCGCCGCGAGCGCCCGGGGCACCGCGTGCATCCCGCCGCGCGGGAAGTACACGCCGGCGATGGTGTCCATGTACGCGATGACGGCATAAGCGGCACGGGCCTGTCGTGGCGCCACGCCCGCATAAAGCGACTGGAAGGTGAACACGCGCCGCAGCCGCGGGTCGCGCAGGAACCGGGCGATCACCGGGTCGAGCGCGCGGAAGCCGCCCATCGCCACCAGCGTGGCGAAGTCGCGCCCCAGCACGTCCCAGGGCGCGTCGAAGTTCGCCCCGACGAACCGGTCCCGCTCGACCCGGTACAGCCGCGTCAACCACTCCCGCAGCGCCCGGTACCCGGCCGCCTCCCGGTCACCGGCGAACCGGCGGACCGCGTCCTCCATCGCCTCGGCGTCGGTGTGCACGTCCAGCGCCGCCCCGTCGGCGAACACCGCCCGGTACGCCGGGTGCAGCGGCACCAGGTCGAGCCGGTCGGCCAACCGGTCGCCCACGGCGGCCAGCGCCTCCTCCAGCAGCTCGGGCATGGTGAGCACGGTGGGGCCGGTGTCGAGGTGGTGGCCCGCGACCTCCAGCCGCCCGGCCACCCCGCCCGGCCCGGGGCCGCGTTCCACGACGGTGACCTCCCGGCCCGCGCCCCGCAGGTGCAGCGCGGCGGACAGCCCGGCCAGCCCGGCACCCACCACCACGACGGAGTCCACCCGCCCCTTGACGGTCCGCACGGTCACCTCAGCCGGCTCGTGGCGCGCGCGGCCAACGCCGTCAACGCCCGCCGGGCGTCCGGATCGACGCCGGGGTGCTCCAACGCCCGCAACCCGCTCGCCGTCAGCGCGGCGATCTGCTGCTCCAGCGCGGCCACCGCGCCGATCTCCCGCAACGCGTCCGCGACCGCGGCGAGGGTGCGCGGGTCGGTCCGGCGGTCGTCCAGGCAGCGGCGCAACAGGCGGGTGACGTCGTCGCGGCGCAGCTCCCGGGCCAGCGACAGCCCGACCGAGATCAATGGGGTGCGCTTGCCCTCCCGCAGGTCGTCGCCGACGGGTTTCCCGGTCACCTCCGGGTCGCCGAACACGCCGAGCAGGTCGTCGCGCAGCTGGTAGGCGATGCCGATGTCGTGGCCGAACACCCGCAGCGCCGAGATCACCGCCGGCTCGGCGTCGGCCAGGGCCGCGCCCAGGTGCAGGGGCCGTTCGACGGTGTAGGCGGCGGTCTTGTAGCGGGCCACCCGCAGCGTCTCCTCCAGCGACTCCTCGCGGCGCGCGACGGCGAGCAGGTCCAGGTGCTGCCCGGCGATCATCTCGGTGCGCATGGCCTGCCACGGCGTCCACGCGCGGGCCAGGCCGTCGGCGGGCAGCCCGGCGGTGACCAGCGCGTCGTCGGCCCACGCCAGCGCGAGGTCGCCGACCAGGATCGCGGCGGCGTCGCCGTAGCCGGCGGAGTCGCCCGCCCAGCACGAGCGGCGGTGCTTGGCGGCGAACGCGCGGTGCGTGGCGGGCCGGCCGCGCCGGGTGGCGGAGCGGTCCATGACGTCGTCGTGCACGAGGGCGCAGGCCTGGAGCAGTTCCAGCGCGACGAACGCCCGGACGGCGGTGTCCGCGGCCGGCCCGTCCGGCGCGCCGCCGCCGGCCCGCCAGCCCCACCAGGCGAAGGTGGGGCGCAGCCGCTTGCCGCCGCGACGCACGAAGTCGGCCAGCGCGGCGGAGATCTCGGCGGCCACGCCGGGCGCGCACCGGTCGCGCAGGTAGCGGTCGAGCTCGTCGGCCAGGCGCGGGGCGAGGTCAGCGGTCGACGACGCCGTCGCGTCGGTGTCGTGACCGGTGGCCAGCGTCATCGTGGTCTCCTCGCGGTCGCAGGGTTCGCGCTGACGAGTCAACCAGCGTGGTGCGCGCTCCGCATGACGGGCGCGTCCGTCATGCGGAGGCGTGCGCGCGGCCCTAGCGTTGTCCCCGTCGTCAACGGGAAGGAGCTGTCCGGCGGATGTCGGTCGAGCGAGAACTCGATGCCGCGGGCATCGTCGATCCCGTGCTGTGCAACGCCTATCGGCGCTGCCGGGAGCTCAACGCGGTGCACGGCCGCACGTACTACCTGGCCACCAAGCTGCTGCGCCCGGCCCAACGGCCCGCGGTGCACGCCCTCTACGGGTTCGCGCGGTGGGTCGATGACATCGTGGACGAAGTGCACGACGGCCGCACGCCGGAGCAGCGGGCGGCGGAGCTGTCCGAGGTGGAGCGGCGGCTGCGCGCCGGGCTGGTCGACGGGACCAGTGACGACCCGGTGATCATGGCCCTGCTGGACACGATCCGCCGCTACGGCATCGACGAGGGGCACTTCCGGGACTTCATGGCGTCGATGCGGATGGACCTCACCGTCACCGACTACGCCACGTACGGCGACCTCGCGCGGTACGTGCACGGTTCGGCGGCGGTGATCGGGTTGCAGGTGCTGCCCGTGCTGGGCACCAGCGTGCCGCGCGCCGAGGCCGAGCCCGCGGCGGCGGCGCTGGGGATCGCCTTCCAGCTCACCAACTTCCTGCGGGACGTGGGGGAGGACCTGGACCGGGGCCGGGTGTACCTGCCCGCCGACGAGTTGGCCGCGCACGGCGTGGACCGCGCGTTGCTGCGGTGGTCGCGCGACACCGGCCGCGCCGACGCCCGGATCAGGCGCGCCCTGGCCGACCAGGTCGCGCGGGCGCGGGCGGTCTACGCCCAGGCCGCGCCCGGGGTGGGGATGCTCGCCCCGCGCTCCCGGCCCTGCGTGGCCACGGCCTACCGGCTCTACGGCCGGATCCTGGACCTGATCGAGGAAGCCGACTACGACGTGCTGTCGCGGCGGGTGGTGGTGTCCACCGGTCGGCGGCTGGTGGTCTTCGCGCGGGCCGCGCTGGCCCGGTCCGCCTGAGCGTTCGGGAATGGAGTGGTGGATGGTGGCGCGCTTGCCGTTGCGGGTGTTCCGGAGTCGCCCGTGGGCCGAGCAGGAACCCACGTGGGCCGACGCCAAGCCCGCGCTGATCGAGGCGGCGTTGAAGCGGGCGCAGGCGCGGCCGTCGGGCAACTGGTTCGTGGTCGGGTCGAGCCGCGAGGTGCGCGCGGACCGGCCGGTGGGGCGGACCGTCGCCGGGCGCGAGGTCGTGGTGTGGCGCGGGTCCGACGGCGGTCTGCTGGCCGGTCCCGGCGCCTGCCCGCACCTGGGCGCGCCGCTGCGTGACGGGGTGGTGGACGACGGCAACCTGTTGTGCCGGTGGCACGGGTTGGCGTTGCGCGGCAGGCGGTTCGGGGCCTGGAGCCCTTACCCGGCGTTCGACGACGGTGTGCTGGCCTGGGTGCGCCTGGACGCGGTGGGCGGTGAGGAGCCGTTGGAGCGGCCGGTGGTGGCGCCGCGCCCGACGCGGGGCGCCATCGACGCGGTCACGACGGTGGTGGGCCGGTGCGAGCCGGAGGACGTGGTGGCCAACCGGCTGGACCCGTGGCACGGCGCGTGGTTCCACCCGTACTCGTTCGCCAACCTGCGGGTGGTCGAGACGCCGAGCGAGGCCGACGACCGGTTCACCGTGGAGGTCACGTTCAAGGTGGCGGGGCGGGTGGGCGTGCCGGTGCTCGCGGAGTTCACCTGCCCCGAGCCGCGCACGGTGCTGATGCGGATCGTGGAGGGCGAGGGCGTGGGCAGCGTGGTGGAAACCCACGCCACCCCCGTGGACGCCGGCCGGACCGCGGTCATCGAGGCCACCGTGGCGCACTCGGAGCGGCGCGGGTTCGCGGTGGCGGGGCTGGCCGCGCCGCTGATCCGGCCCGCCATGCGGTGGGCCGCGACGCGGTTGTGGCGGGACGACCTGGCCTACGCCGAGCGCCGGTACGCGTTGCGGACCACCGGGCGGTGGCCGGACTAGCGCCGGTCCGGTGGTGCGGGGGCCGGGTGAGCGGTCCGACGGCTAGCCCGGCACCCGGCCCCACTTGCGCGCGACGGCGCGCAGGAGCGGGTTGCGGCCGGCGGTCGGGACAGTCCACAGTGGAGTGCCCGCCACGCCCCACCGGGACAGCAGGTGGTTGGCCGCGGTGAAGCCGGTGGTCGCGGCTCGTTCCATCAGGGCGACCGGGAGGTTCACGCGGACCAGGTCGCCCGCCAGGACCAGGAAGTCCTCCGGCGTGGTGACCGTCGGGCGGCGCTGGAAACCGCCCGGCGGGAACAGCGGGCAGTCCGCGCGCAGCTCGTGGCGTTCGTCCACCACGCCGGCGGCCTTGGTCTCCGGGTAGACCTCGTGGAGCGCGTCGAGCAGCCGCCGCCGCGCCTCGTGCTCGTCCACCGTGGACGGGATGGCGTAGCCGTGCAGCTCCACCACCGAACCGCCGGTCCGCGCCGCCCACGCCCGTGCCTCGTGCTCGTACCGGTCGAGGACGGTGACGTTGTCCAGCAGGTCGTAGCCGCTGGTGCCGACGAAACCCGGCCGGTCGGGGGCCACCGGGCGGTCCAGCCAGTAGCGGGACACCAGGAACGGCGGCGCGGTGGCCAGCTGCTCGATGCCCGCCCGCCACGGCGCGGTGCCCAGGTCCGGCGAGGCCTCGACCAGCGCGCGCAGGCCCGGGACGTCCAGCGCCAGGACCACGGCGTCGGCCTCCACCGGGCGGGTGGCCAGGTGGACGGTGAACCGCCGCCGGCCGCCGCGCACCACCTCCAGCACCGGCTCGCCGGTGTGGACGTCCGCGCCCAACGCGGTGAGGTGCTCGGCCAGCGGGTTCCACAGGCCGTGCGGGAACGGGTCGGTGGGCACGTCGAACAGCAGGCCCTCGGCCGAGCCCAGGAAGTAGATGTGGAACATCGTCGCCAGCTCCGCGGCCGACATGCGGTCCGGGTGGGCGAAGAAGCTGCGCGAGAACACCTCGAACGCCAGGGCGTGCGCCGCTTTCGGGAACCGGACGTGCTCCAGGTAGGTGGCGGCGCTCAGCGCGTCCAGCTCGCGGTAGGTGGCGGGGACCGACACGTCCAGCAACCGCAGCGCGGCGCGGGCGTCCACGTCCAGCAGGTCGCGCCACGCGAAGGTCTCGCTGCGCCACAGGAAGGCCAGCGCGTTCCACGGCAACGTCCGCGGCAGGCCCGCGAACCCGTCGCGGTGGCCGCCCCGGTGCCACAGCGGGTAGTCCGGGAGCCCGACCAGCGCCGTGCCGTGCGGGTCGGCGCGGCGCAGCAGGGCACGCAGGTTGTAGTACTGGCGGAAGAACGCGTGGAAACCCCGGGTCATCGTGGCCCGGCTGCCGTCGGCCAGCACCGTGTCCCAGCCGCCGACCCGGCCGCCCAGGTGGTTCTCGCGCTCGCACAGCACCACCCGCGCGCCGCGCTCGGCCAGGATCGTCGCCGCGGCCAGACCGGCGATACCGGCCCCCACCACGACCACGACGGGCGCGTCGCCGTTGAACGACGGTCTTCCGGTTGGTCCTTCGATCCGTACCGCGGCACGGTCGCGCATCAGCGCTCCTCTAGTGGTGCGTGGCCGACGAACGTGTGCACGACGCCCATTTGCAGGCCTGACAGCGGCGCGCTGCGCACACCGGTGAAACCGTTGCGGCGCAGGCGGTCCCGCAGTTCGCGGGCGCTGTCGAAGCGCAGCGCGCTGCGCCACAGGTACGTGTAGAGGCGGTGGTCGCCGGTCACCAGCCGGCCCGCCGGGATGACCACACCCCAGCACAACGCGGTCCAGACGGCCGTGCGCAGCGCGGAGTCGCGCACCGAGTACTCGTGCGCCACGAACCGGCCACCCGGCCGGAGCAGCTCGCGGACGCGGCGCAGCGCCGGGTCCGGGTCGGGCAGGTTGCGCACCAGGTAGGCGGCGAAGACAGCGTCGAACGGGCCTTCCACGCCCGCCGCGTCCAGGTCCTCGGCCCGCGAGTGCACGAACCGCACCGACGACGGCCAGCGCTTGGCCCGCGCCTCGGCGACCATGCCCGCCGACGCGTCCACCGCCACGACCTCGACCTCCGGCGCCACCGCCAGCAGCGCCGCCGTCGAGGCCCCGGTGCCGCAGCCCAGGTCGAGCACCCGCTGCCCGGGGCGCAACCCCAGCGCGCGGGCCGAGCGGCGCAACGCCGCGTGGTAGCCGGGGTTCAGGCCGACCAGCAGGTCGTAGCCGGTGGCGGCGGAGTCGAAGGCGGCCGGCACCTCCCGCGCCCGCAGCCCGGTCACGACGCCACCTCGCGGTCGCGGTGCCGCTGCCACAGCAGCAGCGTCGCGGTGATCATCGCGAACCCGAACAGGAAGTCCTCCACGGGGATGTCCCACGGGGCGCGCGTGCCGCTGATCGCCCACGGCGCGTAGACGACGATCGGCGCGGACAGCTTCGTCAGCCACCCGTCCACCGGCACCTGGAACGCGAACACCACGCCCATCGTGATCCAGTACGCGGGCCGCTTGAACAGGCCGGTCCGCAGCACCAGCAGCTCCCACAGCACCGTCAGCACCGCGGCCACGGCCGCCGCGAGCAGGTACTCCCTAACCACGGCCCACCCGCTCCCGCCGGTCGGCGGGCCGCCGCGACAGCGCCCCCACCGCCTCGTAGGTCAGCACCGCGCACACCGGGACCACCACGAAGAACAACACCTCTTCCACCGGCATCCCGCCCGGCAGCACCACACCGAGCGTGAACGCCTCGTTGAACGACCAGTGCCCCCGGGCGATGGCCACCAGGTCCCACGCGGCGAACACCGCGAGCACGGGCAGCAGCGCGCGGGCGAGCGTGCCCAGCCGCCGGTACACCCCGGACCCCAGGAACTCCAACGGCGCGGTCACGACGACGCAGGCCGCCAGCACGGCCAGGTACTGCCAGCGGTCACCCACGAGCCACCTCCACGCGTCCGACCGTATGGCCCGCCGGGCGGGTTCGCATGACGGCGGGGTGTGGGGGCTCGGGCGCGGGGTACCCGACGGGTCCAGCGTGAGGGGAGCGGAGCCGTGACCAGTTATGCGCACCGGGCCGAGGTGGACCTAG
This sequence comes from Saccharothrix mutabilis subsp. mutabilis, assembly GCF_039521145.1. Taxonomy (NCBI): domain Bacteria; kingdom Bacillati; phylum Actinomycetota; class Actinomycetes; order Pseudonocardiales; family Pseudonocardiaceae; genus Saccharothrix; species Saccharothrix mutabilis. The sequence continues at coordinate 158,065 of NZ_BAAABU010000016.1, forward strand.
CCGCGGACCGCCTGTTCGACTTCCTGGCCGACCCGCGCACCCTGCCCCGCTACCTGCCGGAGCTGACCGAGGTCGAGCCGGTGGGCGGGGACCGGGTGCACGTGGCGGCGGAGGTCGGCGGCCGGCACGTCGAGGCGGAGGGCTGGCTGCGGGTGGACCGCGACCGGCGCACCCTGTCGTGGGGCACGCCCGGCGAGGACGACTACCACGGCGAGCTGACCGTGTCCGACCACGGCGCGGGCCGCAGCGAGGTCGCCATCACCCTGCACACCGAGCGGGAGGGCGGGCCGGAGGTCCAGCGCGGCCTGGAGGAGGCGGTGGCGGTCCTGACCCACCGCGCGACGGCCGAGAACGACACCGAGGCCGCCGAGAAGGGCGACGACTGGTTCTGACCCTCATCGGAGCCCTTCGTAACGGTCACCGGCGAACTGCCGCAACGCGAGGTCGATGGTGGTGGTGAAGTCGCCGTCCACGGCTTGGCGCTGCCCACGCCCGTCGCGGGCGGCCACCTCCAGGACGACCCGCGACCCGTTCCGGACCACCACGAGCCGGTCCACGTCGGCCCACCGGTACGCCCAGGACGCGCCCTTCGGCTCGTCCCACCGCACGCCGTCCGACCCGATGATCAACTTCTGCGGGCGTTCCAGTCGCTGAGCGACCCACTGGATGAGCCTGGGCGCCACCACGACGACGCCCAGGCAGAGCGCCGACCCCACCAGCCACTCCGCCCGACTCCCGGTGAACAGCCCGCGCACCAGCATGACCAGCGCGACGACCACCACCAGCGCGGGCACCAGCACGGCCACCACCAGCCGCCCGTGGGCGCGTCCACCAACGTTGATCTCGACGGTCACCCCCGCATCCCACCAAATCAGGTGCCTCCGGTGGTGGATGTCGGGACCATGGCGGCCATGGGTTTCCTCGGTGACCGGGCACGCGGGCGGCTCGACAGGGCCGTGGCCGAGACCGCCGGCGGCAGCGCCGCCGTCCGAGCCCAAGCCGTGCGCGCCCTGGCGTCGGCCGGTGATCTCGTCCCCGCCACGGCAGCCCTGACCGACCGCGGCGCACTCGTGCGCGCGACCGCGCCGACCTCGCCGCGTGGCTCAAGCACGACGCCGCGACCACGTGCTCCACGCCGCCCGCGGCACGCGCGGCCGAGCTGTCCGGGTTGCTCGCCGACGCCGTCCTGGAGCCCGAGGTGATCCGCGTCCTGCGGTTCCACTTCGGACTGGCGGATTGACGTGGAGCCGGTGCGTTCCCAGCAGGTGAGCGTTGGCCGGGACGGCGGCGGCGACGGGGTACCGTCCCGAGCGCCGGCCCTGATGCGGCCATCAGGGGGAGTGTCTGCTCGGTGAGCAGGGAGGGGGACGAGCCGTGCGCCGTCGTATGCGTGGCACCGCGTTTGCCGCGATCGCGTTGACCGGGTTGTTGGTGGTGAGCGCCTGCGCGAAGGACTCCGGCGGGAGCACCGCCGCGTCGACCGGGGGCGCCCCGTGCGAGTTCGCGCCGGCGCCCAGCCCGCCGGTCGCCTCGACCACCAGCGCGGCCGGTGAGAGGCCCGCCGGGGAGAAGGTCGACGGGAGCGCGCTGAAGGTCGGCCTGGCCTACGACATCGGTGGCCGCGGCGACGCGTCGTTCAACGACCTCGCCGCCGCCGGGTTCGACCAGGCGATCAAGGACATGGGGGTGCGGAAGGAGAACACCCGCGAGCTGTCCGCCGCGCCGCACGAGGACGAGTCGGTGAAGCGGTCCCGGCTGCGGCAGCTCGCGCGTGACGGGTTCAACCCGATCATCGGCGTCGGGTTCGCCTACACCGAGGCGCTGCGGGTCGTCGCGCCGGAGTTCCCGGACGTGGAGTTCGGCCTGGTGGACTCCGCCGTGGACGGCGCGCCCAACGTGACACCGCTGGTGTTCGCCGAGCAGGAGGGCGCGTTCCTGGCGGGCGTGGTGGCCGCGTACCAGAGCAAGAAGTGCCACGTGGGCTTCATCGGCGGCGTGGACATCCCGCTGATCCAGAAGTTCGAGGCCGGTTTCGTGCAGGGCGCCCGGACGGCCGCGCCGAAGATCGAGGTGGAGCGGAAGTACATCACCCCCGCCACGGACTTCTCGGGCTTCCAGGACCCGGCGAAGGGCTCGGAGACGGCGAAGGGCCTGATCGACAAGGGCGCGGACGTGCTGTACCCGGCGGCCGGCGCGTCGGGGATCGGCGTGTTCGCGGCGGTGAAGCAGGCGGGCGTGCTGGCGATCGGGTGCGACGCGGACCAGTACCACCAGCCGGCGCTGGCGGATTCGAGGGACGTGATCGTGGCGTCGAGCCTGAAGCGCGTGAACGTGGCGGTGTACGACTTCGTGCGGGCGGCGGCGAGGAACGACCTGGCGTCGCTGCCGAAGGTGTTCGACCTGAAGGTCAACGGCATCGGGTACGCGACGTCGGGCGGCAGGGTCGACGCGAAGCTGCAAGGCATCCTGGAAGCCTTCAAGGCCCAGATCATCGAGGGCAAGATCCAGGTGGCCGACAAGCGGTGACCGCGCGGGCGGCCCGGTGTGCGCTCACCGGGCCGCCGCCTCACTCATTCCGGAACGGTCGCTCGGGGTTGACCCTCCCACAGTGGGAGAGTCCAGGCTGTCGGTCCGCCAGGGCCCGACCCCGCGACCCCCGGGAGACCGATGATCATCGAGAACGTCTCGTACACCGGCCAGCACTGCGAGACCACCACCCTCGGCGCTCTCCTGCGCCACGGGGGCCTCGACCTGTCCGAGCCCATGCTGTTCGGCCTCGGCGAAGGGCTCGGCTTCGTCTACTGGGACGCCAAGAACCTGGACTTCCCGTTCCTCGGCGGGCGCGTCAAACCCTTCGCGCTCACCCGGACCGCGGCCGACCGGCTGGGCCTGGCACTGCACGTCCACGAGACCGCCTCACCCCGCAAGGCCTGGCAGAACGTCGCCGACGCCCTCGCCGCCGGACACCCGGTCGGCCTGCAACTGGACTGCTACCACCTCGACTACTTCACCACCAAGGTCCACTTCGGCGGCCACTTCGTCGCGATGCACGGCTACGACGACACCCACGCCCACCTGATCGACACCGCCCAACAGGGCGGCAAGGTGACCACCACCCTCAAGAGCCTGGAACAGGCCCGCAACGAGCGCGGCCCGATGACCGCCCGCAACCTCTCCTACACCGTCACCCCCACCACCCCGCCCGACCTGGCCACCGCCATCCGCACGGCCGTCACCGCCAACGCGCGCGCCTTCCTCAACCCGCCGATCGCCAACCTCGGCCACCGCGGCATCGCGAAGGCGGCCCACCAGGTGACCCGCTGGCTCGACCGCTCAAGCGACCCGGCCCGCGACCTCCCGCTGGCCGCGACCCTGATGGAGCGCGGCGGGACCGGCGGCTCGCTGTTCCGCGCCCTGTACCGCGACTTCCTCGCCGAGTCCGCCACGATCGTGGACGCCGACGACCTCCGCCTCGGCCACCGCCTCTACGCCGAGATCGCCCCGCTGTGGACCGAGGTCTCCCACCACATCGCCGCCGCCGGCGAGACCCGCGACCCGAACCACCTGGCCCACGCCGCGACGCTCCTCGCCGACCTCGCGGACCGGGAGCGTCACGCCATGCAGGTCCTGGCCGACCTCTGACCCCCGCCGCGGCGCGGGATTCACGTCCGCGGGACCCGGTTTCGAAGTATTCGAGAAAAGCATTGCGGCATTGAGTTCCAGGCGGGCATACTTGAGTCACAACGCGAGAGAAAGGATCGGGGACATGGGGAAGCGGGTGTCGCACCGTTCGTGGCTCAGTGCCGCGAGTGCCGCTCTGCGCGTGTTCTCCAGTCGGCCCGGTTCATCCCCGCTCCAGCGGCAATCGCCGCTGAGCTGCGCGGACTCCCCGCCCTGACCTGTGCTTGAGGTCTTGTGGACAGGGAGCCGCCCATCGGGAAACCGATTCGGGCGGCTTTCTTGTTGAGGGCGCGCGAAATCATTTGTGAATACCACGGATGCGAGGGGCACGGCGACCCCACCTGATTTGGGATCAGGACGCACCGCGTTCGACTCGCGGGCATCCGACGTCGGGCGCCGACCCCGGTCGGGTCGGTGCCGGCACGCACGGTCCCGGTTGGTGTAGTCGGCAGCACGGCGGATTTTGGATCCGGCCAGCCCAGGTTCGAACCCTGGACCGGGAGCCGGGCAGCCGACGCGACGGGCACCAGGTCCGTGCGACGGAGGAGGGCCGGCCGAGAGGCAAGGTCGCCCCGGCTCACCGAGTCGGGGCGACCGCGTGCGGTCACGGTGTGCCGACCGCGTCCACGACCCGGGTCGCGCCGGAACGGTCGTTCGCCTCCTGGGCGGGGACCGGTGCCGGCTCGGGCCGGGCTCGTGGTCGTCGGGTGATCACACCCCGGGAGGGCTGATCTCCCGGGCCAGGCGGACCGCGAGCGCCAGGTTGGCCGCTGCCGCCTCGGGCGTGCGGCGGCCGTACCCGCAGGCCGCGGCGACGCCTGCCACCGGGCCGCCGAGGGCGTTGACGACCAGGTCCAGCGCTTCCCGGCTCTCCCTCGGGTGGTTCTCGGCCACGACACCGGCGATGACCCGCACCCCGCGCCGCAGCCGGCGCAGGGCCCGGTAGAACTCCGGGTCGGTGGGCGGCGCGGCGTCGCCCGCGGTCACGGGCAGGTGCACGGTCGGGACCGGCAGCCTGCGGTCGGACTCGTGGTCGGCCAGGGCGTTGACGAACTCGACGGCCGGCTCCAGGTCGGTCGGCAGGAACACCGGCACGTGCCCCAGGTCGCCGTAGCACAGGTGCAGCACCCACCGCCCGTGCGGCACGGTGTCCAACACCCGCGCGACCTCGCCCACCAGCAGCTGCGTGAGGCCGGGCCACCCCTCGCGCGGCGTGCGGTGGTAGGAGACCAGCACGGCCGGCGTCTCCAGCTGGAACTGCACCCGGTCGCCCCACCGGGCGGCGACCTGCGCGACCTCGCCGTTGACCGCCCCGCGCACGACCGGCAGGTGCCGCAGGGCGTCCTCGACCGAGCCGAACGCGAACAGCGCCAGGTCGAAGGCGTTGGGCACGCCGACCTGGAGGCGCAGCCGTGAACCGGGGCGCAACGCGTCCAGTGCGGCGAAGGCGTCCTCGACGTGGGCCGGCATGCCCCACGCCACGTCGCCGGGCGCGAGGTGGTGGCCGGGGCGCAGGCGGTAGGTGGGCATGTCGTGGTAGCCGGTGCTGGCCCCGGTCCGCACGGGCTCCAGCGCGGGCACGGTCGCGAGGTGGTCCAGCCAGTCGATGATCCACCGCGGGTCGCGGTCGCAGGGCAGGCCGGTCAACGGCGCGTCGTCGCTGTGGCTCAGGAACCACTCCATCGCCGTGGCGGGTTTGTCGCAGAGGGGTCCGGGGAGTGAGCCGACGAGGTGCACGGGCGTGGGAGTGCGCATGGGGTGACCGCCTTTCGTGGTGACAGCGGCCATTCTGGGGTCCCGACCGTCTCATTTGGACGGATTTCAAGATCATCCATGCGATTGTGTGACCCGGTCCCGACCGGTGCGTCACGCGCCGTGGTCCTCGGTGGCGGGCGGATCGGGCGACCACTTCCGGGCGTCCCTCGGTGTGGTCGCTCGCGGGGGTGATGGCGGTGGACACGCTGTTGCGGGTGCTCCAGTGGGTCATGGCCTCCCTGACCGTGCCCTCGGTCTCGCGGCGGCCCCGGTCCTGGTCGCCTGGGGCCGCCTCGGCCCGTACCCGTTGTGAGGGTTCGTCGGCACCCACGTGACCATCCGGCACCCGGACGGCCGGCGCTTCATCCTGCCCCGGGGTTGAGCCCCGCCGGGGTCACGGCTCGTCGAGGAAGGCGAGCACCGGTCGTGCCGTGGCCGGTCCGATGCCGAGATGTCCCTTGTGCGGGAACAGGATCAGGCGGGCGCCCGGGATTCGGGCGGCGGTGCGTTCGAGGAGGGCGCGACCGTAGCAGCCGTCGTGCGCGCCGCCGACGAGCAGCGTGCGGGCGGTGATGGCGGGCAGGCGGTCGCAGAGGTCGAAGGCGTCCTCGGCGTCGATCACGGCTTGCAGGTCCGGGTCGCCCCGGCCCACGAACGTGCTGCCCAGCAGCCACCCCGCCGCCGTGGCCGCACCCCGCGTGAGCGGGCCCGCGCCCATGATGCCCATCATCGCCGCGGCGGCCCGGCGGGGGCGACCGGCGCGCAGGTGGCGGGCCGCGTCGCGTTGCGCCCGACGGCCGCGCTCGCCCAGCGTGCAGGCGGCCGAGACCAGGACCAGCCGGCGCACCACGTCGGGGGCGTCCACCGCGAGCTGGAGCGCCACGCTGCCGCCGGTGGACACGCCGAGGACGTCGACGGCGTCCCCGAACAGCCCGCGCAGCGCCGCCGCGTGGTCGGCGGCGAGGTCGGCCATGCTCGTCCCGGTCGGCAGGCCGGGGCGGCGGTTGAGCCACCACACCTCCCGGGTCCGGGCCAGGGGCCGCACCTGCGCGAGCTGGAAGCGGAGGTCCGGTCCCGCGGGCACGCGGTGGTGGGCGGTGATGCCGGGGAGGAACACCAGGGGCGGGCCCGATCCCGTGCGCAGGTAGGGCATCCCTCCCGCCACCGTGCCCGTCTCGACCACCCGGCCCACCTCCTGTCGTGTGCCCTCAGCCGACCCGGTCGTCCAGCATGCCGGGGCCGAAGACCTCGTACCGGATGCGGTGGTCGGCAAGGCCTCGGCGGAGCAGGCCCGCGCGGATGTGGCGCATGAACGGGACGGGGCCGCACAGGTGGGCGGTCGTGTCGTCGTCCAGCGGCAGGGCGTCGACGTCGATGCGGCCGTGGTGTTCGTCGCCGCCGGTCTCGTACCACGTGAGCTGGTCGGTGTCGGCGAGGTTCGAGGCGGTGTGCAGGACCTCGGCGCGCAGCGCGTGCCGGTCGGGGGTGCGCTCGGCGTGGGCGACGACGACGCGGCGGGTCGGCTGGGTGCGGGCGATGTGGTCGAGGATGGCGGCGGTGGGGGTGATGCCGATGCCGGCGCTGACGAGCAGGACCGCGCCGGTGCCGGGGTCGAGGGTGTGGTCGCCCGCGGGCGGGCCGACCAGGAGCGTGTCGTCGGCGTGGAGGTGGTCGTGCAGGTGGTTGGACACCGCGCCGCCGGGGACGCGGCGCACGGTGATGCGCAGCGAGCCCCGACCGGGCCCGTGGGACAGCGTGTACTGGCGGGGTTGGCGGTGGCCGTCGGGCAGGTCCACGGCGACGGAGACGTACTGGCCGGCGAGGAACTCGGGGACCGGGCCGCCGTCGTCGGGCACCAGGGTGAAGGAGACGGTGTCGACCGCTTCGTCCTGCCGCTTGGCGACCCGCCACCGCCGCCACGGCGTTTCGGGGTCGATGTCGCCGCGCTGGTACAGGCGGGCTTCGGCGGCGATGAGCCGGCAGGCCAGCAGCCAGTAGACCTCGTCCCACGCGGCGGCGATCTCCGGCGTGACGGCGTCGCCCAGGACGGTGGCCACCGCGCCCAGCAGGTGCCGGCCGACGACGGGGTACTGCTCGGCGCGGATGCCCAGCGACACGTGCTTGTGGGCGATGCGCTCGGCGATGGCGTCGAACGGCGTCGCGTCGGGGTCGAGCAGGTGTTCGGCGAAGGCGACCACGGCGGAGGCGAGGGCGACGCGCTGCCGCCCGTCGGCCTGGTTGCCCTGGTTGAACAGGTCGAGCAGCTCGGGGTGGGCGGCGAACATCGACGGGTAGAACGCGCTGGTGATCTCGACGGCGTGGTCGCGGACGACGGGCAGGGTCGCGCGCACGATGTCGGTGGAGCCGACGGACAACACGGAAAGGTCCTCCTGACAAGGGGTTTGGTGTTGACCTTGACGCGCGGGACCGGTCACCGGACAGGGTCCAAGGTCCCGCCCGAGCCGGGCCCGGAGGTCCTGGCTCGCGGGCCTCCGGACGCTGTCCGCGCCGCCCCGTTCGGGTGGACCCTCGGGGGAGGAGGTGTCCCATGCGTGCTCAGGACGTCATGACCAGCCCGGTCGTCGCGGTGACCGCGGACGTGCCGATCCGGCAGGTGGCCGCGCTGTTGGCGGACCGCGGGTTCACCGCGGTGCCGGTGGTGGACGCCGCGGAGCGGCTGGTCGGGATCGTCAGCGAGGAGGACGTGGTGCGCGGCGGGTACGCCGGCGCCGCCACGACGGCGGGCGGGGTGATGAGCACGCCGGTGCTGTGCATGGACCCCGACGCGCCCGTCACCATGATCGCCCGCGTGATGCTGGAGGACCACGTGCGGTGGCTGCCGATCGTGTCCGACCACCGGTTGGTCGGGGTCGTCACGCGCCGGGACGTGCTCCGGGCGATGGCGCGATCCGACCGGCCCTGAGCGGCCGGGTGGGACCCGGCCGCCCAAGGGTTTGCACCGGAGTTGAAGCGCGACGGTTCGCCGCCGGCCGCACCGGAGCTGAAGCGCGACGGTTCGCTGCCGGCCGCACCGGAGCTAAAGCGCGGCGGATCGCCGTCGGACGACCGCCTTGCGCGCCTCCTCCACCCACAGCACCGTGGTCGCGGTGCCGGCGGCCAGCAGCCAGTCGGCGGGCGTGAGCGCGGTGGTGCCGAACAGTTCCTGCGCCAGTGGCACGTGGACCGCGCAGGCCTGGAGGACCAGCACCGCCGCCAGCGCCGCCCACAGCCGCCAGTTGTGCAGCAGCAGCGGGCCGAAGGCCGACGCCCGTTCGTCGCGGACGTTGAAGATGTTGACCACCTGGAACAGCACGAAAGTGGTGAACGCCAACGTTTGCGCGGTCGCGGTGCCCCGGTCCACCCCGTACTGGAACACCAGCAGGGTGCCGACGACCATCACCGCCGCGGTCGCCGCGATCCGGGTCAGGCGGGCGCTGGTGAGGATGTGCGCGCCGGGCGGGCGCGGGGGTTCGCGCATCACCGACGGGCGCGCGGGTTCCAGGCCCAGCGCCAGGGCCGGCGGGCCGTCGGCGATCACGTTGATCCACAGCAGCATCAACGGTGTCAGCACCACGGCGTCGCCCAGGAAGAACACCGAGCCGGCGACCATGGTCAGGATCGCCGCCACGTTGGTGCCCACCTGGAACCGGACGAACTTCACGATGTTGTCGTAGATCGTGCGGCCCTGGCGGACCGCGCCGACGATGGTGGCGAAGTTGTCGTCGGTGAGGACCATCGCGGCGGCTTCCTTGGCCACGTCGGTGCCGGTGACCCCCATCGCCACGCCGATGTCCGCGCCCTTGAGCGCCGGCGCGTCGTTCACGCCGTCGCCGGTCATCGCCACGACCTCGCCGCGGCGCTGCAACGCCGCCACCACGCGGATCTTGTGCTCCGGCGCGACGCGGGCGAACACGTCGGTCGTCTCGACGGCGCGGTCCAGGCCGTCGTCGTCGAGCCGGTCCAGGTCGCCGCCCGACATGCCGCGCCCGGTGATGCCGAGGGTGTCGGCGATGGAGGTCGCGGTGGCCAGGTGGTCGCCGGTGATCATCTTGACGTCGATGCCCGCGCTGCGGCACTCGGCGATCGCCGCCCGAGCCTCCGGGCGCGGCGGGTCGAGCAGGCCGACCACGCCCACGAGCACCAGCCGGGACGGCACCTCCGGCGTCGGGTCGGCCTCGGTGGTCTCGCCGACGGCGACGCCGAGCACCCGCTGCCCCTGCCCGGCCATCCGGTGCAGCTCCTCCTGCACGGCCGCGCGCCGCTGTTCGTCCAGTGGCACGTCCCCGCCGGCCAGCCGCACGTGGGAGGCCATGTCCAGCAGCACGTCCGTGGCCCCCTTGAGGTACACGCGCGTGCCGGCGCCGTGCCGGTGGAAGGTCGCCATGTACTTCAGAGCGGAGTCGAACGGGATCTCGGCGACGCGCGGGAACTCTGCCCGCAGCGCCTGCACGTCCAACCCCGCCTTGCCCGCCAGCCCCAGCAACGCTCCCTCGGTGGGGTCGCCGACCAGCACGCCCTCGCGCACGACGGCGTCGTTGCACAGCACCGCGGGCAGCAGCACGTCCCGCAGGTCGCCCACGGGCCCGCCGTCCTCGGCGGTGACGGTCCCGTCGTGGCCGTAGCCCTCGCCGCTGACCGCGTACCGGCGGCCGGCGTGCCACAGGGCGCGGGCGGTCATCTGGTTCAGCGTCAACGTGCCGGTCTTGTCGGTGCAGATGACCGTGGTCGCGCCGAGCGTCTCCACGGCGGTCAGCCGCTTGACGATCGCGCGCCGCCGGGCCATCCGGCGCATCCCGAGCGCCAGCGTGACCGTGACGACCGCGGGCAGGCCCTCCGGGATGGCCGCGACCCCGAGCGCGACCGCCAGCGTGATGACCTCGCCGAGGCTGCCGCCCGTGGCCAGCCGCGTCACCGCGACGAGCAGGACCGCCGCGCCCGCGAGGTAGGCCAGGCGGACGCCCAGCCGGTCGAGCTGCCGCTGGAGCGGCGTGCGGGTGGTGTCGGTGCGTTCGAGCAGCGCGGCGACGTGGCCGATCTCGGTGCCCATGCCGGTCGCGGTGACCAGCAGTTCGCCGTGGCCGCGGGTCAGGGTGGTGGACATGTGCAGCATGCAGGACCGGTCGGGCAGCCCCACGTCGGCCACCGGCGCGACGGACTTGGCCACCGGCGACGACTCCCCGGTCAGGCCGGACTCGTCCACCTCCAGGTTCACCGCCGACACCAGCCGCCCGTCCGCGGGCACCCGGTCGCCGGCCTCGACCAGCACGACGTCGCCGGGCACGAGCCGGTCGGCGGGCACCTCCACGACCACGCCGGCGCGCCGGGCCTTGGCGGTGGGGCTGAGCATCCCGCGCAGCGCCGCGACCGCCTGGTCCGCCCGGCGTTCCTGGACGAAGCCCAGCACGCCGTTCATGGCCAGGACGACGCCGATGACCACGGCCTCCTTGTAGGAGCGCTCGACGGCTCCGGCCAGGGCCGCCGCGATGACCAGGACCAGGTTCAACGGGTTGGCCACCTGCGCGGCCAGCGCCCGCCACCACGGCCGGCCCGGCGGTTCGGCCAGCCGGTTGGGCCCGAACCGGGCCAGCCTGAGCTCGGCGTCGGCCGGGGCCAGGCCGCGGCGCGGGTCGGCGTTCAGCGCGGAGGCCACCTCGTCGGTGTCCGACCGCCAGGGCGCGGTCACGGAGATCACGGTGTCGCCGCCGGGCTCAGTGGTGCGGGACCACGACGACGGGGCACTCGGCGTGGTGGATCAGCGCCTGGCTGGTGGACCCCAGCAGCAGGCCGCGGAACCCGCCGCGCCCGCGGGAGCCGACCACGACCAGCGCCGCGTCGCGGGAGTGCGCGACCAGGGCGTGGGCCGGCCGGTCGCGGGTCACCACGAGCCGCACCGCCACGTCGGGGTGCGCCGCGCGGTGCGGCTCCACCTGCCGCTCCAGCAGCTCCCGCTCGGCCGCCTCGATCGGCTCCCAGTCCACCACCAGGCCCTGGTGCCACGCGGTGTCCACGAAGACGTCGGACCAGGTCCGCACCGCCACCAGCTCCGCGCTCGTGGCCGCGGCCTGGGCGAACGCGAACGCCAGCGCGGCCTCGCCGGCCGCCGACCCGTCCACGCCGACCACGACGCCCGACCCGGTCTCGGCGCCGCGCACCACGACGACGGGGCAGTGCCCGTGCGTGGCCACGGCCACCGCGATGGACCCGACGAGCAGCCCGGTGAACCCGCCCAGCCCGCGCGAGCCCAGCACCACGAGCTGGGCCGACGCCGACCGGCCGACCAGGTCCTCCGCCGCGTCCCCCGACGCCAGCTCGGTCTCCACCGCCAGGTCTGGCGCGACGCGACGGGCCTCCTCGGCGGCCTCGGCCAGCCACCGCCGGCCCTGCTCCAGCACCGCCTCGTGGTAGGTGCGGGGCAGCGCGATCGGGTCCGGCACGCGTGCGGGCACCAGCAGGCACGCGTGCACGACCGACAACGCCACCCCGCGCCGCCGCGCCTCCCGAGCCGCCCACCGCACCGCCGCCGTGGCCGACGACGACCCGTCGACCCCCACCACGACCGACTTCTCCGCCATGCCCTTTTCTCCCCGTGCTCGGATCCGCGCCCACCACTTGGGCTCGGTCACCAGTGTTTTCGCACCGGTTCCGGAAATCCGTGGTCGGAGGTCACGAACGGACAGGGCATTATGTCCCGGGGGACGGCGTCAGCGCACGCCGTGCACGGTCACGGCGGCACCGCCCACCTCGACCAGCACGCCGTCGGGGTGGGCGATGACCTCGCCGCCGGCCACCTCAAGCGACCCCGCCCCGCCCGACCCGGCCTCGCCCGACCCGGCCCCGCCTGACCCGGTCCCGCCCGACCCGGCCCCGCCTGACCCCGCCCCGACCGACCCGGCCCCGACCAGCAGCAGGCGCCACCGCGACGGCGCGTTCTCCGCCTCCACCCGCACCTGGTCACCCGCGCGGACCGTGCGGAACGTCGTGCCGCCGACGACGGTCGTGTGCGACCCCTCGGCCAGCTGGTACGCCCGCAGCGTGACGCCCTCCGCGTAGTCGTAGTCCGGGCGGTCGTCCACCGCGCCCACGGGCAGGATCGTGTCGGGCCGCACCAGCACCGGCGCGGTCAGGAAGTCGCAGCGGTCGCGGACCCAGCGCGGGCCGTGCACGACCTCGCCGGTCAGCAGGTGCGTCCACGCGCCCTCGGGGACGTAGTACGACACGTCGCCCTCGTCGGAGAACACCGGTGCCACCAGGAGGTCGTCGCCGAGCATGTACTGGCGTTCGAGGTGCGCGCAGCCGGGGTCGTCCGGGAACTCCACGACCATCGCCCGCATCATCGGCACGCCCTCGGCCGCGGCCTGCCGCGCCGCCGCGTCCAGGTACGGCATCAGGCTCAGCTTGAGCTTGGCGAACCGGCGCAGCACGTCGACGGACTCCTCGTCGAACAGCCACGGCACCCGGTAGGACCCGCTGCCGTGCAACCGGCTGTGCGAGGACAACAATCCGAACGCGATCCACCGCTTGAACAACGCCGGCGTCGGCGTCCCCTCGAACCCGCCGATGTCGTGGCTCCAGTACCCGAACCCGGACAGGCCCAGCGACAGCCCGCCGCGCAGGCTCTCCGCCATCGACTCGTAGGTCGCCTCGCAGTCCCCGCCCCAGTGCACCGGGAACTGCTGCGACCCGGCGGTGGCCGACCGGGCGAACACCACGGCGTCCTCGTGCCGCTTGCGCAGCACGTCGAACACGGTCCGGTTGTAGAGGAACGTGTAGTAGTTGTGCATCCGGTGCGGGTCGGACCCGTCGTGGTAGACCACGTCGGTCGGGACGCGCTCGCCGAAGTCGGTCTTGAAGCAGTCCACGCCCTGGTCCAGCAACGCTTCCAGCTTCGCCGCGTACCACGCCCGCGCCGCCGGGTTGGTGAAGTCCACCAGCGCCATGCCCGGCTGCCACAGGTCCCACTGCCACACCTCGCCGGACGGCCGCCGCAGCAGGTAGCCGTGGGCCGCGCCCTCGGCGAACAGCGGCGACCGCTGCGCGATGTAGGGGTTGATCCACACCGACACCCGCAGGCCGCGTTCGCGCAGCCGCGCCAGCATCCCCGCCGGGTCGGGGAACGTGCGCGGGTCCCACTCGAAGTCGCACCAGTGGAACTCGCGCATCCAGAAGCAGTCGAAGTGGAACACGCTGAGCGGCAGGTCCCGCTCGGCCATCCCGTCGATGAACCCGGTCACCGTCGCCTCGTCGTAGGAGGTGGTGAACGACGTGGACAGCCACAGCCCGAACGACCAGGCCGGCGGCAACGCGGGCCGCCCGGTCAACGCGGTGTACTTGCGCAGGATCTCCCGCGGCGTGGGCCCGTAGACCAGGAAGTACTCCAGCGACTGCCCCTCGACGCTGAACCCGACCTTGGACACCGCCTCCGAGCCGACCTCGAACGAGACGTGCCCGGGGTGGTTGACGAACACCCCGTACCCGGCGTTGGTCAGGAAGAACGGGACGTTCTTGTACGCCTGCTCGCTGCTGGTGCCGCCGTCGGCGTTCCAGACGTCCACGGTCTGGCCGTTCTTCACCAACGGCCCGAACCGCTCGCCCAGCCCGTACACGGCGTGCCCGACGCCCAGCACCAGTTGCTCGCGGACGTGGTGCACGCCGTCGAGCGTCATGAACCCGATGCCCTTGGCGCCGCTGCTGGTCAACAGCCGCCCGTCGGCGGTGAAGTCGACCCGCCACTCCGACCCCCGGCGCACCCGGGCGGTCAGCGAGCCGGAGGTCAGCGCCACCCCGGCGTCGTCCTCCACCACCTTGGCCTCGTGCGCGGGGTCGGCGGAGAGCCCGAACGACGGGTGCTCGGGCGCTCCGCCGGCGAAGTGCGTGATCCGCACCCCGACCACGTCCGGCATCGGCGAGCTGAACCCGAGGGTGACCATCGGGCCCTTGAGCATGTCCCCGCGATGCCGGACGGGGTGGGTGGCGGCGTGCACCACGACCTCGCCGTCGCCGGCGGTGACGTCGTGCACGCCCGTCGGGTGGGCCGCCTCGACCCCGGGCCGCAGCAACCAGTACCCGTCACTGAACTTCACACGCCGCTCCCGCCTGCGATGTCGAAGCGCTTCGACTCATCACCGTAGAAGAGACGGCGAGTGGTGCGCAATAGCGCTGCACTGCTCAGGTGAAGCGCTCAAACGTTCTTCTTCGACACAGTCCACGGGTACTTCGCGGCCAGGCCCGACGGGTCGAGGATGTACGCGCGGGCCGTGGGGTTGGCGTTGAGGACCATGTCCAGGAAGTGCACGACCGTGGTCATGCCGTCGGTCAGCTGGCTGCCGGTGATGAAGCCGACGTGGCCCGCCTGCGGCTGCCGCGCCAGCACCGCCGGCACGGTGACCAGGTCGTAGTTGGCCTGGGTGTTGGCGTAGGCGATGTCGGACGGGCCGCCGTCCATGAACAGGACCGGGGTGTGCAGCTTGCGCAGCTCGGTGCGCGGGTAGCCGAACGCGCCGTCGGCGAAGAAGCCGCTGTTCAGCGAGACCACGGTGGACACCCGGCTGTCCTGCGCGGCGACCAGGGCCTCCAGGCCGCCGCACGAGTGGCCCGCCGTGGCGACCTTCCCGAGGTCCAGGCGCCTGCTCAGCGGTGAGGCCGCACGGTCCTGCTCCCGCCCCGCCCACGTGATCGCGTCGGTGAGCAGGGACGGG
Source organism: Saccharothrix mutabilis subsp. mutabilis (assembly GCF_039521145.1). Lineage (NCBI taxonomy): Bacteria > Bacillati > Actinomycetota > Actinomycetes > Pseudonocardiales > Pseudonocardiaceae > Saccharothrix > Saccharothrix mutabilis. Next base: position 173,196 of record NZ_BAAABU010000016.1, read on the forward strand.
ATGGGCGATCCGCTGGGCACGCCGTTGGGCGAACCGTCGACCGACCCGGTGTTGACGACGACGAAACCCTTGGACGCGATGAACGTCAACGCCCGCGTCACCTCGCTGTTGTCCGTGTGCGCGCAGGCCCCGTTCCCGAACGCCAGCACGGGCATGGGACGGCCGAGGGCCTGCGGGTTCGTGGGGCGGAACACCGTGAAGCGGTTGTCGCCGTAGGCACCCTCGCGGGTGACCGCGAAGTTGTTCTCCACCATCGGGCGGGTCGGCGACGGGGTGGTGGTCGTGGTCGTGGTCGTCGTGGTTGTGGTCGTGGTTGTGGTGGTCGTGGTTGTGGTGGTCGGTGACCCCGTGCACGCCACGCCGTTGAGGGTGAACGCCGGGGGCGTCGTCGGACGGGCGCTGGTGGTGGCGTTGAACCCGAACGACACCGTCGCGCCGGTGGCGATCGCGCCGTTCCAGGCGGCGTTGGCCACGGTCACCTGGCTGCCGGACTGGGTGTGCGTCCCGTTCCAGGACTGGGTGATCCGCTCGTCGCCGGCGAACGCCCACGACAGGCGCCACCCGTTCACGGGGTCGCCCAGGTTGGTCACGGCGACGGTCGCGCCGAACCCGCCCGGCCACTGCGAGCCGATCGCGTAGTCGACGCGGCAGCCGGCGGCGGCGGACGCGGACTGGGACCCGACGAGCGCGGCGGCCGTCGCGGTCAGGGCCACGGCGGCGGCGAGGACGGCCGCCCGCCGGGCGTGGGATTCCGTTGTGCGCACAGCATCTCCTTGCTATCGCGGCTGGTCCTGGGCACGCCGAGCCGGCGGCCGGACGCTTTGCGCCCGGCCGCCGGGATCGGGGTGCGTCAGCGGGCCGAGCAGGTGGGGGACAGGGCGCCCGCGTTCCCGTCGGCCTGGAAGCCGAACTCCGTGGACCCGCCGGCGGGCAGCCCGCCGTTGTAGGCCACGTTGGTGAACGCCACCGTGCCGGAGTTGCCGCTGCGCCCGGAGTTCCACGAGTTCACCACGGTCACGCCGGACGGCAGCGCCACCGACACCGACCAGCCGTTGACCGCCGACGACCCCGCCGTGACCTTGAGCGTGGCCACGAACCCGGTGTTCCACTGGTCGAGCGCGGAAACCGTTGCGGTGCAACCACCCGGGGGCGGCGTGGTGGTCGTGGTGGTCGTGGTCGTAGTCGTGGTGGTCGTCGTCGTGGTGGTCGTCGTCGTGCTGGTCGTCGTGCTGGTCGTCGTCGTGGTGGAGGACGGGGGAGCGGCGTTCAGGGCGTTGAGGACCGCCGTGTAGGCGGGCTTCTTGTTGCCTGAGCCGTCGAAGAGCAGTGGGGTGCCGTAGGAGCGCCAGGAGTCGGTGTCGCGGATGCCCCACACGGTGATGCCGGTGCATCGGGCCACCGCCAGGC